>CAXTVM010000008.1:0-101224 GCA_964247725.1 uncultured Acetobacteraceae bacterium | reverse complement strand
ACTCCCTGCGCCACCAGGTCGGCGATCGCCGCCTCGGCATGGGTCATGGTGTCGACGGTCTCGGCCGCCCTCCCATCCGGCGCCAGTCCGAGCACGCCGACGACCTGCCTGGACGATCGCTCGACGATCACCCACGCCAGTTCCGCCGGAACGATCGTGTCGAGGAAGAAGAGCGCGTCGGCCTCCAGGTAGGGATGCGGCAGGCGCGCGAGGCGGCTTGCGACCTCCCAATCGCCGGCAATGGCAACGATGGCGGGAACATCCCGTTTCGCTGGCCGTCGCAGGATGAATCCGGGCGTGTACAACACCGGCTGGTCCGTCAGCGCCGCCCTGTATCTGTCTATGCCGATCCCGTGTGCTGCGGCGTCGCATCCCTCGCCGTCTCCTGCCGCAGTTCCTCGGCCGAGACCGGCGACATCGCCGGGATCAGCCGCGCCGCCAACGATGCCACGCGGCAGCGTCCAGCACCTCGGTCCGGTTTGCCTGGATCGGATCGGACCCGTCCGGTGGCGACGCGCGGCGGACCTCCGGACGCGGCCTGTATCAGTAGAAGCCGCGGCCGTAGCCGTACGGACCGCGCAGATATGGCCTGTAGAGGTAGGGGTAGAAATAGGGGCGGTAGAACGGACGGACGCCGTAGAACAGCGGGGCCGGCCGATAGAAGATAGGCGGGGGATAGGCGTAGACCGGAACCACGGGCACCAGCGGCACGGCCGCCGGCAGCAGGCGTGCGGCCTGATGCGTCACCTGGCGATGGTGCGCCACGCGGCGCGTCGGGTAGGTGCAGCGTCCGGTCCGGCCATCGGCGCCAGCAGCGGAGAGCGGACCCTGCAGCGGCCCGGCGTCGATCTGCGACTGCGCCACCACTGGACCCGATCGGGCCACGGCACCGGCGCCCGGGTCCAACGGCGCCGCCGGCCACTCGATCGTCGCCGGCGGCGAGAGGTTCGGTCCGCCGGTCGGCGTAGCCCTGGCCGGCAGGCTGACGCCGGACAGGCCGGCCGCCGCCAGTGCGGCCATCCAGGTCATGGCACGATTCCGTATCCTGATCGGCATCGGGATGCCCCCCGCTCCATCCGGCGTCCGCGCCGCACTCCATGCAAGATAGTCCAGGACCGGACGCGTCGATGAGCCCGCACGATGAACGATGCGTGATGCGGACCAGGGGCGGGGCTACAGCCGCGCCAGCACCGCGGCCGCCGTCGCCTCGGCCGTATCCCGGTCCTCGACCTCGATCACCTGCTCGCCGGCCCCCGGCTCCTCGAGGGTGCGCAGCTGCGTCGGCAGCAGGCTGCTCGGCATGTAATGGCCCTCCCGGCGTTCCAGCCGCTCCTGCAGCAGCTCGTCCGGGACCTTGAGGTACAGGAACCACACGTCGGCGAAGCCCTGCCACAGCGTTTCCCGGTAGTCGCGTTTCAGCGCCGAGCAGGTCAGGATGCCGGGCTCTCCGGACTGGTGGCGGGCCCGGATCCACTCGGCGCAGCGCTCGAGCCACGGCGCCCGATCGGCGTCGTCGAGCGGGATGCCGGCGTGCATCTTGTCGATGTTGCGCCGCGGGTGCAGCTCGTCGCCTTCCTGGAACGGCCAGCCGAGCCGGTCGCGCAGCAGCTCCGCCACCGTCGTCTTGCCGGATCCGGACACCCCCATCACCACCAGGATGCGGCGGGCCACCGGCGGCGCGCTCATCCCACCTCGTAGCGGACGATGCCGCCCGCGTTCGCCACCAGCGCCAGCGATGCGCGGCCGACGAACAGCCCGCTTTCGAACACGCCGACGATCCCGCGGATGCCGGCCTCGGTCGCCGCCGCGTCCTCGATCGGGCCGAAGGCGCAGTCCAGGATCATGTTGCCGCCGTCGGTGACGGTGAGTTCGCCCCCGCGGGCGCGGCGCGGCGACACCCGGGCGCCCAGCCGGCCGAGCCGCAGCGCGGTCGCCTCCCAGCCGAACGACGACACCTCGACCGGCACCGCCGTATGCCGGCCCAGCCTGTCGACCAGCTTGCTTGCGTCGGCCAGCACCACCATGCGTGCCGACGCTGCCGCCACGATCTTCTCGCGCAGCAGTGCGCCGCCCAGCCCCTTGACGAGATTCAGCGTGCCGCGCTCGACCTCGTCGGCGCCGTCCAGGGTGAGGTCGATCTCGGGGTGGCTGGCGAAGCTGCCGATCTCGATGCCCAGCGCCCGCGCCCGCTCCGCGCTGCGCACCGAGCTCGGGATGCCGACGCAGCGCAGGCCCGCCTGCACCCGGGCTCCCAGGCTGTCGATCATGCAGTCGGCGGTGGAGCCGGTGCCGATGCCGACCACCATCCCGTCCTCGACCAGCTCCGCGGCGGCCGCACCCACCAGCCGCTTCAGCGCCAGCGCCGGATCATCCATGGCCGGCGGTTCCCGCTGCTGCCTGGTCCAGCACCCAGATCAGCTCGCCGTCGCTGCAGACATGCGTCGCCGGCAGCGCCCCGTCGCCGCCGCGCACCGCCCGGATCACCGGAGCCTTCGCCGCCCCGGTGGCCAGGAACAGCACCGCGGCGCTGCTGGCGATCGCCGGGTAGGTGAGCGTCAGCCGTGCATGCGGCGCATCGTGCGGCTCGCAGCTGCCGACCCAGGCGGTCGTCTCGCCCAGCACGCCGGTGTCCGGAAACAGCGACGCGGTGTGGCCGTTCTCGCCAAGCCCCAGCAGGACCACGTCGAACAGCGGCCGGCCCGGCTCCAGCTCGGCGGCACCGTAGAGTGCCTGCAGCTCTCCCTGGTAGCGCGCCGCCGCCTCCGCCGGAGTGCCGTCGGTCGGCATCCGGAACACGTTCTGCGGCGGCACCGGCACCTTCGACAGCATCGCCAGGTTGGCCATGTTGTAGTTGCTGTCCTCGTCGGTCGGCGGCACCATCCGCTCGTCGCCGAAGCACAGCCGAACCCGGTCCCACGGAAAACGTGCCGCATGATCGCGCCCAGCCAGGATCTCGTACAGCCGCTTCGGCGTGGAACCGCCGGACAGCGCCACCACGAACGGACCCGGCTTGGCCAGTGCCCGCTCGGTCAGCAGGTCCGCGGCCCGGCGCGCGACCGCCTCCCGATCGTCCAGCACCTCGACGCGCCCCTCGCCGGCGTGCGTGGTCACGCCGCCTCTCCCAGCACGTGGCGCTCGATCGCCTTGGCGAACCCCTCGTCCTCGGCGGAGTCGCTGACGTAGGTCGCCGCCTGCTTCACCTCGTCGGCGGCCTGGCCCATGGCGATCGAGATCCCGCTCTTCCTGAACATCAGCACGTCGTTGGGCTGGTCGCCCAGCGTCGCCACCTCGGACGGCCTCACCCCCAGCATCCGCTCCAGGCTCAGCACCACGCCGCCCTTGTTGGCGTCGGGATGGGTGATGTCGAGGTAGTAGGGCTGCGAGCGGGCCGCCGATGCGCGGTCGCCCAGCTCGCCCTGCGCCGCCCGCTCCACCTTCCTCATCACCTCGAGGTCGTCGCTGACGCCCACGATCTTCACCGCGTGCTCCAGCGCCGCGTCGAAATCCTTGGTGACGGTCGGCGCGAACTTCACCGTCCACTGCTCGCGGTCGACATGCGGCGCCTTCGCGTCGCCCACCAGCCAGTCCTCGCCGCTATAGACCCAGACGTCGACCTCGTGGTCGCGCAGGACGCGCACCGCCGCGTCGGCCGCCTCGCGCGACAGCGTCTTCGCCTCGATGATCGACAGGTCCGGGCGGACGAACAGCCCGCCGTTGAAGCCGGCGATCGGCTCGGTGATGTCGAGCGGCCCGATCAGCATGCCCATGCCGCGCGGCGGCCGCCCGCTGGTCACCGCGAAGCGGATGCCGCGCTCGCGCAGCGTCCGCACCGCGCGCACCGCCCGGTCGGTCAACACCTTGTCGCGGGTGACCAGGGTACCGTCGACGTCGGCCAGCACGAGGCTGATCTTGGGGGGCGCGGTCATGAGGGAAGGCCAGGGCGCTGCCCTGGACCCGTTGAGGCCGCGGGCCCCGAACCCCGATTCGTAAGAAGAGCCTCAACGGATCGGGGCCTGCGACCCACGGCCCCAGTGGTGTCCAGGGGCAAAGCCCCTGGTCTTCCTAGTAAGCTCATGGCTGATCTCCAGGGGCCCGCGGCAGGATCAAGTCGACGACCGCCTCCGCCCAGCCATCCTCGTCGTTGGTGCCGGTCACGAAGTGCGCGGCCGCGGCCACCGCCGGCGGCGCGTTGCCCATGGCGATCGCCAGCGCCGCTTCGCCCAGCATCGCCATGTCGTTGTCCATGTCGCCGATGCAGGCCACCTCGGACCAGTCGATGCCCAGCAGTCCCGCCAGGCGGCGCGCGGCATGGGCCTTGTTGGCCTGGGCGTGCGTGACGTCGAGGTACCAGGGCGAGGAGCGGTGCGCGCTGACGTCGCGGCCCAGCATGGTCTGCAGCTCGGTCTCCATGCGCTCCAACAGGGCGTAGTCGTTGCTGGAGCCCATGATCTTGCCGATGCGGTCGATGTAGGGCTCGAACGAGCGCACCGTCGTCGGCTCGAACCGCACCGTCCGGCGCTCGCGCGGCACGTAAGGGCCGGCGACGTCGCGGATCAGCCACTCGCCGCCGGAGAAGGCCCAGCAATCGACGTGGTTCAGCGTCAGCGTCTCGATCGCCAGCCGTGCCGTCTCCGTTGCCAGCGGCCGCGTCTCCACCACGCCGCCATCCGCGCCGACGATCTCGGCGCCGTTCAGCCCGGCCACCGGGCCGTCGTTGCCGACCCCGCCCAGGATCGTCCGCATGCCGCGCACCGACCGGCTGCTGACCAGGCAGAGCCGGATGCCGGCCTGCCGCAGCGAGGCCACGGCGTCCAGCGTCGCCGGCGTCAGCTCCTTGTCGCCGTTGATCAGCGTGCCGTCGATGTCCGAAACCAGCAACCTGATCCGGGCGGCAGCCGGCGCGCGGGGGGCCGGGATCATCCGGTGAGCCGCAGCCAGTGGCGGCCTTCGCGGGCCAGCAGCGCGTCCGCCGCCGCGGGGCCCGCCTTGCCGGCGGCGTAGAAGTGCAGCCCGCCCGGCTCGATGTGCGGCAGGGGCGCGTCGGCCGTGTCGGCCGCCCGAGTATCTGCCGCCCAGGCATCCAGGGCCGGCTGCACCACGGACCACCCGGCCTCGACGTTGTCCGCCCGCTGGAACAGCGTGGCGTCGCCGATCAGGCAGTCGTAGATCAGCGTCTCGTAGCCGGTGCTCGGCCCTTCCTGGAACCAGTCGGCGTAGTCGAACTTCATCCGCACGCCGCCGAGCTTGACGGTCGGGCCCGGCACCTTGGCCGAGAACTGCATGGTGACGCCCTCGAACGGCTGGATCTGCAGCACCATGATGTTCGGCGTCAGCTTCTCGACCGGCGTCTCGCGGAACAGCGCATACGGCGCCTGCTTGAAGTGGATCGCGATCTCGGTCCGGCGCTGCGTCAGCCGCTTGCCGGTACGCACGTAGAACGGCACTCCAGCCCAGCGCCAGTTGTCGATCATCAGCTTCATGGCCACGAAGCTCTCGGTGCCGCTGTCCGGCGCCACGTCCGGCTCCTCGCGGTAGCCCGCCATGGCGCGCCCGGCGATGTGGCCGGCGGCATACTGCCCGCGCACGACATCGCCCGGCATCAGCCGGTGCACCGCGGAGAGCACCTTCGATTTCTCGTCGCGCACCGCGTCGGCGTCGAACGAGCTCGGCGCCTCCATCGCCATCATCGCCAGCAGCTGCATGATGTGGTTCGGCACCATGTCGCGCAGCGCGCCGGTGGTCTCGTAGAACCGGCCTCGCGTCTCGACCCCCACCGTCTCGGCCGCGGTGATCTGCACGTGGTCGATGTTCTGCCGGTTCCAGAGCGGTTCGAAGAAGCCGTTGGAGAAGCGCAGCGCCAGGATGTTCTGCACCGTCTCCTTGCCGAGATAGTGGTCGATCCGGTAGATCTGGCTCTCGTCCAGCGAGTTGCGCAGCTGCGCGTTCAGCGCCCGCGCCGAGGCCAGGTCGGAGCCGAACGGCTTCTCGACCACCACGCGGCGGAACCGTGTCTCGGTCTCGCGGGTAAGCCCGGCCACCTCGAGCTGGCCCACGATCGGCGCGAAGAACCGTGCCGCCACCGCCAGGTAGAACACGCAGTTGCCGACCCCGCACACGCTGGACAGCGCCTGGTAGGTCTGCGGGTCGTCGAAGCTGCCGCGCAGGAACGAGATGCGCTGGCAGAGCCAGTCCCAGCACTCCTGCCGCAGCTCGGCGGCACTGGCGCGGCGCTGCGCCACGAACGTCCGCATCGTCTCGCCGAGCTGCCGGCGCAGCGTCTCGCTGTCGAGCTCGGACCAGTCGACCGCGATGATCGAGAACCCCTCGTCCAGCAGCTGCGCCGACACCAGGTTGTAGAGTGCGGGCACCAGCAGCCGGCGGGTCAGGTCGCCGCCGCCGCCGAAGATGACCATGGTGCAGGCGGGACTGCGCTGCGGCAGCAGCCCGTCCGCGGCGTCGTCCTCGGGGAGGTCGAGATCGAGGCGGGCCGACATGCTACCGGTGCTTCTCCACGACGTCGGCGCCGTGCTTGTGGCCGGTGTCGTGCTGCTCGACGTGGCCGCCGAACTGGAACCGCATCGCCGACAGCAGCTTCTCGCCGAAGTTGTTGCCGGACCGGCTGCGGAAGCGGGTGAACAGCGCCTGGGTCAGCACCGGCACCGGCACCGCCTCCTCGATCGCCGCCTCGATGGTCCAGCGGCCCTCGCCCGAGTCGGCGACCTGGCCGGTGTAGTCGGACAGGCTCTCGTTCTTGGCCAGCGCGTTGGCGCACAGGTCGAGCAGCCAGGACGAGATCACGCTGCCGCGGCGCCACACCTCGGCGATGTCGGCGGTGTTGAGCGTGAAGCGCATGTCCTCCGGCAGGTCCTCGGAGCTCTTGTTCTTGAGCACGTCGAAGCCTTCGGCGAAGGCTTGCATGATCCCGTACTCGATGCCGTTGTGCACCATCTTCACGAAGTGCCCGGAGCCGGCTGGCCCGCAGTGCAGGTAACCCTGCTCGGCCTTTGGATCGAGGCTGTCGTGCTCGCGTCCCTGGGTGCGCTCGACGGTGCCGATCCCCGGCGCCAGCACCGACAGGATCGGGTCGAGGTGCTCCACCGCTTCCTTCGCGCCGCCGATCATCATGCAGTAGCCGCGGTCGATCCCGTACACGCCGCCCGAGGTGCCGACGTCGACGTAGTGGATGCCCTTGTCCCGCAGCGTGGCGGCGCGGCGGATGTCGTCCTTGTAGTAGCTGTTGCCGCCGTCGATGATGATGTCGCCGGACTGCATCATGCCGCCGAGCTGCTCGATGGTCTCCTCGGTGATCCGGCCTGACGGCAGCATCACCCAGACCACGCGCGGCGTCGCCAGCTTGGCGACCATGTCCCGGAGATCGTGCGCCTCCTGGCTGCGCTCGGCCCGGCCGTGCACCGTGCCCACCACCTTCGGATCGCGGTCGAACAGGACCACCTCGTGTCCATGCCTGGAGAGGCGGACCGAGATGTTCCCGCCCATCCGCCCTAGCCCGATGATGCCGATCTGCATGGAAAGGTCCCCGTTCACGATGGTCGGAAAGGCTGGTCGGGAAGGCGTCAGCCGACGGCGGCCGCGATCGCGCCGCCCAGGCGCTCCAGCCCCGCCGCCAGCCGGCCCCTCACGTGCACCCGCAACGCGCGCCGGCCCCGCTCGGCCAGCACGTCGAAGTCGCCGCGCGCCTGCGCCGCCTTGACCACGCCGAAGCTGTAGCGCTCGCCCGGCACCGGCAGGTCGGCCGCGTCGTCGGCGGTGACCTGCAGGAACACGCCGCTGTTCGGGCCGCCCTTGTAGGCCTGCCCGGTCGAGTGCAGGAACCGCGGCCCGAACTCCGCCGCCGTCGCCACGTGGCGGGCATCGCGGATCGCCAGCCGCGCCGACTGGATCCAGGCGATGGTTCTGGAGTCGCGCTCGATGTAGGCCAGCAGCGCCACGTAGTCGCCGGGCTTCACGGTGGCGAAGTGCGCCTTCAGCACCGCCTCCAGGGTGTCGCCCTTGAGCCCACCCGCGATCTTCTCGTCGGCGAAGAAGCTGAAGTCGCCGTCGGTGGCGAACGGTGTCTCCGCCGGCAGCGAGCCGCTCTCGGCATAGGCGTCTGTGAGCTTGCGGGTTTCGATCTTGCTGGCCTCGACGTCGGGCTGGTTGAAGGCATCGATGCCGATGATGGCGCCGGCCACCGCGGTCGCGAACTCCCAGCGGAAGAACTCCTGCGCGATCTGCATCTTCGACGACAGCGCGATCGTCGCTACCGGCTGGCCGGCCTCCGTCAGCGCCTTGATGGCGGCGTCCTGCGCCGCGTCCGGGCTGTCGGTCAGCCGCAGGTAGGCGAACACGCGGTCCTCGCCATACTGCGCCGGCGTGCCCAGGGCCTCGCCTTCGATCGGGATCAGGCCTAGCCCGTCTTTGCCGGTCGACTCCGCCAGCAGCTGCTCCAGCCAGGCGCCGAGGTCGGCGATCCCGGGCGAGGCCACGATCGTCACCTTGTCGCGGCCGTGCCTGGCCGCCACCCCCAGCAAGGTCCCCAGCATGACGCCCGGGTGCTGCAGCGGCGGCGTGCCGGCCGAGCAGGCCTTGGCCATCCGCTCAGCGTTGGACAGGAACTCTCGCACGTCGAGCCCGATCGCCGCCGCCGGCACCAGCCCGAAGTTGGACAGCACCGAGTAGCGGCCGCCGATCTCCTTGTCTCCGTGGAAGATGTGCCAGAACCCGTCCCTGGTTGCGACGTCCTCCATGTGCGAGCCGGCGTCCGTCACCGCGACGAAGTGCTCGCCCGCCTTGTCGCCGACCGCCTTGGTCATCTTGTCGAAGAAGTACGCCTTCAGGATGTTCGGCTCCAGCGTGCCGCCGGACTTCGAGCTCACGATCACCAGCGTCTCCGCCAGCTCGACCTTGGCCTCGAACGTCGCCACCTGCTGCGGGTCGGTACTGTCCAGCACGTGCAGCTCCGGATAGCCGGCGCGCTGGCCGAAGGTCTGCGCCAGCACCTCCGGCCCAAGGCTGGAGCCGCCCATTCCGAGCAGCAGCACGTGGCGATATCCCTTCGCCTTGACCTGGTCCTGGAACGCGGTCAGCTCGTCCAGGTGCTGGATGCGCTCGCCGACGATGTCGAGCCAGCGCAGCCACTTGGCCTCGTCCTTGCCGGTCCAGACCGCGGCGTCGCGCTCCCAGATCTGCCGCACGGTGCCGGCCTTGCGCCAGGCTTCCAGGCTCGCCTGCACCGCCTCGTCGAGCGGCTTGGGCAGCGCCATGGTCATCGTCGCCACTGTGTCGCCGGCCATGCCGGCCTTCTTCGCCGCCACCGCGCCGAGCAGCGCGTCGAAGCTGTCGGCGAACGCGTCGACGCCGTCCTTCACCAGCTTCGTGGTGACGCCGCGGAGATCGAGGCCCAGCCGCTCGGTCTCGGCCAGCACGTGACGCGCGGCCTCCACGTCCTCGACGAGCGCGTTGCGCGCGGTGCCGTGGTCGCGGAACGCGTCCATGGTCGCCGGCGGCATCGTGTTCACGGTGTCGGCGCCGACCAGCTCCTCGACGTACAGCACATCGCTGTAGGCCTTGTCCTTGACCCCGGTGGACGCCCACAGCAGCCGCTGCGGGTTGGCCCCCGCCGCCTTTAAGGTTTGCCAGCGTGGGCTGGCGGAGACCTCGAGGTAGTGCTGGTAGGCCATCTTGGCGTTGGCGATCGCCACCTTGCCGCGCAAAGCCTTCAGGGCCGCCGCCTCCGGGTCGCCGTCGGCCACCCTCTTGTCGATCGCCTTGTCGATCAGCCCGTCAATGCGGCTGACGAAGAACGAGGCCACCGAGGCGATGTGGCTGATGTCCTCACCCTTGCCGTGCCGCTCCTCGAGCCCGGAGATGTAGGCCTTCAGCACCTTCTCGTAGGCGTCGGTCGAGAACAGCAGCGTGACGTTGATGTTGATGCCGTCGCTGATCAGCTGGCGGATTGCCGGCACGCCCGCCTCGGTGCCCGGCACCTTGACCATCAGGTTCGGCTTGCCGACCGCCTGCCACAGCCGCCGCGCCTCGACGATCGACGGCTCGGTGCGCAGGCCGAGATAGGGCGACACCTCCAGGCTGACATAGCCGTCGAGGCCCTCGGTCTCGTCCCAGACCGGCTTCAGCACATCGGCCGCGGCGCGGATATCGGCGATCGCCATCGTCTCGTAGATCTCCGAGACGTCGGTGTTGCCGGCGCCGACGATCTGGCGCAGCTGCTCGTCGTAGTCGGTGCCGTGGCCCATCGCCTTCTCGAAGATGGCGGGGTTGGAGGTGACGCCCTTCAGCCTGTCGCTCCGCACCAGCCCGGCCAGGCTGCCGTCGGCCACGAACGAGCGCTGGATGAAGTCGAGCCAGGGCGACTGCCCGAACCGCTCCAGGGTCTGCAGCGGGTTGCCCACATTCTGCACGACATTCATGAGATTGATCCCTCTGGAGGAAGGCCAGGGCTCTGCCCTGGACCCGCCAAGGGCCGGCGGCCCTTGGAACCCGATTCGTTAGGCGGTTTCCAAAGGCGAGCCTTTGGCGGGGTCAAGGGGCGGAGCCCCTTGCCTGCTTTCTTGCTGCTTCGAGAACCTTCTCGGGCGTGAAGCCGAACTTGGTCATCAGGTCGCTCATCGGCGCCGAGGCGCCGAACGTGTGCATGCCGATGATGGTGCCGTCGAAGCCGACATAGCGGTCCCAGCCGAACGAGGTCGCCTGCTCCACTGCGACGCGCGCCGTGACCGCCCGAGGTAGCACGCTCTCCTTGTACTCGTCGGTCTGCTCCTCGAACAGGTCGAACGACGGCATAGACACCACGCGCGCCTTGATGCCCTCGGCGATCAGGGTCTCGTAGGCGCCGACCGCCAGGGCGAGCTCCGAGCCGGTCGCCATCAGGATCACCTCCGGGGTGCCGTCGCAGTCGCCAAGGACGTAGGCGCCCTTGGCGAGACCCGAGGCCGGCGCGTAGCGCGTGCGGTCCAGCGTCGGCAATGGCTGCCGGCTCAGCGCCAGCACCGCCGGCTGCTCCTTCAGCGGCAGGATCAGCCGCCACGCCTCGGCGACCTCGTTGGCGTCGCCGGGCCGGATCGTCATCAGCCCGGGCGTCGCGCGCAGCTGCGCCAGCTGCTCGATCGGCTGGTGCGTCGGCCCGTCTTCGCCCACGCCGATGCTGTCGTGGGTGAAGATGTAGACGACCGGCAGCTCCATGATCGCCGAGAGCCGGATCGGCGCCTTCATGTAGTCGGAGAAGATCAGGAAGCCCGAGCAGTACGGCCGGATGCCGGACAGCGCGATGCCGTTGGTGATCGAGCCCATGCCGTGCTCGCGCACGCCGAAATGCAGATTGCGGCCGCCATAGGAGCCCGCTTCGAAGCTGCCCGCACCCTGGAAGGTGAGGTTGGTCTTGGTCGACGGCGATAGGTCGGCGGCGCCGCCGATCAGCCATGGCAGATTGGGCGCGATCGCGTTCAGCACCTTGCCGGAGCTCTCCCGGGATGCCACACCCTTCTTGTCGGCCTCGAAGGTGGGGATCTCGCGGTCCCAGCCCTCCGGCAGCTCGTGCTGGTTGATCATCTCGAGCTCGGCGGCGAGCTCCGGATACTCGGTCCGGTAGCGGCCCATCATCTCTAGCCAGGCCGCGTTCAGGCCGCGGCCGCGGTCGCCGAGCCCGGCCTGGAAGTGCTCCACCACGCCGTCTGGCACGTAGAAGCTCCTGTCCTCCGGCCAGCCGTAGAACCGCTTGGTGCCGGCGATCTCCTCATCGCCGAGCGGCTCGCCGTGCGCGGCCGCGGTGCCAGCCTTCTTCGGCGCGCCGTAGGCGATCTGGCTGTGCACCACGATCAGGGTCGGTTTGCCGCCGGCTATGCCGTCCTGCGCCCGCGCCTCCTGGAACCGCTCCCGCAGCAGGTCGAGGTCGTTGGCGTCAGCCACCTCGACCACGTTCCACCCGTAGCCCTCGAAGCGGCGGTGCGTGTCCTCGATGAAGGCGAGCCTGGTCGAGCCCTCGATGCTGATCTGGTTGCTGTCGTAGAGCCAGGTGAGGTTGGACAGCCTGAGGTGGCCGGCGATCGACGCCGCCTCGCTGGACACGCCCTCCATGTGGTCGCCGTCGCCGCTGAAGGTCCAGACGTGGTAGTCGAAGACGGGATAGCCCGGCTTGTTGTAGCGCTCGGCCAGCCAGCGCTGCGCCATCGCCATGCCGACCGAGTTGCCGCAGCCCTGGCCGAGCGGGCCGGTGGTGGTCTCGACGCCGGACGTGAAGCGGTACTCCGGGTGCCCCGGCGTCTTGCTGCTGAGCTGGCGGAACTGCTTTAGGTCATCGAGGGAGAGCGACGGCTTCGAACGGTCCTCGCCCTCGTTCACCGCCTTCACGCCGGCCAGGAAGATCAGCGAGTACAGCAGCATCGACGCGTGGCCGACCGACAGTACGAAGCGGTCGCGGTTCGGCCAGTTCGGGTCGTCTGGGTTGTAGCGCAGCAACTGGTTCCACAGCACGTAGCCGGCCGGGGACAGCGCCATCGGGGTGCCCGGATGGCCGGACTTCGCCTTCTGCACCGCGTCCATCGCCAGGGTGCGCATGGTGTTGATGCAGAGCTGGTCGATCGACACCGGAGCGCTGGCGGGTCCATCCGGCGCACGGGAGGCAGCGTCACGCTGGGCTGGATGCATGGCTAATCCGTTCTTCGTCCGGGGCGGGCCGGCGCCGAGCGCACGGCAACATGAACGACGAACGCGGCCGCAAGGCCAGGGGTTTCACCCTTGGATCCACAGGCTATCGCATTAGGAGGACGGCCAGGGGCTTTGCCCCTGGACCCCACTGGTGCCCGCGGCCCCAACGGGTCCAGGGCAGCGCCCTGGCCTTACTCTTTATGGTTCAGCCCGACGCCGAGCATCCGGTGCGCCCATTCCCGCAGGGTCTCGAACGTCACGTAGAGCATCGGGATGATGAAGATGCCGATCCCGCTGGCCGCCAGCATGCCGAAGAACACCGGCGTGCCGACGTCGCGCCGGCTGACCGCGGCCGCTCCTGTAGCGGTGACCAGCGGCACCAGCCCCAGGATGAAGGCGAACGAGGTCATCATCACCGCCCGGAACCGCATGTGGGCGCCCTGTCGCGCCGCCTCGCGGATGCTCTCGCCCTGCTCGCGGCGGTCCTTGGCGAACTCGACGATCAGGATGCCGTTCTTGGCCGCCAGCGCGATCAGCACCACCAGCCCGATCTGCGCGTAGAGGTCGAGCGACAGCCCGCCGATGACGATGCCGACGAAGGCGCCGAGCACGCCGACGCTGACCGACATCAGCACCGGGATCGGGATGATCCAGCTCTCGTACAGCCCGACCAGGAACAGGTAGGCGAACAGGATCGCCATCGCCAGGATGATGCCGGTCTTGCCGCTGGCTTGCACCTCCTGGTACGCGGTGTTGGTCCATTCGTAGTCGTAGCCGTCCTGCAGCGTCCGGGCCGAGATCGCGGCCATGGCGGCGAGTGCGGTTCCCGACGACACGCGGGGCGCCGGGGTGCCGTTGACGGTGATCGCGCGCAGGTTGTTGTAGCGCGTGATCGCCTGCGGGCCGACGACGATGCGCAGGGACGCCAGCGCCCTGAGCGGCACCGTGCCGCCGCTGCTGTTGCGGATGTAGAGCCGCCACAGGTCGTCGATCCGGGCGCGATCGCGGGCTTCGCCCTCGACGTTGACCTGCCACACCCGGCCGAACAGGTTGAAGTCGTTGACGTAGGTGCCGCCCAGCGTGGTCTGCAGCGCGTTGAAGATGTCGTTCACGTTGACGCCGAGCGCCTGCGCCTTGGCGCGGTCGATGTCGAGGTAGAGCGACGGGTTGGTGGCGGTGAAGGTGGTGAACACCCGCGCCAGGTCGGGGCTGGAGTTGGCGGCCGCCAGCAGGCCGTTCAGCTGCGCGCCCAGCGCCGACGGGTCCTGTCCCTCCAGTCCTTCCAGCTCGTATTCGAAGCCGCCGCCCGGCGACAGCCCGATGATCGGCGGCAGGTTGAACGGGAACACCGTCGCGGTGCGGATCCGCTGCACCTGCCCGAACACCCGGCCGATCAGCGCGGTGGCGCTCTCCGATGCGAGGGTGCGGTCGGCGAACGGCTTCAGCCGCACGAACACGAAGCCGGCGTTGGGCTCCTGCACGGTATCGAGGAACGAGTAGCCGATCACCGAGAAGGAGTGCAGCTCGCCGGGCAGCCCGGCGGCGATCTTCTCGACCTGACCGACCACGCCGCTGCTGCGCGAGACCGAGGCGCCGTCGGGCAGCTGCACGTTGATGAAGAAGCCGCCCTGGTCCTCCTCCGGCAGGAACCCCGCCGGCAGCGAGCGTTGCATCAGCCCGATCGCCGCCCCGCAGAGCACCACCGCCAGCACGCCGCCGATGGCAAACGCGAGCAACCGGCCGACGACCCGGGAATAGCCGTTGCGGGCGCCCTCGATCGCCCGCTGCACGTGGCGCATGACGCCCCGGTGCGCGCCCGAGTGGCGCAGGAACACCCCGCACAGCGCCGGCGACAGCGTCAGCGCGTTCAGCGCCGAGATCAGCATGGCGACGCAGATCGTCACCGCGAACTGCTGGAACAGCACCCCGGACAGGCCGGGGATGAAGGCGATCGGCACGAACACCGACAGCAGCACCAAAGTAATTGCGACGATCGGCCCGGTGATCTGGGTCATCGCCAGCTTCGTGGCCTGCCGCGGCGGCATCTCCGGGTTCTCGCCCATCACCCGCTCGACGTTCTCGACCACCACGATCGCGTCGTCGACGACGATGCCGATCGCCAGCACCAGCGCCAGCAGCGAAACGGTGTTGGCCGAGTACCCCAGCGCCTCCATGCCGGCGAAGGCGCCGATCAGGCTGACCGGGATCGCGATGGTGGGGATGATGGTGGCGCGCAGGCTGCCCAGGAACAGGAACACCACCACGACGACCAGCGCGAACGCCTCGACCAGCGTCTTCAGCACCTCGCTCACGGTGTCGCGCACGAAGTCGGTGCTGTCGTAGATGATGTTGAAGACGAGCCCGGACGGGAAGCGGTGCGACAGCTTGTCCACCAGCCGGGTGATCGCGGACGCGGTGTTGAGCGCGTTGGCGCCCGGGGACAGGTAGATCGCCAGCGCCACCGAGGGCTTGCCGTCGAAGCGCGATTCCGAATCGAGCGTCTGCGCGCCGAGCTCGACCCGCGCCAAGTCTCGGATCCGCAGCACCGAGCCGTCCGGCTGGGCGCGGACCACGATCGCGCCGAACTGCTCCGGCGTGACCAGGCGGCCCTGCGTCTGCACGTTGAACTGGTACTGCTGCCCGGGTCCGATCGGCCTGGCGCCGATGCGGCCGACCGCGGCCACCGTGTTCTGCTGCGCCACCGCATTGGTGACGTCGGACGGCGACAGGCCGAGGTTGGTCAGCCGGTTGGTGTCGAACCAGATCCGCATCGAGTATCTCTGCCGCGACAGCAGCGACGCCTGGCCGACGCCGGCGGTGCGCGAGATCGGGTCGATCACGTTGATGGTCAGGTAGTTGGCGATGAACAGCGGCGTGAACTTGGCGGTCGGGCTGTAGAAGTTGATGAACTGCAGGATCGCCGACGAGCGCTTCTGCACGGTCAGGCCCTCCGCCTGCACGATGCTGGGCAGCTCGGCGTTGGCGGTCTGTACCCGGTTCAGCACGTTGACGGTGTTGATGTCGGGGTTGGAGCCGAGCTGGAAGCTGACGGTGAGGTTGTAGGAGCCGTCGTTGCCGCTGACCGAGCGCATGTAGATCGCCTTGTCGACGCCGACCACCTGCGCCTCGATCGGCTGCGCCACCGACTGCTCGACCACCGAGGCCGAGGCGCCCGGATAGGTGGCGGACACCTGGACCTGCGGCGGCACGATGTCGGGGAACTGCGCCACCGGGATGCGGCTCAGGCCGACGAGGCCGGCCAGGGTGATGACGATCGCGATCACGATCGCCAGCCTGGGCCGGTCGATGAAGACGCCGGAGATCATGCCGTGGCTCCTGGGACGTGGAAGGCCAGGGGCTCTGCCCCTGGACCCCGCCAAAGGCCGAGCCTTTGGAAACCTTTACTTAAGAATCGCGACCTTGGGCCGTCGTGCGACGCACGCTTGCGCGTGACGGCCCTGGCCCCCGCCAAACACGCTAACGCTGCGGCGGTCCCGGCGACACCGCGCCATCGGCATGTACCTTCTGGATGCCGTCGACGATGATGGTCTGCCCGGGCTTCAGCCCGGACAGCACCACCGAGTCCGTCCCGGTGGTGTCGCCCATCCTGACGTCGATGCGGACCGCCTTGTTCTGGGGCCCGAGCTCGAACACGTAGTTGCCCTGCTGGTCGGACAGCACGGCCGCCGTCGGCACCACCACCTGCACGACCGGGTGCGGATCGGCCACCGTCACGGTGACGAACTCGCCGTCGACCAGCTCGCGGGTGGTGACGCCGCTGCCGGCGTCGCCGCGGGTCGGGTTGGGGACGGTCGCCCGCAGCGTGATGGTGTCGGTCTGCTCCGCCACCGTCGGCGCCACGTAATCCAGCGCGCCGTCATGGTCGTAGTCCGAGCCGTCGCTGAGGGTGAGCCTGACCGCCGCCTTCTGCAGCCCGCCCACGGGCTGGTATCTCTTCTGCAGCGTCAGCAGGTCGCGGGTGGCGATCGGGAACACGACGTACATCGGGTCCTGGGTGACGATGGTGGCCAGCGTGCCGCTGCCGGGGCTCACCACGTTGCCCTGGTTGACCGCGGTGGAGGTGATGCGCCCGCTCACCGGCGCCCGGATCTCGGTGTAGCCGAGCTGGATCTGCGCTGCCTGCAGGTTGCCCTCCGCGGTCAGCACGCTGGCCGCCCCGCTCTGCGCGGTCTCCTGCGCGTTGTCGTAGGCCTGCTTCTGCCCGGCCGGCGTGCGCAGCAGCTGCTCCTGGCGCTGGAAGTTCACCCGGGCGTTGGCGACGTTGGCCTGCGCCTGCGCCAGCGTGCCCTGCTGCGCCAGCACCTGGGCCTGGAACGGGCCCTGCTCCAGCACGTAGAGCAGGTCGCCCTGCTTGACCTCGGAGCCCTCCTCGAACAGCCGGCGCTCGAGGTAGGCGGTGACGCGGGGCACCAGCGCCACGCGGTCGATCGCCTGGATGCGGCCGATGTACTGCGAGCTGGTGGTGACCGCACGCTGCACGACCCGGGCCACGCCGACGGGTGGCGGCCCGAGCGGCGGGCCTCCCCTCGGCTGCGCCAGCGCTGTGCCCCCGCAGGCGCCGAGCGACAGGCCGATCAGGCCGAGCGCGGCGCCGAACAAGGTGGTGCGTGAGAAGGCCGGGGTTCGGCGTGGGGCCGCGGAGTCGAGCGCCAGGAAGCGCTGCATCGGAACTATCCTCGAAGGCGGCCCCGGACCGGCCTCGGCGGGCAGGTCCTGACCAATCGGTCAGTCACGTTTACAGGCTGATCGGCGGTCAGTGCAACCGCACCGGAGGCATGCCGTTGCGCTGCCTGGCCTGCCGGCTGGCGGCGGGGCCGCGACGGTATCGGGCGAGCCTCATGCGGACAGCCACCATGGCCGATAGAATCGAGGCGGCGCCCCCGCCGGATCCGGCACGGCAAGCGGCCTCGGCTCACCGCGTCGTGATCGTCGGCGCCGGGTTCGGCGGCCTGGCCGCCGCCCAGGCGCTGGCCCGTACCAGCGCCCGGGTCACGGTGATCGACCGCACCAACCACAACCTGTTCCAGCCGCTGCTCTACCAGGTCGCGACCGCGGCGCTGGGATCGGAGGACATCGCCCTGCCGGTGCGCTCGCTGTTCCGCAACGATGCCAACGTCGACGTGCTGATGGCCGAGCTCACCGGCATCGACCGCGCGAAGCGCCTGGTGCTGCTCGAAGGCGCCGAACCGGTGCCGTACGACAGCCTGATCCTGGCCACCGGCTCGGTCTATTCCTGGTTCGGCCACGAGGAGTGGTCGGCGCGGGCGCCGGCGCTCAAGACCCTGTCCGACGCGCTCTCGCTGCGCGCCCGCCTGCTCGACGCGTTCGAGCGCGCCGAGACCTGCGCCGACGCGGCCGAAGCGCGCCGGCTGCTGACCTTCGTGGTGGTCGGCGCCGGCCCCACCGGCGTCGAGCTGGCCAGCTCCATCGCCGAGCTCGCGCACCACACGCTGGCACGCGACTTCCGCCACATCCGGCCGTCCGAGGCCCGGATCGTGCTCTGCGACGCCGGCACCGCCGTGCTGTCGGGGTTCCCCAGCCGGCTCTCGAACTATGCCGGCGAGCGGCTCGAGCGGCTCGGCATCGAGCTGCGGCTCGGTGCCGCGGTGGAGCGGATCGACGAGCGCGGCGTGGTCGCCGGCGGCCAGCGGATCGAGGCCGAGTGCGTGTTCTGGGCCGCCGGCATCGCCGCGACCCCGGTGGCGCGCTGGCTCGGAACCGACGGGGTCGGCCGCGGCAAGCAGGTGGCGACCGCGTCCGACTGCTCGCTGCCGGACGATCCGTCGATCTTCGTCATCGGCGACGCCGCGACCCAGCCCGGACCGGACGGCACGCCGCTGCCCGGGCTGGGCTCGGTCGCCAAGCAGCAGGGCCACCATGTCGGCCGCCTGATCGCCGCCCGGCTGCGCGGCCGGACGGGCCCGCCGGCGCAGTTCCGCTATCGCAACTGGGGCCAGCTCGCGATCCTGGGCAGCAACAGCGCGATCGCCGATTTCGGCCGCGTCCGGCTCACCGGCCGGCTCGCTTGGCTGCTCTGGAGCGCCGTCCACCTGATGCTGCTGGTGAGCGCCCGCAACCGCGTCGTGGTCTATGTCAACTGGGTGTGGGCGTGGCTGACCTACGGGCGCGGCGCCCGCATCTTCACCCGCGTCGTCCCCGGCATCCCCAGGGGAGCGCCCGCCGGCCGCAGCTCTTGACCACGCCTCCGTTCCCGCCGTCCGACCATTGCGACGGCCACCGCTTCCACAATCCCCCGACCGGGACAGCGGACGCCGACGCCGACGTCTTAGGCTCCGTCCGGCCGACCGGGCGCCTGCTGCCGATCCTGCGCTGGCGCCTCGGCGGCACCCGCTCGCCCTGGCCGCACGGCATCGTCGACCCGGCGCCGTCCGGCGAGCCGATGGCGCCGCCGCCCGCCGGCGCCGTGGCGCTCACCTTCATCGGCCATGCCAGCTTCCTGATCAGGCTGGGCGGCCTCGTCGTCCTGACCGACCCGGTCTTCAGCCGCCGCTGCTCGCCGGTCGGCTGGGCCGGGCCGGAGCGGGCCCGGCCGCCCGGCCGCACGCTGGCCCAGCTGCCGCCGATCGACCTCGTGCTGGTCAGCCACAACCATTACGACCATCTCGACCTGCCCAGCCTGCGCGCGATCGTCGCCCGCGACCGCCCGCGGATCGTGACGCCGCTCGGCAACCGCGCCCTGCTCGCGCAGGCGGGTGCGCCCGCGATCACCGAGCTCGACTGGTGGCAGGACACCGCCGTCGGCGATGCCCGCGTGACCGCGACCCCGGCCCGCCACTTCTCCGCCCGCACCCCCTGGGACGGCAACCGCGCACTGTGGTCCGGCTTCATGATCGACGCCCCGGCCGGCCACGTGCTGTTCGCGGGCGATTCCGGAGACGGCCCGCACTGGCAGGCGGTCGCGGCGCGGTTGGGCGTGCCCGACCTCGCCATGCTGCCGATCGGCGCCTACGACCCGCCACGGCTGATGCGGCGGGTGCACATGGACCCGGAGGAGGCGGTCGGCGCGCACGTCGCCCTCGGCGCCCGCCGCTCGGTCGGCATGCATTACGGCACCTTCCAGCTCACCGACGAGCCGATCGACGAGCCGCCGGCGCGCCTCGCCGTCGAGCTCCGCCGCCGCGGCCTGGGGGCCCATGCCTTCGTCACGCTCGGGCACGGCGAGACGCGGACGTTCCCGAGCCGCACCGGTGCGGGACCGTAGCGGAACCGCGCCACCCCGGGCGGGTTCTGTGCGCGACCAGACGACACCCAGCTTCCGAGGATCCGCAGTGGCAAGCATCGTGAAGAACCGCCTCCGTGAGGGCCTGCCGTATCCGCGGGGCGCCACCTGGGATGGCCAGGGCACCAATTTCGCGCTGTTCTCCGCCAACGCGACCAAGGTCGAGGTCTGCCTGTTCGACTCCGAGGGCCGGATCGAACAGGAACGCATCGCGCTGCCCGAGTACACCGACCAGATCTACCATGGCTACCTGCCGGAAATCGCGCCGGGCCAGATCTATGGCTTCCGCGTGCACGGCCCGTACGAGCCGCTGGCCGGCCACCGCTTCAACCCCAACAAGCTGCTGCTCGACCCGTACGCGCGCGCCCATTTCGGCGAGCTGGAGTGGAACCCGGCGCTGTTCGGCTACACCATCGGCCACGCCGACGAGGACCTCAGCTTCGACGAGCGCGACAGCGCGCCGTTCATGTCCAAGAGCGTCGTGATCGATCCGCACTTCGCATGGGACGGCCCGAAGCGGCGCAATCCGATCCCCTGGGACCGCACCGTCCTCTACGAGACGCACCTGCGGGGCTACACCAAGCGGCACCCGAAGGTGGCCGAGCCGTTGCGCGGCACCTATAAGGGCATGCAGGCGCCCGCAGTGCTCGACTACATCAGGTCGATCGGCGTCACCTCGATCGAGTTCCTGCCGCTACACAGCTTCATCCTCGACAGCAACCTGCTGGAGAAGGGCCTCACCAACTACTGGGGCTACAACTCGATCGGCTTCTTCGCCCCCAACACGCGCTACGCATCCGAGCCCGAGCAGTCGCTGCGCGAGTTCAAGGAGATGGTCGGCAGCATCCACGAGGCCGGCCTCGAGGTGATCCTGGACGTGGTCTACAATCACACCGCCGAGGGCAACGAGCGCGGCCCCACCCTCTGCTACAAGGGCATCGATAATACCTCCTACTACCGGCTGCTGCACGACCAGCCGCGTTACTACGTGAACGACACCGGCACCGGCAACACCGTCAACCTGAGCCACCCGCGGGTGATCCAGATGGTGACCGACAGCCTGCGCTACTGGGCCACCGAGACCTTCGTCGACGGGTTCCGGTTCGACCTCGGCACCATCCTGGCCCGCGAGCCGAACGGCTTCGACAACCAGTCCGGCTTCCTCAAGGCCTGCTCGCAGGACCCGGTGCTGGAGACCGTGAAGCTGATCGCCGAGCCCTGGGACTGCGGCCCCGGCGGCTATCAGGTCGGCGAGTTCCCGCCCGGCTGGGCCGAGTGGAACGACAAGTTCCGCGACGAGACGCGCGAGTTCTGGAAGGGCGGGCTGAACGCCGGCAAGATTGTGCCCCGCCTGCTGGGCAGCCCGGCCGAGTTCGACCGCCAGGGCCGCAAGCCGTGGGCCTGCGTCAACTTCGTCACCGCGCACGACGGCTTCACGCTGAACGACTGCGTCACCTACGACGAGAAGCACAACGAGGCCAACGGCGAGGACAACAAGGACGGCTCGTCCGACAACCGCTCGGCCAACTACGGTGCCGAGGGGCCGACCGACGATCCCGACATCCTACGCGTGCGTGCGCGCCAGATCCGCAACATGCTGGCGACGCTGCTGATGAGCCAGGGCACGCCGATGCTGCTCGCCGGCGACGAGTTCGGCCGCAGCCAGGACGGTAACAACAACGCCTACTGCCAGGACAGCGACATCAGCTGGGTCAACTGGGACATCGCCGAGAAGGGCCAGAGCCTGATCCGCTTCGTCTCGCGCCTGACCGCACTCCGCCGCCGCTTCCCGATCCTGCGCCGCGGCCGCTTCCTTACCGAGGCCTACAACGAGGAGCTCGACATCAAGGAGCTGACCTGGGTCAATGCCGGCGGCGGCGAGATGGAGCAGGAGGACTGGCCGACCTCGCAGTGCTTCGGGCTTATGCTCGACGGCCGCGCGCAGCCGACCGGCATCCGGCGGCGCGGCGCCGACGCCACGCTGCTGATGGTGTACAACGCCTGGCACGACCTGGTCGGCTTCAAGCTGCCGAGCGTATCCGACCAGCACTGGAAGCTCCTGGTCGACACCAACATCTCCGAGGAGGAGGAGGAGCGCGAGGATCAGCATTTCGCCTCCGAGCAGGTCTACGACGTCACCGGCCGCTCGTTCCTGATGTTCGAGCTGGTCCAGGGCGCCAACACGTGACGCCGGCACCGCAGGGCGCCACGCTGGAGCCGGGCGGCGTCCGCTTCCGGCTCTGGGCCCCGGGTTGCGAGACGCTGTCGGTGGTGCTGGACGCGCCCGAGCGCATCGTCCCGATGCAGCGCGCGGAGGACGGCTACCACGAGGCGTTCGTGGAGGGCGTCGGCTCCGGCGCGCTGTATCGCTACCAGCTCCCCAATGGGATGCGGGTGCCAGATCCGGTCTCCCGCTACCAGCCGGAGGACGTGCACGGCCCCAGCGAGGTCGCCGACCCGGCGAGCTACCGCTGGACCACGGACTGGCATGGCCGCACCTGGGACGACGTCGTGCTCTACGAGCTGCACATCGGCGCGTTCACGCCGGAGGGCACGTTCCGGGCCGCGATCGGGAGGCTGGACCACTTGGCCGGCCTCGGCGTCACCGCGATCGAGATCATGCCGATCGCCGATTTCCCCGGCGGCCGCAACTGGGGCTATGACGGCGTGCTGCCGTACGCGCCCGATTCGAGCTACGGCCGCCCCAATGACCTGAAGGCGCTGATCGACGCCGCGCACGGGCACGGCATCGCCGTGCTGCTCGACGTCGTCTACAACCATTTCGGACCGGACGGGAACTACCTGCCGGTCTACGCCCCGCAGTTCTTCACCGACCGCCACGAGACCCCCTGGGGGGCGGCGATCAACTATGACGGCCCGCACGCGGCGCCGGTGCGTGAGTTCGTTATCGGCAACGCGCTGTACTGGATCGCCGAGTTCCACCTCGACGGCCTGCGTCTCGACGCCGTGCACGCCATCATCGACGACGGCGACCGCCACCTGCTCGACGAGCTCGCCGAGCGCGCGCGGGCATCGACCGACCGGCCGCTGCACCTGCTGCTCGAGAACGAGGACAACGACCCCGTCCGCCTGGCCCGGCGCGGCCGCGCGCCGATCCACTACACCGCGCAATGGAACGACGACATGCACCACGTGCTGCACGTCGCCGCCACGGGCGAGCGCACCGGCTACTACGCCGACTACGAGGGCGACACCGGCCTGCTCGGCCGGGCGCTCGCCGAGGGCTTCGGCTACCAGGGCCAGATGATGCCCTACCGCGGCAGCGCCCGCGGCGAACCCAGCACGCACCTGCCGCCGGGCGCCTTCGTCGCCTTCATCCAGAACCACGACCAGATCGGCAACCGCGCGTTCGGCGAGCGGCTGAACACGATCGCCTCGCCGGAGGCGATGCGGGCGCTGGCCGCCACCTACCTGCTGCTGCCGCAGGCGCCGATGCTGTTCATGGGCGAGGAGTGGGGGGCCCGGCAGCCGTTCCCGTTCTTCTGCGACTTCGGCGGCGACCTCGCCGAGGCGGTCCGCAAGGGGCGCCGGGAGGAGTTCGCCCGCTTCCCCGAGTTCCAGGACCCGGCCCAGCGCGACCGCATCCCCGACCCGCTGGCAGAGGCCACCTTCACGTCTGCCAAGCTCGACTGGTCGGCGATCGACCAGGGCCACCTCGCGCACTACCGCAGCCTGATCGCCGCCCGGCGCCACCACGTCGTGCCGCTGCTGCCGGGCATCGCCGGGGCAGGGCGGGCGACCACCGTGGCCCGCTCCGCCGTCACGGTCGCGTGGCAGTCCGGCGCCGACCGCCTGGTGCTGGCTGCCAACCTGTCGGACCAGCAGGTCGAGTTCCCGCCCGCCCGGGGCCGCACGATCTGGAGCGAAGGCCCAGGGGGGGGCGACCGCGACGCCGACCTTGGCCCCTGGTCGGTGCGCTGGACGCTGGAGACCGCATGACCATCCCACGCGCCACCTATCGGCTACAGTTCCATGCCGGCTTCGGCTTCAACGACGCCACCGCGATCGCGCCCTATCTCGGCCGCCTCGGCGTCAGTCACGTTTACGCCTCGCCGTTCCTGAAGGCGCGTCCCGGCAGCACGCACGGCTACGACATCACCGACCACCGGGCGCTCAACCCCGAGCTCGGCACCGAGGCCGACTTCACCGCCATGGTGCAGGCGTTCCGCCGCGAGGGGCTGGGCCAGATCCTGGACTTCGTGCCCAACCACATGGGCGTCGGCGGCGCCGACAACCCCCTGTGGCTCGACGTGCTGGAGTGGGGCCCGGACTCCGCCCATGCCGGCTGGTTCGACATCGACTGGGACCCGGACCGCCGCTACCTGCTGAACAAGCTGCTGGTGCCGTTCCTGGGCGACCAGTACGGCGTCGAGCTCAAGGCCGGCAACCTGGTCCTCAAATATGACGAGGCCGAGGGCTCGCTCGCGGTGTGGGCCTACGACACCCACAAGCTGCCGATCTGCCCGCTGTTCTACGACCGCGTGCTGGGCCGCGACGACACCGGCCTCGACCGCCTCAGCGACCTGTTCCTCGACCTGCCGATGTGGCGGCCGCAGGTGGCCGAACGCGCGACGGCGCTGAAGGCGGAGCTGGCGGCGCTGACGGCGGACGAGCCCGCCGCGCGCGGGGCGCTGGATCAGCGCATCGCCGCGATGAACGCCGATTGGCAGGCGCTCGACGCGCTGATCCAGCAGCAGTTCTGGCGGGTGGCCTATTACGGCGTCGCCGGCGACGACATCAACTACCGCCGGTTCTTCAACATCAACGACCTGGCCGGGCTGCGCATGGAGCTGCCGGCGGTGTTCCGCCACGCGCACGCGCGCATCCTGCCGATGATCGAGGACGGCACGCTGGACGGCATCCGCCTCGACCACGTCGACGGGCTGCTAGACCCGAAGCGCTACTTCCAGGACCTGCGCGCGGCGTGCGGCCGCCCGTTCTACCTGGTCGTCGAGAAGATCCTGGCCGCGCACGAGCAGCTGCGCGAGGACTGGCCGGTCGACGGCACCACCGGCTACGACTTCACCAACCTCGTGCTGGGCGCGCTGATCAACCCGGCCGCCGAGGAGGCGTTCTCAGAGACCTATCGCAGCTTCACCGGCCTCTCCACCCCGTTCGCCGAGATCGTGCGCGACTGCAAGGTCCGCATCATGGAGAATGAGATGGCGAGCGAGCTTAACGTGCTCGGCCGCGACGCCGGCCGGCTCGCGCGCCAGAACCCGATGACCGCGGACTTCACCCGCAACATCCTGCAGCGCGCGATCAAGCTGATCGTCGCCTGCTTCCCCGTGTATCGTACCTACATCGACATGGACGGGGCGCAGGAGGAGGCCGACCGCCGCGACCTCGACTGGGCGGTGGCGCAGGCCCGCCGCGGCGACCCCAACATCGACCCCTCGGCGTTCGACTTCCTACACCGCGTGCTGTCGGGCGCGGTGGTGGCCGAGCCCCGCAGCGGCTTCAGCCGCATCGCCGTGCTGCGCTTCGCCATGAAGCTGCAGCAGTACTCCGGCCCCGTGATGGCCAAGGGCCTCGAGGACACCACCTTCTACCGCTACAATCGCCACGTGGCGCTGAACGAGGTGGGCGGCGAGCCGGACCGCTTCGGCATCACCGCCGGCGCCTTCCACAAGGCCAACCTGTATCGGTCGAAGCACTGGCCGCACGCCATGCTGGGCACCTCGACGCACGACACCAAGCGCGGTGAGGACACCCGCGCCCGCCTCGCCGTGCTGTCCGACCTGCCCGACGAATGGTCGCGCCTGGTCAACGTCTGGAGCCGCCTGTTGCGCGCCCGCCGCGGCGACATCGAGGGCACCGCCCCCCCGGACCGCAACGACGAGTACTTGCTCTACCAGCTCCTGGTCGGCTCCTGGCCGGTCGAGCTGCTGGAGCGCACCGACCCGGAGGCGCTGGAGGTGTATGGCACCCGGCTCGCCGGCGCGCTGGAGAAGTCGATGCGGGAGGCCAAGCTGCATTCGACCTGGACCGCGCCCGATGCCGCCTACGAGGAGGCGATGCAGGCGCTGGCCCGCGACGCGCTCGACGCCAGCCGCGGCGGCTTCCTGTCCAGCTTCCTCCCCTTCGCGCAGAAGGTCGCCCGCCTTGGCGTGCAGAACAGCCTGATCCAGCTGGTGATGAAGCTGACCCTGCCCGGCATGCCCGACGTCTATCAGGGCTCCGAGCTGTGGGACCTGAGCCTGGTCGACCCCGACAACCGCCGCCCGGTCGACTACCGGGTTCGGGAGGCCGCACTCGCCGACCTGCTGCCCCGGCTCGCCGATCCCGACGCCCGCTCCCCGTTGCTCGCCGGCCTGCTGACCGACTGGCAGGACGGCCGCATCAAGCTGGCGCTTACCCACCTGCTGCTCGACCTCCGCCGCCAGGACGAAGCCCTGTTCGCCGACGGCGGCTACGAGCCGCTTGCGATCGAGGGCGCCAAGTCCGACCAGGCGCTCGGCTACGCCCGCAGCCACGGCGATTCCCGCTTGCTGGTCCTGTTCGCCCGCTATCCCGGCCTCCGCGACGCCGACCCCGACTGGGGCGATGCCACCGTGCAGCTCCCGCCCGGCCACTGGACCGATTGGCTGAGCGGCCGCCGCATCGAGGGTGGCCCCGTGCCGCTTGCCACGCTGTTCGCCAGCCTGCCGGTGGTGGTGCTGCGGCCGGGCTGACTACTCGACACGTCCGTCCGCGCCGCGCCCGTCCCCGTCGTTGCCGATGGACGATCCGCCCGCGACGGGCGGATACGCGACCGGCTCCGGTCGGTCGGCGCAGGTCCCGATCGGGGCCGAGCGCGGATGGTCCAGGCGGTTCGGGCCGTGGATCGGGGCATGGACGCCGACCCTGGCAGCCTTAAGCTTGGACGCTCCGCCGACACGGCGGACGGGAACGTCGCCGGCCATGGGTCGAAGAAGCCAGGGCACGTTGCCGGTCGACGAGGAGAGCCCTGGCCCCTGCGGCCTGCGAGCAAGGAAGACGGCGACGTTCCTCTGGCTATGGTCTCAATCGAACTTGACGAGGTCCTGGAAGTCGAGGGACGACCAACCGTCGCTGCGGGCTTGGGTCATCGGCCCGCCTTCCGCGAGCGTGCCCAGGTTGACTGGCGCGTAGCCGAGCTGCTCGGCCAGAGCCGCCGCGGGTGCCAGCGCCGCCTCGTCGTCGCTTGCGAAGAAGATCACCCGGCGGCCGGCCCCCACGTCCGGGTCGGCGGCCAGCTTCGCGGCAGCCAAGTGGTTGAAGCCCTTGGCGAACCGGGCGCCGGGGAAGGCCTGGGCGTTGACGGCCGAGGCGGTGAGGCCGTTGAACTCCGTCAAAGGCGTGCCGAACCCGTTCGTCGCGTCGATCACGCTCTTCCCGTCCCAGCTCGCCGCCGCTCCTGCGACGTCCCGCACCTTCGAGGACGGGACCGCGAGGATGACGACATCGGCCTTCACCGCCTCCTCCAGGGTCTTGGGCGTGACCGACAGGCCGATCGCCTCCGCCTGCACGGCGTGCGCCTCCGGTGGCCGGCTCGTCGCCACGGCCACCTCGATGCCCCTGCGGGCAAACGCCCGGGCGAGCGCCTGACCGACTGCGCCGAACCCGGCGATCGCATACGTCATGAACAGTCTCCTATGTCTTGGAAGGCTGGTTGTTCGACGACGCCCGGCATTCCGGCGCGACACGTGGCCGCCTGTCCAAGCGCCGCATCGGCGATCATCGAGCGGGACCGCCCTCGCGCTCGATCGCGGCCTTGGCGAGGTCGTGCAGCAGCGTTTCATGCGCGCGCCAGAAGGCATCGGACGCCTCCTTGGCCAACTCGATCCAGAGCGGACCCTGCATGGTCTCCTCGGTCCAGAGATGGCAGCCCTGGGGCGTGGGCGTGATGATCCAGGCGTGGTACGCCTTCGATGCCTCGAAGCTCTTCGGACCGCCATATCAGGCGATGCGCGTCATCGGCTCGAACTCCTCGACGGACGCCTTCACGTCCTGCCCGGCGAGGTTCGTCTCGAACCGGGTTCCCAGACGCAGCGTCTCGTACCCGTCCAACAGATCCACGTGCTGCACGCTCGGATAGAAGCTCGGCCATTCGCGGCTATCGACCAGCAACGACCAGATCGTCTCCGGCGAGACCGCGACCTCGAGCTCGTTGGTGAAATGGATCGGCGACCGGCTGGGCTTCATCGCCTCCGGCCACTTGATTGCCTCGAGCATGTCGATCTCCAGGGATGGGGTTCGGCTCGGACCGGACGGTGCGGCTGACCTTCCTGCGCCGGCTGTACCGGCCCATGCCGGTCGCCGACCTATGCGCCAGGCCCGCGGGCGGCGGCATCTCGACCCTCTCGCTGCAGCCCGGCTCGCCCAGACAAACGGCGTGCATCGACGCATCACCGCCAGTCGTCCCACGGTCGCGATCTAGCGGGCAGCTCGCCACCTATGGCCGATCTTTGGGAGACGGGTTTCGTGGATGGCGTACCCGCTTCGTCCTACACGATCGCCTCGGACGAGAAGCCGAGGCGTTCCGTGCATCCGGAACGTGGCGCCCGGTACCCTTGCCGGCAATCGTACAGCTTCGTACGACACCGAAAACCTCGGCGGGTTGCCTCCGCCGGGTCGCCGTATCTGACGTCGAACCTAAAGTATTCCACCACTCCGGACAGATTTCGGTTCCGGTCAATGCACGATGCGACGTCTCGATCGAACACGATAGACTCGGAAACTACCCGTCTCGATCAGGTTCGGCGATCGGCGATGACGGTCTGTCCCCGGCGACCTGCTTAGTTTCCGACACTCCTGCCCAACTCTCGATCCGACTAGGATTGCGACTACCGGACCCGAGATCCGGCCGCGGTCGCAACAGGCGGGAGTCCGAGCGCCAAGCATGGATGTCCAGCCGACGGATGTCGCCGCCGCGCCGTTGCCTCCCGAGGCCGCCGTTTTCCGGGTGCCGAGGGAAGCGGGGCCGGGTCGGAGAGATGCGGGAGCCGTATCGTCCTCGGCCGGCCCTTGAACAACCGGACACCGTTACTGCAGGAGACGGCACATGCTCGACCACGTGATCTATCCCCCCGAGTACAATCCGCGTATTTCGGCAATCTTCGCGCTGAACGAGATCGACGAAGGCGTCGGCGGAGGTGGTGTGGAAGCTGCTGGTCGACGCCCAAAACTGGTCGAGCTCTTTCCGCCCGAAGATCAGGTCAGGATCCTGAGCGGCGAGTCCAAATTAGCGCTCGGAACCGAGTACAGCCGGGTCACCATCGGGTATCCGATGAACCTCGTCGTCACGGAATGCGTGCCCGGCCGCAGGCTTGCATGGTCGATGGCAGTCGACGGCGACGAGACCGGTTCGAGCGCCTTTCACAGCTGGGTCATCACGCCCACGGACGATGGCTGCCACGTGCTGAGCGAGGAGACGCAGCAGGGCCCCTGGTTCCTCGACCAGCTTGGGCACGAGCATCCCGGCGGCCTCTACAGCTATCATCAAGACTGGATCGAAGCGCTCGCACGTGCGGCCGAGAAGAAGGCCGCCGAGGCCACCAGCTGAGACCGTGATCGGGCGGACGTGCTGCTTTCACGCAACCCTGGCCTCGTTCAGGGAGCCGGTCGCTTCGGGTGATCGACTTCGACACCCATCAAGAGGCAACGCGGCATGATCATCGACCTCAAAGGCCGCAAGGCCGTCGTCACCGGCTCCACCGCAGGCATTGGCCGGGCCACGGCCGAAGGCCTGGCGCGGGCCGGCGCATCGGTCGTGGTCAGCGGCCGCGGCAGCGAGCGGGTCGACGCGGCGGTACGGCGGATGCGGGAGGATTTTCCCGGGTCCGACATCTCGGGCGTCGCCGCCGACCTCTCAACGGCGGAAGGCGCCAAGGTTTTCCGGGCGGAGGCGCCGGACGCCGACATCCTCGTCAACAACCTCGGGACGGCGGTCCTGCGGACGTTCGCCGACACCGACGACAGCGACTGGCAAGGCATCTTCCAGATCAACTTCATGAGCGGGGTGCGGATGACGCGGCATTACCTGCCGAGGATGGTCGCGCGCGGCTGGGGCCGGGTCGTGTTCGTCAGCAGCGAGTCCGCGGTCAACATCCCCAAGGAGATGATCGACTACGGCGTGACCAAGATGGCGCAGCTCGTTCTCTCCCGCGGCCTGGCGGAAGCCAATGCGGGCACCGGCGTCACGATCAACGCCGTGCTCCCGGGCCCGACCAGGTCCGAAGTCCTGGGCAACTGGATGGCGGCGCAGGCCAGGGACGAAGGCATCAGCCAGGAGGAGGCCGAGCGGGCGTTCCTGAAGTCGGCACGTCCGACGAGCCTCATCCAGCGCTTCGCGACCACTGACGAGGTCGCGAACATGATCGTCTACGCGTGTTCGGAGCAGGCTTCGGCGACCATCGGGGCCGCCCTGCGGGTGGACGGCGGTGTCGTCCGCTTCGTCGCTTGAACGTGCGGTCCAAGTCCAGGGCTCTGCCCTAGACCCGTTGGGGCCGCGGGCACCAACCCCGGTTCGTAAGAACCGTTCTCGATGAATCGGGGCCTGGGGCCCGCGGCCCAGTGGGGTCCAGGGGCAAAGCCCCTGGCCTTCTTCCTCATGCGATACCTGCGCACCTTGCCTCACTCTGGTGCCGGCGCGTGCCGGGCCAGCAGATCCTCCGAGACCGCCCAAAGCCGCGCCTGGAACGCCGCATCGTCGGCGAGCGGGTTGGGCCGGGCCGGGCGGCAGTCGGCGTAGAACCCGCCGGTGGCACCGTCGAGGTCGGGGTGCGCCGCGGCGTAGCACTGCGTCGCGGCTCCCTGCGCGATCGACTTCATGAGCGGCCGCCCGAGCTGCAGCAGCAGCCTCGCCGGCCCCGGCAGCGCGCGGAACAGGTCGGTGGAGGCAATGACGCCGGGATGGATCGCGTTCGCGGTGACGCCGCGCGCGCGCAGCCGCGGCGCCATCAGCTTGGCAAACGCCAGGTTGGCGAGCTTGGACTGGCCGTAGCGGGCGAGGGCGCGGTAGCCGCGGCGGGCGTCGAGGTCGTCGAACGGGATGCCGGCCCGGGCACCGGGCGACTGCGCGGCGCTGCTGCTGACCATCACCAGCCGGCCACTGCCGTCGCGCAGGCGGTCGGCGAGGCGGGTCACCAGCAGCGTGTGCGCCAGGTGGTTCACCCGGAACTGGCTCTCGACCCCGTAACGCAGGTTCGGCGCCGGCGGCGCCATGATGCCGGCGTTGGCGACGATGGCGTCGAAGGTGACGCCCATGCCGCGCAGCCGCTCGGCGGCGTCGGCCACCGCCGCCAGATCGTCCTGGTCGCAGGCCAGCGGCGTGGTGCGGCCGCGCACCCGCGCGCAGGCGCCCTCGGCCCGCGCCCGCGACCGGGCGGTGCCGACCACGTGGGCGCCGCGCGCCGCCAGCGCCCGCATGGTCTCGTGGCCGATCCCAGATGCGCAGCCGGTCACCAGGTAGGTGCGCGCCGAGAGGTCGAGTCCGTCCAGCACCTCGTCCGCGGTCGACCGCGCGCCGAACCCGTTGCTACCCGCCATGCCCCGTCCCCCGATCCATCTCGCCCGCATCCCGCAGCAATGCGGCCAGCACCTCGACCGCGACCTGCGCGTCCGCCGCCTCGATCCGTTCCGCCGGGCTGTGGCTGACGCCGTCGCGGCAGCGCACGAACAGCATCGCCACCGGACACAACGCCGCCATCGCCATCGCGTCGTGCCCGGCCCCGCTCGGCAGCCGCAGCGTGGGGGCGCCGACCGACGCCGCCGCCCGCTCCAGCGCCGCCTGCAGCGCCGGGTCGCAGGCGGTCGCCGCCGCGTCGTGCGTGCGCACGACCTCCAGCCCGATCCCGTGCGACGCTGCCACCGCGGCCAGCGCCGCCTCCACCCCTTGCCAGGCCCCCTCCCGCACCGGGTCCGACGGCGCCCGCAGGTCGAGCGAGAACACCGCCCGGCCCGGGATCACGTTGACCGCACCCGGCTCCACGGCGATCTGCCCGACGGTCGCGGTCACGCCCGGGGTCCCGCCGCCGATGCGCCGGATCGCTCCGATCATCTCGGCTGCCGCCGCCAGCGCGTCGCGCCGGCCGGCCATCGGCACCGTGCCGGCATGGCCGGCCTCGCCCGCGACCGTGATCCGGGCTCGGGTGGCGCCGTTGATGACGCTCACCATCCCCACCGCGAGCCCGGCCGACTGCAGCACCGGACCCTGCTCGATGTGCGGCTCGATGAAGCCCAGCGGCGCCGGCGCCATCCGGGCGCCGGCCAGCCCGTCCGGATCGCCGCCGAACGCCGCCAGCGCCGCACCCAGCGACACCCCGTCCGCGTCCAGCGCTGCGCGCTGACGTGCCGCGTCGAGCGTGCCGGCCAGCGCCCGCGACCCGGTCAGCGTCACCGGGAACCGCACCCCCTCCTCGTCGCCGAACGCCACCAGCGAGACCGCGACCGGCAGGGCCGTCCCCCGGTCCCGCAGCAGCTCCAGCGCCGCCAGCCCGGCCAGCACGCCGAACGCGCCGTCATAGCGGCCGGCATCGCGCACGGTGTCGATGTGCGAGCCGATCAGTAGCCGAGGCGCGTCCGCGCGCGGGCCCGCCAGGTCGCCGATCAGCGTCGCCGCCGCGTCCCGCCGCACCGCAAGCCCGGCGTCGCGCATCCAGTCCGACACCATCCGCGCGGCCGCCTCGTGTGCCGGCGAGAGGTAGAGCCGCGTGAGGCCGGGCCCGTCGGTGCAGCCGGCCAGCTCGTCGAGCCGCGCCATCAGCCGTGTCGCCGGGTTCATTAACGCTTCGTCTCCTCGCGTACTGGCTGTGCTATCGTTTGGAACCGCTCCAATTGGAAGGCCGCTGCTAGGCATGAGGATAAGGAAGAAGGCCAGGGACTCTGCCGCTGGACCCCACCGGGGCCGCGGGCCCCAGACCCCGATTCGGTTTGCTGTTTACAATCATGAACGGTCTCTCCTCTTATGAATCGGGGTTTGGGGCCCGCGGCCCCAACGGGTCCAGGGCAGCGCCCTGGCCTTCTCACCACCCACGTCCTCGACACCGCCACCGGCCGCCCCGGCGCCGGTCTCGGCCTCGTATTGATCCGCCTCGAGGAAGGACGCCGCATCGAGCTCGGCCGCCACCGCACCAACGCAGACGGCCGCTGCGACGCGCCGCTGCTTCAGGGTGCCGCGCTGCAGGCTGGCCTCTACGAGCTGCTGTTCGAGGTCGCCGCCTGGCGCGGCAGCGGCCCCGGTTTCTACGACGAGATCCCGATCCGCTTCCGCGTCACCGATCCGGACGCGCACCACCACGTGCCGCTGATCCTGTCGCCGTTTGGCTACGCCACCTATCGCGGCAGTTGAGCGGCCCGCCTGGAGGACACGCCTTGCCCGACCAGTCGATGCACGCCGCCCTCGCCGTCCCGGGCGACCTCGCCGCCCTCGAGGAGCGGGTGCGGCGCGACCTCGCCCTGATCGACTACCCGGCGCATGCCTGGGTGCCGCCGCGCGCCGCGGCCGGCGAGCCGGTGCTGGACGTCGCCATCGTCGGCGGCGGCCAGGGCGGGCTGGCCACCGCATTCGGCCTGCTGCGCCGCAAGGTCGGCAATATCGCCGTGTTCGACCGCAACGAGGCCGGCCGCGAGGGGCCGTGGGTCACGGTCGCGCGCATGCTCACCCTGCGCACGCCCAAGCACGTCACCGGTCCCGATCTCGGCCTCCCCAGCCTGACGCCGCGCGCCTGGTTCGAGGCCGCGCGCGGCGCCGACGCCTGGGCGGCGCTGGGTAAGATCTCCCGCCACGACTGGCAGGCCTATCTCAACTGGTATCGCCGCGTGCTGGACCTGCCGGTCCAGAACGACACCGCGGTCGGCGCCATCGTGCCCGAGCGCCATGACGGCGCCGACCTGCTGCGCCTGACCCTGGACGGTCCGGACGGGCGCCGCAGCCGGCTCGCCCGCAAGGTGGTGCTGGCCACCGGCATCGACGGCGGCGGCGCCTGGCACGTGCCGGACTTCATCCGCGACGCGCTGCCGCCGGACCGTTACGCGCACACCGCCGCCGCGATCGACTTCGTGGCCTTGCGCGGCCGCCGCATCGGCGTGCTGGGGGCCGGCGCGTCCGCCTTCGACAACGCCGCCACCGCGCTGGAGGCCGGTGCCGCGTCGGTCACGCTCTGCCTGCGCCGGCGCGAGCTGCCGCGAGTCAACCCGTATCGCTGGATGGAGAACGCCGGCTTCCTCGGCCACTTCGCCGAGCTGCCCGACCTCGTGCGCTGGCGCTTCATGCGGCACATCTTCGACCTGAACCAGCCGCCGCCGCAGGACACGTTCTGGCGCTGCCGCCGGCACGAGACGTTCGCGCTGCGCACCGGCTGCCCGTGGGACAGCGCACGCATGGAGGGCGACGAGATCGTCGTCGGCACGCCTGCGGCCGAGCTTCGCTTCGACCGGCTCATCGTCGGCACCGGGTATCTGATCGACCTGGCCTTACGTCCCGAGCTCGATCATTTCGCCGCCGATATCGCGCTTTGGCGCGATCGTTTCACGCCGCCCGCGGACGAGGCGCACTCCCTGCTTGGCAGCCATCCCTATCTGGGCGACGCCTTCCAGTTCCAGGAGCGCGTGCCGGGCCGAGCGCCGGCACTCCGCCACGTCCACAACTTCACCTTCGGGGCGACGCCGAGCATGGGGCTGTCCGGCGCCTCGATCAGCGGCATGCGCTACGGCGTCGAACGGCTGGTGTCCGGGCTGTCGCGCGACCTGTTTCTCGACGACGCAGGACTCCATCTGGACAGCCTGCGGCGTTACGATACGCCCGAGCTGGTCAGCCTCGATCCGCCGGGCGTCTGATCCGCGCGCGTCGGCGCCGATCGCGGGAACCCGTGGCCTTGCGTGGCGTCGAACAGAATTGGGTCGATCGAGATCCGATACAGAACAACGAAAGCGAGCAGATGGCGCGCAAGACCACTCCGACGTCCGGACGCAGGCAGACCGGCGTCACCCGCGGCGCGAAGCCGGCCGCCACCCGGGGCCGGGCGGCCGGCGCCACCGCGCCCGCGAAGAAGGCGCCCGCCCGCAGGACCGCCACCGCGCCGAAGCCGAAGGCCGCCGCGTCGCGCACTCCCCGGGCGCCCGCGGCGCCGCGGGCGCCGACGCAGAGCAAGCAGGAGTTGCGGGATCGAATCGAGAAGCTGGAGCGCGCCAACGTCGTGTTGCGCGCGAAGAATCGGGAGGCGGTCGAGGCGTCCCGCGAGGCCGCCAACCGAATCGACCAGCTGCAGGAGCAGCTCTCGCGCCATTCCGGGGCGCAACCGGCGCCGGCCGCGGCAGACGCGCCGCCCGCCGAGGCAGCTGCCGACGAGGCGCCACCGAAGACCGCCGCCCGGCGCGGCCGCAAGCCGAAGCCGGTCCCGGACGAGCCCGCCGCCGACATCCCCGACGATGAGGAGTCGTAGGCCCGACCTCCGTCGGGCCGCGACGGCTCAGCTCCGTTCGTAGGTGCCGACCAGCATGCCGCGGGCGATCACGTGGCCGCGCAACGCCTCGAGCAGCGCGCCGCGACCCGGCACGTGGCTGAACTCGGGTATCTGGTCGAGCGCGAAGATCTGGAACGCATAGCGGTGCGGCCCGTGCCCGCGCGGCGGGTCGGGCGGCAGGTAGGCGCGCCGCAGGAAGGAGTTGCGGCCGAGCCCGTGATCCTCGCCCTCGTGATCCGGGCTCGGCAGCGCGCCTTCCGCCAGCTCGCCGTCATGCGGCGACAGCCCAGCCAGGATAGCATGGACCAGCGGCCGCGGCGTCGGGCTGTCCTGGTCCTCGATCAGCAGCACCAGCCCTTCCGCCTCCGGCGGCACCCCGATCCAGCTCAGCGGGGGCGATAGCTTGGCGCCGTCCTCGGTGTAGACGACCGGGATCGGGCCGCCTTGCGCGAAGGCGGGAGAGGTCAGCTGGATCACGTCGGGCACCGCCGAGAAGGCTGCATCGGCCGACATCAGGCTGTCCGCATTCCCCCTGATGCCACTCAGGGCGCGCCCAACCCCGGCTGGAACGTTCTGCAACATCGAAGGTCTCCTGTCCGCATGCACCGTGCCCTATGCGACGCGGTAGCCGAGCCCGGCGTTCCACCCTCGCGACACCGTGCGGCATCGCCCCTATATCTGCCCCTCGATCCGTTCCGACCGCCCCCTTTCCGGACCTTCCGCATGAGCCGCTTCTGGAGCGCCCGCGTCCACGGGCTCACCCCCTACGTCCCCGGTGAGCAGCCGCGCCGCCCCGGCTTGGTCAAGCTCAACACCAACGAGTGCCCGTACGGCCCCAGCGCCAGGGTTCTGGAGGCGATCCGGGACGCCGCCGACGAGGGCCTGCGGCTCTACCCGGATCCCGCCAGCACCGGCCTGTGCCACGCGCTGGCCCGTCACCATGGCCTCGACCCGGCACAGGTGCTGGTCGGCAACGGGTCCGACGAGGTGCTGGCGCACGCCTTCCAGGCGCTGCTGCTGCAGGACGGGCCGCTGCTGTTCCCGGACATCACCTACAGCTTCTACCCGGTCTATTGCGGCCTCTATGGCATCGCCTCCGAGCAGGTGCCGCTCGACGGGGCGCTGGCGGTCCGCGTCGCCGACTACCGGCGCCCCTGCGGCGCCATCATCCTGGCCAACCCGAACGCGCCTACCGGCATCGCCCTGCCGCTCGCCGACATCGAGGCGCTGCTGGACGACCATCCGGACCAGCCGGTGGTGATCGACGAGGCCTATGTCGATTTCGGCGCCCGCTCGGCGATCGGCCTGATCGACCGCCATCCGAACCTGCTGGTGGTGCACACGCTGTCGAAGTCGCGCGCGCTGGCCGGCCTGCGGGTCGGCGCCGCGTTCGGCCAGCCCGAGCTGATCGAGGCGCTTGCCCGGGTCAAGGACAGCTTCAACTCCTATCCGCTCGATCGGCTGGCGCAGGCGGGCGCCACCGCCGCGATCGAGGACGGGGACTGGTTCGAGCGCACGCGCGGCCTGATCTTGGCCAGCCGCGGCCGCCTGGTGCGGGGGCTGGAGCGGCTCGGTCTCGAGGTGCTGCCGTCCGCCGCCAACTTCGTGTTCGCGCGCCACCCGGACCGGGCCGGGGCCACGCTGCAGGCGGCGTTGCGGGAGCAGGGCGTGCTGGTGCGGCACTTCGCCCGGCCGCGGATCGCCGACTACCTGCGCATCACCGTCGGCACCGACGCCGAGTGCGATGCGCTGCTGGACGCGCTGGCCGGCATCCTGCGCCGCGACGCCTAGGTCAATCCGCCGTTTCGCCGGCCTGAGCGACCTCGCCCGCAACTGGCGCGTGGTTGAGCAGGGCGGTCAGCAGGCAGCCGCCGACGACGTTGCCGATCAGCGTCGGCAGCAGGAACCGCATCAGGTAGTCCGACACGCTCGCCTGGCCCGCCGCCACCGCGAACGCCGCCTCCACCGAGCCCGCGACGACGTGCGGGAACTGGCACAGCGCGACGGTGTAGCTCAGCAGGATGATGATCAGCGGCCGGGCCGGGCCGGCGCCCGGCAGCAGCCAGACCATCAGCCCGATCAGCCAGCCGGAGAACCCGGCACCGACCATCGTCACCAGGAACGAGTGCGACATCAGCGCCGCCGACAGCGACCGCATGGCGCCGTAGGCGGCGTCCGAGAAGATGCCGCGCTGCGCCGCGATGGCGCCGAACACCAGCGTGCCCACCAGGTTGGCGGCCAGGACGATGCCCCACACCCGCATGGTGCCGCCGAACGCGCGCAGGCTCGGCCGGCGCAGCGCCGGGATCAGCACCGTCAGCGTGGTCTCGGTGAACAGCTCCTGCCGGCCCAGCACCACGATCAGGAAGCCCAGGCTGTAGCCGAAGCCCTGCACCAGCGCCGCCCAGGGCGCCTCCGGCATGCCGCCCTTGAGGTAGGCCTCGGCCACGAAGGAGAAGCCGATCGACAGCCCGCCGGCGAGCCCGGACCACGCCAGGGCCGCAAACGAGCGCTCCAGCGCCTTCTCGCCCTGCTCGCGCACCACCTCGTAGATGACGAGCGCCTCGACATGCGCCCGGTCCGCCGCCTGCTTGCGCTCGGCCGCGTCGAGATGCGGCGAATCCTCGCCGGTCCGGTCGTCTGGGTCGATCTCGTCGGTCATGTCGCCTCCGCCGGCTCCGGGACGATTACCTGCGGCGTTACCCCGACGGCCTGCAAGGCCTCTGCGGACATCGTGATTTGCCGCGTCCGCGTTCGGACCGGCTGGCGATCGATGGAGTCGATCGTTGCCTGCCGGGTTCGATCCGGCCTTGCCTCAGATCCGCCCGCGCAGCTCCGGCCCTGCACGCCCTGCACGCCCTGCCCAGAGCGCCTGGATGCCTTCGAGGCTGAGCCCCTTGGTTTCCGGCACGAGGGCGTAGGCAAACACCAGCCCGGCGAAGGTGAGGGCGGCGTAGAGCAGGAAGACGCCGGCATGGCCCAGCACGTCGGCGAGGTCGAGGAAGGTCAGTGCCACGACCAGGTTGGACAACCAGTTGGCGATGGTGGCGGCCGACATCCCGCGTGCCCGGATGGCCATGGGGAAGATCTCTGAGATCAGCAGCCAAAACACCGGGCCCAGGCCGATCGCGAAGCACCCGATGTAGGCCGTCAGGCTGCCTGCCGTCAGCCATCCCAGTACGGGCCCCTTGCCGAGCATGAAGCCCAGCGCCAGCAGGCAGAGGCTGCCGCCCATCCCGCCGAGGCCCCACAGCAGCAGCACGCGCCGGCCGACGCGGTCGACGAGCCAGATCGCGACCATCGTCATGACGACGTTCACGACGCCGATGCCGGCCGTGGCCAGGATCGCCGCGGACGCGGACGAGAGGCCGGATGCCTGAAAGATGGTCGGCGCAAAGTAGATGACGGTATTGACCCCGGTGACCTGCTGGAAGACGGCGAGTCCGATGCCCACGATCAGCGGCAGCCGAGCCGATGCGTGGCCGAGACGACTCTCCGGCTCGTTCCGGGCCTTGGGGGTGAGCTCGTCGCGGAGCTGCGCCATCTCGGCGCCGATGTCGGTGCCAACGCCGCGCAGCTGGAGCAGGGCGGCCCGTGCCCGGTCGATGTGCCCGTGCCCGGCCAGCCAACGCGGGGTCTCCGGCAGGAGGATCATCCCGACGGCAAGGATTAGACCGGGTACCGCGCCCAGGCCGAGCATCCACCGCCAGGCACCATCGGCAGCCAGGGCGTACCCGATCAGGTAGGAGCCCAGGATCCCCACCGTGACCGCGAGCTGGTTGAAGGAGACGAGGGCGCCGCGTTCCTTTGCCGGAGCGATTTCCGCGAGGTAGAGCGGCGTGAGCATGGAGGCGCCGCCGATGCCGATGCCGACCAGGAGGCGGCCGCCAAGCAGCACGGCGAGATCGGGCGCCATCGCCGCCACGATGGCTCCCAGCACGAAGATCGCCGCTGTCGCCAGCAGGATCGGGCGCCGGCCGAAACGGTCCGCCAGCCGCCCTGCTGCGGCCGCTCCACCGGCGGCACCCAGTAGGGCGATGCTGGTGACCACGCCCAGCATCAGGTTGGAAAGATGAAACGCCTCCCGCAGGAACAGCAACGCGCCCGAGATGACGCCGGTGTCGTAGCCAAACAGCAGCCCGCCAAGGGCGGCGGTCGCGACTATGAAGGCGATGTGCATGACGTCACTCCGGGATCACGCCTGCCGCAGCCGGCCATGTGAGTCGACAGCGACCGGAGGCCGGCTCCGACAATGCTTCCCCACAGGTCCGGACCAAGAATCTCCGGATGTCAATCTTCCATCGCGCTGCCTGGCATCGACTAGGCGATCCGGCCAGGCGAAGCGTCGGGAGCACCGGTCCGCATCGGATGCCAGCCACCGATCTGGCCTGCCGGCGGCTTCGGAACGAGGGTCCGGGGTGCCAGTCAGGACTCAACATGCGCCTTGAAGCCGAACACGGCCGCGTCGTGGATGTTCGTCTGGGCGTTCGGTCGGAACACGTATTGGAGCTCGGGCTGGAAGTTCACGCCGCGCATGACGTGGATGTCGTAGTTCGCCTCGAGAACCATCTCGTGCGTTTGCGGTCCGGCGGCCGTGTTGCTGAAGGACACTCCCAATTCGCCTGCTGCCACTGCACCTTGCCCAGCACGCCGCTGACCGTGTTGTAGATGAACAGCGGCCCGACGATGTCCTGCGGCCCCGCGTGCCAGGAACCGCGATCCAGCGCAGCGGTGGGGTACCGCTCGGCATAAGGCGAGCTGTTCAGGTCGCTATGGACGAAACCGCCCAGGACGATGACGCCGATGTCGCCCGGTCCTTGACGCAGCAGCATCTGGTCGACCAGTACCCAGCCTTGTATTGCCGCCGTGCCTCGGGATCGGCGTGCCCGATCCCCCGTCGGAGGTGGCGCTCGGCGCTGCGGCAAAATTCCTGTAGGTGGACGAGGAGTCGTAGCCGAAGCCGATCATGTAGTGGCCAGGCAACCCGTTCATGCCTACCGACGGTTCGTAGGCGATCTCGATCGGCATATGGACGCCGCTGTCCTGCGAGATGTCGAACTTGAAGCCGCCGCGGAAGTTCGGTCGCCGTAGAAGCCGTGGTTGACCTCGTAGACACCGGTCTGGATGTACGTGCCCGATATCGCGCGCAGGCAAACGCGGCCGGCCCAGACCGCGTCCGGGCATGCGCTGTGTCCCGATGTGACGGCATGGGTGGAGAGGCGCGTGATGCCGGCCAGACGCCGCCAATCGATGTCGGCCTCGAAGCCGCCCTGGTTGGCGAAGGTCGCACCCTGCCTCGTACCGCCGCCGACGTTGCCGGCGAACTCGGTCGTAGCATCGAGCAGCAGGTCGATGCCGCGGTTCCCTGCGGATCGCCGCGGCCGGGATCGCCGGCGCATCATGACCTCCTTGCGCCCCTTGGCAGCCGCCATCTCCGCGACCGCGGCAGCGTGCTCGACATCCGGCGACCCACCGCTTCATCGCGGCTGCCTTTCGGAACGGCATCGTCGATGGCATGAGACCTGACGGAACCGCGCAAGCCAAGGACCCCGCCCGATGACGATCCAACCCGGTGACCGTCGCGGCCGGCCGCTTGGCCGGCTGCTGCTGCTGCTGCCGGTGGCCGGCCTGCTCTGGGTGCCGTTCTACGACCGGCCGGCGCCGGCGCTGCTCGGCTTCCCGTTCTTCTACTGGTACCAGCTCGCCTGGGTGCCGCTGACCTCGCTGCTAATCTGGCTGGCCTGGCGGCTGGAGCGCGCGTGACCGCGTCCGCGGCTTCGTTCGGCCCGGCCGCCGCCACGCCGGGCGCGCTCGGCATCCTCGTGTTCGTGCTGTTCTTCGCCACCACCATCCTGCTCGGCGCGGGGCTCGGCTGGCGCCGCGGCCATGCCGGTGTGGACCGTGGCGGCGGCGGGACCGCCGAGGACTGGGGCCTCGGCGGCCGCTCGTTCGGCACCTGGATCACCTGGTTCCTGGTCGGCGGCGACTTCTATACCGCCTACACAGTGATCGCGGTGCCGGCGCTGGTCTACGGCACCGGCGCCTTCGGCTTCTTCGCCCTGCCCTACACGATCATTGTCTACCCGTTCGTCTACGCGGTGATGCCGAGGCTGTGGCAGCGCGCCAAGGCGGGCGGCCACCTGACCGCGGCAGACCTGGTGCGCGCCCGCCACGGCAGCCGCGCGCTGGAGGTCGCCGTCGCCGCTACCGGGCTGTTGGCCATCGTGCCCTACATCGCGCTGCAGCTGGTCGGCATCCGCACCGTGCTGGAGGCGCTGGGCCTGCCGGGCGAGGCGCCGCTGATCACCGCCTTCGTCTCGCTCGCCGCCTACACTTGGCTCGGCGGCCTGCACGCGCCGGCGCTGACCGCGTTCCTGAAGGACGCGATGATCTACCTCGTGGTGATCGCCGCCATCACCGTGATCCCGCTGCATCTGGGCGGCTACGGCGCCATGTTCGCGCATGCCCGCATCCCGGGGCCGCCGCCGCCGGACGGCCACGTGCTCCGGGCCGGCCAGGCGGTCCCTTACGCAACGCTGGCGCTGAGCTCGGCGCTGGCCGCGTTCCTGTATCCGCATACGCTGACCGGCGTGCTGGCGGCCCGCGACGCCGACACCATCCGCCGCAACGCCGCGCTGCTGCCGGCCTACACGCTTCTGCTCGGGCTGATCGCCCTCCTGGGGCTGATGGCGCATGCCGCGGGCATCGTCACCGGCAACGCCACCGCGGTGGTTCCGCTGCTGTTCCTGCGCATCTTTCCGGGCTGGTTCGCGGGCTTCGCGTTCGCCGCGATCGCGGTCGGCGCGCTGGTGCCGGCGGCGGTGATGGCGATCGGCGCCGCCAACCTGGTCACCCGCAACCTGCTGCCGCGGCGACCGCGCGACGGCACCCGGGCCGCGCAGGTGAGCGGCCTGCTGGTCAAGCTGGCGGCACTCGGCTGCATCCTGCTGCTGAACCCGGCGTTCGCGATCGACCTGCAGCTGCTCGGCGGCATCTGGGTGCTGCAGACCCTGCCGGCGCTGGTGCTGGGGCTGCTGCCGCGGACCCTGAGCGCCACCGGCCTGCTGGCTGGCTGGGCCGCCGGCATGGCCGGCGGCACCGGGCTGGTGATGGAGGACGGGCTGAAACCGGTGCACGCGCTGCATCTGGGCCTCGCCACGACGACGGTCTCGACCGGCCTGCTGGCGCTGTTTCTGAACCTCGCCGTGGCCCTGGCGGTCTCCTGGCCGACAAGACGGCGGGCCTGGCGTGGCCCTGGCGCCCTGCGTGGTCCCCAAAAACAGGGCGGGCGGGCGTGGCGGACGCGGAACTGCCTTTTTTGCCGCTGCCGTTGCTGCTAAGCAACGCCAGCCGGCCGGATGGAGCGGACCTCGCGGCGTCCGCCTGCATGTCGCGCTCGTGTCACTGCCAGCCGGTTCTGAAGGTGCGATCCCCATGCCGCTGTATGTGATCGAGATCGGCGGCGAGCCGATCGTGGTGTTCCCGGAGGGCTCGCTCGAGCTCGCCCGGGAGGAGGCCAAGACCGGCAACGTGACCGAGGCGCTGCAGGAGTTCACCCGGGGCGGCACACCGCTGTGGGACGGGAGCGCCGCGCTCGAGGTTCACGAGGCCAGCGACGAGCAGGTCGCGCACTATCAGGCCGGCTTCGACGAGGCCTTGGCCGACGGAGACATCAGCGAGGACGAGCAGGACGAGTTCGCCGTCTTCCTGATCGAGACAGACGACGCGGAGTGATGATGACGAGCATGACTACGACCCAAGCCGGTGTTGCCGACCACACCCTGGCCGCCGCGCGTCGGCCCCGCATGAGCTACCGTCAGGCGGCGCGGCTGATGATCAACAAGCATGGCCGCAACGCCCGCGCCTGGGCCCTGAAGCGCGCCGCCGAGCTGCGCGCCGAGGACAAGCTCGACGCCGCCGCCCTGTGGGTCAAGGTCAGCGAGGAGGTGGCCGTGCAGCAAGCCGAGGCCCTCGCCAGCGGCTAGGCGACCGTCCAAGAACGGCGTGTGCCGGCGATCCGACGCACCTTCCTGCGCTTCCGGTGCTCACGGCCATCAAGGCCGCTCCGCTCCGGTTCTCGGAAGGCACGCCGGCCGTGCCGCTGCGCGGCACTCTCATCCGGCAACCCATTCTCAGACCACCTCTGGGTAGGCTCAGAACACCTCTGCCACGTAGTGGAAGAAGCGGCCGGAGAAGGGCCTCAGGACTTCCAGCGTGAGCGCATGGGATCGGGTCTTGATGTCGGAGGCCAGCGACTGGTCGAGGGCCGCCTGGTCGACGAAGTCCATCTCCAGCGTCATGGCGATCGGGATGGCGCCCGGGTCGGTGCCCACGACCCGATGCACCCGGACCGCCAGCACGTTCGGGAAGCTCTTCCAGATCGGCAGCAGCCGCGTCTCGACATCGGCGAAGAACGCCGCCTCGGTGCCCTGGATGATCGCACCCTCATAGATCGCCACGCGCGTCAGCATGCCTCACCTTAATGAATGGGATCCAAGGACCCCGGCCCTTGGCGGGTCCAGGGCAGAGCCCTGGCCTTACCTTCTTCTCACGAACGACCAGTACAGCGGCCGCCGACCCGCCGCGAGTGCCTTGGCTTCATAGCGCGTCGGCGGCCAACCGTCGGGCCGAGCGATGGCGGGCGGCGGCGTCTCGAACAGGTCCTGTGCTGCCATCACCTCGGCGACCCAGGCCTGGTAGGTCGGATCGTCGCTGGCGACCCGCCAGGTGGCGCCCGGCCGCAGCACCCGTGCCAGCAGCGGGACCATCTGCGGATGCACGAAGCGCCGCTTGGCGTGGCGCGCCTTCGGCCAGGGATCGGGGAACAGCAGGAACAGCCGGTCGAGGCAGGCGTCAGGCAGCAGGCGCAGCAGCGTGCGGGCGTCGTCGTCCCACAGAAGCAGGCCGGGCGGAAGCGGCGCGGTCGCCTCGTCGCCGTCCGGCAGCAGACGGGAGAGCAGCGAGCAGAGCCCGTTCTCGAACACCTCGCAGGCGATCAGCCCGACCGCCGGGTGGGCGGCGTTCTGCGCCAGCGCGTGCTCGCCGTTGCCGAAGCCCACCTCCAGCCACAGCGTCTCCGGCACCATCCCGAAGCATGCGGCCGGATGGGCCGGCTGGCGCACGCGCAGCCGCGGCAGCGTCAGCTCGAGCAGGCGCCGTTGCCGCGGCCGCAGCGGATGGCCGCGCTGGCGCCCATAGAGCCGGTCCGGCGGCGGCTTCGGGCTGGGCCTGTCCGACACACGCGGTTAGCGGTTGAACGCCTGCCGCAGCGTGTCGACGAGGTCAGTTCGCTCCCAGGTGAAGGTGTCGAGCGCCGCATCCGGGGTACGCCCGAAATGGCCGTAGGCCGACGTCACGCCGTAGATCGGCCGGTTCAGCCGCAGGTGCCGGCGGATGCCGCGCGGCGTGAGGTCGACCACCTCGCGCAGCACCCGGCCGAGCCGGTCCTCGTCGACGTCCCGGCCCGAGCCGTCGAGGTCGACGTAGATCGACAGCGGGTGCGCCACCCCGATCGCGTAGGAGATCTGCAGCGTGCAGCGGTCGGCGAGGCCCGCGGCGACGATGTTTTTGGCGAGGTAGCGGCACGCATAGGCAGCCGAGCGGTCGACCTTGGTCGGGTCCTTGCCCGAGAACGCGCCGCCGCCGTGCGGGGCCGCACCACCATAGGTGTCGACGATGATCTTGCGTCCGGTGAGGCCGCAATCGCCGTCCGGGCCACCGATCACGAAGATGCCGGTCGGGTTGACGTAGAACTCGGCGTCCGGGACATCCCAGCCGGCCGGTAGCACCTCCGCGACCACGGCGCCAAGCTGCGCGCGGATGTCGGCCTGGCCCATGCCCTCGTCGTGCTGGGTCGAGATCACCACGCTGGTGGCGCCGACCGGCCGGCCGTCCACGTAGCGCAGCGTGACCTGGCTCTTGGCGTCCGGCTGCAGGCCGCGCCCGCGCGGGTCGCCCGACTTCCGCAGCGCGTTCATGCGGGCCAGGATGGCGTGCGCGTAGTGGATCGGTGCCGGCATCAGCGTCTCGGTCTCGCGGGTGGCGTGGCCGAACATGATGCCCTGGTCGCCGGCGCCCTCCTCCCGGTTGCCGGCGCCGTCGACGCCGACGGCGATGTCAGCCGACTGCTCGTGCAGGTAGTACTGCACCTCGGCGTTCTTCCAGGAGAAACCGGACTGGTCGTAGCCGATGTCGCGCACGGCCTCGCGCGCCGCCTCGACCAGCTGCTCGCGGGTCACCGAAGCCGGGCCGCGCACCTCGCCCGCCAGCACGATGCGGTTGGTCGTCACCAGGGTTTCGCAGGCGACGCGCGCCTCGGGGTCAGCCGCCAGGAAGCAGTCGAGCACGGTGTCGCTCAGGCGGTCGGCCACCTTGTCGGGATGGCCCTCGGACACCGATTCCGAGGTGAACAGGAAGTCGCCCTTGTTGCGCATGGTGCTCCTCGTGCGGCGCGAGGCGCCACCTGAACAAGATCGCCGCGGAGCAGCGGGATGTGGCCGAAACGGGGGGCAGGGTCAAGAACGGGCGCCGGGAGGAAGGCCAGGGGCAGAGCCCTGGCCTTCCTTACGCTCAACGCAACCCGAGCACGTCCTCCATGCCATACAGGCCAGGCGGCCGATCCTGTGCCCAGCGCGCCGCCTGCAGCGCACCGGCGGCGAACACGCGGCGGTCGAAGGCACGGTGGCTGAGGGCCAGCTGCTCGGTGCCGGCGGTGAAGCTCAGCGTGTGCTCGCCGACGATCTGGCCGCCGCGCAGCGCCGCGAAGCCGATCGCCCCCGGCGCGCGGGCCCCGGTATCGCCGTCGCGGCCGCTGTCCCGCACCTGGCCCAGCACGGCCCCGCGTGCCGTCGCCACAACCTTGCCGAGCGCCAGCGCGGTTCCGGACGGCGCATCGCGCTTCTGCCGGTGGTGCATCTCGAGGATCTCAGCGTCGTAGTCCGATGGCGGCAGCGCCATCGCCATGCGTCGCGCCAGTTCCAGCATCAGCGTGACCCCGGGCGAGAAGTTCGCCGCCTGCACCACCGGCACGCGGGCGGCGGCCGCGTCCACCGCCGCCTGCGCCGCCGCATCGAGCCCGGTGGTGCCCAGCACCCAGGCCGCGGCGGCATCGCGCAGCGCCCGAGCGTGCGGCACGACGGTGTCGGCATGGGTGAAGTCGATCACCACGTCGCAGGCGGCGGCCAGGGCGGCGATGTCGTCGAACAGGCGGACGTCGGCCACGTCCGCCTGGCCTCGTGCCGTGCCGCCGACCAGCGCGTCGCCCGCCGCCTGGACCTCGTCCACCAGCAGCCGGCCGACCCGTCCGGAAATGCCGGCGATGCCTATCCGCATGAGGCCGTACAGGGAGACGGCGCGGCCGGGGGGGCCGCGCCGTCCAATCCTGTTCCCGGCACGGGTGGGGGGGACGTGACCGTGAACCCCCTGCATGTGTCATCCGGCGCCGCGGTTTCAGCCCCGCTCACGCAGTCGCTACCGGACATCCCGGACGGACGGGGCGGCCTCAACTCTTGCCGTCGAAGAAGTCGCGCACCTTGCCGAAGAAGCCCTCCGTCTCCGGGCTGCTCTTGCCGTTCTCGCCGCTCTCGGCCTGGAACTCCTCGAGCAGCTCGCGCTGGCGCTTGCTCAGGTGGCGCGGCGTCTCGACCGCCAGCACCACGTACATGTCGCCCCGTGCTGCGCTGCGCAGCACCGAGAAGCCCTTGCCGCGCAGCCGGTGCTGGTCGCCGGTCTGGCTGCCGGCCGGCACCGCCAGCTTGGCGCGGGTGCCGTCCACCACCGGCACCTCGACATGGCCGCCCAGCGCCGCGGTGGTCATGCCGAGCGGCACGCGGACGACCACGGTGGAGCCGTCGCGCTGGAAGATGTCGTGCGGCTTCACGCCGACATGCACGTAGAGGTCGCCGTTCGGCGCTCCCTGCGGCCCGGCCTCGCCCTCGCCCTGTACCCGCAGCCGAGTGCCGTCCTCGATGCCGGCCGGGATGTCGACCGAGATGTTGCGCTCCCGCTCGACGGTGCCGGCGCCGCGGCAGACGCGGCACGGGCTGCGCACCACCCGGCCCGCGCCGCCGCAGGTCGGGCAGCCGCGCTCGACCAGGAAGAAGCCCTGCTGCGCGCGCACCTTGCCGGCGCCGTGGCAGGTCGGGCAGGTCTCGGCGCCGCGGCTCTTGTCCTCCGAGCCGGTGCCGGCGCACGTCTCGCAGGCGATCCGGCTCGGCACCCGAAGCGGCACCTTTACGCCGGCGAACGCGTCGGTGAGGCCGATCTCGACCTGCGCGCGCACGTCGGCGCCGGTGCGGGCACGGCCGCCGCCGCGCCGGCCGCCGCCCATCATGTCGCCGAACACCTGGTCGAAGATGTCGCCGAGGCCGCCCTCGAAGCCGCCGGCGCCGGGCCCGCCCCCCTCGAAGGCGGCGTGGCCGAAGCGGTCGTAGGCGGCGCGCTTCTGATCGTCCTTCAGGACGTCGTAGGCCTCGTTCAACTCCTTGAACCGGCCCTCGGCCGCCTTGTCGCCCGGGTTGCGGTCCGGATGATACTTCATGGCGAGCTTGCGATACGCCTTCTTGAGGTCGTCCGCGGAGGCGTCTCGAGCGGCCTCCAGGGTCGCGTAGTAGTCCTGCTTCGCCATGTGTTCCCCATCGGCGGCCCGATCGCGCCCCGATGGGCTCGCGCGGCCGTCATGTCGTGCATCCGCCGCCGGCGACCGGCACCCGCCCGATCAGAGGCGCGGGTGCCGATCGCCGCTCAGGCGGACTTCTTCTTGTCGTCGATGTCCTCGAAGTCGGCATCGACCACGCGCTCGCCGCCGGCAGCGCCGGCGGTGCCGCCCGGTGCGGCGCCCGCGGCTCCGGCGGCGGCCGCGAACGGATCGGCCCCGGCCGCCCCCGGCGCTCCGGCACCGGCCTTGTACATCGCCTCGCCGAGCTTCATCGACACCTGGGTCAGACGCTCGGTGGCCGACTTCACCGCCTCGACGTCATGGCCTTCCAGCGCCGTGCGGGCTGCGGCGATGGCGGCCTCGGCGTCGGCCTTCTCGGCCGTCGGGACCTTGTCGGCGTTCTCGGACAGCATCTTCTCGGTCTGGTGCACCAGGCTCTCGGCCCCGTTGCGTGCCTCGACCGCGGCGCGCTTGGCACGGTCGGCGTCGGCATTGGCCTCGGCCTCCTTGACCATGCGGTCGATGTCGTTGTCCGACAGCCCGCCGGACGCCTGGATGCGGATCTGCTGCTCCTTGTTGGTCGCCTTGTCCTTGGCCGACACCGAGACGATGCCGTTGGCGTCGATGTCGAAGGTGACCTCGATCTGCGGCACGCCGCGGGGTGCGGCGGGCAGGCCCATCAGGTCGAACTGGCCCAGCACCTTGTTGTCGGCCGCCATCTCGCGCTCGCCCTGGCTGACCTTGATGGTCACGGCCGACTGGTTGTCCTCGGCTGTCGAGAAGGTCTGGCTCTTCTTGGTCGGGATCGTGGTGTTGCGGTCGATCAGGCGGGTGAACACGCCGCCCAGGGTCTCGATGCCGAGCGAGAGCGGCGTCACGTCGAGCAGCAGCACGTCCTTGACGTCGCCCTTGAGCACCGCGCCCTGCACCGCGGCGCCGATCGCCACCACCTCGTCCGGATTGACGTTGCGGGCCGGCTCGCGGCCGAAGAACTGCTTCACGACCTCGATGACCTTGGGCATGCGGGTCATGCCGCCGACCAGGATCACCTCCTCGATCTCGCCCGCCGTCACCGATGCGTCCTTCAGCGCCGCCCGGCACGGACCCAGCGTCCGCTCGATCAGGTCGGCGACTAGGCTCTCCAGCTTGGCGCGGCTGAGCTTCAGCACCAGGTGCTTCGGCCCGGTGGCATCGGCGGTGATGAAGGGCAGGTTGATCTCGGTCTCCTTGGACGAGGAGAGCTCGATCTTGGCCTTCTCGGCCGCCTCCTTCAGGCGCTGCAGGGCGAGCTTGTCGGAGCGGAGGTCGATACCCTGCTCGCGCTTGAACTCGTCCGCGAGGTAGCCGATCACGCGGGCGTCGAAATCCTCGCCGCCCAGGAAGGTGTCGCCGTTGGTCGACTTCACCTCGATCACGCCGTCGGAGATCTCCAGCACCGACACGTCGAAGGTGCCGCCGCCCAGGTCGTAGACCGCGACCGTGCCGCCGTTCTTCTTCTCGAGCCCGTAGGCGAGCGCCGCCGCGGTCGGCTCGTTGATGATGCGCAGCACCTCGAGCCCGGCGATGCGGCCGGCATCCTTGGTCGCCTGGCGCTGGGCGTCGTTGAAGTAGGCCGGCACGGTGATCACCGCCTGGCTCACCGTTTCGCCGAGATAGGTCTCGGCGGTCTCCTTCATCTTGCCCAGCACGAAGGCGGCGATCTGGGAGGGCGCATATTTCTGGCCGCGGGCCTCGACCCAGGCGTCGCCGTTGTCGCCGCGCACGATCGCGTACGGCACCAGGGCGCGGTCCTTCTCGACGGTCGGGTCCTCGAAGCGGCGGCCGATCAGGCGCTTCACCGCGTAGAGCGTGTTGGTGGGATTGGTGACCGCCTGGCGCTTGGCCGACTGGCCGACCAGCCGCTCGCCGTTCTCGGCGAACGCCACCATCGAGGGGGTGGTGCGGGCGCCCTCGCTGTTCTCGATCACCCGGTTCTCGTCGCCCTCGCGGATCGACACGCACGAGTTGGTCGTGCCGAGGTCGATGCCGATTACCTTGCTCATCCTGCTCTCCTTGTCAGCGGCTGCCGGCGGCCCGAAGCACCGGGGGCAGTCCTAATGGAACTCTGGTGCGTCGCGGGGTCGGTCGCGGTCCACGCAGCCTGACCGGATGTATTCAGGCCCCACCGGTCCCGCAAGCCCCGCGAGACGGATCGCCGGAAGGCGTCGCGCATTTCGCACCGGGTCGGCCGCGTGCCTCGAGCATGCGTCCGACGAGGGCGACGGTTCGTTCCACGACCCGCCGGCCGGGCCGCAGGACGAAGCGGCACTTGGCCTCCGGCAGCCGGACGGCGTGCGGCGCCATGCCTTCGGCCGCGGCGGTATAGCCCCGATCGACGTCGGCCAGCCTGACGTTGTCGCCGGTCGCGTCCCAGACCTCGGCGGCAACGCGCCCCGCCGCTGCCTAGTCGGCGACATCGGCCGACATGAAGTTGCGGGGCGGGCGGGTGACCGAGCGTGTCGACGACCTCATGCACCTTCGGGCGGGCTTGCGCTTGCCGCCACCATGGCCGGCATCAGATGCCCTCCCCGTCGTCAGGTACCGAGTGCGTCAACGCCCGCAGGTCCTGCGCCGGCATCTCGAAGCATCCCGCCGCCAGCGGGCACCCGGACCGCCGACAGATCGCAGGCCCCGGAGCGGGACGTCGTTCGGCCTACGGAGCGCAGGGCGCCCGACAGCTTCAGAAAATACCCATCCCGCCGACGAGGCACGTCCGGCCGCAGCTCCGGCCAAGCCCGGAAGACGTGCTGGCCGGGGCGACCGACGGTCGGCGCTGAACCGGATGAGACAGGTCGACGAGCCGCATGACGAGATCGCTGTCGGATTGGAGACCTCGAGCTTTTCCACGCACCAGACGATCCGATCTGCCGATCCGCGTCGAACGTTCCACGAGCGGTTGCACACGGGTGTTTGCAGTCTGCCGCCGCCGTCGACCTGAGCGCGAAAGCCTCCACTGCATCAGGATGATAGATACTTTCCGATGCTCGCCTCAAGCCGTTGCGGCATGCGGAGATAACGGGGCCAAGGTGCGGTTCGCCACGTCGGCAAAGGAGTTTCCTGGCCGGTTGACGTGATACGGGACGCCATGCGGAGTGCCTTACCGGCTAGCCTTCCTTCGAGACCAGGTCGGTCTCGCCAACGCCTGTTGGCTTGCCGGCCATCATCTCTGCCTGGGCACGTCCTGATCTGCGGCATGACCCGCTTCCGTTCGCCACCACCCTCGGGCGTGCGGCGAGCGACACCAGCGGCGCCACAGTCACGTCCGGCTCCTCGTGCGCGTGATGCGGATGGATGCCGACCGAGCAGAACACGTCGTCGAAGCGCTCCGCCACCGCCAGCACGCGCGCCGCCTCGGCGACTCGCAGCGAGATGGTGACGAACCCTCCGATCCCGGCGGCGCGCGCCCGCGCCATCACCGCGTCGAGGTCTCCCGCAAAATCATCGAAGTCGAGGTGGCAGTGGCTGTCCACGAGCATCGGCGAACCCCTTCGGTCCGGGGCACCGATCCTATCGCGGCCGGCGGCGGACGCTGCAAGCGGGGACCGGGGTCGGGCAGGGGAGGGTCGCCATGAGCGATTGCCCGATCGCCGCCCCGGCCGGCTCCGGCGCCGACCTTGGCGCCCCGTCCACCGTGTCGCGCGAGATCATCGCCGGCTGCACCACGTTCGGGGCGATGAGCTACATCGTGGTGGTCAACCCGCAGATCCTGTCGGCGATCGGTGCCGGCGTGCACGACCTAATCACGGTTACCGCGCTCGCCGCCATGATCGGCACGCTGATCATGGCGCTGATGGTCCGGCTGCCGATCGCGCTCGCCCCGGGCATGGGCTCGAACGTGGTGTTCGCCCAGGTCGCGGTGGTGCGGCTGGGGCTGTCCTACGGCACCGCCCTGACCATGGTGCTGATCGGCGGCCTGCTGTTCGTGCTGCTGTCGCTGACCCGCTTCCGCGAGCACCTGGTGCAGGGCTTCCCGAGTGCGATCCGGATCGGGCTGCAGTGCGGCATCGGCCTGTTCATCGCCTATTCGGGCTGCGCAACGGCGGCATCATCGCCAGCGGCGCGCACGGCCGGGTGTCGTTCGGCAGGCTGCGCGACCCGTCGGTGCTGCTGGTGTTCGGCTCCATCCTGCTGACGCCGGTGCTGATGGCGCTGCGCGTGCCGGCCGCGCTGCTGATCTCGATCGGCGCGGTCACCGCGGCCGGCCTATTTGTGCACGACGCCGCCGGCCACGCGATGACGGCCCGCCCGTTGCACCTGCTCGAGCTGCCAACCCTGCCGCGGAGCTTGTTCTGGGCGTTCGACCTGCGCCAGTTCACCGGCCACCTGTTCCTGGTGCTGCCGATCACGCTCTACTTCTTCCTGTCCGACTTCTTCTCCGCCACCGCGACGCTGGTCGGCGTCACCCGCCGCGGCGCCTGATGGACGCCGAGGGACGCATCCTGAACGCGCGGCGCGCCTACCTCGCCGACGGCCTGGCCTCGGTGATCGGAGCGGCGATCGGCAGCTCGACGGTGGCTGCCTACGTCGAGTTCGCCGCCGGGGTCGAGGCCGGCGGCCGCACCGGCCTGGTCGGCATCGTGGTGGCCGCCCTGTTCGGGATCAGCCTGTTCTTCCGGCCGCTGATCGCGGTGGTGCCCCCGCAGGCGACCACCGCGGCGCTGGTGATCGTCGGCGCGCTGATGATGCACGGGATGCGCGACATCGGCGCCGAGCGGAGGACGGGATCGCCGCGATCCTGATCATGCTGGTGGTGTGACGACGACCGACCTGATGATGGGGCTCTGCACCGGGTGCTTCGCCTACACGCTGATCGTGCTGGCGACCCGCGCCTGGAGCCAGCTCACGCCGATGCTGCTCTGCATCGACGCGATCCTGCTGGTCTACGTGGTGCTCATCACCAACGCCCTCTGAGGGACCAGCCTGACACCGACGACCCTGATCAGGGAGGGTGCCCTCAGAATGGCATCACGGGCTGAAGCAGCCGAGCCATCCATCCGCTGAAGCGAAGCCGGCCAGTCGTCGCCATGATGCACACGCAGTCTTCCGGCGGCTCGGCCACGACGAGGTGGTTCTGTCCACGACGCGGGAGACCTTCGTCGTCATCGTCTTCTTCCGAGACGTCGCCAACGGTGTACAGCCTGCCATCGTCCTGATACGCGCCGCTCAGGACGCACGTCAGCTCCAGGCCGCGATGGCGATGTGCCGGCAGCGCGACGCCCGCTCTGACGCGAACGAGATGGAGCGTGCTGCGGTCGCCGCGCCAGAGCGTGCTATGCCGGATCCCCGGGGCCAGCCAACGCAACCTGCCGGGCTTCAGGCCGTCAAGGGATGGCGGCAGGGCCGTGTCGCCAACCGATCTGGCCCTTCCACGGCTTGCACGCGCTGTTTCGTCTTGAGCGATGCCGACAAGACACCGTTCCAACAAGCCGGGCGGTGGTTCCACCGGCTGCAAGCCGGCAAGCAGCAGGTCTCCGGTCCTCTCCCAGAACAGGACCGTGTCCTGACACGCCGAGCAGCGCAGGACGTGCGTCGCCACGATGCAGTAGTGTGCGAAGCTGAGGGTGCCGGCCACGTGATCGAGCAGCACCGCGCTGCTGGGATGGCTGCCGAAGGCTGTCGAGTTGCTCACCCTTGCTCCCCAACTGACTGGCCTGCTTTACCAGGAGCCGGTGGCGGTAGCATATGTCATGTGGCGGTCGGCGTCTAAGCGACGGTGTGGACACGCCCCACGGCTATAGCATTAGGAAGAAGGCCAGGGGTTTTGCCCCTGGACCCCACTGGGGCCAGGGCAGAGCCCTGGCCTTCTTCTCCAACGCTGCTCCCCAATGCGATAGTCTGGCACTCCACCCACTCTTGTCGGGGTGGAGGTCGCGCTCCATACTGCCCTGGACCCATGGACCGCCGCGACGCAGCGAACCACCGGACACGGGCATTCGCGAGCCCGGGCAAGCTGTTTCAGGCCTGCGCGGCCGGTCGGGGCCTTCTCGGCGCTCCAGCCAAGGAGCCGCGTGCGCTGGGTTCGTCCCCGACGTCATCCCGCCCATCGGCCTTCTTCATGAGTCGGATCGACATCGGAGATTGCGATATGTGTCGAACCATCGCCACTTGCGCTCCGTCGAGCCTTGATCCGGATCGGCCGAGGGGGGGCCTGGACGAGTCGAAGGCGGGCTATCGTGCTTGAGCATGAACCCATCGATCCGGGGCGAAAGAAGCCGGTCCAACTTCGATCCCAGCAGACGGTGTCGTTGATCCTCGAGGCAGCCGGTCAGCTGTTGAGGTCACCTGGAGAAAAGGCGTTCACGACGAGCGCGGTGGCGACCAGGGCCGGGATTTCGATCGGCACGCTCTACCAGTACTTCCAGGATGGCGATGCGATCCTACTGGCGCTCGCCGATCAGGAGAGGCGCAAGGTGGGCGAGAGCATGAGGACCCTCGTCCGGCATCCCGAGCTGGCGAACTCGCTCGAGCCGACCAGGGTCTTTCTCAGGGCCGTCATCGCGTCGTTCGCTGGACGACGCGGCGCTGGACGGCAGTCCGAGCTGGTCAGCTCGGCCAAGAGGGAGAAGGGTATCGAGCACCTCCGGGTCGAGTTCAGCGATGTGTTGGCTTCACTTTGGAGTGCCACGGGACGTTCGCCGGACGCGGAGGACAATCGGGTGAGGGCGTATGTTCTCACCCGAGCGATAGTCGGTGTCCTGCATCCAGCCTGTCTCGAAAGCTCCCTGGTTCTGTGCCGCTCGGGGTTGGACGAGATGCTGTGTCAGATCGTGCTTGCACTCGAACCGCCCGGCTTCAGGAACGAGACCGATTAGACTGCCCGACGTCGGTCATGCAGGTCGCCGGTCCGACGTAATGGTGCCGACCGGCGGATGAGGGCGTGCCCGTCCGCGCCCCAAGCCCGCATCCAGCGGACCGCCGTTGCTGCTTCAGTCAGCTGGCAGGCGATCGACCCACTGGCTCACCGACGTGTCGGTCATCACCCCACCCGGCCAGGCAAGCGCAGGCTGATAGGCGGCATTCGCCGCGCGCGTCCGATGCCGGTACACCTTCATGGCATAGACCAGGCTCGCCTGGCCGCTCGGCAGCGGGGCGAAGGCCACGTCGAGGTAGTTGGTGTCGGCTCCGGTCGGCAGGCCGATCCGCTCGGTGCCGGGCAACCGGTTCAGCAGGTCGACGAAGTCGAGGCAGGCGCTCGCGCAATGCGGATCCGTCAGCACCAGGACGCGGTGCGAGAACGGCGACGGCCCAACCGGGGTCGCCGGACGAGGCGTGCCGGCCTCCCGCATCAGCGACTGCCCGGAGTGCAGCGCCTGGTCCATCCGACGCGCCAGGCCGTTCCATTCGGTGGCCTCCTCCGGATGGCCCCCGGCCATCATGTCGGCCGCGTCGGCGCGGATCGCGTCGCGGTTGCGCGTCGACACGCGCCAGTCCAGCGTGCCGTCGTCGCTCGCCTCGATCGCCTCGACCGGGCTTCGTCCCCACAGCGCCGCCGCGACGTCGTCACTCCACTGGCTGTTGCCGCCGCCGTTGCCGCGAAGATCGAGCACGACGTGCCGGGCTGCATGCGGCTCGGCCGCATGGTCGCGCAGGGTGGCGACCAGGGCCTGCATGCGGGCCGCATCCGGTCCCGTCCAGGTGAACGACGGCAGCGAGACCAGCCAGACGTCGCCGATCCGGCGCAACTCGAGTGCCGGTATCGCGATCCCGCTGGCCTGCGCGATCCGGCGCGACAGCGAGGCCTCGCCGACCGGCCGCCAGCGGACCGCAACCGCGTGCAGGCCGGCGGCGCTACGGAAACGGCAGCTCGGCGTCTGGCCGTCGCGGTCGTCCGCGCTCACCACGGTCAGCCAGGGCGAGGTCAGGACCAGGCGCTGGAGCTGCTAGGGATTGGTGCGCGGCCGCAGGACGCGGGCATCCAGCAGCTCGGAGGCGCTCGTGGCGCCGCAATCCGCTAGCACGTCGCCCACCGCGACCCCGGGCGCGTCCTCGACCAGCACGACCTGGGATGGACCGCCGATACGGCCGGTGCGGGTCAGGAACCCTGGCCACAGCTCCGGTTCGGGCCGGTCGAACCGCACGTCCAGATGGTAGTCGGCAAAGCCGTTGGCGTAGGTCATCAGGACCAGCCGGTAGTCGTGCTCGGTCCGTGCCGCATCCGCCTGCGCCCGCAGCGCATGGGGTCCGGCTCCCAGCCAGTTCCCGAACTCGGGATCCTGGCCGTCGACCTGCCCCGGATGGTTCTCCCGGATCAGGTCGTGCATGGCCGCGAGGTCGCGATCCGCGTCCGCCCACCACTCGCCCGCCGGGCTGGTGCCATGGGCCAGGGCGGTGGCCGCGACCACGGCAAGCGATGCAACCACCAGCGAGAGCGACCGGGACGCCGGATGACGATTCCGGACGGCCGGCCGACCTGCGGGGTCGCGCATCGCCGGCCGACTCGAAGTGGGTGTATGCGCCATGACCTGAAGGTATCCCGATGTCGTGGACTGGTTCGTTCGGCCGGCTCGGCAGGCGTCGGCGGATACGCTCGGCGCGATCGATGCGTGTCGGTGGACTTGAGGACAGATCGCCGCCATCGGCTTCGACGCGCGAGCGCACGGTCACCGGTTATGGGACGCTGTCGAGCGGCGTGTTCCGCAACGGCCGCTCGGGGAGGAAGAGCACGATCACGAACCCCAGCGCCGCGACCAGCGCACCGGCGACGAACGCACTTGAGAGCCCGCCTCGATAGGCCTGCATGACGACCACCTGCTCGGGATGGGGTAGACCGGTGAGCTTGCCGATGCCGCCACTCGAGTTCTGCAGGGCGGTGGGCAGCCCGGAGAGGTGCCCAGCCACCACGGCCCCTGACAGCGCCACCCCCAGCGCGCCGCCCAGGGAGCGGAAGAAGGCCGCCGTGGCCGTCGCCGAACCGATCTCGCCCCTCTCGACCGAGTTCTGGATCGCCGTCGTCAGGTTCGGCATCACGAAGCCGATGCCGAGCCCCATGACCACCAGGACCGCCTCGATCGGCACGAGGCCGGCATCGGCCCACGTGGCCCAGGCCAAAGTGGCGTAGGACAACGTCGCGGCCAGCAGCCCAAACACCGGCAATGCCTTGTAGCGGCCAGTCCTGGAGACCAGCCATCCGCCTCCGAACGATGCCGTTATGACTCCGCCCATCATCGGTGCCAGCATGAGCCCGGCATGTGACGGGCTGGCGCCCATGAGCAGCTGGAACATCAGCGGCAGGAACACCACGGCCGCGAACAGCGCCATCGTGCTCAGGGCGATGACCGAGGCGCCGGTCACGAAGACGCGGTTGCCGAACAGCGCCGGAGGGATGATGGGCTTCGCCGCCCGCATCTCCGCGCGTACCAGGCCAGCGAAGGCGGCGACGCCGACCGCCGCAAGCCCGAGCACCTGGATCGACAGCCAGGGATAGGCCGCGCCGCCCGAGCTCAGCACGAGCAGCAGGCAGCTGGTTCCTACGGTGAGCAGCACCACCCCGGCGACGTCGACGCGAGGCGAGCCGTCGGGCGGAGCAGCCTTGAGCCAGACCAGGATCAGGACGAGCGCCGCGGCGCCGACGGGCAGGTTGACGTAGAAGATCCAGCGCCAGGACGCGTACTGCGTGAGGAACCCTCCCAGCAGCGGCCCCGCGACCGAGCAGGTCGCGAAGACCGCCGAGAAGAGCCCCTGATAGCGCCCCCGCTCCCTCGGCGAGACCAGGTCGCCGATGACGGTCTGCCCCAGGACGATCAGGCCGCCCGCGCCCAGGCCCTGGAGCCCCCGGAACAGGATCAGCGCGACCATCCCGTCGGCCATCCCGCACAGCGCCGAGCCGGCCAGGAAGATCGTTATGGAGACCGTGAAGGCCGGCTTGCGGCCGTAGAGGTCGCTGAGGCGGCCATAGAGCGGTGCGGTGATCGTGCTGGTCAAGACGAAGGCGGTGACGACCCACGACAGGTGCTGCAGGCCTCCGAGGTCGCTCGTGATCTGCGGCAGGGCCGTCGCGACGATGTTCTGGTCGAGCGACGCCAGCGTCAGCGCGAGCATCAGACCGGCGAGCACGAGGTTGAACTCGCGGCGCGTGTGCTTGTCGGTGACCCGGGTTCCCGCCGTGCTGTCCGACATTCGACGTCATCCCGCTCGGATCATGGAATCACCGACTACTTGGTCTCGACGAGGCGGCGCGAACCCGCCGCGGCCGACTTCGCCTTGCGGGCGGCGAGGTATTCGTCGAAGCGCTGCGCCAGTGCGAAATAAGCCGGGACCAGGACGACGGCCAGGAGCGTGGACGATATCATCCCGGACAGGGTCGTGATGCCGATCGACTTGCGCGCATTGGCGCTGGCCCCGCTCGCCAGCACCAACGGCACGACGCCCAGGGAGAACGCGATCGACGTCATCAGGATCGGCCTGAACCGCGTGACCGCGCCGTGGACCGCCGCCTCCAGGATATCGGCGCCCGCCCTGCGAGACTCGCGCGCCATCTCCACGATGAGGATCGCGTTCTTGGCTGAGAGCGCCACCAGCAGGATCAGGCCGATCTGGGTGTAGAGGTTGTTGTCGATGCCGAGCGCCGTGATGACCAGCACGGGACCGACCAGTGCCAGGGGGATGGCCAGCAGCACGGAAAGCGGCATCCACCAGCTCTCGTACTGCGTGGCGAGGACGAAATAGACCAGCAGCAGGGCCAGGCCGAACAGGTAGTAGATCTGGTTGCCGACCGCCTGCTCCTGATAGGACATCGCGGTCCAGTCGTATCCGGTCCCCGGCAGCAGCGTCCTGGCCGCCGCCTGCTGCATGAGGTCGATGGCGTCGCCGGAACTGAAGCCGGCCGCCGGGCTGCCGAGGATGCTGGCGCTGGGATAGAGGTCGTAGAGGCTGACCAGCGACGGTCCGGCGACCGGCGTCATCGCGACCAGCGACCCGAGCGGGATCATGTCGTTCTGCGCGTTGCGGACGCGCAGCCGGGAGACCTGGGCTTGGGTCGTGCGCGCGTCGCCCTCGGCCTCGGCGAAGACCTGGAAGGTGCGGCCGAACCGGTCGAATTGACCAGCGTAGCTGGATCCCAGATACGCGGACAGGGTGTCGAAGACGTCCTGTATCTTGACCTGCAGGGTCGCGGCCTTCACCCGGTCGACCGAGACGGCGTACTGCGGCACCTCGGCACGGAAGGTGCTGTTCGGGCGCTGGATGCCGGACTGGCCGGCGGCCGCCTCCACCATCCCGTCCGTCGCCCTCTGCAGGCGGGTCCAGTCGAGCGTGTTGTTCCGGATCTCGACCTGCATCGTAAAGCCGCCGCTCCATCCGGGCGCGGATCTGCAGGACGTCCTGCTCGCTGATGTTGAAGTTCGCCCAGATCGGGTCGAGCTGGGTGATGGTCGCGAGGTCCGCCGTCTGGCTGCTGCCGCCGACGAGGGCGCCCACATCCTGCATGTGCGCCGAGACCACGCCGTCGAACGGCGCCATGACATGGGTGTAGGAGTAGGTGATCCCCGCCGCCTCGACCGCCGCCTGCGCCTGCAGGGCCGCGGCATCCGCCTCCGAGCTGTCCGCCTGGGCTTGCTGGGCCTTCATCATCGAGGCGTCGTTGCTCCTCGCGAGGATGGCGTAGCGCTGCTTCTGGATCGCGGCGAACGCGGCCTTCGCCTGGCCGGACGCCAGGTTGGCCTGCGCCTCGTCGAGCTGAGCCTTGAAGGGGGGCGGCTCGATGACGAACAGGCTCGCCCCCTGCTTCACGAACGCGCCGTCCTGGTAGCCGATCGTCTCGAGGGTGCCCTGGATCCGGGCGACCAGGGTGACGCTCCTGACGGCGGCGAGCTGGCCGGTGTCCTCTAGGTAGTCCGTGACGTCCCGATGGATGGGAAGCTCGACCGAGATCGCCTGCGGCGGAGGCGGCGGCTGGTAGCGGTTGCTCGGCTTGCCGCCGCTCAGCAGGATCAATCCGAATGCCGGGACGACGCCGGTCAGGAGCCGACGCCCCCCAGCCCTGCGGCTGGAGGTGCCCGGACGCATCGAGGCGGCCGGCGAGGCCCTGGCCGGCAACTCAGTACGGGTAGGTGTAGGGGTAGGCATACGGCGTCGAGTAGCCATACGGGTAGGGGGCCGGATACGTCGATGCGTGAGCCGCGGTCGCGGCTGCGGCGCCGACCTCGACCGCGGCGCCGACCGCCACGCCGCCCCAGCCGGCGCTCCGGACCGTCGGCTGCGGGACCTGCGCGGAGCACGACCGCACAGGCGCTCGTCGCGGCTGCGGAGATGGCGACCGCGAAGGCTGCGATCGGCACGGTTATGGATGTGAGGTGTCTCATCACTGCTCGCCGTACTTCTTCTGCACGTCGGTCCACCCCTTGATCGCGCCGCAGCAGGTCGTCTTGTCGAACGGATGGCCGGAGCCGTATCCGGCGGCGCCGATGAAGTTGAAGGCCGCCCTCAAGCCGAACTCGTTCGCGATCATGTTGCCTGCCTCAACGACCTTGTCGATCTCCAGGGACCGGGTCGCTTCGGGCGCGCAGATCACCGACTGCCCTGCCAGCACGCCGATGCGCCGCAGTCCGACCGTGAAATCGTCGTCGCTCCCGGGGCTGGCGGCCCGGCTGGTCGAGTATGTCTGTTGGGCGACGCCGGAACTGCTGCCCACGCACAGCAGGGCTCCTACAACATACGCGTACTTCTTCATACCAGACGCCTTGTCACGCGAGAATCCGCAGCCGCATTTCATGGAACATTCGCGGCAATACCACCGACGCAAGACGCGTTAATACTCGCCGTGTCGCAACAACGGTTGTTCCGGGATCATCTCTTGGCGCTGCCACCAGAGCGTCCGATCCCGCTCCTAGTAGTTCGGAACGCAGACCCGTCCATCGGACCGAAGATGCGTGCCTCCGGGGCAGACGACCGGTACGGCAGCCACCACCGGCGGCTGCGCTACCGGTGCAGGATGCGTGATGGCGGCGATCGGGCCGTTCGGATAGCATTGACCGTCTGCCGCCCGATGGAAGCCAAGACCGCAGAAGCCTATGACCTTCGTGATGGCGAGGCTGGGAGGGGTGAGCGAAAGCGACGCGCTGGTCGATGCACCCGCCGGAAGCCCTGCGATGCACGTCGCGGCGACCGCTACCGCAGATAACAGCTTATAACCCACCTGAACCTCCTGAACTGATCGTTGACATTTGATGAATCCGTGCTGCTGTCCCTCGTCGGGTGGCCGATCTCGCTCGGTGTGAGACGTCTCCTGCAACACAGCCACGCTTTTCGTCGTAGACCTGAAACGGAGACCAAACAAGCGTCCCCGAGGCACGATACGAAAAAATTAATGCGACATGAGATCGTGTTGCCACCCGTTTTCCGAAACAGTGCGATCAGAAGATCGTAATCGGTATAAGAACGAATATTTGCGGAGTCTCGACGGAGTCGCTCGCGATCGACGCGACAGGCATCGCGTCGTGATTTGGGGCCTGCTGCTACAGGTGCCGATCCGCCGTCGCCGCATTTCCGCGACGGGCTTGCATGCTGGCGGCGTCCCCGACCGACGCCGCGAAACCTGAGGCGCCGCGTCGAGCAACGAAGCCGCGGTGAGTCCGAATGTCACCTGCGCAGGTATTTTACAGTATTTTCAAGGCTTTCCGTGGCAACCATCGCGATCCATCAATGTTCAGGAATGCGAGTGGAGGTCCGAGCGAAGCTCATATTAGAGTGTTTTGAGGACCGGCGCCGCATGTGGTGGATATCGGACGCGGGACAGAGCGTCAGGCGCCACCGGAACGATGCTGTTTCATGGCGGTCGCCATGCGTGGGAGGATGATCATTGCGGATCACCGTCGATCTGAATAAATGCCAGGCCTACGCGCAGTGCTGTTTCCTGGCCCCGGACGTGTTCGAGCTCAGGGGACAGGAGGTGCTGCTCTACGACCCGGCGCCGGACGACGTCCGGCTGGAAGGCGTGCTGAGGTCGGCCGCAGCTTGTCCGGTCCAGGCGATCGCCGTCAGCCTGGAGACCGTGGCTGACGTGCCGCGGAACGGCGGACGGTGAGTGGCGTCGACAGGATCGTCATCGTCGGTGCCTCGCTGGCCGGATTGAGCGCGGCGCGAACCCTGCGGGAGCGCGGCTACGGCGGGGAGGTCGTCCTTGTCGGAGAGGAGCCGCACCTCCCGTACGACCGGCCTCCCTTGAGCAAGCAGGTGGCGCTCGGGATGATATCTGCCGAGGAGACGACGCTTCCGTTCACCGGTCCCGCGAGCGCAACCTGGTGCCTTGGCGTCAAGGCAACGGCCCTCGCCCTCAAGGCCCGCACGGTAACGCTTTCCGATGGCAGGATCATCGCCTTCGACAAGCTGCTGGTCGCGACCGGAACACGGGCACGGCCCTGGATGAACGCCGACGAGGGCTCGCTGGATGGGGTCCTGACGCTGCGGACCAAGGAAGATGCCGCGGCGCTGCGGGCCGCCCTGGCCGCCGGACCCGGGCGCGTGGTCGTCATCGGCGGAGGGTTCACCGGTTCGGAGATCGCCTCGGCGTGCTGCGAGCTCGGGATACCGGTCACCCTGGTCGAATACAACGAGACGCCGCTCGCCGGCGCCCTCGGTTGCGTGGTGGGACGCGTCGCAGCGTCGTTGCAGCGGGCCCGAGGCGTCGACCTCCGGTGCGGGACATCGGTCGAGCGGCTCGAGGGCGACGGGTCCAACCGAGTACGCCGCGTCCACCTGGCCGACGGGCAGGGATCGATCGATGCCGATCTGGTCGTCGTCGCCCTGGGATCGCTACCCAACGTCGAATGGCTCGAAGGGTCGGGACTCGCCGTCAGCCCGAGGGGCGTGGCGTGCGATCCCGCCTGTCGCGCCTACGACCGATACGGCATCGCGTCCGGCGACGTCTACGTCGCCGGGGATGTGGCCCGCTTCCCGCACCCGCTGTTCAACTTCGAGTTCATGACCCTCGAGCACTGGGGCAATGCCGTCAACGGCGCGCGGGTCGCCGCCCGCAACATGATCGCCTCCGGCGGTGAGCTGGCACCGCATCTCGATGTTCCCGCTTTCTGGTCGAGCCAGTTCGACATGAGCATCAAGTCGGTCGGCGTGCCGACCGCCGCCGACCAGGTCATGTTCGTCCAGGGATCGCCGGAGGCGGGGCGATTCGTCGCCGTGTACGGCAAGCGGAATCGTGTCGTGGCCGCGGTCGGCTTCGACCACGGCAAGTGGCTCGAGCAATACGAGGAGCTCATCCGGGCCGGGGCGGAGTTTCCATGCACGGTGGGCATGCAGGCGCCCGTGGACGCCGCCCCGCTCCCTGCCGAGTTCCCCCGGCCGTCCCGGGGCGGCCTGCAGGCCTACATAACGCTGAGCGGCCATCGCCCCGACGACCGGGACGGGACGCTGCACCTGGCGGGCGGCAAGGCGGTCGGGACCGGAAACGGGATGCAGACGATGGAGCATTCGGCATGAGCGACGCCTGCCCGTTCCTGGCCGCGATCCAGCCCGAGCACAGGGTCGATCCCTATCCGCTGTATGGCGAGCTGCCCCGGACCCCGACGCGCCTCGAGGACGGGCGCTACGTCGTGACCGGCTACCAGGCGGCGCTTGCCCTGCTGCACGACCGGCGGCTGACCTCGGCCGGGGGCGGCGGACAGGGGCCCAACAAGCGTGTAGACCTGCTGCGCCTCGACCCGCCCGAGCACGACCGGCTGCGGCGCATCATGATGCGCCAGTTCGGCCCGCCGGCCCGCCCCCGGCTGGTCGCGGAGCTGGAGGGAGACATCGTCGAGGCGACGCACGACCTGATAGACCGCCTCGCCGGGAAGACCGAGGCCGACCTGGTCGAGGAGGTGGCGCATCCCCTGCCGCTGTCGATCATCCGCAAGCTGCTCGACATCCCGCAATCGGACGAGGAGCGCTTCCGCGGCTGGGTCGACACCATCACCGCGAACACCGGCAGCTCGGAACGCTCCGAGAAAGCGGTGAGCGCCGGCCATGACCTGAGTTCCTACCTCGCGGAGATCGCGAACGGCCGCCGCGGCGGCTCGGGAACCGACATGCTGACCGGCCTCGTCAACGACGACGGCCCGGAAGGATCGCTTCCGGCTACGAGCATCGGGCCGATGGCCAGCCTGCTGCTGATCGCCGGCCACGAGACCACCGTGAACCTCATCGCCAACGGCATCCTGACGCTCCTGAAGCACCCCGAGGAGGCCGCCCGGTTGCGGGACGATCCGGCCCGGTCGATCGTCATCGTCGAGGAGCTGCTGCGCTACGAACCTCCGGTCCAGTTCATCCAGAGCAGGACGGCGCTGACCGACATAGAGGTCGACGGCGTGCCGATCCCGGCCGGCAGCACCGTCGTCCTGGTCGTCGCGGCAGCGAACCGGGATCCGGCGCGGTTCGACGACGCCGACCGGTTCGATCCGGATCGGCCAGACAACCAGCATCTCGGGTTCGGCAGCGGCATCCACAGCTGCTTCGGTGCCCCGCTGGCTCGGCTGGAAGGTCAGATCGCGCTGCGATCGGTATTCGAGCGACTGGAGGACCTTAGTCTGGCGGCGGCACCCCGATATCGCGAGAGCGCCTTGCTGCGCGGCCCGAAGGAGCTGTTGGTTCGTTTCGGGAAGGTAAGACCGCGCGTCAGCCATACGTCGTAGGGCCTCGACCATCGGTGCGGCGTCCGCCGTCCAGCCCACTGAAGCGCGCCGCGTTGGACCGTTCATCTTACGGCCGGCCGCGCACCGGCAGGGTGCTCGGGCCTAGAGAGCCGATCGGAGTAGCATGAGATTGTTGCTGGCGCTCTCGCCTTTCATCGTCTTCATCGCCGTCAACCGTGCGATGGGGGCCAGGGCCGGGCTGTTCGCGGCGGCTGCGACCTCGGCCGCCCTGCTGCTCGTGGACTCGCTGCTGCAGCGGCATCAGCCTAAGATACTGGAGCTGGGAACGCTGGTGTTGTTCGGCGCCCTGGCGCTCTACGTCCCGTTCTCGGGCGTCCGGTGGTCCGTCGCCAGCGTGCGTCTCGCGGTGGACACCGGACTTCTCTCGATCGTGCTGACATCGATGCTCGTCGGGCAACCGTTCACCATCCAGTACGCCCGCGAGCAGGTCGCGGTGGAGACTCAGGATCAGCCGGGATTCATCCGCATGAACTACGTCGCCACGGCCGTTTGGGCTGCAGCCTTCGCGGTGATGGTCGCCGTCGATTGCGCCTGGGTCATGGTGCCGGGCTTCTCGCCGACGATCGTCCTGGTCGTGTCCCTGGCGGCCGTCCTGGGCGCGCTCAGGTTTCCGCGGTGGTATGTCCAGAGAACGGGGGCGGATGGGGTCCGGATACCGGGATGAGCGTGGAGTTCCCGGCCTTAAGGCCTGTCTTATCCAGAGGGTTGTTCCATGACCTACCTTTTGCTCCTGTTCGCGGGAAGCCTGTTCTGCAACTGCATTCCGCACCTCGTCGCGGGATTGCAGGGCATTCCGTTTCCGACGCCGTTCGCCAAGCCTCGCGGCATCGGCAACTCGCCTCCGATCGTGAACTTCCTGTGGGGTTGCTCCAACCTCGTCGTCGCGATCGCCATAGCTTGGCGACGCCTGCCGTCTCCGGAACCGTTGCTGGCCGGCTTGATGCTGGTCGTGGGCTTCGTCGCGATAGGCTCCTACCTGTCGGTCCATTTCGGACGCCACAGGCATCATGTCTGAGCCAGATGGTCTGGCCTGGATTCGTTCCCACTTCCACCGCCGAGGTATGAGCATGGCAGCCAGACACAGCCTCCAGCCGATCCTCGCCCTGGCCATGCTTCTCCCCCTGGGTGGCTGCGTCGGCGGCGCCGTCGAGGCTGCCGACGCGGCGAAGGACATCGCCACGTGCCAAGACAACCTGGAACAGGCCACGGCAGGAGACCCGAAGGCCGAATTCGCGGTGGGCGACGCCTGGTGCTGCTCGCTGTCGGGTCGAACCGGGCTGCTCAGGCACCCCGTCTACAGCGACCAGACGGCGACCGATTGGCTATGCCGATCGGCGCGGCAGCATTACGGGCCCGCGCAGCTGGAGTTGGCCGCATCTATTCCGGCCGACCGTTCCGCTACAATCTGCTGAAGAGGGGTGCCAGCACGGTGCTGGGTGCGCCGACCGATCGAGCGGAGGCGCTCCTGTGGGTGGGCCGGGCCCAGAGGAACTCGGCGGACGGGGCGGCAGACCTGAAGTCCACGATCACGTCCGAAGCCTCCGAGCCGGACCGGGAACGTGCCGCTCGGCTGGCACCGACGTGGCGGTCGGATCCTTGCACGTGGTCGGAAGTCATTGGCTAGCACGACACGAACGGCGGCCATCGCTCGTCGCCGATTGCGAACGAGGCCGAACCTATCCGGTCTCGGGACGGCGCCCCGCGACATTACACACACCGCCTAGACGATGCGGTCCAGCCCGGCTGGATTGGCCGACTGCCCCCCCGGCTGGGCCATGCCCTGGCCGCCGACCTGAGCCGTGCCCGGCTGCGCCACCGCCTCCGGCGCCTTGGCCACCACCACCATCGCCGGCTTCAGCAGCCGGCCGTTCAGCGTCCAGGCCGAGGTCCAGGCCTGCATCACGGTGCCGGGCGGATGGTCCGCACTCGGCTGCTCGGCCATCGCCTGGTGCAGGTTGGCGTCGAAGGGCGCGCCAGTCGGGTCGTTGGCGGAGATGCCGTTGCGCTCCAGGATGCCCAGGAACGAGCGTTCCACGCTCTCGAAGCCCTCGCGCAGGCGGGTCACCACCGGACTGTCGTTGGCGTCTGCCGGCGGCAGGCTGGCCAGCCCGCGGCGGAGGTTCTCCGCCGCCTCGACCACGTCCTTCGCGAACTTCTGCACCGAGTACTGCCGTGCGTCGTCGACGTCGCGCCGGGCTCGGGTGCGCACGTTCTGCATCTCGGCCTCGGCGCGCATCCACTTCTCGCGCATCTCGTCGACCGAGGCCTCCAGCGTGCGGATGCGCTCGGAGGCCGCCTGCATCAGCTCGTCCGGGCCGCCGGCGCCGGCGTCCGGCTCCGGCGTGGCCGGATGAGGGCCCTGGCTCTCGGGCCCCGGGCCGGCGTCGTCGTGATGGGGATCGCTGCTCATGGTCTCGCCGATATCTGGCTGGGGGTCGTCCTGCATCGCCGTGAAGTAGGGCACCCCATCCTGATCAACAAGCGATTACGGCCGGCGCCCGCGCTGCCGGCCCCGCCGATCCGGTCCGATTGGCCTGGGCCCGGGATTCGGGTCACACTCCGGGCGGGACCCGGGGAGCCGCGTGATGGAGCCGACGAAGCATACGATCGCGCTGGTCGACGACGACCGCAACATCCTCACCTCGGTCTCGATGACGCTGGAGGCGGAGGGCTTCCAGGTGCGCACCTACACCGACGGCGAGACCGCGCTGCAGGGGCTGACCACGCGCCCGGTCGACCTCGCCGTGCTCGACATCAAGATGCCGCGCATGGACGGGATGGAGCTGCTGCAGCGCCTGCGCGCGAAGTCCCAGCTCCCGGTGATCTTCCTCACCAGCAAGGACGAGGAGGTCGACCAGCTGATGGGACTGCGGCTTGGCGCAGACGACTACATCACCAAGCCGTTCAGCCAGCGCCTGCTGCTGGAGCGCATCCGCGCCCTGCTGCGGCGCGGCGAGGTGCTGCGCGCCGAGGCGGCGGGGGCCGCTCCCGCCGGCGTGCTGGTGCGCGGCCTGCTGTCGCTGGACGAGACCCGGCACCAGTGCCTGTGGCGCGGCGCCGACATCCAGCTCACCGTAACCGAGTTCCTGCTGGTCAAGGCGCTGGCTGCCCGCCCCGGCCTGGTGAAGTCCCGCGACCAGCTGATCGACGCCGCCTACGGCGAGAACATCTACGTCGACGACCGCACCATCGACAGCCACATCAAGCGGGTGCGCAAGAAGTTCCGCCAGCTCGACGAGAGCTTCAACCACATCGAGACGCTGTACGGCATCGGCTACCGCTACAAGGAGGAGTGACACGGTCCCCTCCCGCATGAACGTGCTCCGGCTCGCCCCGGATCTCGCCTGGCGGTGGCGGGGGTGGCATCGGGCTGCACTGCGGGTAGCGGCGCCGGACGCAGGCCGGGCCCCTTCGAGCCCGCCCCCGCCGCCCGACCGCGGCCGGCGCTGGGTATCGCCGATGATGCGGCGCATCCTGCTGGTCAACGTGGTGCCGCTGGCGATGCTGGTGGGCACCCTGCTCTACCTCAACCAGTTCCAGAACAGCCTGCTGGAGGCCGAGGTCAACGCGCTGCGCGAGCAGGCGCGGATCTATGCCGGGGCGCTCGGCCAGTCGGCGGTCGTGGCGGCGCCGCGCCAGTCCCAGTCGGCGGCGCCGCACCCCTACGGATCGCCGCTGCCGCACCCGCAGCGCCGGCCCCGCGCCGGGCACGGCGGCCAGCCGCCGGCGGACGGCGACGCCTTCGTGCTGGTGGGCCAGCTGGCGCGCCCGCTGCTGCTGCGCCTGACCGAGCCCAGCCCCAGCGCCGAGGCGCGGCTGTTCGCCCCCGACGGCCAGCAGATCGCCGACAGCCGCGCCGATGCCCCAGCGGCAGGCGATGCGGCCAGGGACGGGGCCAGGGACGCGGTGCAGGGCCTGCCCGACCGCGCCTTCGGCGGCGTGCTGGAGCAGGTCTACGACCGGCTGCTCAGCCTGCTGCCGCGGCGGCGCGCGGTCGCCACCCGCACGCTGGCCCGGGGCGCCGACCCGGACGCGCAGCCCGAGGTGCGCGAGCAGCTCCGCCTCGGCGACCAGGACAGCTCGGAGACGCCGCCCTTCATCCGCCGCACCGCCGACCACCGGCTGCTGGTGACGGTGGCCGAGCCGGTCGAGCATGACGGCCAGACCGTGGGCATCATCCAGCTCACCCGCGAGGCGCGCGAGGTGGACCGCTCGCTGTTCGCGGTCCGCTTCTCGATCCTGCTGCTGTTCGTGGTGGCGCTGGCGATCACCGTGCTGCTGTCCTGGTACCTGTCGCTGACCATCGCGCGGCCGCTGCTGCGACTGGCCGCCTCCGCGCACGTGATGCGCGAGACCATCGGCCGCAGCGGCAGCGTGCCGCGCCAGCTGCTCGGCCGCCGCGACGAGCTGGGCGAGCTGGCGCAGGCGCTGGAGGAGAGTGCGCGCGCGCTGTGGGCGCGCATGGACGCGATCGAGCGCTTCGCCGCCGACGTCAGCCACGAGATCAAGAACCCGCTGTCCTCGATCCGCAGCGCCATCGAGACGCTGGCGCGCATCGAGGATACCGGCCGGCAGCGCCGGCTGCTCGCCATCATCGGCGACGACGTGCGCCGGCTCGACCGGCTGATCACCGACATCTCGGACGCCAGCCGCATCGACGCCGAGCTGTCGCGCTCGGTCACCGAGCCGGTGGCGGTGCTGCCGATCCTGTCGCTGCTGGCCGAGATCAACCAGGCCACCCGTTCGCCCGGCGACCCGGTGATGGTGGTGGACGCCCCCCCGGCGCCGTCGCGGCCGCTGCTGGCGGAGGCGGTCGAGGATCGGCTGGTGCAGGTGCTGCGCAACCTGATCGGCAACGCCGCCAGCTTCTCGCCGCCCGACGGGTGCATCACCCTGTCGGTGGCCGAGGTCGCGGCGCCGGCGCCGGGCCCGGCGGGTGCGGGCATGCCAAGCTTGGGAATGATCGAGATTGCGGTCAGCGACGAGGGGCCGGGCATCCCGGAGGCCAGGCTCGACGGCATCTTCGACCGCTTCTATTCCGAGCGGCCGGCGTCGGAGCATTTCGGCCAGCATTCCGGGCTCGGCCTGTCGATCAGCCGGCAGATCGTCGAGGCGCTGCGCGGCCGCATCCTGGCCGAGAACCGCGTCGACGCCGACGGCCGGGTCTGCGGCGCCCGCTTCGTCGTCCGGCTGCCGCGGGCGGCGTGAACGACGGGAGGAAGGCCACGGGCCTTACCCCTGGACCCCACTGGGCCGTCACGCGAAGCGTGCTGGCGCACGACGGCCCCCAGACCCCAATTATTACAAGGATCTTTTACGAATCGGGCTTTGGGGCCCGCGGCCCCAACGGGTCCAGGGCAGCGCCCTGGCCTTCTTCCCGCAGCGCCCGGGCGGCAGGGCCGTTCGCTGCGAGAACGAAACACCCGCGGCGACGTTGAGCCCACTTCCCGGACGGTAGACCACCATGCCCATCCTGCAGACCGAAGACACCGCCTACGAGCAGCACGAGCTCGCGCGCGCGCAGAAGACGGTGCGGGACAACAGCCTCGGCACGCTGTCGATCTGCCTGCTGGTGCTGACCATCCTGGCGGTGTTCTACACGCTCTACTTCACCAGCGACATCGTGCTGCCGTTCGTCTTGGCCGGGGTGCTGAACCTGCTGCTGTCGACGCCTATGCGGTTCCTGACCCGGCTGCACGTGCCCAAGCCACTCGCCGCCCTGCTGCTGATCGTGGCGCTGTTCGGCGTGGTCGGCGGCATCGGCGCCGCGATCTCGGTACCGGCCAGCGGCTGGATCAGCAAGGCGCCCGAAAGCCTGCCGGCGCTGGAGCAGAAGCTGTCGTTCCTGAACGGCCCGATCCATGTGGTGCAGAACGGCATGAAGAAGCTGCAGGGCCTGATGGACCAGACCAGTCCGGCACCACCCAAGGGTGCGCCGCGCGTGATCGCCGTGCAGCAGTCGGGCACCAGCGGCCTGACCAGCGTCGGCTCCTCCATCCTGGTCGGCACGCGCGCCTTCCTGGGCCAGCTGTTCAGCATGCTGCTGATGCTGTTCTTCCTGCTCTACGAGGGCGACAGCCTGCTGCGGCGCTTCGTCGAGATCATGCCGACCTGGAACGACAAGCGCCGCACGGTGCAGATCGCCTCCGAGATCGAGCGCAACGTGTCGCTCTACCTCGCCACCATCACGGTGATGAACCTGCTGGTCGGCAGCCTGAACTTCCTGCAGTGCTGGCTGCTGGGGCTGCCCAACCCGCTGCTGTGGGGCGTGGTCGCGTTCCTGCTCAACTACATCCCGATCATCGGGCCGTTCACCGGGATCGTGGTGTATTTCGTGGTCGGCGTGTTCGTGTTCCCGTCGGTGCTGCACGCGCTGGTGCCGCCGGCGATCTATTTCGGCATCCACCTGATGGAGGGCGAGACCATCACGCCGCTGCTGCTGGCCAAGCGGTTCACGCTGAACCCGGTGCTGGTGATGGCCTCGCTGCTGTTCTGGGACTGGCTGTGGGGCATCCCCGGCGCCTTCCTCAGCGTGCCGCTGCTGGCGGTGTTCAAGATCGTTTGCGACCACGTCGAAAGTCTGACCGCGATCGGCCACATTGTCGGCGGCTCGCCGAAGCCGCGGATGAAGACGCTGCCGTTCAAGCGATCGGCAGCCTGAGGGCAAGAGCCGCCCCGTCTCCATCGGCCCGCGGCGGCCAAGCCCCGGTCGAGGCTTCCGCGCGGGCCTCGTTCAGCCGCACGGCGCGGGACGATTTCAGCGCATTCGTTGCTGCGAGCGTGACCGCAGCGCCGCGACAGCGCTTTGATTCGGTCGAGCAGGCCGCTCACTTCGCGGTTCCGCACGGACGGCCTAGGTAATTTCCGAGTCTGGAACGTCCAGCCTTCCCGAAGCCAGGAGGGCGGAGGTGAGAGCAAGGAGGCCGTGGGCGATGCCCGCTCCGTCGTCCCCGTTCCACTCGGCTGCCTCGGTTGAGGTCATCCGTCGCCGGTCAGGTCGTCACCCCGGGAACCCGGCGTACGACCGTCAGATCATGAAGCTCAGGCTAAGACAGCTATAAGGATCGGAAAGAGCATGAGTGCTCATCGCAACCGGTCGAGCGAGCAGGTCGCGACGCCCATGGTGTATTACCGCGGCGGCACCAGCAAGGCGGTGATCATCGACCGGCGTCATCTGCCGGTCGAGGACGAGGAGCAGTTCGCGGCCTGGATCCTGGCCGCCTACGGCTCACCCGACCGCCGGCAGATCGACGGGCTGGGGGGCTCGGACCCGCTTACCAGCAAGTTCGCCGTCGTCGGCCCGCCGACCCGGGCGGATGCCGACATCGACTACACGTTCTACCAGGTCGCCATCAACAGCCCGCTGGCGAGCCGTGATGCGAACTGCGGCAACATCTCCTCGGCGATGGAACCGTATGCGATCGAGGAAGGCTTCGTGAAGGCCGCGGGCGACGAGACGATCGTGCGCGTGCATGCGACCAACTTCAACGAGATCATCACCATCAAGGTCCAGACCAAGGACGGCCTGCCGCGCATGCTGGGCGACCAGCACATCTCCGGCGTTCCCGGCACCGGTTCGCCGCTGGTGCTCGACCTGCACACCCTGGTCGGCACCCACGGCAAGGGGCTGCTGCCGACGGGAAACGCGTCCGACGCGATCGATTTCGAGGATATGGGCGAGGTTGAGTTCTCCGCCGTGGACCTGGCGAACCTGATCGTGTTCGCGCGAGCCGAGACGTTCGGGCTGTCCGGGGTGGAGAACCCGGATGAGCTGAGCGAGAACAAGGAGCTGATGGACAGGTTCGAGCGGTTCCGGCTCGCCGTGGGCATCAGGCTGGGCTTTGCCGGCGACATGGAGGAAGCCCGGACCATCTGCTCGAACTCGCCGTTCCTGGCGCTGATCTCGAAGCCGCAGGACTGGGCCGAGTACGGCTCGGGCAAGCAGCACAAGGCCGACGAGTGCGACTTCCATGCCTTCTCGCTGCTCGACGGCATGATCCACAAATCCTACCAGGTAACGGGGAGCAGCTGCGTGGCCGCCGCTGCCTACGTGCCGCACACCATCGTCAACGCGATCCCCGGAAAGGAGGGGCTGACCGGGACGATCCGCATCGGCCACCCGTCCGGGATCATGGAGGTCGACGTGGCGCTCAAGCAGACCGATACCGGCTTCGACGTCACCGAGGCGTCCCTGGTCCGCACGGCCCGCCGCCTCGCGGAAGGCACCATCTTCGCCGCCGCCGGCCGGCTGCCATGGCGGACGGAGTCCGGCGGCAAGCCGCACATGCATGCCGTCCAGCCTGCGGACCAGAAGTAGTTGCGCAACGAGACCTTCTACGCCGGCTGACACTCCGCAACGATCCTCCACGGGCAACCATCGCCGTGCGCTGACCATCACCAACCACCGCGTCGGGAGACTCTTCGATGCCTGATACCAATGTCGCAGTGCCCAAGGATGCCGTCTCCCGCAACCCGGCCACCGGCGAGGTCATCGAGCGGTTCCCGTTCCAGACGGACGACGAGATCCAAGCCCTCCTGTCCGACGCGAGTGCTGCGTTCAAGACATGGCGGGCGATGCCGGTCTCTGGCCGTGCGCAGGTCTATCTGAGGTTCTCCGTCCTTCTTCTGGAACGTGTCGACCTGATCGCACCGGTCATCACCGCCGAGATGGGAAAGGTCCTGCCGGAGGCGAAGGCCGAGGTCGAGAAGTGCGCGGGCACCGCGCAGTGGTTCGCCGAACATGGCCCGGGCCTTCTCGCCGACGAGCCGGTCGAGGTCGAGGGCGACGACAAGGTCTACGTGTCCTACCTGCCGATCGGCACCATTCTGGGCGTCATGCCATGGAACTTCCCGCTGTGGCAGGCGGTCCGCGCCTGCGTGCCGATCATGCTGTCGGGCAACGGCTTCATCCTCAAGCCGGCGCCGAACACCATGCGCTGCGCCTACCTCCTGCGAGATGTGTGGGAGGATGCCGGCCTGCCGAAGGGCCTGTTCGCCATACTCAACACCGACAACGACGGCATCAAGGCCGTCATCGAGGACCGCAGGGTCGCCGGGGTGAGCCTGACCGGCAGCACGGGGGCCGGGGCGTCCGTCGCGGCGATCGCGGGAAAGCTGATCAAGAAGACGGTTCTGGAGTTGGGCGGTGCCGATCCGTTCATCGTGCTGGCCGATGCCAACATCGACAAGGCCGTGGAAGCCGGGATCAAGGCGCGCTACAGGAACTCGGGCCAGATCTGCCTCAACGCGAAGCGCTTCATCCTCGAAGAGCCGATCGCCGGGCAGTTCACCGAGAAGTTCGTCGCGGCGGCGCGAAGGCTGCGGACGGGGCGATCCGCTCGATGCTGCGACGACGAACGGCCCCGTCGCCCGCGACGACCTCCGCGACGGCGTGCACGACCAGGTCACGCGGTCGGTGGCGAGTGGCGCCATGCTCCTGTTGGGCGGCCACAAGGTCGAGGGACCGGGGTTCTTCTACGAGACGACGGTGCTGTCGGGCGTCGAGCCCGGCATGGCGGCGTTCGACGAGGAGATCTTCGGCCCCGTGGCGGCGCTGATCGAGGCGCGCGATGCCGAGCACGCGATCGAGCTGGCCAACACAAGCGAGTACGGGCTGAGCGGCAACCTCTGGACCGCTGACACCGCGCGCGCCCGGACCATCGCGCGCAGGCTGGAGACGGGGGGCGTGTTCATCAATGGCTTCACCTCGTCCGATCCGCGCATTCCAGTCGGCGGCGTCAAGAAGAGCGGCTACGGCCACGAGCTTTCGCATTTCGGCATCCGCGAGTTCGCCAACGCCCAAGCGGTGTGGGTGAAGCAGGTCTAGCGCTTCGACGCTGCCAGCGCCTGCCTGAGCGTCAGCCCGTCACATGGCCGGCGTCGGGGGCGATCCTGGAAGGGTTTTGCCACGGGAACTCGTGCCGTTCGATATTGGTGTGAAGGAGGCGACGGGGCTCGGTCCCTACGCGCCGAAGGTCGCGGTCGCGGCATCGGTTCTCCGAAGACTCCTCGCACCGACTCGCTGCACCGAGAGCAGGAGCAAGCTCATGAACGACCGGCTCGGATGGCTGGGCGGATGTCGATCCGGGCAGATCCGACTCCATGCGGTCATAGCCATTCGATCGAACACGGGGCGAAGAACATGATCCCACGTTCCGGCATCGGTGCGGCCACGGCGACATGGGCAACGGTCTTGATCCTGGCCGCGGGCGCCGCTGCGGGGCAGCAACGGTTCGCGCAGCTCGCACGGCCAGACCTGACGCCGCAGCAGCGGCGCGACGTCGCCCAGGCCCAGACGATGACCAGTTCAGGGACGTCGGGACCTCACAACGTCCTGCTCCGCAGTCCGGTGCTGGAAGCGCGGCTGCTGCCGCTCGAGGCGTACCTGCGCAACGGGACCTCGGTCCCGCGCAGGCTCAACGAGTTCACCATCCTCATCCAGGCGCGAACGTGGCGGTCTCAAGTTGAATGGGCGTCGCACTACCCGCTGGCGCTCGAGGCCGGACTGTCCGATCGGTCGCCACCGACCTGCGGGCAGGTCGGCGGCCAGCGGGCATGCTGGCCGACGAAGCTGCGGTCTACGGCGTTGGTGCACGGATTGGTTGGCTAGCGAGGGTCTGCCCGTCGGGCTAGATGCCTTGGATGCCCTTCAAGCACAACGCGCCGCGACGCCACCGCATTCCCAGGATGCGGCGGCGGGTTACCAACTGGCCGGCCTATAAGGCGGGCTTACGGCGGCGTGGCGATCTGCCCTTCTGGCTGGACGAGGCTGCCCTGTTAGGCTGGAGTGCCCCGCGTCGGACGACGCGCGGCGGCCAGCCGCTGTATACGGACATGGCCATCGAGCTGGTGCTGACGCTGCGGCTTGTCTTTCATCTGGCGCTACGTCAGGTCGAAGGTCTTGCACGCTCGGTCCTGCGCCTGCTCGGCCTGGATCTGTCCGTGCCGGATCACACCACGCTCAGCCGTCGCGGCCGTGCTTTCGCGGCGCGACAGCCGCGTGCCGCAAAGCATGACGGGCCGGTTCATGTCGTGCTCGACAGCACCGGCCTGGAGATATTTGGGCAGGGTGAGTGGGATGCCGAGAAACACGGTCGCACACCCCGGCTATGGCGCAAGCTGCATCTGGCCGTCGACGCAGAGACCGGCGAGATCGTGGCGCACGTTCTGACAGACAAGGATGTGGGTGACATCGCCGCGGTCCCGGGCTTGCTCGCGACGGTGGAGGGACCGGTCGACAGTGTGATCGCCGACGGCGCCTATGACGGCGCGTCCGTCTACAAGGCGGCTTCTCTGCGTCAGCATGATCCGCCGCCGGACATCGTCATCCCGCCCCGCGGCTCTTCGGTCGTCAGCACAAACGACGACGGCACGCCGACGGTCCGGGATCGTCATGTCCAGTTTATCGCCAGAAGGGCCGCATGGCTTGGCAGAAGGCCACTGGATATGGCCGTCGCAGCCTCGTCGAGACCACGATCGGCCGCTACAAGCACATTGTCGGTCCGAAGCTGCGTGCCCGATCATCCGACAGCCAGCGTGGCGAAGTCGCCATCGCCGTCCGTATCCTCAACCGCATGATCCGCACTGCCAAGCCAATTCCCACTCGCCCCAGCTGACTCGATCTTAGGGTAGCGCCAGCCCAATCTCGGGCCAGTCCGTGCGACAACGGCCCCCGAGCGCTGGCATCGCCCGAGAACAAGGCCGCAGGTATGTCAGCGGCTCCGGCACCGATCACGATGATGTCGAAGTCGGTCCCGTTCATCGGATAGCTCCCTCAGTCAAGTCCAGCTCCGCGCCAACGCCGCCACTTCCGAATCGATCTTGGGGCCTCGCAGACGTTCCGCATGATCTCAAGCGCAGGGTGGCCTCGCTCAAACCTAGTCCATATCCATGCTGGCTGAACCAAATATGCTTTGCAGCGACCGACTATCGAGGACGTCGGCGTATTTTTGCTCAATGTCGAACAGACTGGCCCGATGCGGATCGATGGCCCGGTCACCGACGCAGTCGGACGGCACGATCGTGCGCAGGTTGTGGCTGACCGCATCCACGACCGTCGCCCGCACGCAGCCCGAGGTGGTGCAGCCGGCGACGATCAGCGTGTCGACCCGGCGCCATGCAAGCCAGGTGGCGAAGCCGGTGCCGAAGAACGCGGAGGGCTGGGTCTTCCGGATCACCAGTTCGCCCGGCCGCGGCGCGACGGGCGTCACGATGCGGCTCAGCGTACTGAGCTCGGTGAACGCCAGCAGGCCCGGCACCTTGCGGGCGAACGCTCCGGCATCCGCCCCGTCCTCCGCATAGACGATCCTCGTGTGGGCGATCGGCCACTCCAGGTCGCGGGCGAAGGCCAGCAAGCCGCGCGCGTGTTCGACCGCCTCGACGATGTTGCCGCCGCCGAAGCATCCTGGATCGACGAAGCCCTCGATGAAGTCGACCAGCACCAGGGCGATCCGCTCGCCGAGCCCGCTCACCTGACCGAATCCCTGACGATCGTAGACGTCTTGGTCGCTCATGATGCGTGGTCTCCGTGCAAGAGGCGGGCGGCTGAGTCCAGGGGCTGGCGTCGCCGCATGCGTGCGAGCGAGATCGCTGCGCCGCCCAGGCAGAGTCCGATCAGGGCGAGTAGCGCGTGGCGGAATCCGGAGCTGAGATCACTCGAATCTGGCTCGGCCAGGCCTGGCAGGATGCCGGCATAGACCGCGCGCCGGAGCGAAGGTGACAGCGGCCAAGTCGCGATCGCCAGCGACAAGGCGGTGCCGATCAGGAAGCCAGCGTTCTGCAGCATGGCGCGCACGCCATTCGCGATGCCGCGGCGGTCCATGCCGACCCCATTCATGATGGCGCTGGTGTTTGGCGTCATGAACAGGCCGGTTCCGATGCCGATCGAGAGCAGGCCGGAGACGCGCGACGCCAGCCCAGCACCTTCGCGCAGCGAGGCCGCGACCAGCGCCAGCCCGCAGGCGGCGATCAGCATCCCCGCCGTCGGCAGCGCTCCCTCGCGGAACCGGCTTGCCCAGCGCCCCGCCAGCGGCGCCGTTGCCGCCATCCCGACCGCTACCGGCACGATCCGCAACCCGGCCTGCAGCGGCGTCATGTGGCCGACCGACTGCAGGTAGAGCGATATCAGCAACACCGTGGCGAACTGCACCGCCGACATCAGGAACGCGCTGGCATACGCTCCGGCACGACGCGGATCGGCGAAGAGGCGCAAGTCGACCAGCGGGGCACGAACGGTCGCCTGAACCGCCAGGAAGCCGGGCAACCCGATCACGAAGGCACCCAGCGCCACCACGATCACCGGGTCGGTCCAGCCCAGCAGGCCGCCCTCGGACATCACAACGATCAGGCCTGACAGGGCGATGCACGAGAGCAGCGCTCCGGCCAGATCAAACCGCTCGGCCGGACGCGCCGCAGGCGGCCGCAGCACCAGGGCCGCCCAGCCAAGCCCGATCAGCCCGATCGGCACGTTGAGCCAGAACAACGCGCGCCAGCCGAGGTGCTGCACCAACAGGCCGCCCAGCGCCGGGCCGAGCATCTGCGACAGTGCCGCCACCATCGCGTTCAGGCCGAGCGCGGTCGGCAGGCGGGCGCTTGGGAAGGCATCGGCTAGCAGGGCGGTGGTGTTGGTGATGATGGCGGCGGCGCCGACAGCGCTGGCCATGCGCATGCCGATCAGCATGCCGGCGCTGTCGGATGCGGCGCAGCCGAGGCTGGCCAGGGTGAACAGGGCAAGCCCCGCCAGGTAGAGGCCGCGCCGCCCGACCAGATCGGCAAGCCGGCCGAACACGAGCAGCAGCACGGTGTTCACCAGCATGTAGCCGAGCAGGATCCAACCCGCCTCGGTCGGCGCCGCTCGCAGCGACCGCACGATCGAGGGCAGCGCCACGTCGAGCGTGCTGGTGTTGGTGAAGGTCAGCAGCACGCCGACGCTGGTCGCCGACAGCACGCGCCAGCCATGCCGGAGATCGGGATCGACCTCCATGCGGTGCTCCGTCGGGAGTGAGGACATCAGGCGGCGATGGACCGGGCCCGACGACAGGCCATGAGCGGCTGGATCCGGTCGGAGAAGCGGTCCATGCCTTCCAGAAAATCATCGAAGACCAGCATGATGCCGGCCGATCCCTCAACCGTTGCCGCCTCGTCGAGCAGCGAGGCGATCGTCTCGTAGGAGCCGACCAGGGTGCCGATGTTGAGGTTGACCGCACCCTCCGGGAGGTTGATGTGGCGGGCCGTCGAACCTGCCGCGGCGGTGGTGTCGGCCGATCCCTGCTCGGCCATCCAGGCCAGCGCCTCGGTGTCGACGCCAGCCCTGTAGCGCGCCCAGCGCGCCTCGGCGGCTGCATCGGTCTCGTCGGCGATGATCATGAACAGCACGTAGGAGCCGACGCTGCGGCCGGTGAGCGCGGTCGCCTCGATCAGCTGCCGGTTGCCCGGGGCGTGCGCGGTCGGCGTATTCACGCCGCGCCCGATCACGAAGTTGTAGTCTGCGTGCTCGGCGGCGAAGCGCATGCCCCGCTCGCTCTGCCCGGCGCCGACCAGGGGGATTGGGCGGGACGGGCGCGGGCTCAGACGGCAGTCCTTCATGACGAAGTGCTGGCCGATGAAATTCGATGTCCCGGTTTCCCAAAGCTCGCGCATGACCGAGACGTATTCGCTGCTGTAGTCGTAGCGGTAGCCGAAATACCCGTCTCCCGGCCAGGTCGACATCTGCTCGTATTCGGCTTTCTGCCAGCCGGAGACGATGTTGACGCCAAAACGCCCTGGCGCGATGTCGTCGATCGTCACCGCCATGCGGGCGACGATCGCCGGCGGGATCGTCAACAGCGCCACGGAGGCGTAGAGCCTGATTCGGCTGGTGACTGCGGCGAGGCCGGCCATCAGCGTGAACGACTCCAGGTTGTGGTCCCAGAACTCGGTCGCACCGCCGAAGCCGCGCAGCTTGATCATCGACAGCGCGAAGTCGAGGCCGCATGCCTCCGCCTTCTGCACGATCTCGCGGTTCAGCGCGAAGCTCGGCTTGTATTGCGGGGCAGCGGTCGAGATCAGCCAGCCGTTGTTGCCGATCGGGATGAAAACGCCGATGTCCATGTGCCGCTCCGGGTCAAGATCAGGGGGGCCGCACGGACGGTTCCGGCGGCTGGGCTCGATGATGGGAAGTGTATCCAAAGTCGGCGTGGGCAGACAACGATGGAAACTTCGGGTCCTTGTCGCCGAGCCATATCCTGGCTTGGCAGGTCGCCGCAGGCTGCGTCCCAAACGGGATGACGCCATATTGTATCCAATGGATCGGCGGGAGAGTCAGGATGAAGGATGCGGTGGAGACGGCCTATGAGTTCATCCGGCACGCCATCCTGGACCGGTCGGTGGAGCCCGGAGCGCATCTGGTCGGCGCGGAGCTCGCCGCGCGGATCGGCCTCAGCCGGACCCCGGTGCGCGAGGCATTGAGGCGCCTGCATGGCGAGGGAATGGTAGTTCTGACCTCGAACCGCGGCGCCCGGGTCGCCGGCCTCGGGATCGACGAGATGAGCGAGATTTACGGCATCCGCGCCGTGCTGGAGGCTCATGCGGCGGAACTCGCCACCCCACGCCTGTCGGACACGGAGATCGTTCGGATCGCAGGGCTCGCCGAGGAGTTGGCGGCGCTCGCCGTGGCAGCGAGGGAAGCGATGCCAGCGACGTTCGTGAGCAGGTTCGTCGAGATCAATGCCCGCCTGCACGACGCGGTGCTGGATGCCGCCGGCAGCGAGCGCCTGGCCGCCATGATCCGCAGCCTGTTCTCGGCATCGCCCCCGATGTGGACCCTGCTCGCGTATCGGGACACCGAGCTGGCGCGCAGCGTCTCGCATCATCGCGAGTTGGCATCCGCCTTCCGGGCGCGTGACCCAGCCTGGGCAGCGGCGGTTACCAGGAGCCATCTGCTCTCGGCACGCAATGCCATCCTGGCCTCGGTCAGGATCGATCCGAAGCCGGCTCCTGCCGACACGCCGCGGCGGCCGGCGCGGGCGGCGGGTCGCGGTCGAAGCCAGGATGATCACGAGAACGTCCCCCAGGGGCGGGCAAGGAGAGCGATACGATGACGATGCCCCAAACGGCGCGCGAGCAGGTGCTGCATCACGCCCGTGGCCTGCGGCCGGACCATGTTCCGCCCGCGGCGATGCGAGCGGCCGCCACCTTCCTGCACGACAGCCTGGCGGTCGGCATCGCCGGCAGCAGGGCGCCGCATGCCGACCAGATCCTGGCTGCTGCCGAGGGCTGGGGCCAGAGCGCACGCGGCAGCGCCCTCCTCGGTCGCCCGGGCCTCAGGCTGCCTGCACCGCAGGCCGCGTTCGTCAACGGGTTCCAGATCCACAACCAGGAGTTCGACTGCGTGCACGAGGCGGCGGTGGTGCATCCGCTGGCCACGCTGGTCGCGGTGCTGCTGGCCGAAGCGGAGCGATCCGGCCCGTATGACGGCCAGCGCTTCCTCACCGCCCTGGTTGCGGGGGTCGATGTCGCCTGCTGCCTCGGCCTGGCGGCGACCACGCCGCTGCGCTTCTTCCGTCCAGCCACTGCCGGCATCTTCGGCAGCATCACCGGCCTGATCGCCCTGACGGGGGCCTCTTCCCAGGTGGCGCGGGACTCGCTCGGTTACGGCCTGGCGTTCGCTTCGGGCACCATGCAGCCGCATCTGGAGGGCAAGCCAGCGCTGCCGGTGCAGATCGCCGCCGCCGCCGGCTCGGCGATCCGCGCCTTCGACCTGGGCCGGACCGGGCTGCCGGGACCGGTGGACTGGCTCGAGGGCCCGTTCGGCTACCTTCCGCTGTTCGAGAGCGGTCACGACGCCGGGCCGATCTTCGAGACCCTGGGCAAGGTGTTCCGCATCACGGAGGTGAGCTGGAAGCCGTTCCCGACCGGCCGTGCCGCACATGGCGCGATCGTCGCCGTGCAGACGCTGATGCACCAGCACGGACTGAATGCGGCAAGGCTCGACTGCCTGACCTACAGGGCGCCGCCGCTGATCGCGAGGCTAGTCGGCCGACCATATCTGGATGGAATGCAGCCGGCCTACGCAAGGCTCTGCGCGCCCTACCTGATGGCGGTGACACTGCTGCGCGGGACCGTGGCCCTGAGTGACTTCACCGAGCAGAACTTGGCGGATCCCGCGGTGGCGGCCCTGGCGGCACGCTTCTCGGTGCAATCGGACGGCAACCCGGACCCGGCCGCCTTCGTGCCGGCGCAGGCGGTGGCGGGGCTGACCGACGGCACCACGCTGCAGCTTGACGTCATCGCGCAACTCGGATCGCCGGCGTTGCCGCTGACGCACGGACAGCATCAGGCGAAGGCACGGGCCTGCCTTGCGCATGTCGGGCTCGAGGCGCTGCACGCGCCGCTCGTAACGCTCTGCGACCGGCTGTCGCTGCTGCCCGACGTGTCCGCCGCGCTGCGCGAGGTGCTCGAACCGGCACAACACTGAGCGGTCGTCCCGCCGCTTAGAACTTGTAGTTGAAGCGCACATCCCAGATGCCTGGGTCATTGTAGTACTTGTAGCCGAACAGGTAGGAAACGCCATAGTTGGTGAAGCCGCAGTTGCGACATTCGGCGGTGAAGGTCCACGGTGCCCGGCTCAGGTGGAAGGTCACGCCAGCATCAACCGTGTCGTAGGCCGGATCGACGCCGCCCGGGCTGCCGGATGGATCGTCGTTCTGCCGACCCACAACCTGCAACCCGACGTCCGGGGTGAGGCTGAACTTGTGAAAGTTCCACAGGTAGCTGGCGTTCAGCGCCACCGTCACCGGCGGCAGGTAGCTCGGGCCCGCCAGGTTACCCTGCTGGGTGACGATCCCGGAGCCGCAGTTCGCGGCAACCTCGGTGGCATTGCCACTGCGACGGCCGGAGAAGCAGCTGAGCTGCTGCGCGCGTACAAGGGCCGAGGGCGTGTTGTAGGTGCCGTTTTCCAAACCGACGCTGCCGGACAGGGTCAGGTTGCGCACCGGGATCCAGCTCGCGTCCATTTCCAACCCATAGGTCTCCAGGTTGGCCGCGTTGTTGGTCACGAAGTTGCCGGGCGTCGGCGATGTGGATAGCAGCTGGTAGTTCGAGACCTCTTCCAGAAACACGTTGGCGCTGGCGCGAAACGCGCCACCGGGCGCGGTGTAGCGGGCACCGGCCTCATAAGACCAGACCTTTTCGGGACCAAAGTTGTTGAACGTCGCGGCGGAGAAGGTGAGCGAGTTCCAGCCGCCGCCCTGGAAGCCCTTGGTCGCCGATGCATAGACCATCAGATCAGGATTGAGCCTATATTGCAGCGCGAAGCGAGGCGTTACCAGGTCGGTGTTGAGCGCGTCCTTGTAACCGGCCGAGAGCAAGTCGGCTGTGCCGAAACCGCCGGGCGCGTTAGGCGAAACCTGCAGCCGCTTGCGCTCCAGCGTGTAGCGCAGCCCGATGGTCGCGGTCAGCGCCGGAAGGATCTTGTAGTCGGCCTGGGCATAGACGGCGACCGAGCTGGTCGTGTTGCGGAAGCTCTCGTCGCCGAGCGGGATCGGCACCGGCACCAGGGCGGGGATATAGGCTGCCGCGCCGTAGTTGGTCTGGTTGGTCTCGTAGAGGTAGTAGGCGCCGCTGGTATAGGTCAGGTTGGGGCCTAGTCGGCCGTTCCACTTGATCTCCTGGGTATATTCGTCGCCCTGCGGATCGAACGCCAACGCGAACTGGCCGACCTTGCTGCGATCGTTCGGCACCAGCGGCCCGAGCTGGATGTCGGGGAAGTCGATCGACGAGGTCTGGTCGAGGCCGCGGAAGCCGGTGATGACGTGCAATGTGCCTGGGTCGAAGTTGAGCTTCAGGTCCGAGGCGAAACCCCAGCTCTTCACATCCGATCCTTGGCCCTGCAGGCTCTTGTCGCCGGTCAGCAGCCCGATCAGGTTGCCGTCGGTGCGGAAGCCGCTGACCGACTCCCGATCGTTGTTCGGGCCCGGAAAATTATAGACGTTGGCCTGGTTGTTGTCGGCGTAATCGGCCGACAGGTCCCAGACCAAATCGCCTGACTTGGAGATCAGCCGGAACGCCTGGCGCACGCCGACGTCGTGCTTGTAGTTCAGCATCTGGCCGGTGGTGATGTCGTGCACGTAGCCGTCATCGGTGATGCCGAAGACCGAGGTCTTGGTCAGAATCTGGCTGTTGACCGGCAAGTCGACCGAGGCGCGGCCGGTGAAGCGCGACCGATCGCCGCCGCCAAGCTCCAGGTAGCCGCCGAACGTGTCGCGAGGCGGATCGAGCGTCACGACGATGGCGCCGCCGGTCGAGTTGCGGCCGAACAGCGTCCCCTGCGGGCCGCGCAGGACCTGGATGTCCTGAACGTCGAAAAGGGCGAAGTTATTGGCGTTTTGGCGGCTGATGTAGATGTCGTTGACGTACGTGCCGACCTGCGGCTCGAAGGTGGTGAAGGAGTTCGTCTGTCCCAGGCCGCGGATGTAGTAGACGTTGGCCGAGCCCTGCCCGACGTTCTCGCCGCCGCTCATGTTCGGCACCAGCCGGATCAGCTCGGTGGTGTCGACGGTCTGCCGCTGCGCCAGTTCCTTACCGGAGAAGACGCTGACCGCGACCGGCACGTCCTGCAGGCGCTGCGTCCGGCGCTGCGCCGTGACCGTCACGGCCTCCAGCTTGGTTCCCGAAGCCGCCGCTTGGGATTTCGCGGCCGCGGAGTCGTTTGGCGTTGCGATGCTGGATGGCGTCTTGCGCGCCGAGGCCGCTTTGGTACTGCCGTCGGGGTCGGCGGCCGCGTGCGTGTCCTGGGCCACGGCCTGCAGGCTGCCGCCGATGACGAGGCCGGCGGACAGCAACAGCGCCGGGCGCAGGCTCAACGGGATGAGCATCAAGATCGATCCTTCTGAGGTCGGGCGGTGGCCGAATGATCGTCCGAAGACATCGTCGACACGTGAGGCTGCAGTCGCCGGCACCGGCGACTCAATGCGGCTCCTCGCCGCCGGAAACGTTCAAACTCTCGGCGGTGATGTAGGCGGCGTCGGCGGAAGCGAGGAACGCCACCACGCCGGCGGTATCCTCGGCGAGGCCGACCCGGCCGAGCGGGATCCGGGCTCGCATATCGGCCAGATAGGTCTCGACGCTGCGGCCGGTCCTGGCCGCAAAATACTCGTTCTGCCAGGCGCCAAGGCCGGTGGTGACATGATTTGGGCAGACGTTGTTGACCGTGATCCGATGCGAGCCGAGCTCGATCGCCGCGGAACGGGCCAGGCCGACCAGCCCGTGCTTGGACGCACAATATGCCTGTGCGAACGGAAATCCGGATTTCGCGGCCTGGCTCGCGATATTCACGATCCGGCCACCCTCGCCCTGCGCCACCATGACCTCCGCCGCGGCGCGCAAGCCGAGAAAGCAGCCGGTCAGGTTGACGTCGATGACGGACTGCCAGTCGGCCGGATCGACCTCAAGCAGGGGCGTCATCTTGTAGCCGATGCCGGCGTTGTTCACCCAAATGTCAAGCCGGCCATAGCGTTTGACCGCCCGCGCGGCCAAGCCGCGCATGTCGGCGAAGCTGGTCACGTCGGCCAGGCAGGTGTCGCTGCGTCCGCCCGCCTCGATCAGCGAGGCCGCCACCGTGGCGAGCCCGTCCGCATCGCCGAGATGCGCCGCCTCCGCGTCGCGTGCGGCATCGGGCGCCAGGTCGGACACCACCACCGCCGCACCATCCAGCGAGATGCGCCGCGCGATCGCCGCACCCAGGCCGCCGACGCGCCCGGCGCCGGTGACCACGGCCACCTTGCCGGCGAGCCGTCCGCTCACGTCAGCCGCTCGGTCAGGATGAAGACGACGTCCGCCATGGATCGGAAGGTCGCCGCGATCGCCTGCATGGTCTCGCTGGCGACGTCGCCGCCGAAGCCGGCCATGTCATCAACGTCGATGATCTCGATGTAGTCGTATGGCGAGGGCGCATCACTGCCGAGCGTGGAGATGCCGCGGAACACCTCGAAGCTGCCGATCGAGCCCAATGAGCGCACCGTGGGGATGTCAACGGTGCGGGCCCATTCCTCGTAGGCCTCCCGCGTGACGCCGTGGCGGAGGTTGAACAGGGCGACGATCCGGGTGCTCATGGACGGGCCTCGAGCTTGTGGTTCAGAAGCTCACGGTATGGGTGTTCGGGAGCCGGACGTTCATGGTCCGGCAAGGCCAGCCCGGATTGCCGCCCCGGCACCGCCAGCATGGCCAGCGCCGCCACCACCATCGGCGGCACCACCACGAGACTCAGCGCCATCTGCCAGCCGAGGTGCTGCACGATCAGCGGCACCAGCAACGGGAAGATGCCGAAGCCGAGGCATTGCGGCATGGAACCGCAGACCGCGAGCGCGGTGCTGCGGATCTGCGTGGGGAAGAGCTCCGCGATGATCACCGGGAATACCGCGGCGGCCCCATAGAAGAGGCCTGCCATGACGACATAGAACGCGAAGTCCTGATCGTGGCTGCGCGGCAGCCAGAGCAGGCCGAGCAGCGCCAGCGCGCCGCACAGCACCCAGACGATGAACACCGTGCGCCGCTCCAGCAGGAACTCACCGACGAGGGCGGCGGCGAGATAGCCGACGATGGCGACGCCGTTGGACGAGCCGACCAGCGAGATCGCTTGCGTCTGGCTGTAATGGCGAACGGTGACGAAGAAGGTGGTGAAGAAGAACGCCGAGCCTGCGTAAGCGCCCGCGAAGCAGAAGAAGGTCACCATGCAGGCGATGCTGACCACGCGATGCTCCGGGGTGAACAGCGCCCCGACACGGATCATCGGCGGCCGGCTGCGGCCGGCAAGGGCCAGCTGCGGGATCGACGCGGGCGTCATGCGGCGCAAGAGCCAGAGGATCGGCAGGGCCAGGGGCGCCACCGCGAAGCCGGCCAGGCAGGCGTCGCGCCATCCGCCCGCGCGTAACAGCGGTATCGCGACGACCGAAGCCAGGAACCAGCCGAGCGGATAGCCGCATTGGAGTATGCCAATCGCCAGGCCGCGTAGCCGTGCCGGCACCGTCTCGACCACGTAGGCGGCGGTGATCGGCGATAGCGCACCGGCGAAGCCGAAGCCGAGTGTGCGCAGCGCGGTCAGCATGGCGATGCTGCCGGCGAAGGCTTGCAACCCGACCGCGCAGGCGGACGACGCCAGCATTGTCGCCAGCACCAGGCCGCGTCCATAGCGGTCGGCCGCCATACCGCCCAGAACCACGAATAACGACGAGACGACGAAGGAGATCGCCAGGATCATGCCGGCCGTCGAGAGCGGCCGATGGAAGTCCGACAGGATGCCAGGAAGGATGTAGCCAAAGATCGACTGGTCGAGGTTTGACAGCGTCCACACCAGCAACGAGACCGGGAAGACGATGATCCAGACCGATGGCAAGGCTGTGAGTCGGGCGGTGGATCCGGTCGGAGGTCGCGCGTCATCCATCACGGGGTTCTCCTTAAAATGGACTCGGCCTTCTCAATCGCCGCAACCCGATTCAACCGGAGGTTGAAGAAAGCAAAGGGGCAGGGCAAGCTGATCGGCTCGGAGACGGAACGGCCATGCAAGAACTGTGCAAAAAAGACGTATCGCTGTTGCCTGATCATGAGAAACAAATTATGGATGTTTCTGCATGCGACCCGATATCGAACTGGGGCAACTCAGACGCTTCCTGGCTATCGTGGAGAACGGCTCGTTCGTCGACGCGGCTTCCGCGCTGAACATCACGCAGCAGGGCCTGAGTGCCAGCATCGCGAAGATGGAGATCGCGGCCGGGGTCAGGTTCTTCGAACGTAGTCGCGGCGGCCGCCTGAGGCTGACCGTGTTCGGCCGCCTCCTGCTGACCCGCGCGCGTCAGCAACTGATGATGGCCGATCGTATGACGAGCGAGATCAAGCTGCTACGCGATGCCCGCGGCGGAAGCGTGACGGTCGGCTTCAGCGAGACCATGACCGGTCGGCACGTCGCCACGGCGATCCGCCGTTTCCATCAACAGCAGCCGGATGTGCAGATCAGGCTTCTGGAAGGCTACACCGGCCTCATGGTCGACCGGATGATGGCGGGCGAGATCGATTTCGTCGTCGGCAGCCCTACCGCCGATCCGGAACTCAGCGGCGAGCTGAGCTTCCGTCACCTCTTCGAGGTGCGCGACGTGCTCGCGGTCAGGCGCGGCCACCCGCTGGTCGGTCGGCGCGACCTGGCACTCGGCGACCTCGCCAGCTACACCTGGATGATCCCGGCGTTCCGCGGCGACGTCTACGAGGCCATCAACCTCGCCTACATGCGAGCCAAGTTAGCACCGCCGAGGCACGTCATCCGAAGCGATGCCATCGTCGTCGGAACTTGGCTCAGCCTGGATGACGACTATATCCTCGTAGTCCCCCCGGACATGATCGGCACGATCATCGAGCTGGGCGGCCTCACGGTGCTCGACGTGCAGGAGACGACCATCATCCGCCACGCTTGCGCGATCACCCGGAGCGACGTCACGCTCGATGCGGCGGCGAATCGCCTGTTGCAGGAAATCATATTTGAGGCCGAGCGGGGCTGTGGCAGGATCGGCGCCTAGCAGGTCTCATTAGGTCTATTTGATGCCGGGAACGATCGCGGGCTTCACCATCGTCACGTCGGATGTCGTGGCCATGGCACAAATCTATGCCCGCTTCTTAGGCTATCGACATGACGGCTTCGAGCACATCGAGACATCGGTGGCGGCAGCCTGGCAGGCGCCCATGCTCGCCGGAGCCCGCCAAGTGCTGCTGCGTCCGTCGAGCGGCACCCGTCGTTTCATTCGTTTCATCGAATCGGCGGAAGCGCCGCGATACACCCCACTGCGCAGCCACGGCTGGAGCGCGATCGAGATCGTGGTGCAGGACCTGGATCGCGTTGCCGCAGACTTCCAGGCGTCCCCGTTTCGGGTGCTGGGGCCGCCGGAGACGCTCGATCTTGGCTTCACCGACCGGATCCGCGCCATGCAGGTTGCCGGTCCGTCGGGCGAGGTACTCTACCTGACCGAGATAAGCGGACCGATCCCGGGCTTCGCCCTTCCGGTGGCACAAAGCCTAGTGGATGGCGCCTTCGTCGCCGTGCTCGGGGCATCGTCCTTAGAGGCATCTCGGCTGTTCTACGCCAACTTGTTCGCAACTGTGCCCGGTCCGATGCTGGATGCACGGATCGGCTGCCTGTCCACGGCCCATGACCTTCCGTCGCAGACGAGGTATTCACTCTCCACCATCGCCCTGCCCGACATGTGCCTGATCGAGATTGATGCCTACCCGTCCGGTACCGCGTCACCGCCGCCGACACCGTGCGGACTGGCAGCGGGTATTGCCTTCGTCTCGTTTGACGGCCTGCCTGGCGAAGCCGCCGCTCTGCTTGTCGGCCCGGATGGCGAACGCATCGAGATCCTGTCGGTATCGGCATCCGCTTCCAGGACTTGAGGGACCTAAGCCATGCAGACCCATCAGCCGGATGCCGAGATGGATGTCGTCATCGTCGGCGGCGGTGCATGCGGATTGACCGCATCCCTGGCCGCGCGCGATGCCGGCGCCGAAGTTCTCGTGCTGGAGCGGCACAGGCAGTGCGCCGGTAGCAGCTCGATGTCGCTGGGGGCACTATGCGCCGCCGGAAGTCGCGTACAGGCGCAGCACGGCATCGAGGACGATGCCGACAGCTTCCTGGCTGACATCATGCGCAAGACCCGCGGTTTGGCCGACCCGGTGCTGGCCGCCGCGGTGGCGCGGGAGAGCGGTCCGGCGCTTGACTGGCTGGCGGCGTCGCATGCGGTCCCGTTCGAGCTCGATCTCGATTGGCGTCCGGCATTCGGTCACGAGCGGCGGCGGATGCACATCGTCCCCGAGCGCAGCGGCGCCGCGATGATGGCCCGCTTGCAGCGGGCGGCGGAGGATGCCGGCGTCCTGGTTATGACGCACGCCGAAGTCGTGGGTATCGCCGACGATGGGTCGGGTAGCGTACGGATGGTGCAGTATCGTCGTCCGGATGGCATGGAGGCGGCGGTCGGTTGCAGGGCCCTGGTGCTGGCGAGCTGCGGCTTCGGCGCCAACCAGCAGATGGTGTCGCAGCACATCCCGACGATGCGGGACGCACACTATTTCGGCTGGGAATATAACACCGGCGACGCGGTCCGCTGGGGCGAGGCGCTCGGTGCCGCGGTGGGCGACATGGATTCCTACCAGGGCCTCGGACTCCTGGCCGAACCGCAGCGACTCGAGGTCAATCCGCGCCTGCTGATCGAGGGCGGCATTCAGGTCGATTCGGACGGTCGGCGCTTCAGCAACGAGGTCGACGACGTGTCTGGCCAAGCGGCTCGCGTGCTGGCGCTACCGGGCAGCATCGCTTGGCTAATCTACGATGAACGTATCCATCGGTCCTGCGTCGGCCTGCCGCAATATGACGCATTGCTGGCTTTGGGCGCGCGGCGGTGCGGCGATACCATTGATGAGATCGCGCGCGCCTGTGATCTTCCAGTCGGATCGCTGGCCCAGACCCTGGCAGATATGGAGACGGGTGCGCCGGACCTGTTCGGGCGCGTGTTCGATCAGATGCCGCTACGGCCCGGCTATTGCGGCCTGAAGGTGACCGGTGCCCTCTTCCACACCCAAGGCGGCCTCTTGGTGAACGACGGCGGGCGCGTGCTTCGAGCCAACGGCATGCCGCTGTCCAACCTGTTCGCCGGCGGCGGGGCAGCCCGCGGCATCAGCGGTCGGGGCGGGTCCGGCTACCTGCCGGGCGCCGGACTTTGCACCGCCGTTACCCTCGGCCGCCTCGCCGGCCGGGGTGCCGCGGTCTGTGCCAATTAACCCGGCAGGACCGGGCAATGACGAGACCTTTGCGGTGGCTCAACGCCGTTCGCGCACCTGACCCAGAACGCGGGCGATGAATGCATCGCGTGCACGCTCCCGACGTCTCATGCCATCGGCATCGGGCTGGTGGGTCTCGAGCTTGGAGCGCGGCGTACCGCCTTCCACCAGCATGTCTTCCAACGTCGCGACCCGTTCCGCCAGCACCCAGGTTTCCGATGCCAGGTCGAGGAATGCGGCGATCAGCCGATCCAGTGCGGGATCCTTGAAGAAGCTGGATCGTCCGTCGTCACCATAGGCGCCGTGCGGGATTTCGTCAGGGTAGGGACGGGGCTGCGTCATGCTTTCCAGGCCCCGAAGCAGAACCAGCGTACGCCGTCGGCCAGTCGCCCGGTATTGTCGTTGATCACGCTGTCGCCGGACGCGGCGGCAGCGGCGTCCACGGCATCGGTACCGAAGAAACCGATCGATGGCACGATGAACTGGACATAGTTGCTCGGATCGAAGCCCGCTTTGGCGCAGAGTTGGCTCGGCTCCTGGTCACGGAAGGCCTTCGAGAACGGCTCCTCGTTGTAGTAGGCATCCCAGTCGAGGTAGAAGGCGTCATACGGCGCCATCTGCGGGTTTGGCGGCAGCTCCATGTGCAGCATCAACCCACCCGGACGCAGCACCCGTTGCGCCTCGCGCATGACCGCATCGATGTCCTTCAGCGATAGCTCGTGCAGGAACATCGATGAGAAAACCAGGTCGAACGAGTCGTCGGCAAAGTCGAGCGTGCGCGCGTCCATCTGGGCAAAGCGAATATTCTCGACCCCCTGCAGCCGGGCCCGGGCGTTGCCATAGAGTAGCCCAGGCGCCGCCACGTCGATCGCCTGCACCGTCGCGTCCGGATATTGCCGTACCCAGGGCACGCTGTTGTGGCCGATCGTGCAGCCGATATCGAGGATGGCGCCAGGTTCGAATTTGGGATAGCGGGCGGCGATGAAACGGGCGATCGAGCTGCCGATGTCGTCGAGGTTGTTTCCCATCAGGCCGAACGAGAATACCGCTAGGCCCTGGTCATAGATGGCCCCAGTCGTCAGGTCGGCATCACCGTCCGCACGCGCGTAGGAGCCGGGTAGCAGATGGACGTCGATGGCGGTGACATTGGACGGAACCTTGAAACCGGCTTCCGTCACCGCCGGGTTGCCTGCGACCGCCTCAGCCGCGATTGCCTCGATCCGCGGGCGTTCGCGCTCCACCACAGGAATTACCGACTCCCAGACCAGCCGCTGTGCGTTCACCCGCAGAGCGCTGTACAACGAGAACATCGGATCGCCGCGCATGGCGCGGTGCACCTCGCTGCCGGTCTTCGGCTGCCGATCATTGGCGGCGGCGAAGCCCGGGGCGATGCGTGTCTCATAAGCATGGCGCATGTCGCTGGCTAAATCATTCAGGACGAAGCTGCGCAGCCCCATGACGAAGGTTTGTCTCGCACGTTCATCCAGGGTGGGCTGCGGGCGCATATCGTGCTTGAGGGTCAGCATCGTCGCGTTCTCCGGCCGGAACTCGGCAAACGATCGCGCGAGGGCACGCGGTCAGCGCGGCAGCCTAGAAGCAAAGGAACCTTTTGCACTAACAAGTTCTGCTTGTTAGCCATGAGGTCCAACTTCCTGGGTTCATTCCATCGTTCCCTGCATCTTCTAACGGAAGCAGCTTTTTGTTGGGCATGAGCGACAAGGCCAGCCATCAGCATGTCGGGAAAGATTTAGGGTTCTGTCAGCCCTCGCACCAGTGACCGATCTGGTGGCCGTTGAGTGGCTGACATAGCGTTGCCAGTGGTGGCAGCTGGCGGGAGATCGAGATGAACTGCGTGTGCTGTGGATCTGTGGCGATGACTGAGTAGCCGGAAGTCACGGCTCGCGGCCACCGCCGGTTCCGCTGCTGGGACTGCAGGCGGCAGTTCAACGAGCGCAGCGCCGGCGTGCTGAACCGGACCTGCCTGCCCTGCGACGTCATCGCCCACGTGGTGTTCTGTCGGCTGCGCTACGGGCTGACCTTGTGCAACCTAAGCGAGATCATAGCGTCGCGGGGGATCGAGATCAGTCATGAAGCCGTACGTGACTGGGAGGCGAAGCTGCTGCCCGTCATGGGCGAGGAGCTGCGCAAGCGCAGGTATGGCTCGCGACGCGGATCCGGCGTGAGCTGATATGTTGACGAGACCTACCTAAAGGTCCGCGGTCGCTGGACCTACCTCTACCGGGCGGTCGACCGGGATGGGAGCCTGATCGACGCCATGCTGAGCGAGCACCGCGACATGAAGGCCGCCAAGGCGTTCTTCCGCTCGGCGCGAGCGGTCATGGGATACAAGCCCGAGCGGATGACGACGGACGGCCATGGCTCCTACTCGAGAGCAATCCGCAGCGTGCTGGGCAGGACGGTCCGCCACCGCACCAGCGCCTACATGAACAACCGCATCGAACAGGACCATCGCGGCATCAAGGGCAGGATCCGATGCATGCGAGGCTTCAAGAGCTACGACGCGGCCGGCCGCTTCTGCCGCGAGCACGGCGAACTTCGAGAGCTCCTCCGTCTCGACGCCGTCACAACCAGCCCGTCTCCGCCTCTCCCCGCCGCTTCCGGTTTGCAAGAGGCGCCCAGGCTGCGCTCGGGATCATGCAGAATGCCTGACCCAGCCAGCTCCTATGAAGAAGATTTGGGAAGCTGGCGCGAGTGCTGACAGAACCCTCCTCGTCCATCGGCTCCGGGTCCTTGACGGCCACCCCCGACGGGACCGCATCGCCCGGATCACGCTCGACGCTGAAGCGGCGGCCACGGACGGGATCAGCGCAACCCTCAGCCAAAGATTGGCGGCGTCGCGGACGATCAAACCCGCGGCGCCTCCGTCATAAGGCTTGATCCTCAGCTGAGGCGGCTACCTCGCTGACCGCGCTCGGCCTCGATCTCGGCTGTATTATAGCCGGCACCGCTTGGGTCGAACTGGCTCCAGCCTTCCGCTTCATAGGCGGTCCGGCGGCTAGCGATCGTGGTGGTGTTCGGAGCGATCATGATGCCCTCGACCTGAGTGGCCTGAACATCGTCGGCCCGGACGGTCACCAGCGTGCCACCCCGGCGCAGGCCCTCGGCATAGACGTGCGCGTCCTTCTCAGGCACGCCGGCACCGGTCAGCGAACCCAACAGGCCACCTGCACCGGCACCCACGCCGGCACCGGTCAGGGTGGCGATGAGCCAACCTGCAGCGACGACGGGTCCGATGCCGGGGAGGGCGAGGGCACCAATGCCGGCTAACAGGCCGGCACCACCGCCTACGAGCGTGCCGACGCTTGCACCCGTTCCCGCGCCGGTGCCGGCGGCGTGCTCACCAGTCGTCCCAGTCGTCGAGGTGTCAGAGTAGCGATTGTCGTGGTTGCTGCCGATAAGGCTGATGTCGCTGTGCGGGATGCCGGCAGTCTCCAGCGCGCTGACGACATGCTCGGCCTCGTCCTGGGTGTCGTAGACATGCGTGAATGTTCTGATCGCCACGAGTGTAGCTCCTGTTGGAGGATCGTCTTAGGACTCGGCGGTGCCGACGTTGCCCTTGTAGTCGAGCCACACGTTGACGGGCTGGCCATCCTTCGTGGCTTGACCGCGCCATACGCCATGGCCGTCCTTGTGCAGGCCGCTCACCGCGGCGAAGCCCTGGGACGCGATGCGGCGACGCGCTTCGCCCTGGCTGAACGAGTTGTGGCCATGAGCCGGGGTGGCAGCGTTGGCATTGGTGGTCGCCACCGTCTGGTTGGCGTTGCCCGATGCGGCCGACTGGCTGCTGGTGGCTGCGGGTGCACCAGAGATCAGGGGAGATGATGTGCCGCCTGGAGTGGTCTGGGCAAACGCACTGCTCGCCGAGACCAGGACAGCCGTGAAGCCGATGAGGATGGGATGCATGATATCTCCGAGTGCTGGGCGAGGATCGCCTGCGAGGTCCGGGACGGCACGTGCCCCGGACCTTGGCCGTTCAAATCTTGGGTGCGCGTGGATCTATGGTGCCTGTCGTCGTGGTCGTCGTCGTCGCGCCGGGGACCTGCTCCACCTTGACGTCTTCCTTGCGAACGGTGTCGCGGATGGTCTCGACGTGATCGATGGCCTCCTTGCGCAGGCCGACCTCTTCGACCACGCGCGCGGTCTTGCCCACGACTGCCTCCTCGCCAGTTGCGGTCATCTCGATCGCCTTGTCGGAGAACGAGTCCGTTACAGGACGGCCGTCCGTCACGGGACGACGCTCCAAGGTGACCTTCTCGTCGTGGAGGGTGACCTGCTCCTCGACGGGGACTTCCACCACGAAGCGGCGGACGCGGGTGCCGCCACGGTTCACGAGGCGCTTGCCAACCACGAGCTGCTCTTCGGAGAGCTGGATGGCGCCGCCGTCCGCAGCGGTGCTGTCAACCGCTGGCGCCACCGGCACCTGGGTCGTCGCAGACTGCGTCAGGCCATAGCTGCTCGCCCGCTCGTCGATGTCGATCGGGTTGTGGCGCTCCAGGATCGACATGACGGCGGCAATGTGCTCGTCGGGCGCCTTGACCGTCACGACGGTTGAACCGCCCTGGACGCTCTGGCTATAGACGTCCGTATTGTGATCGGGTTCGCCACCAAAAATGCTGGCCCAGAAGCCCGGCTTTGCGGCCGGCATGGCAGGGGTGCCGGTCGACGCGATATTGGCGTGCGTGCTGATTGCGTTCTGCGGGACGTGGGCCGCAACCAGATCCTGAACCGCCGCATCCGCATGCGCCGCAGTATCGAAGATGGCAACAATCGTTTCGTCAGACATCGTTGTTTCTTTCCATATGAGGTGTCGTCGGCGGAACTCGTGATCATTCCTTCCGAGGCATCCCGAACCGTCACCATGATCTGCATGACAGACACGACCATGTGCGATCCAGCCGTCGATCGACCATGGATTGCCTGGGAGGATGCCAGCCAGGAGCTACAAGGGACGATCTCTTCCAGGTAGAAGCAGATGCATCAATTCGTATGATGCAGACGTACCTGAGATTACTCCGAGCGCGCTCTCGATCCTTGCCTCGGTCCGACCAAGCCGCGCTCGCGAGCCCAGATGATGGCGCTGCCGCGGCTGTGCACGCCGATCTTGGCATAGATGGCCGCGATATGGTTGCGGATCGTGCTGCGTGACAACCCTAGGAGGTTGCTGATCTGGTCATCCTTCTGTCCCTGGCTGAGGTGAGCCAGGATCTCCTGCTCGCGCTTCGTCAGGTCGCCGAAGACCGGTCCCGCTGGCATGGTGGCGTTGGCCTGCCGCAGGTGTGCCAGCTTCTCGATCACGCTCCGGCTGAACCAGGACGTGTCGCGCATGACCGCCTCGAGCGCCTCGAACAGCTGGGCTTCCGACCGGCGCCGGTCGGTGATGTCCTGGAGCACCGCAAGCGCGCAGCGGGCGCCCTGCAGGCTGACGAACTCCAGCGAGAGCAGGCAATCGACCGTCGTCTCGTCAGCCGCCCGGATGACGACGTCCAGGTTTCTCACCGCCTGGCGATGCATCAGGGCATCACCGAACTTTACGGCCTCCGCCCTGCTCGCCCAGATGTCCAATTCCTCAATCGGCCGCCTGATCACCTCGGCGGCCGGTCGTCTGATCATCGTCAGGAACGCCTGGTTGGCGTCGATCATCGTTGACCGTTCGAGGTCGCTCAGCATCATCGGCACCGGCGCCAGACTGAACGCCTTGGCGAAGCGCTCCTCGCCATGCTTCTTGTCCGTGATATCGGTCAGGACCGCCGTCACGTGGACCGGCGTCCCATGCCGATCCGGCCCGGAGCGGGTGCAGACAAGCATGTCCGCGATCACGCCCGACCTCTTGACGAACTGGTACTCCGCGTCCAGGGGCGCGTCCCCGGCCGGCGTGGCCGTCTTCATCCTGTCGACGTATTGGGTTTGGGCGGTCGGTGTCAGAAAGTCCGTGATCGGACGGTCCAGCACCTCATGGCGCTCGTACTGCAGGAGCTCGAGCCAGCGGTTGCTCACCGTGACGATGTGCCCGTCCGCGTCGAGCGCATGCAAGGCGACCGGCGTCTCGACGTAGAGGGTCTCGAAGTCCGCCTGGGTCTGTGCCCGGGTCTCGTAGAGCGCGCGCTCGGCCTCGCGCCGTGGCTCGAGGTCCATGAAGGTGAACATCATGCACGCCTTGTCGGCAATCTCGATCGGTTGCCCGGCGACGATGACCGCCCGGGTGCCATCCGCCGTGGCCAGCCGAGCCTCCCACTGCGGCACCGGACGGCCCTGGGCGACCAGTTCCAGGGCATCCTCGCGGCTATCGGCATCGGCGAACAGGTCGATCTCGGCGAACGGCCGGCCGATCACCTGATCCCGGCGTAGGTCCGACAGGTGCAGGAAGCCCCGGTTCACCTTCACGTAGAGCATGTCCGACAGCCTGCAGATGACGGCAGGCGCCGGGTTCACGTTGAAGGAGGACTCGAACCGTTCCTCCGCCTCGAACTGCTCGGAGACATCCGTCAGGATCAGGACGAGGCAGTCGGGTTCGCCGGTCGGATGCGTCAGGACGAGGCTGCGGACGCGATGCACCCATCGGGGCGCGTCGGCGCCCGGTGGAGTGACCTCCACCACGACGTCCCGGAAGGCCTCGCCGGCGATGACCCGCTCGATCGGATAGTCGCCCTTGGAGAGCTTGTGGTGGTTGCGGTACTGCAGGCGGAACGTCTCGCGATACCGGTCGACCGTGCCACCTAGTTCAGACAGGGCTTCCACGCCATGCATATGCAAGGCGGCGGGGTTGGCCCAGATGATATCCTGGCTCGCGTCGACGAGAATTACGCCCTCCGTCAGCCCGGCGACGATCTGCTGGAGCTGATGGCGGTCCGTTGGGGTGTGGGGAGCATTCATGCGGCCACCTGGCTGACGGACTGCTCCTTAGTCCATTCCCGGCGAAAGTGCCTGATGCAGATTACCCATGGCACCTGGGTCATCCGGCTCTATGCATCAGCCCTTCGATCATCCAGAGGGTGCTGCAGCCTGACGGACGGCGTGCACTGTCCGTCACTCGGAGCTTCGGGAGGATCCATGCAAGACCTGACCCCGATACTGCCGGCGCATATCGAGGACACGATCCAGTCGATCGCCCGGCTGCACGCCGAGCATCATCAGGCCGCGACCCGCCTGCAGCGCATGGTCGACCGCATGACCGGGCTGGTCGGCCAGCCGCGTTTCATCGGCGCGCTGACCTGCCTGATCATGCTCTGGATCGGCGGCAACCTGCTGCTGGCCTGGGTGGGCGACCCGGCCCTGGACCCGCCCCCCTTCGTCTGGTTCGACGGCTTCGTGGGGCTGGCGGCGCTCTACATCGCGCTCCTGATCCTGACCACGCAGCGCCGCGCCGACCAGCTGGCGCAGCACCGGGAGCAGCTGACGCTGGAGCTGGCCATCCTCAACGAGCAGAAGACCGCCAAGGTGATCGAGCTTTTGGAGGAGATGCGCCGGGACAACCCGAACCTGCGCGACCGGGTCGACCACGAGGCCGCCGCCATGGCGGTCCCGGCCGACCCGCAGGCGGTGCTGGACGCGATCAAGGTCAGCCACGCCGAGGCCGAGCTGTTCGAGGGTCCGGAACGCGTCGAGGCGGAAGCGCAGGCCATGGATGCGTAGGCCACAATCGGGTCGGGCGCCGGACGTGGACCTGGAGACACGACAAGAGACTGATCCCGCAGCGACAGGAGCCGCTCCGTGCCTCAAGATCCGATGACCCCGACAGAGACCGAAAGCTCAACAATCCTGCCGGAGACCCAGGAAAGGGTCCTGGCCCTGCATGCCGAGGAGATCGCGATCGCCAAGCGGACGATCCCCCACGCTACCGTGCTAGTCAGCAAGGTGACGCGCATCCATGACCAAACCGTGCGCGAGACCCTGACCCGGGAACGCATTGAGGTCGAGCGCATCCCGGTCGGGACTTATATCGACGTCGCACCACCTGTCCGTCAGGACGGAGATGTCACGGTCCTGTCGGTGATCGAGGAGGTCCTGGTGACCGAGCGCCGCCTGCTCCTGAAGGAGGAGGTGCGCATCAGGCGCATCCAGACGACCGAGGATCACGTTGAGACGGTCGCGCTGCGGGTGGAAGAGGCTCTCGTCGAGAGGATACCCGCTCAGCACTCCGACGCCTGATGGACATTCCAGGCAAGGGGACGAGGGCTGCAAAGCCCACCGTAGTGGGGTGAGGCGGATGATCAGTACGTCTGCATTACATGAATTGATGCAGCCTGCTCTCACTCGGACCGACGGGCGGTCGTAGACCCATCTGCGACAGATCTGTCGTTGGCTCGTAGGTGGTATGTCGACGATCTCCGAGGGACATCGGGCTCCGATCGTCGCTTGCCCAGGAGGTTGCCATGAACGACGAGACGCGGCGCAGTGCGGCAAAGAGAATCGAGGGATCCCTCACCGAGGCGCTGGGAAAATTGACGGGGGACAAGGTCGTCGAGGCCAAAGGCGCCGCCACGAAGCGAGAGGGCGAGGCAGAACACGAGGCAGCCGCCCGCAAGAAGCCGGCGAGATGACACGTGGCGCAACTCGTCGGTGAATGCAGGAAAAGGATCATGAGATCTTGGCGCAGGAAACTTTGGTCGCCGTCTTTGATACACTCGACGAGGCCGATGCGGCCGTCATCGCACTGATTGGTAGCGGGTTCGGAGCCGCTGACATCGAACGTCACTCCGCCGCGGCTTTGGTCTCTCAAGCGCCGCCGCTGGGAGGCGACGGCTTCTGGAGCACCCTGTTTGGGGGAGAAACGACGGCAGGACAGAACGCGGTCTATGACCACGTCGTCCGGGCAGGCGGTGATGTCGTGACCGTGCTGCTGCACGACGGCGAGCGGGACGAGGATCCCGTCATGACCATCCTCACGGCCTATCATCCGGTCGACGTCCTCGAGCGTGCCGCGTCCCTGGGCCTGCGGATCCCGATGCCCGTTCCGTCACCGGGATCGGTCGTCCCCACTTCGTCCGAACAGGTCATGGAGCTGTCCGAGGAAAGGGTGGCGGTCGGCAAGCGCACGGTGAGCCGGGGGACGACCCGCCTGCGCCGCATCGTGCAGAGCCAGCCGATCGAACGGGACGTGACGCTTCGCGAGGAGCGCGTGTTCGTCACCCGCCGGCCCTCGGCGCCCCATGCCGTTGTCTGTCCGGACGCCTTCGTCGACCGGGTCATCGAGATGTTCGAGACCGACGAGGAGCTGGTCGTTTCCAAGCGAGCGCGCGTTCGTGAGGAGGTGGTCATCCGCAAGGAGGTCATCGAACGGGTCGAGACCATCCGCGAGACCCTGCGGCGGGAAGAGGTGAGGGTCGAGCAGCCGGAAGCGGCCGCCGTCCCCCTCGGTTCAACGCCTGGCGCCTGACACCAACCACGCCCGGAAGACTTCAACGATCCGGGCGATCAGAGGAACGATCATGTCCACGACCAACTACGCCCCCGATCCGCTCGAACGCCACGAGGTGGTGCGCGACCACGAGCGCCGCTACGACACCGCCCTCCTGCACGGGCGCATCTCCTGGCAGGCGATCCTGGCTGGCGTCGTGCTCGCCGTCACCGTGCAGCTGCTGCTGAGCATGCTGGGACTTGGTGTCGGGCTGGGCATGGTGAACACCAACTCCGGCAGCACGCCGAACGCCGGCAGCTTCGGCATCGGCACCGGGCTCTGGTGGCTGCTCAGCAACCTGATCGCGCTCGCGGTGGGTGGGTTCGCCGCGGCCAGGATGGCTGGCGTCGTGCAGCGTGGCGATGGTGTGCTGCACGGGCTGGTGACGTGGGGCATCGCCACGCTGTTCACCTTCTACCTGCTTTCTACCGCCCTGGGCGGCCTGATCGGGGGTGCCTATAGCGTCGTCGGCGGCACGCTCAACGCTGCCGGCTCCTCGGTCAAGGCGGCCGCCGGCCCGGTCGCGCAGGCGGCCGGCATATCGCCCGACGTCGTGCAGCAGCAGGTCCAGGGATACCTGCAGCCGACGGATCAGGATCCCGCCACGATGAGCCCGCAGGATGCCCAGAAGGCGATCGCGACGCAGCTTAGCACCTATGTCCAGGGCGGCACCGACGCGCCCGCCGCACGGGAGCGGATCATCAGCATTATGGCCGTCCAGATGCATGTCGACCACGATGCGGCCGCCAAGCGCTTCGACGATCTGCAGGCAAAGGCAACCCAGACGAAGAACGAGGCGATCCAAACCGCGAAGAACACGGCCGATCGGAGTGCCGCGGCGGGATCGACGGCCGCCTACCTGGGCTTCGGCGTCTTGCTCCTGGACGGCATCGTCGCTGCCATCGCTGGGGCACTGGCGACCCAGCGGCGCCAGCTGGCTAGCGAGCGCCGCACTATTGCTTGACCACTACCGGAGCGCCGTCCTGATGGAGGGCGCTTCCCCCCATGACATCATCGAGAAGGAATATCAGCCATGGACGACAATCGCATCGAAGGTACCGCCCAGGATCTTGGTGGTAAGGTCAAGGATGCAATCGGTGGCCTGACCGGCGACCCTGGCCTATAAGCCGAGGGCAAGGCGGATCAGTATATCGGCCAGATCAAGGATCTCAGCGGCAGGGCGATCGACTTCGCCAAGAAGCAGCCGCTCGTGGCGGCTGGCATCACCCTGGTGGTCGGCATCCTGCTGGGACGTGGCAGTAAGCGCTAGGCTCAGGACCCTTTACGCGGCTTGACGCGGTGTGATTCATAGGGGATCGG
>CAXTVM010000007.1:96258-101382 GCA_964247725.1 uncultured Acetobacteraceae bacterium | reverse complement strand
ATGCTCTAGCTTATTCTTTTTGCGAGCATCTTTATCCGACCGAACGAGTCCGTTCGATCGGACGCTGCTCTGGCGGCGCTGGCAGTGCGGACGATGCCGAAATGACGCCGTAAGCGGGATTGGAGCCGAAGACCGCCTCGCCGGTCGGGGCAAAGTTGACCTCCCGCTGATCGAGCGGCTGGGTCGAGCCACGGCTCGCTGCTGAGGTCGTAGTCGATGCCGGCCGGACGGGTCCGCGGCGCAGCTCGACGGCGGCCCAAATCGCCCAGCCGACCGCGATGGCGGGCTGCTCTGGGCGCCCGATCGGGACAGCTGGCAGGCGCTCTACGAGACGCTGCCCGCTGGCCGAGCGCCGGCCCGCTCGGCGGCCGCAGCCGCATGCTCCTCCCGCTTCACCGCCTGCCACGCCGCCTCCATCTGGTCGGGCCGGGTTTCGGCCAGGCCATGCCCGGTGGTCTCGATGGCACGCTCCATCGCCTCGAAGCGGCGCTGGAACTTGGCATTGGCCTGGCGCAGGCAGGCTTCCGGATCGAGCCCAAGCGAGCGGGCGAGGTTGGCGACGGTGAACAGCACGTCGCCGAGCTCGTCCTGCAGGCGTGCCGGATCGGCGGGATCGAGCTCGGCCCGCAGCTCGGCCAGCTCCTCGTGGAGCTTGTCCATCACCAGGGCCGGCGCCGGCCAGTCGAAGCCGACCCTGGCGGCGCGGCCGCACAGCTTGGCGGCGCGCAGCAGAGCCGGCAGGTCGATCGGAATGCCGGCCAGGGTGCCATGCTCCGCGCGGCCGTGCCGCTCGATCGCCTTGGCCTCCTCCCACGCGGTGTCGCGGTCCCGGGGAACGGCGGTCGCGCCGAAGACGTGCGGATGGCGACGCACCATCTTGTCGGCGATCAGCCGGGCGATGGCGGCGAAGTCGAAGCGGCCCTCGGCCTCTTCCAGGTCCTTACCCAGGCTGGCGTAGTAGACGACCTGGAACAGCAGGTCGCCGAGCTCGTCGGGTAGCGCCGCCCAGTCGCGGCGCCCGATCGCGTCGGCGACCTCGTAGGCCTCCTCGACAGTGTAGGGCGCGATGCTGTCGAAGGTCTGTGCGCGGTCCCATGGACAGCCGGTCGCCGGATCGCGCAGCGCCTCCATGATGCCGAGCAGCCGGGTCAGCTGGCGGGCGGCGTCTGCACGGTCGTCCATGAGCGCAAGGGTGACGGAGGCCGAGGGACGCGGCAAGGCCTGCTGACTGGGAAGAAGGCCAGGGACTTTGCCTCCGGATCCCACTGGAGCCGTCACGCGATGCATGCTGCGCATGACGGCCCCAGGCCCAGGTTCGTTCGGGGACTATCTTCTTGCGAGTCGTGTCTTGGGCCCGCGGCCTGAACCGATCCAGGGCAGCGCCCTGGCCTTTTCATCCGTGGCCGCGGATGGCCTGGGCGAGCTCGGTGGCGCGGTTGTCGGTGAGGCTCGAGAGGAAGTCGTTGATCAGCCGGTAGCTGTCCTCGAGGCTGCTGGTCGGGGTGGGGGCGGAGTCTCCCATCAGGCCGAGGATCCGCGAGGCGCGGTAGGACAGGGCGGGGCCGGCGCCGGTGATCAGGAGCTCGCGGGCGGCGTCCGAGCAGGCGTCGAGCAGGGTGTCGACGGCGGCATAGGCGCCGATCTCGATCTCCATCTTGCGGGTATGGGTGAAGATCTTCTCGCGGGCGAGCGCCTTCGCGGCGGCGACGCCGCGGGCGACGTGGGCGCTTCCGGACTCCACCAGCGTCGATGCGAAGCGGCCGCCGAGTATGGCGTCGGCGTTGCGGAAGAAGCTGGCGACGCAGTCCTCGATCAGGATGTCGACCGCCTTGCCGCGCAGCCAGCGCGTGCGCTGGCGCTCCGAGCGCGCGAGCCGGTCATGGGCATATTGCGCCTGCATGGCAGGGGTCAGCACCGGGAGCAGGAGCGCCTCGACCTCGCCAGGGTGCAGCAGGCTCATCTCGATGCCGTCCTCGATGTCGATGATGGCGTAGCAGATGTCGTCGGCGGCCTCGACGAAGTAGACCAGCGGGTGCCGGCAGAACACGCCGGGCTCGATGCACAGCAGGCCCATCGAGCGGGCGATCGTCTCGAAAGTCTCCGACTCCGAGGCGAAGTAGCTGAACTTGCCGGGCTTGTAGCGGGTGGCGTGGATAGCCGACCACGGGTACTTGATGAAGCTGCCCAGGGTCGCGTAGGTCAGGCGTAGGCCGACGGTGTCGACCAGACTGGTCAGCAGCCGGAACCCCTGCGCGTTGCCCTCGAAGGTTTTGAGGTCCTGGATGCAGGCCGGACCCATGCCGGCGAAGAAGTCCGGGCCGCGCTTTCCGTACCAGCCGCGGACGGCATATTCGCCGGCATGGCCGAACGGCGGATTGCCGATGTCATGGGCAAGGCAGGCAGCCTGCACGATCGCGGCCACGTCGGCGGCGACCACGCCCGTGGGAAGCTGGTCTTCCGCATGCAGGCGCTTACCCGCCAGCTCGCCGAGCGAGCGGCCGACGCAGGACACCTCCAGGCTGTGGGTGAGACGGTTGTGGACCCTGTCGTTCTGCGGCAGCGGATGCACCTGGGTCTTGCGCCCAAGCTTGCGGAACGGCTCGGAGAAGATCAGACGGTCGTGGTCCTTCTGGAACTCGGAGCGTCCGGTCTCGCGGCGACGGAAGCGGTCGGCGTCGGCCGCAGACGACGGGGTGTCGCCGAGGCGGGTCTCGTCGAGCAGGCGGTCCCAGCTCATGGTGACGGATCCGGTCATCGACGACCGGGCGCCCTCGGCCTGTCGGCCGGATCAGCCAAAACAGGATGCATCCGGACCGACGTCGCCAACGGCGGCCGAGCGCGCGCTGGCCAACGTATCGCCGCCCCACCTGGCGGGCGGCGCTGTCATGGTCGGGCGGATCGTGTCCTCAACCACGATCCCATCAAGGCCGCTTCTGTCCGTCCGCTGGTCGACCTCCAGGCTGGCCAGCACTTTAGATGTCCTGTCTGGGCAGTGACAGGGCGGCGACCAGGGCGTCGGAGACGCGGCTGGCGAAAGCCGCCGGCTCAGCCGGCGACTCGCCGTCCTGGATGCGAGCCAGGTCGAGCAGGGTGCGGGCGGCGGCGTCGATCGGCTCCCCCGCATCGACCCGCACCGCCAGCGCGCGGATCAGCGCGTGATGCGGGTTGATCTCGAGGATCGGTGCGGTCGTCGGCATCCTCTGCCCGCTGCGTCGCATCAGGCGCTGCATCTGCAGGTCCGGCCCGGACTGCGACGCCGCCAACACGACGGCGCTCTGGACCAGGCGGTCGGTGGCGCGGGCCTCGGTGATGTCGGCGCCCAGCACCTCCTTCAGGGAGGACAGCAGACCGGTGACATCGGCGGCTTCGGCGCGCCCCGCGGTATCCAGCGGGATTTTGGACAGGTCGGCCAGGCCCTGGGTAACGCTGCGGAGCGGCTTGTCGTCGTAGCGGTCGAGGCGCTCCGGCCAGAAGGCGTCGACCTGGTCGGACAGCAGCAGCACCTCGATGCCGCGGGCTCGGAAGCCCTCCAGCTGCGGGCTCGACTTCAGCGCCTCCAGGCCGTCGCCGGCCAGAAAGTAGATGGCCTCCTGCTCGGGCTTCATACGGCCCACATAGTCGGCCAGCGAGATCCAGCCGGCCTCGCCGGAGGAATGGAAGCGGGATAGGTCCGCCACCTCCCGGCGATGCTCCTGATCTTCCCACAGACCTTCCTTCAGCACCGCGCCGAAATTGTCCCAGAACGGGGCGTAGGTGTCGGCCTCCCTGGCCTTGGCGCGCAGCTCGGTGATCACCCGGTTGGTCACCGCCTTACGGATCCGCGCCAGCACGGGGGTCGCCTGCAGCATCTCGCGAGACACGTTGAGCGGCAGGTCCTCGGTGTCGACGACGCCCTGCACGAAGCGAAGCCAGGGCGGCAGGATCGCCGCCTCGTCGGTGATGAACATGCGGCGGACGTGCAGGCGGACGCGGCTCTCCCGCGTTGTCTCGACCGGCTCGAACGGCTTCATGGCGGGGACGAACAGCAGGGCGCTGAACTCGATAGTGCCTTCCGCGTGCCAATGCAGGGTGGCCCAGGGCTTGTCGAACATATGGCCGAGGTGCTGGTAGAACTCGGTGTACTGTTCCTCGGTGATGTCGGCGCGGGACTTGCGCCAGAGCGCCGTGCCCTCGTTCGCGGCGACCTGCTGGCCGTCGCGCTCGATGGTGATCGGCCAGGTGATGTGGTCGGCCCACTTCCGGACGATGGTCTCGAGGCGGTAGGGTTCCAGAAACTCGTCGGCATCCGGCTTCATGTGCAGGATGATGTCGGTGCCGGGAACGTCGCGCGTGGCCGGCGCCAGCGTGTAGCTGCCCCGGCCTTCGGACGACCATCGCCAGGCCTCGTCGGTGCCGATGCGGCGAGACACCACCTCGACGTGGTCTGCCACCATGAAGGCGGCATAGAAGCCGACGCCGAACTGGCCGATCAGCGTCGGCCGGTCCTCCGGCTTCGCGTCGGCCAAGCTGGCGGTGATGTCCTGGCCGAAGGCGCGGGTGCCGGAGCGGGCGATGGTGCCGAGGTTGCGGGCGAGCTCGTCCCGGCTCATGCCGACGCCGTCATCGGTGATGGTCAGGCGGCACGCGGCCTTGTCCGGCACGATGCGGATGGCGGCGCCATCGGGGAGCGTGTGGGCCGGATCGGTGAGCGCCTCGAAGCGGCGGCGGTCCGAGGCGTCGGCGGCATTGGCGACCAGCTCGCGCAGGAAGATCTCGCGCTCCGAGTACAGGGCATGGACCACCAGGTCGAGCAGGCGCCCGACCTCGGCCCCGAACTCGTGACGTTCCTCGCCAGCCTGCATGGTGTCCTGATCGCTCATGTTGTTCCGCCCCCGTGACGCTGACCACGGACCGTCGGTCCGGACCTCGGCGATATGCGCGAAGACCGGACTGGTTTCAACGGCCGACCGGGCGCGGTGGCGAAGCTATCGACCTAGGGAACAGCCTCGGAGAAGAGGACGTGGACCGGTTGAGGGTGTGATGCGCAGGCGCTTCGCGTAACGGCCTCAAACTCCCCCTCGTCAGGCGTTTCCCCACGCGGCTTCATGGACAATGAACCGGGATCTGGGGCCCCCGGCCCCAGTG
>CAXTVM010000007.1:59046-96158 GCA_964247725.1 uncultured Acetobacteraceae bacterium | reverse complement strand
CGGCCCCAGTGGGGTCCAGGGGCGAAGCCCTGGCCTTCTTCCTAATGCGATAGCCGCAGGGCGCCGTAGCTAGCGGGAAACTAGGCCGTGTGGAGGCAGGAACGCCATGGCGACCGGCATGGCGCGATAGGCGGCGAGGTCGCGTCCGATGCCCCCGCCGCCCCCGCCCACCGAGCCGGTGGGCGTGCTGCGGATGATTCGGCCGATGCCGCCCAGTGGCCGGGCGCCCATCGGCGAGACGCTGCCCGACGTCTGGGCGACGTCGAAGACGGCGCGAGTCTCGGATCGGGCCGGACCGGGCGGAGCGGGGCGGGGCGGGGCGGAGTCGGGCCGGTCGATCGGTTCGGCCCAGGCTTCCAGAACCTTGTTCTGATAGTCGACGCCGAGATCCGGCGTCTGCGAATGATAGGCCGCGGCCGCGTGCGGCCAGCTCCCGGTTTTGTGGAACAGGTCGGTCAGGAAGCGGGCGGCATAGGCGGCGTTGGCGTGCGGGTCGAAGGCTTGATCGAGGCTCGCGAAGCCACCCGGATGATACATCAGGTTGATCTGCATGCAGCCGACGTCGATCGACTGGATGCCGGCGGCCTGGAAGGCGCGGGCTGCGGCGGTCGCATCCGCTTTGGACTCGTAGAAATGTCCCTTGCCCTGCGCGTTGATGGTCCAGGGCCAGGCCCGGGTACCGCCGGCATCCGGGTCGTAACGGCCGGTCTCGACGCGGCTGATCGCGCCGAGCAGCTGGTTGGGCACGCCGGTCGAGAGTTCCGCCGCAGCGGTGGCGGCCTGGCAGAGCGCCGCCGGTCCGGCATCAAGCGCCTGCGCCGGACGCGGCATCGCCAGGAGCAGGATGGTCAGCAGAGCCGGCAGTACCATCGGCAGCAGGACCAGAGGCGAGGATGGTACGGTGAAGAAGGAACTGCCGGGACGTGCCATCACCGCAGCATGGGCGAGGCGGGTTCAGAAAGAGTTAACCGCACCGGGCCGAGATCACGGTCAGTTGAGAATTGTTCGCATTGTGCGTTGCAAAAACAGGTTGACGGCGTGACCTTGGCCGGCGTATCAGAGTGTTGGCGACGCTGCTTTGGCGCGTCGCTTCTTGGACGTTTCCTCCCTAAACTTGGCGGTGCTTCGGCACCGCTTTTTTTTTGCCGGCGCATCAGCTCGTTAGACTGTTGCTGACCTCCATCAGGTGCTGCAGCAGGGATGTCATCAGCGAGCGGATGCGGCCGAACGCCGGGAGCGGCCGGTAGGACCGTTGGTCGAGGTAGAGCGAGCGGCTGATCTCGATCTGCAGCGCATGGGTGCGCTGGCGCGGCCTTCCATAGTGGCGGGTGACGTAGCCGCCGGCATAGGGATCGTTGCGGCGGACGTGAAACCCATGCGACTCCAGGAAGTGCTGCGCGGCCTGCGGCAGCGCCGGATCGCACGAGGTGCCGTGCGCATCCCCCAGGATGAAGCTCGGCTCGTCGTCGGCGGCCAGGCCGTCGCCGCTCGGCATCGAGTGGCAGTCGAGCAGGACGCAGTGGCCGAACGCTTTGATCGTCTCCCGCATCATGCCCGAGAGCGCGTCGTGATAGGGCTGCCAGCAGGTTCTGATCCGGGTCTCCGCCTCAGCGAACAGAAGCTTCTCGGCGTAGATCGGCTGGCCCAGCGAGACCAGCCGGGCGATGGTGCCGAACCCGGCGCTGACCCGGGCGGTGCGGGTGTTGCACCAGTGCGGAAGCTTGTCCTCGAACATGGCCGGGTCGAGCTCCCAGGCCTCTCGGTTGACGTCGCAGAAGGCGCGGGGGAAGTCCGCGTTCAGGATGGGGATGCCGACGCCGACCGCATCGGCGAGCAGGCCGTCGACGAGGCAATCCTCGCTGCGGCGCAGAGTCTGGAGGTCGAGCCGCGAGGCGGACAGGAAGGCCGGCGGATAGGCCCGGCCGGAATGCGGCGAGGACACCAGCAGCGGGCTGGCCTGCTGCGCCGGCCTCAGCATGCGAAAGGGTTGATCGGGAAGCGGTCCGGCGCAAGCCTGCACCGGCGGGATCGTCGACATCATGCCGGCAGTGTCGCGCGGGTCCGGGGCGCTGTCATCCGATAAGCCCGCGAGCCGCACGGCGGAGCGCTTGCGGAACGTCCATCTCGGCGGTAGAAGGCGCGATCACGGATGGGCGCGTAGCTCAGCGGTAGTAGCACTACCTTGACATGGTAGGGGTCACAGGTTCAAATCCTGTCGCGCCCACCATCCGTTACCAGTAAAAGCTCGTCGTGCGTCGCGGTGTGGGATCGAGCCACTGCTTGATGGTTTTGGAAATCGCGAGTGCCGTCCCAATGCTCCGGTCGGCATCGTTGGGTTCAATCACGGTCTTGAGCACGACCCGGACCGTATGCGGCGGCGTCTGTAGATCCCGATACGGTTGAAGGCATCCATCTGGATGTTTGACTGCTGTCTGAGGTGGCGGGCGGCGAGGCGGCCGGCGAGCGTGCTGCCTTCGACGGCGTAGAACGCGCGGAGTGCGTCCGCACGATCATCCAGTCGGGGAGTGTTTGGGATCTCCGCGCGCTAGACTCCGGTCGCAGGCTTGATGGCACGGGCCTGCGGATTGGGCAAGGATGGCCAGCTCGCTATGGCCCGGGAGCAGCGATGGCTCCAGCGTCGTGGCCAAAACAGGCTCGATGGCCGGGTGGAAGCCTTGGAAGCAGCCGAGTCGGCGGACATATTGCTTGAGGCTGAGCGGATGGCCCAACAGGTCGAGCGACCGGTCGAGCGCATCGAGCGCCCTGCGGGTGTCCAGGTGCAGGCGCGGGATGGGTGCTGGCGGGTTCATCGCAGCGGGACGATCGGCGGCAGGACTACCGGGGCGGTTTCATGTGGCGCTTGGTCGGGATGCTCCCGGCTCGCATCCAATGCCGACTGCAGGATGTAGGCGGCAGCCAGCTTGTCGACGATGGCGGCGCGCCGGCGCCGCGTGACGTCCGCGTCGGCGATCAGCATGCGGTTGACGGCGCTCGACGACAGGCGCTCGTCCCACAGCGCCGCCGGTAGGGAGGTCGCCTCCGACAAGCTTCGCAACCAGTCGCGGGCGGCCTGGGCCGCTGGCCCGAAGCTGCCGTCGAGCGAGAGCGGCAGCCCGGCGACGAGGCCGCCGACCTGCTCCCGGGCGGCGATGCGCAGGATCTCGGCGGCGGCGGCGGCGAGCTTGCCGCGCTTCAGGCTGCCGTAGGGCGAGGCCAGCATCAGCGAGACGTCGGACAGGGCAAGGCCGATGGTGCGGCGTCCCGGATCGAGGCCGAGCAGGCGCGCGTTCCGCGGGAGTGCCGCGCGCAACTGCGGCATGTTGAACAGGGTCATTGACCGGAGTTATGGTCTGGGTGCCGCCGGGCGGCCAGGGTCTTCATCGGGTGTCGATGCCGGCGCCGATCGGTTTCGGCAGGTGCCTGTGCGTGCCGCCCGGCCGTCCGCCGCGGGGATCCCACAACCATCGAGGGCAACGCTCCATGTCGCTTGAACCCGCGACCGTTCGACGCATTGCCCGACTGGCCCGGCTCGGCGTCGACGAGGCCGAGATCGGCCGGTTGCAGGGCGAGCTCGGCCTTATATTGGGATGGATCGAGCAGCTGTCGGAGCTCGATGTCGAGGGTGTCGAACCGATCACCGGGGTCGGCCAGGCGGCGCTGCGGATGCGGGACGACGTGGTCATCGACGGGGCGCGGCTGGAGGCGGTGCTGTCGAACGCACCGGATCGCGCAGGACCGTTCTACTCGGTGCCGAAGGTGGTGGAGTGATGCTGACCGACCTCAGCCTCGCTGCGGCACTGACCGGGCTGGAGCGCCGGGAGTTCTCGTCACGGGAGCTGACGCAGGCGCACCTGGACGCCATCGAGCAGCTCAACCCGAGGCTCAACGCCTTCATCACCGTGACCGGGGAGCGGGCGCTGGACGATGCGGGGGCGGCGGACCGGGCGAGGGCCAGGGGTGATTCCGGAGTGCTGGCCGGGGCGCCGCTCGGGATCAAGGACCTGTTCTGCACCGAGGGCGTGCGCACTACTGCAGCCAGCCGGATGCTGCGGAACTTCGTGCCGCCGTACGAGAGCACGGTAACGGCGCAGCTGAAACGCGACGGCGCCGTGTTCCTGGGCAAGACCAACCTCGACGAGTTCGCGATGGGCTCCTCCAACATGAACTCGGCGTTCGGGCCGGTGGAGAACCCGTGGCGGCGGCGCGGCGACGCGACCCAACTGGTGCCCGGCGGCTCTTCGGGCGGCTCGGCGGCCGCGGTTGCGGCGAGGCTGTCGCTGGGTGCGACCGGGACCGATACCGGCGGGTCGATCCGTCAGCCGGCCTCGTTCTGCGGCATCGTCGGGATCAAGCCGACCTATGGGCGCTGCAGCCGCTGGGGCGTGGTGGCGTTCGCGAGCTCGCTCGACCAGGCCGGGCCGCTGGCACGCACCGTCGAGGACTGCGCGATCCTGCTGGGCTCGATGGCGGGTTTCGATCCGAAAGACAGCACCAGCGTCGATCGGCCGGTGCCCGACTACCGGGCCGCCTGCGGACGCAGCTTGAAGGGACTGCGAATCGGCGTGCCGGCGGAGTACCGCAGTCCCGGGATGTCGGCCGAGATCGAGGTGCTGTGGCAGCGCGGCGTGGGCTGGCTGCGCGAGGCGGGGTGCGAGATCGTCGACGTCTCCCTGCCCCACACGAAATACGGGTTGGCGACGTACTATATAGTTGCACCGGCGGAATGCTCGTCCAACCTTGCCCGCTATGACGGCGTGCGGTTCGGGGAGCGGGTGGAGGGCGAGACGCTCGACGCGCTCTACGAGCGGTCGCGCGCAGCGGGTTTCGGGGACGAGGTCAGGCGCAGGATCCTGATCGGGACCTATGTGCTGTCCTCTGGCTACTACGATGCCTACTACCTGCGTGCGCAGAAGGTGCGGAGCCTGATTCTACGCGATTTCTCACTGGCGTTCGAACGGGTCGATGCGCTGCTGACGCCGACCGCGCCGTCGGCGGCGTTCGCGCAGGGCGAGCGGATGGACGATCCGGTGACGATGTACCTGAACGACATCTTCACGGTGCCCGCCAGCATGGCCGGCATTCCGGGGCTGTCGGTGCCGGCGGGGCTGGACGGCAGCGGCCTGCCGCTCGGACTGCAACTGCTGGGGCGACCGTTCGACGAGGAGACCCTGTTCGCGCTGGGATCGGTGCTGGAACGCGCGGCCGACTTCACGCAGCTGCCGGCGCTTCGTGCGGGGGTGGCGTCATGAGCTACGGGATCACGGGCCGGACCGCCGTCTGGGAGGTGGTGGTCGGGCTCGAGGTGCATGCGCAGGTTGTGAGCAAGGCCAAGCTGTTCTCCGGTGCCTCGGCGACCTATGGCGGCGAGCCGAACAGCCAGGTGAGCCTGGTCGATGCCGCCTTCCCCGGCATGCTCCCGGTGATCAACTTCCACTGCGTGGCTCAGGCGGTACGGACCGGGCTCGGGCTTGCGGCCCGGGTCAACTTGGTCAGCCGGTTCGACCGCAAGAACTACTTCTATGCCGATTTGCCGGCGGGCTACCAGATCAGCCAGTTCACGCATCCGATCGTCGGCGCCGGGACGGTCGAGATCGAGCTCGGCGACGGCAGCCGGCGCCAGATCGGGGTGACGCGGCTCCATCTGGAGCAAGATGCCGGCAAGTCGATGCACGACCAGAACCCGATGCGGTCTTACATCGACCTGAACCGGGCTGGCGTCGCGCTGATGGAGATCGTCAGTGAGCCCGACCTGCGCAGTCCGGAGGAGGCGGGCGCCTACCTGCGGAAGCTGCGGACCATCCTGCGCTACCTGGGCACGTGCGACGGCAACATGGAGGAGGGCTCGCTGCGCGCCGACGTGAACGTCTCGGTGCGCCGGGCGGGCGAGCCGTTCCGGACCCGGTGCGAGATCAAGAACGTCAACTCGATCCGCTACGTGATGCAGGCGGTGGAGGCGGAGGCGAGGCGGCAGGTCGGCATCTGGGAAGGTGGGGGCGTCGTTGATCAGGAGACGCGGCTGTTCGATCCGCAGCGGAGCGAGACGCGGCCGCTGCGGACCAAGGAGGATGCGCACGACTATCGCTACTTCCCGGATCCGGACCTGCTGCCGCTGGTGCTGGACGAGGCTTGGGTTGCCGGCCTGGAGGCCGACCTGCCGGAGCTGCCGGACGTCAAGCGGCAGCGCTTCGTCTCGGATTATGGCCTTCCGGCCTACGATGCGGCCGTGCTGGTAGCGGAACAGTCGACCGCGGACTTCTTCGAGATGGTGGCCATCGGACGGGACGCTCGGCTGGCATCCAGTTGGATGCTCGGCGACTTCTTCGCGGCGTTGAACCGGACCGGCCGGACGGTCATTGACAGTCCGGTCGGCGCCGCGGCGCTTGGCGGGTTGCTGGATCTGATCGCCGACGGGACCATCAACGGCCGGATCGCGAAAGATGTGCTCGAGGCGATGGTGGAGACGGGCGAGGAGGCCGGGACCATCGTCGAGGCGAAGGGTCTGCGGCAGGTCGTCGATATGGGGCTGATCGATGCCGCCATGGAGACCGTGCTCGCGACCCACGCCGACAAGGTGGCGGAGTATCGGGCGGGCAAGGATAAGCTCTTCGGCTTCTTCGTGGGCCAGGTGATGAAGGGCATGGGCGGCAAGGGCAATCCGGCCCTGGTCAACGAGGCGCTCCACCGTCGCCTGGCCCCGGGATGACCGTTTGACCGATCGCTGATCAAGCCGTAGAAGAGGTGCTGCAAACGCCGTGTGATGAGCACGCTCTTCGGCGGAGGGGTGGCCGAGTGGCTGAAGGCGGCGGTTTGCTAAACCGTTAAAGGGGGTCAACCCCTTTCGTGAGTTCGAATCTCATCCCCTCCGCCAAAGCTTCATAATCTGCTTCCAGAGGCAATGTGCCCGTCGGACGTAACATCCTGAAGCTGGCAGGCAGTGCCGTGATGAGCCGCAATGCGGCCATGGCGGCTGCGGCGATGGCGGTTGTCACGGTCGGCATCGTCGGTGCCCGGGCCCAGGAGGGCGGCGGCACACGTGAACAGCTCGACCGCGTGCTTGCGGTACTCCGAGTGCAACAGACCGCGGCGAGCAAGGCCTGTCTCGATGCCATGTCGCAGGTGCATGCGACTGAGCAGCAGGTGAAGGAGCATCAGGGTGATGCGGGAAACCATCCCGATCTTGATATCGCGCACGACGTTTTGGATTCCGACTACCAGGATGGAGCGGTGATCTGCGGCGCAGATGCCGAACGCGCCTGTCGTCAGCCTCATGATGCCGGCCTGACAAAGCCGTGCGCGGCGTTGCATCACGATCCCTGATGATACGGCATTTTTGCCGTATCGCCAGTCGCGGCATTTCTCAATACTGATCAGCCATTGGGCTGAAAACCTAATCCAGCTGATATCGTTGCAAAGATGATTGCGGCATCCAGTCGCGTACGATGTCCACTCCGACAGTAATCGGATCGGCGACAGATGCGTGGAGACTGGAAAAGTCTATCTTTCTGCCGGGTTTTTTGCTGATCGTCCCCACCCATCGCGAAAGTGAAAAAGCCGTTAAAATAGGGGAAAATTGTCTTGTACCGGTGTCTGCAATTCGCCAGCATTCAGCGTGTTGCCCTTACAGAATGTGGACACCCCGCATATGCCTCGCGCCCTTCCCTGGACTCAGGATCAAGACGCTCGCCTGACCGCGTTGCTCGACCAGCGCGGCTCAACCTTGCGCAAGGCGGCACAACAACTCGGCGTCAGCAGGAGCTTCGCACAGAGACGGGCGAAGCTTCTGCTGAGGCAAAATACGCGGTCGATCTGCACCTCTGATCGCGAAGATGCCGGCGCTGCGCCCCTGCCTGCCGGTCACCCGATCACCTGGAGCGCCATCAACTGGCATCCTGCCGAAGATCGCGGATCGCTGGTACAACGCTGATGCGGGGAACATCGGTAGTCTCCGGTCGACTGGGATCAGCGATGCATGATCGGCAGAAAGGTCGCCTGCACCGGGAGGCATCCGCCTCGGACAACACCCCGAAGCTGAGTCGCGCCCTACTCGACGCCAGCCAAAAGATTGGGGGCGGCCGCATGTCACGGGCAGCTGACGTTGTTGTTCCGATCGCGGCGATGCCTTTGCCGGCAGCGCGGGCGACGACCGAGCGCTCGCTGAAGGGACAGGCCCTCGTCGTGCGGGACGATGTGCAGCGTGTCGTCAATGCGCTTGCGACGTTGGCCAAGAACGGTGACATCGATCAGGCACAATCGTCCGCGGCGGAGCGTTGGTATCGCGACTACGTCATGGGCGTCATAGGTGCTCGCGACCCCGAAGCTCAGCGTTCTGGTAAGGCGCCAGATATTCATGCCTCGATGCTGGCACGGACCGCGGCGGTCGGACGGTGCCGCAGTGTCAGGAACGGACTTGGGCTCTGCAGCGAGATCAGGCTGAAGCTGCTCCTGATCGACGAACTGTCCTTCTCGGCGATCGCTGCCAGGCTTTTTCCAGGTGACGTCAACGGTCGCAAGAAGATCGCGGCGCAGATGGCGTTTCTACTGGAGCAGTTGGCTGAACTCTATCGTGCGCTGGATCAGCGGCCATTCTGCATCACCGCAGGCAAGGAGGCTAGTTGAACAAGAAGGTTAGCCTGACCAGATAGAATGTGATCGACGTTACAGTATTCGGGAGGACCGCAAGATCAGGCCAGGTTATTCCGACTACCTGAACGTAACATGAAAGGGTCCGCTGCAAGCCGCTGCCTTCATCAACTTCGACAAGATCGCGATATCACGTTTTGGTTAAAGAACGGTTGACGTTGGACCCGGGTCATGCTATAAGTTTCTCATACTCAAGTAGCTGCGCCTGCCGGGGAAACTCGGCGGGCTTTTTTGTGGCCTCCAGATGGATAAGGTGATCTCTATGTTCACGAGCTCGGCTCAGATCGTGTGTGGAGATGTGGTTTCCTGTGGTGCCTCGGTTTATGTCGTGCAGGATGTCTTGGGGGATGACGTCACCCTGTTGCGGCTGGAGAGCCAAGGTGCCGTGCGTCATCGAGCGGATGTGGTGCCGGAGCACTGGTCCGATATGGCGTCGAGCGGCCTGCCGCTTCAGGATGTTGTCATCCGTTGCGTGCCGATCCGGCGACAGGGCATCGCCAACCTGACCAAGCTGGGAGCCCTGCCGGAGGCCCTGAAGACCAGGATCCTGCAGGCTCTGGCACGAGAGCGGTTCACCCGGCGCTTCGAGAACTCGCCCGCGGTGCAGAGCAACCTCTTGGCATCAACGACGTCCCGAGGACGTCGCGTTGGTGCGGTTCGGTACGCCTGAACACGCGATCAGCGGAGATCCCTCCCGGATCTCCGGCACCCGCGGGTGGAGCGGGGATGACGTCCTGCACAGACGCGGCCGTGGACCGTTTTCTCGAAACGCTGAGCCGTACTGGCAATCCGTCCGCCGCCTGTCAGGCGAGCGGGCTGACCAGGCGCTCTATCAATAGGATGCGCGAGAATGACCCGGTCTTCGCCCGGGATTATGAAGAGGCCATGGAGGAGGCTGCAGACCTGCTGGAGGCCGAGGCTTGGCGGCGGGCGCTGGAAGGCGTCGCACAACCTCTCCTGAAAGCTGGTCAGCCGGTTCTGGATGCCGACGGTGCGGCGATCATCGTTCGACGCTACAGCGATCCGTTGCTGGTCATGCTGCTGCGTGGCTGCAAACCGGAAAAGTTCCAGCGGCGTATCGGGTCGGCTATGCCGACTCCGGATCCGAGCGCCGGCATCAGGGAGATTGCGGCTGACGATGATCCCGCGTGCAGCGAGCCGAACTGACCTCAACAAACGCCCGGCGCTGACGCCGGCGCAATGGAGCATCTACGCCGCCGGTTGGGACGATACGGCCCGTTTCCGCGTCGCCGTGTGCGGACGGCGCTTCGGCAAGGCGCTCGCACTAGAGACCAGGCTGGCCTCCCCGGACGGCTGGACCACGATGGGACAGGTGCAGGTTGGGGACCGCCTCTACGATGAGGGCGGCAGCGCCTGCCGCGTTGTTTTTGCCACCGAGATCATGCTGGGGCGGCCCTGTAATCGCGTGATCTTCGACGATGGTAGTGTGATCGTCGCCGATGACGAGCATCTTTGGCAGGTCTGCGATACGGCGACCACGGTGCCCGTCTTGCTCACCACGTGGCAAATTCGCCTTTTCAACGATCGGCAATCCTTGCGGATACGGAGCTGCCGATCCATCCGGATGGGCCGTGATGGAACCATCCTGCGCCGTCGCCGAATGCTCCGGCGTCTCTGCCGCCGGCATGGGCGTCGGAAGCCTGACGGCACATGGAAGGTGTGGGGCTCGAGGACGCTCATCGGCCTCTTTCGGAGCCTCTGCAACTCGTTAGGCCTCGTTCCGAGAGTGGGGGAGGCGGACGGTATCTGGAGCGTGCAGTGGCGCGTCGGCCGTGCAGATCGCTGGCGACGAATCTTGGCGGTCGAGCCGGTCGCAAGCAGGGCGGTGCGCTGCATCCAGGTTGACAGCCCGTCCCACCTCTTTCTGTGCGGTGACGCGCTGATCCCGACGCACAACACGTTTCTGATGGCAGAGGAGCTGCGGCGCGCCGCGCGGCTGGCGGTTCAGCGCCATGTCGGGATCGAGAACGAGATCTGGTACGGGGCGCCCAACTTCCTGCAGGCCAAGCGGGTCATGTGGTCACGGCTGAAGCGGGCGATCCCAGGCACGTGGCTGGACGGGAAGCCGAACGAGACCAGCTGCGTGATCCGGCTGCGGTCGGGGCACGTTATCCGCCTGGTTGGTCTGGATGCATCGGAGAACCTGCGCGGATCCGGGCTGTGGTTCTTCGGTGGCGACGAGTGGGCGGATTGTCGGCCGTCGGCATGGAAGGAGGTGGTGCGGCCGATGTTGTCTACATCCCGTGGTCACGCGCTTTTTATCGGCACGCCCAAGGGTTTCGACCATTTTCGGGATGCCTATCTGCTTGGCCAGCTTGGTGGGGATCCGAGCTACCGGTCGTTCATGTTTACTACCGCCGATGGTGGGAACGTGCCTGCTGACGAGATTGCGGCGGCAGAGCGCGAGCTCGATCCAAGGAGCTTTCGCCAGGAGTACAAGGCCAGCTTCGAGAACTATGCTGGCCGTGTCGTCTACGCGTTCAGTCGCGCCGATAACGTCAGGCGGGCTGATTACGACAGCTCTGTAGCGGTGCATGTCGGCATCGACTTTAACGTCAACCCGATGTCAGCGACAGTCTGGCAGGAGCGGGATGGAACGGTGCGACAGATCGACGAGATCATACTGTCGACGTCGAACACCGACGAGATGGCGGATGAAATCGCTCGCCGCTTCGGCCGCGACGGCTTTGAGCCGGGACAGAAGATGGTGGATCATGTCACGGTCTATCCGGATCCAGCTGGTGCACAACGGCGCACGTCGGCAGGCGGACGTACTGACATCGGTATCTTATGGCAAAAAGGCTTTCAGGTATCCGTGCAGCGCTCGCATCCGCCGGTCCGCGACAGGATGAACGTCATGAATCGGTGCTTCCGCAGCGCCGACGACAAGGTCATGGCGACGGTCGATCCGCGGTGCGTGAAGTCGATCGAGGCATATGAGCGGTTGGTGTTCCGGGACGGCACGGCCGAGCCGGACAAGACGCAGGGCTTCGACCATTTGGTGGATGCTAGCGGCTACTACCTGTTCGGCCGCTATGGGACGCCGTCTGCGACGGCGAAGGTCAGCAGCTTCATGGAGCGGTGAACGCATGGATTGGCTGGCATTGCAGTCGCGCATGCCGCGCGACGCCATGATGTCGCGACGCAGTTTCAGGTTGGGGGCCTTGGAGGCGGTTCTCGAGGGACGTCAGTATGATGTGCTCAATCATGCCTTTTCAAAGGAACGCAGCGACGCGGGGGAGTACATTCCGCTTGATGAGCGCCGACCATCGGTCCGGACCGGCCTGTGCCGAGTCGTAGTGGAGGACTCGGTCTCGCTGCTGTTCAGCGAGGGGCATTGGCCGTCGCTGCGAGCGTCTGACCCGCGCACGGCGTCGGTGCTGTCCGACCTGATCCGGGAGTGTCGGCTCAACGAGACAATGCTGGAGGCGGCGACTCGGGGTTCGGTCGGTTCGATTGCGATCCAGCTTCGGATCGTGCAGTGCCGTGCATATTTCGAGGTCTTGGCAACCAAGTTCCTGTCGCCGATCTGGCGGCGGGATGATCCGCGGGAGCTGTTGACGGTCACCGAGTGCTATAAGGTCAGTGATCAGGATCTCATTGCCCAGGGGTATCCGATCGAGGCGGGATCCGGTGCCTACTGGTTCAAGCGGGTCTGGGACGATCAGGCGGAGCGGTGGTTTCTGCCCGTCCCGATCGCAGCGGACCCCTCGAAGATGCTGCTGGATGCCGAGCGCACGGTAGTCCACAAGCTCGGCTTTGTTCCAATCGTGTGGATCCGCAACATCTCCGGCAGCGGAGGTCATGATCCGGATGGTCCGGACGGCACATGCACGTTCGCGGCGGGCATCGATACCGTCATCGAGGCTGACTACCTGTTGTCGCAGGCCGGGCGCGGGCTCAAGTACGGCTCAGATCCGACGCTGATCCTAAAGGATCCTTCGGCCGGCCTGGCGGGAGGCCCTGGTGTTCGCACGGGGGGCGCCGCGACGGCGCTGACGCTGCCTCCCGAAGGAGACGCTAAGCTGCTCGAGATCAACGGCAACGCGGCGGCCGCGGTGCTGGCACATGTCCAGGAACTGCGGGCCATCGCCCTGGAGGCGATGCACGGCAACCGGGCGCATGGCGATCGATTGGGCTCGGCACAGAGCGGACGGGCGATCGAGCTGATGTGCCAGGGCCTCATCTGGTTGGCCGACCGGCTCAGGATCTCCTATGGCGAAGGCGGCCTGCTCGGGTTGCTGAACATGGTGTGCCGGGCCTCGGGGCGACTGGAGCGTGGGCTCCTCGTCGCCGGTGACCTGGAGGCCGATCTCGACCCCGCAGGGTTGGCGCTTGCCTGGCCAAGCTGGTTTCCGGCGAGCTTCGCCGACCGGCAGGCGCAGGCGAACAGCATCGCCACCTTGCTCCAGGCCGGGGTGATCGGTCAGCAGGCTGCCTTCGACATCGTGGCACCGCTCTATGGGTTGGGCGGCTTGCCGCCGCCGCCGGAAAGCGACCTGTCCAGCTGATCACAGGGATCCGGCAGACGAACGGCGCACCGCGGTAGGCGGCGTTACCAACAACGATCTTCTCCGCCTTCAAAAGCCCACGCCGTCATGGGGCGGCGGGGCGTTGGCGAATCTAGAAGGACCTGTCCAGCCGATGGCAGAGCAGAGCCCAGACATGCTTGAGCCGACCGAGGAAATTGCATCCTCGGAGATCGCGGAGCTTCCGCGGGAAATCACCGACTACGAGAGGAAGCTCAGGCGCGAGGTTGCGCGCTACCGGGAGCAGGCGCGGATTGCTCAGAGTGAACGCGAGATCGCCTGTGCCGCGGCGATCCGTGAACGTGATGAGGGGATTAAGGCCGCACGCGACGACGCGCAGAGCCGGGTCTTGCAGGCGGAGCTCAAGACCCAGGCGATCCGCTCCGGGATCGTGGATCTTGATGGGCTGCGCCTAGCTGACATGGACGCGCTCAGCGTCGATGACGCTGGCAACGTGCAGGGTGCCGAGGAGGTGATTGCGGCGTTGCGCGAGCGGAAGCCGTACCTCTTCACGTCGGAGAAGGGTTCAACGGCGGCAGGGACCACAGCACAGCTGCAGCGTCCTCCATCGCCCGCGCAGCCGAGCACCGTGAATGCCCGCAGCCTTAGCCGTGAGGCTTGGCAGGCGGAGAGGGATCGTCTGCTGGCAGGCTTGCGCTAGAAGAGGCTCATCGGAACGCGCCAGCCGATGATCGCGCTCAAACTGGCGCTGCATCATGGCGATGCTTTGGACAGCCTTGAAGACCGAACACGTCAACTGTCGGACGCTCGATCATGGGCGCCGGCAGTCATGAAAAGGTAGTATCAACGTATGCCGATTCAGAACTTTCCGTCTCAGCTTCAGCCGATCATCCAGCAGGGTTTTCTTGCTCGCGAGTTTCAGGACGGCCTGCAGTCGCGCTTGGGCTTCAGGTCGATCGCCGACCGTGAGATCTTCCCCAACCGGATCGGCGAGACGGTAACGAAGACCCGCAAGGGCTTGAAGGCTCCGGTGACGTCGCCGATGAGTCCTACTACCAACACGAACTTCGACAACGGCATGACGCCGTCGAGCTGGACGGTCGAGCAGTACACGCTCACGATCAACCAGTACGGCGACACCATCGACCTGAACATGGTCACCGAAGGAGTTGGTATCGCCAGCCAGTTCCTGGCGAACGCCAGGACCAACGGCGTCCAGGCGATGCAGTCGCTAGACCGTATTGCCCGAAACGCCCTCTTTGGAGGGGCCAGTGGCGGTGTCGGCGGCTACCTTGGCGGCAACACACGGGTCAACGCAGCTTTGACGTCCGCCAGCAAGACCATTTACGTCGACGACATCCGCGGCTTTCAGAACGTCATGAACAGCTACGGTCAGGTGGTTCCGCTGGCATCTACCAGCGGCATGACCGTGACGGTGGGTAGCAACGCCTATACGCTGGCCGCCAGCACGGCGGACATCGTCAATGTCTCGACCGCACCCAACGGAAGCTCCGGAAGCCTGACGTTCACGACCAACATCGCGACGACCGACGGTACATCGGCATCGCCAGTGGTGGCCGCAACTGCGCCGCTTGTGCTGCGCCCGAATGGCCGTCTGACGACGGCGGCGTTGAGCGCCCCGGTTGGAACCTACGGCTCGAGCAGTTACGTTCCGGGTGACACGCTTGGCATCCAGACCGTTCTTTCGGCGGTCGCCGCCCTGCGGATGAACAACGTTCCCACGGTGGATGGATCCTATAACTGCTACCTCGACGACCAGCAGATGCTGGGACTCTTCCGGGATGCCGACTTCAAGTACCTCTATCGCGGTGCATACGGGACCGAAACCTATCAATCTGGCTCGATCGTCGAGCTGCTGGGAGTCCGGTTTATCCCGACGACCGAGGCGCCGCAGCAGATCACGCTGGGAGCTGGCGCCATCCATCGCGCGATCGTTTGTGGCAAGGGTGCCTTAGTTGAGGGCGATTATGCAGACTCCGGGAGCAGAGACATTCCGGATGCGGATCAGTCTCTGATGGAGAAGGTGGACAACGTGGTCATGGTGACCCGCGAACCGCTTGACCGCCTGAAGCAGATCATCGCCCAGTCCTGGTACTGGATTGGCGGCTACGCCCTGCCTACCGATGCCACCGCCAGCACGACTATCATCCCGACGGCCACGAACAGCTATCTCAAGCGTGGCGTCGTCATTGAGAGCCTCTAGGACCTGATCGACTCGTTCCGAGCTGATCATATGTCTATCGATTTGTGATTCGGGGACGTGCCGGATCCCCGGTCGCAGCAGCGTCTTCAGGAGGAATCGATGTCAGGTTCCAAGGCCCTGCCCACAACTCCGCTCTTGAATTCGGAGCGGGTGGATGTCCGTCGGTTCTGCGGCTATCCCGCCTACGGTATGGGTAGCAGCGGTTTCCAATCATGGCGATTCTTTGAATCGTATGGCACGCTTGAATATCGGCTGTCAAACCTTGCGGACGAGGAACTACAGGTGGTCAGGCAGTATCTTGCCAACCTTTATGCGCTGGAGTTTGCCGTTCCAGCTGCGGGTGCCAACCTGGATACCGATCAAGCCGCGGTTTGGAAGCGTAACCGGGAAGAGGTGGCGGACCGTACGCGACTGTTTGACGACTGGTGCCGCAGGCTGGCTTTCTTTCTCGGCGTTCCGGCGGGTCCTGGGCTCTGTGCTGACACGTCGATTATCATATAGCTCGTGGTGTCGGAGGCGGATGGATGGCAACCTTCTTCAACGGTTGGCTTGGTTACGGAACAGGTGTGACAGCCGGTCTTTTGCTGGAACCCTCGGACAGCGGATATATGCGTCGGCCGTATGTGCTCGGCAATATGGACAGCGGCATCGTCAGCGACGTCGGGAGCGGAACCGTCGGACCTGCAGCAGGGCCATGGGGCACGATCGGCTTCATGGGATTGTTCGATGCGCAGATCGGCGGCAACCTTCTGCTCTGGTTGGCGCTTCGACACCCCCTCAAAGTCGTAGCGAATGGAACGATCACCAGCGGGACCGGAGTCAATCGGTTCTTCTTCCCGGATCTCCAAACCGCAAGTCGCAGCACATTCATATGGCCAGCCGGTGCCCCGGTGGCCCAGATGCCGGATGGTCGGTTGGCGGTTGCCGGCGTATCGCTGCAGATCATCAATGCGCAACTCTCGGTACAGACGCAGGTCTTGGGCACGGCCGTGACGATGGGTGGGCTTCCGACAGTCCAACAGATCACCGGCAGCGGTCTTCTCTGGAACAACGGCGGCGTGATCTCGGTCTCCTAACCAGGGGAGCAAATAGGTGGTGCAATCCATTATCAACGCCAAGGTCTCTCTTGGTCTGGCCAAGGCTGCTTCTATATTAGGAGCTAGCCAAATGCTCTATCGTCCGACAACGGCCTACATGCCGGTCTCGGGATCACCTTTCGGAAGTATCCACTGCGCGTTTGACAATAATCCCAGCTTCAAGCTGATCTCGACCGCGCAGCCAGGCCACAGCTATGCGGCACTGCTTGCGGATCCTTCGGTCGTTCAGCAGGGCGACTACCTGGTTGGTGACGACACTCATTTCGTAGCTCGTATCGAGCCGCTGCGACCCGCTCTTTGCGTGCTGTGCAACCAGACCGTCGACTTCCTGAACACTGATGTGACGACCAGTGCCGGTACGAACGCTTATGGTGGACGTACCGATGATACTGATGCGATCATCGCCCAGAGCTGGCCCGTCAGCATGTGCGCTCGAACGCATTCTGAGCAAGACGTCACCAAGCTTCCAAGTGACACGCGGTCGGCGTATTTCGACGTGCTGGCGCCGCCGATGCCCACCGTTGTACTCGCGTTCGGCATGCGGCTGCAAGACAATGTAGGGCAGGACTACGAGATCGTCAGTGCAGAATCCTCCCTGTTTGGCTGGCGGCTTCTGGTCGGCCTGGCGACGACCTGAACGGTCCCTATAGTCGCCTGTCAATGTCATCAAGGAGATCATCGGCAAGATGGCGGACATCTCTGACGTCGAGGCCGCACTCTGTAGCTTGGTCGAGCAGGCGATCTATCCCAATGGGCTTGCACAAGGAAGCGTCAGTGGAACCGTCGTCAAGATCTACCGAGGCTGGCCGGTCAACCGGGCACTGAACGCCGACCTCGCCAGCGGCTACCAGACGGTCACCGTGTTCAGCCGGGAGAACACCACTCGGGATACGTCGCGATATCCGCGCGTCTGGCGGACCTTGAGCGAGATCTCTCCGACACTGACGGTCGGCGTCATCGGTGACACCGTCACTTTTGGCGGTAACGGCGGTCTGGGTCAGACGGCGGGCCTGACGGTCAATGGCGTGGCTTACTCATGGACCTTGCTCGCAGCTGATACGCCCAGCTCGGTCGCGTCGAGCTTCGCCAACCTGATCGTCGGCGCATCGGCTTCTGGTCCGTCCGTCACCATCCCGGCCGCCTACCTGACCGGCCGCGTCGTTGGAAGCGGGACAGCCATCATGGAGACCCGTCGGCAGGAGCAGGGCGTCATGATCGCGGTGTGGTGCCCCACGCCCACCGGACGGGACCTCCTCGCTTCCAGCATCGACAACGTGCTCTCCGACATGGACTGGTTTGCACTTCCGGATGGGACGGTCGCCCGACTTCGATATCGTGCGACGTTTGAGACCGACGTCTCGGAGAATGCGAGCCTTTACAGGCGGGACCTCGACTATCTCGTCGAGTATCCAACGACGATGGTCATGACCGGTGCCCAGATGCTGTTTGGGGTCGGGACACTTGGTGGCAGCGGCCCTGAGGTCGCCTTTGGCTGCATACAGCCACCGACGAAGCTGGTTATCCCGCCCTTGGGAGCATTGCGTTTCGACGCGTGGTATAATCCATCAAATACGGTTGATCAGCAGTGCGCGGCCGTTCTATCACCGGTCGACTACCAGGGCCGGCTTCCAGCGAATGCGGTTTTGGCGGTCAGCGGCGCATCTTGGCCGCTGGCGACCCAGGCGACGATGGATGCGGAGATCGCTGCAGCGTTGCAGGCCGGTCTGTCGTTCTGGGCATTCGACAGCTATCAGCCGGATGACAGCCTCAGTCTGGCCTTGCAGCTCTATCTGAGCAGCAGCATGCGCAACCGCCTTGGGTTCTGCATGCTGGGGCAGACATCGAACTGGGGAAGTGGTGGGCAGGATCAGCCGTCGCTTCTTCGCGACATCAGCATGATGACACAGCCTGGCTATATGACAGTATTGGACAACAGGCCGCTATACCTAGTCCTTGATTCATCCGCTGCGCAGCTGGCCGGACTTCCAGCCGGAGGTGTTCCAGCCGCGATCGAGCTCGTACGGAAGCAGGTTCAGGCTGCGGGCGGCGGCAACCCCTACGTCGTCTGGCTTTCCGGCGCAGCGTTGGCCGATTACTCGAACGTCATCGCAGCCCAGCTGGCCGGCGCCGATGCCTGCGGAGCCTATGCAGTTCCCAGACTAAACGGATCGGAACAGCCTTATGCCGCTTTGACTGCCGTCGCCCGGAGCGATTGGGCAGCTCGTGCGGCAGGCGGTTTCCCGATGATCCCCACGGCCATGTCCGGCTGGGATCAGAGACCTTTGATTCAGACACCGCAACCGTTCTACCCCATCTCGCCTGACCTTACCCTCAAGAATTACTACGACACGGCGACGAGCCCGCAAGTTGGTGCCCATGTCGTGGAGATGGTGGACTTCGTCGTCGGCAATGTCGGCGCCTGCCCGGCGCAGGTCGGCCTTGTCTACGCCTGGAACGAGCTGGCAGAGGGCGGTTGGCTGATGCCGACCTACTCTCCTGAAGGCCCTGATGCGGAGCGTGTGGCAGCCGTCGGAGCAGCCTTGGCCGCCGCGGTTCAGCAATCGTCATTTCCCAGTATCGACCTCATCAATTGACGGGACCATCATGAACAGAACAGTTCCGGCAGCGCTCGTAGTGCTGCATGCATTCGGGCGATACGGCCGCGGCGACCTCATCACTGACCCCGACACTATCCAGGCAATCGTGAACGGCGGCAACAGTGCGCTCGTAGTGGTTCCTGCGTTGCCGCCCGTCGTGTCGATCCCTCCCAAGACCGAGCACTGATCCATGGCGCAGATCACGCAAGCCGGAGCGTTGAACACCGCAGCGCTCATCGTCCCTGACCTTTACGTCCAGATCGCCTCGCCGCAGAGCCTAGCGTTGAATGGGGTCGCGACCGACCGGATCGGCATCGTCGGCACCGCGTCGTGGGGCCCGGTCAACCAGCCAGTGGTTTTAGGCAGCGTCGCTGACTATAACGCCGCATTCGGTCCGATCTTGCCCCGTCAATACGATCTGGGTACGCCTCTCGTCTGTGCGCAGCAGCAGGGCGCCTCTTCATTTGTCGGGGTCAGGGTGACGGATGGCACGGACGTCTCGGCGACGTACGCGCTCCTCTATGCCAACGGCGCATACCCAATGCTGCTGACGGCGGTCTGCTCCGGCAGCAGGGGTAACCAGGTCAGCCTAGCCCTGACGTCCGGCTCGCGAACCGGAAGCTGGAAGCTGACGCTGCAGATGCCCGGGCAGCTGGCGGAAGTCTTCGACAACGTCGATGCTACGGCCGGCGCGGCGACATTCTGGTTAAGCCTTGCGAGCGCGGTAAACAATGGGCTTGGATCGACGCGGGGACCGTCAGCGCTCTGTGTCGCCATCGTTGGAAACGGGCCATCAACCGCACCATCGGCTATCAGCAACCAGTATCTCCTGAACGGGACGGACGGCGCCGGCGGCGTCACTGCCGCCAGCCTGACCGGGACCGACGGACTGTCTCGAACTGGCATGTATGCTCTCCGCGGGCGCGGCTGCGCGTTGGGAGTACTCGCCGACTGCGACGACCCGACACAGTGGACGATCCAAAGCTCGTTCGGGCTGTCGGAAGGTATCTACATGATCTTGATCGGCCAGAGCGGCGATGGTGTCGCCTCGGCGATCCAGACGAAGCAGACGACAGGCCTGGACAGTTACGCCGCTAAGCTGATGTTCGGTGATTGGCTGTTCTGGTATGATCAAGCGAACGCGCAGACGCGCATCGTCAGTCCCCAAGGTTTCGTGGCAGGTTGCCTGTCGAGCCTCTCGCCCGAGCAGTCGAGCCTCAACAAGCGGCTGCTGGGGATCGTCGGCAGCCAGAAGAGCGGGTTAGCTTCGAGCGGGCAGGCTCTGACCTACTCGTCCGCGGAGCTGCAGGCGCTCTTTACGGCGGGCATCGACGTCATCTGCAATCCCGCGCCTGGAGGTTCGTATTGGGCCGTCCGATGCGGGCACAACAGCTCCAGCAACGCGGTGATCAGCAGCGACAGCTATACCCGCATGACCAACTTTATTGCAGAGACCCTTGCGGCAGGCATGGGCGGGTATGTCGGAAGCGTCATCAACTCGACGCTGCTTTCCAATATCAGGGCAACGCTTCTTGGCTACCTGTCGAGTCTTGTTCAACAAAGCGTCCTCGGCAGCGTCGACGGCACGCTACCCTACGCAGTTGTCTGCGATAAGTCCAATAATCCCCAGTCACGAACAGCGCTTGGATATGTCCAGGCAGACGTTCAGGTACGATATCAGGGCATCAACGAGAAGTTCATCGTGAATTTGCAGGGTGGGCAGAGCGTTACTGTCAATTCTGCAACTAACAATGGCTTGAGCTGATCGTGTGATCGCCTCCAGCGGCAACCAATCGAGGGGATGAAGGGTTGGGAAATCCATACAGTATTGGCCGCGACTGCCAAGTCATTCTGCTATGGAATGGCGTGAGACTCGATCTTCGCGACGTGACGGGCTTCCAAGCCCAGCAGGAAGTTCGTCAACAGCGCGCGGATCCGTTGAACAGCGTTCCGGTCGAGTTTAACACACCTGCTGGCTGGCGGGGACAGTTCCAGGTCGATCGTGGCTCTTCCGCGTTGGACGACCTCATCTCAGCGATCGAGGCCGCATTCTGGAATGCAGGCGTGATCGGGTCGGGAACAATCTATCAATATATCGCAGAGGCTGACGGATCTACCAGCACCTATGAATTCGTCGGTGTATCGCTGACCCTCACGAGCGCAGGACACTATCAGGCCGAAAATATCGTCAAGCAGACGATTGGTTTCTATGCAAGCCAGAGGAATCGGGTCTGATGAAGTTGCCGTCGGATGTGGACAGTGATGACGGCCGTCGCTTCACTCTGCGGGAGGCCAACCCAGGTGACATGCTCGACCTGATCGAGGCAGCAGGTTCGGCAGCGTCGTCCTCTGCCTGGATGCGCTATGCGCTGATGATCTGCTCGGTCAGCGCCATCGATGGGAAACCCGTCATGATGCCGACAACGAAGCAAGGTGTGAGGGAGTTGGGGCGCAAGATCGGAAACGTTGGAATGGAAGTGCTGGCACGGGTTCACTATCCGGAGAATGATCAAGACGAGAAGACAGATCCCTCGGATATGGAGATCGAAGCCATAAAAAATTGAGTCGGCACCCGCTCCTTCGTGAGATCCTGTTCCTCGTGAAGGGGGGGGTGCCGTGGTCCGAAGCCATTTGTATGTCAGAGAGACGTCGACTTGCTTGTTGCGTGGCTTTAGGTGAGATCGATGGGCAGGTCTTCGACTGGGCGTCGAGGAAGTGGTCAGTGGACTAGAAGACGGTGTTTGTGAGGGGAGAGCAAGATCTTGTTGACGTCTTCCCAGTTACCTTGCGATCTACTCGATCGATCCGATGATGCGCCCATACCTGGTCTATCACATGTGCTTCAGGCTGATAGTTCTGAAAGGCCGGGGTTAAAAGACTTGGGCCGTGATCGGGCATTGGCTTTGGCTACGCGTATCTTCCGGGCTGCACAGCTGCAGCATCTGCCGCTACCGGTGACATCGCCAAGAATGCCATTGCCTAGTGCAGTGGCGACGTCAATCGATGCCAGTGGAACTCTTGCAATCGGACAGAACCGTCGTCCGCCACTTCCGCACGAAGTGGTTGCGGGATCCATCATGCCTCGGAAAGTGGCGTCGCCCGTGATACCGTCGTCAATCGGGAACGCCAGACAGGGCGTCGGGATGTTGGAGCATGCGTCGGTGGCGGAACGGTGGCCAGCCTTGGATCCCGCCGCCACGATCGACATTATGACCGCCTCGGGACTTGCACCCGTGGCGGATGATCGCTCAAGACCGAACAGCGTCGCGCCAATGCCGGCAGCGGTAACAGCTGCTGTCGCAGCAGGGCAGGGGACGCTCGATCTCCAGCAAGCTCCGATGATGTCTCAGCGCAATGGATCAGCTAGTGGACCAGCACCGTCTATATTTGGGACCGTCGCATCCAGCTCGGATACCGGCGCACCGGATAGGGGTACGGCTGTATCGACATCGTTTCCCGGCATCACGGCAGTCCCGCGCATGATGTCAGGAACCCAGGATGCTGTTCAGGGCAACCAAGTGAGGGCGGCAATCGAGGCGGCAGTGGTGCCTGTCGCGTCCAAGAGACCAACATCATGGCTCAAAGCGGATGGAAAACATCCAACCGATCATGCCGTCGCTTTGCCACATCAGACGATGTCGTTGTCGCTGCCACTTCCAGATGGCGGGCCGGGGTATCGGCGGGATCTCCGGCAGCAAATGGCGCTGCCGCCAGAGTCGGGTCCATCTGCCGGAACATCAGGCGGTAGGTCGCTGCAATCCAACGGAATAGCCATAACGGCAGCATCGACTCATGGAGCGTCAGGCGGCGGCTACGGCGATACGGCGGCGGCAGGATCACTACTCGTCAGCCTGACGGGTGCGGTCAATCTGGATGGACGTCGACTTGGGCGACTTACCGCTTCGTCGCAAGCTCGCGAGGCCTCGCTCCCATCACGGGGACCGTCACGAGTCAACCTTCGCACCGTGCCGGTCTACTCCGGAATGCAGATCCCATCATGAGTGATTATCTTGGGCTTGCTAACGGAGAGGCGGCGCTGCTGCTGTCGCAACCGGCGCCGCTCGTCATCGGCAGCTTGATTTTGCAAGGTTACGAGGTTCCGAGCCGGATCACGATCGGTGGCTCGCAGTCTATGACGATCCATAAGCTGCCAGGCGGTGGCCGCATTGTCGACGCGATGGGGCCCGATGACGGGGCGATCGCTTGGCGTGGACTGTTCATGGGTCCGGATGCAGCACGACGGGCTCGCAGCCTTGACACCATGCGCGTCCAGGGAGTTCCACAACTCCTTGGTTTTGGGGATTACACCTTCAACGTCATCGTCGTACACTTCGAATATGATTATCAAGATCGTGGTGCAGTCATCAACTATCGGATCAGAACGGAGATCGTTCCGGATCCCTCTAGCTTGACTGATGCGGTGCCGGAGTTGGACTTAGCACTGCAGGATGATCTAGGGGTCAGCCAGACCTTATTGACGACTGCAGCAGCAGTGTCACTGACGCTGGCAGCGCTCGCAGGCAAGGCGGATGCGGCACAGATCACAGCGTCGGCGTTCAGCCTGAACACGATCGCTGCCGATATTGGCACTACGGCTGCGATGGTCGCTGCGACGACCTTGTCTGCCCTTCCCGGAAACGGCGCCATCCAGGCTGGGCTGCAGACCACGGGAGCTTCGGCGCAAGCTGAAATTCACGGCTTCTCGATTCTATCACCTGCGTCATCGACTGGTCTCCTATTTACGAGCGTCTCGGCGCTCGCCGTGTTGACGGCACAGGCTGCGGCTCTCGCGGCGCTTGTCCAGTCAGGAGGCTACGTCAACCGCGCCCGCACCAACCTTGCGTCCTCTAGCGGACAGATCGCGGTGCCTCTTGTTCATGCGTGAGGTCCATCATGCGTACTATTTTAGTCGCTGGAACCGACCTGTTCACCGTAGCGTCCCAGGAACTTGGCGATGCGACGCAGTGGTTCAGGATTGCCGTCCTTAACGGGCTAACCGATCCGATGGTGTTCGGTCTGACGACCTTGCAGATCCCTGATCTCGACGTTTCGCAGATCGGGGGATTGCCGACGTCATGAGCAAGATCTCAATCAGGCGGCCAAGATATCGGCTCATCCTTGACGGCACGGCCACCGTCGGATGTCAGTCCGTTGAGGTCGTGTCTCCGAGAGGATCGCAGGCGGCCAGCTTTCACATCATGGCGAGCGTGAAGGAACTGTCTCGCACCCTTGGTCAAGGCTGGGTGGACCAGGACAATGTCGATGTGTCGGTAGATTTCGGGCTGCTCCCAACCACCGCGGTGGAGGGAGAGCTGAATTGGGTGCGCGTGATTACCGGGACGGCGGACCGTATTCGTCTTGATCCAGTCTCGGGTTTGGTTTCACTTGATGGTAGGGATCACGCCGCCCGGTTGATCGATCTCCCGTTACAGGAAAGCTACCTCAACAGCACCAGCTCCGAGCTTGCACAGAAGCTTGCCCAACTCTGCAACCTGTCTGTGGACGTCGATCCTACAACGCAACTGATCGGCCAGTATTACCAGGTTCAGCACACCAAATCTGCATTTGGCGGGTTCTCCCGACATGGAAACTGCTGGGACCTACTGGCGGAACTGGCTGAGCTGGAACGCTATGACCTCTGGGTTGACGGGGCGATATTGCATTTCAAGCAGCCGATCGCCGGTAACAGCAACCTCTATGACGTAACCTATATGCCGGCGGCGGTAGACTCGGCATCGCCGCACCTGACGATCTCCGACCTTTCGATGGAACGGTCTTTCGGGTTGTCGGGTGCGCTCCAGGTCAAGGTTTCGAGCTGGAACAGCCGGCAACGCCGACAGGTGAGCGGCAGCTATCCATCCGAAAGTGATGCCGGAACGCGACAGTTCCTTCTCCTCAAACCTAACCTGCTCCCTGACGAGGCGTCGGCGCTTGCCCAGAGCACTTATTTGCGTCTGCGTACGCATCAGCGCGTCATCACCGGAACGATGGCCGGTGAGCTCAACCTGACGACACGCGACCGCCTCAGGATTTCCGGGACCGGAACTGACTGGGATTGCATCTACAGCATCGACCGCATCGAGCGCGAGATGTCGCTTGCGAATGGCTTCGTGCAGCACATCACCGGTCGTGTGGATCCAGACGAGGACATCTCAAGTGGCTGATTGGATCGAAACCGTCAAGCTGCACGCGGCGATGCAGGCAGGTGCCCTCGGACAACCGCGTCATGCGCTCGTCACGAGCGTCGATGCCACCTCGCATTCCGTCAAGGTTTCAATACAGCCTGAAGGTATTGAGAGCGGATGGATACCGGATGCCGCGGTTGCCGCCGGCGGGTTGCGGATCGCCTGTCCGGCCGAGATCGGCACGCAGGTCCTGGTCGTGCCGGTCGAGGGCGATGCAGAACATCCGGTCGTCGTCGCCAAGCTGTTCGACGTCTCGATCACTCCGCCCGTTAGCCCGGCCACCGGCAAGCCGGTACAGGCGGGTGAGATCGGTATCTTTCTGGCCAGCGGCTGCTACATGCATTTGAGCCAGGGCAGCGTCTTCCTAGGCGGAAAAATCGTCATCAACGGCAGCGTGCAGGTTGATGGCGATGTGGTCGCGGCTGGCGTCAGCCTCGCCGGACATGTCCACCGGGGAATACAGCCCGGAAGCGGAATCTCCGGACCGGCAGTTCCGTCCGGTGACTGACGTCGCGCATGTCGTCGGGCAGGACCTTCAGCTGGGGCCCACTGGAGATCTCGCCCTCGTCGACGGGGACGGCGAAACGCAGCAGAGAGTGCTGCATCGATTGCTGACCAGTGCAGGGACCTACATCTGGCAGCTCTCCTATGGGGCAGGATTACCGGGGCTGATCGGATCCGTCGCGTCTCAGCAGCAGATCACGGCCATCATCCGGGCACAGATGGGATATGAACCATCGGTCGCCCCATCACCGGAGCCGCAAGTCGCGCTGGCCAGCGGTGCGGTCGGCGAGATCAGCGCAACGATCACCTACACTGACAGCGTATCCGGTAGCATCCAGATCCTTATTCTGCCGATCGGTGATTAATGCAGCTTTCATTGCAGAACTTCTCGACATTGGTTAACGGGATGGCGGCGACCGTGCAGGGAGCATGCTCGAGCCTTATCGACCTCACGGTCGGGTCGGTGCTTCGAGCGATCCTTGAGGCATCGGCATCGGTCGCCTTGTGGCTGCAGTATCTGCTGTTGCAGGTTCTGACGATGACGCGTCTCGCAACCAGCATCGGAACCGATGCCGATAGCTGGGTACAGGATTTCGGTATGACACGGCTGCCGGCGACGTCCGCCATTGGACAAGTCGTCATGTCATCGTTCAACCCGGGCGCACAGGCAACCACGATCCCCAATGGTGCCACGGTCCGCACCGGCGACGGATCCCAGAGCTTCGCCGTGATTGGTGGGCCATACACCAGGGCGATCGGGACCGCGACCGTCACCGTGACCGTCCAGGCGGTTGCCTTCGGTCCTGGAGGCAACGTCCAGGCCGGTGCCATCTCGTTGCTAGGTACGGCCATCTCCGGCATCGATACCGTATTCAATCCCGATGCGCTTGGCGGGGGGACGGCGGCAGAGACGGATGCGGCGCTGCGCCTGCGCTTCGTGACCTATATCAACACGCGATCGCAAGCCACCGAGCAAGCGATCGGCTACGCCATCGCATCGGTGCAGCTGGGGCTTACCTACAACATTCAGGAGAACATGGCGCCCGATGGGACCGCGGCACCGGGTCATGTCAACATCGTCGTCGACGATGGCAGTGGCGCTCCTCCGGCGGCGTTACTTGCTGCAGTCGCGGCGGCAATCGATCTGGTACGGCCGGTCGGGACGCTGATCTCCGTCAACCCACCGACGCTGCTGGTCGCCACGATCAGCCTGACCATCACAGTCTATGCCTCCGCGGCGGCTAGTACGGTGCAGACCGAAGTGCAGATGGCACTGACTACGTACATCAATCTGTTGGGCGTCGGGCAGGCGCTTCGCTTCTCGCGACTCGCGGGCCTCTGCTATGATGCAGATGTTGCGGTGACGAACGTCCAGAATGTCCTGCTCAATGCTGCCGTTGCAGATATCGGCGGCCAAGCCGGAACGGTGGTGCGCGCGGGCGCGATCTCGGTCCAAATGGTCGCAGCTTGAGCGGGTCATTCCCGACCGGGGCAGGAATCGGCAGTGTTGCCGACATGGTGTTCCGGATCCGCGCCGTAATGCCGGCCTCCTGGTTCCCGCTGACATCGCCCGATGCAACGGCCAGCGCGACGCCGGTGCTCGACGGCCTGCTGAACGGCATCGGCGAGGGATGGTCGTTCTGCCATGCATTGACAGTCTTCGTCGCCCAGCAGACGCGGATCGCTACGGCGAGCGGCGGTTTCCTGGACATGGTCTGCGCCGACCTGTTTGGTACCGTGATCAAGCGAAACACGGCAGAAGCCGACGCCGCGTTCCGCAGCCGCATCCAAGCGAACCTACTGCTGCCCCGGGCGACGCGCGCGGCGCTGTCGCAGACGCTGTTGACCTTGCTGGGTAGGATGCCGCTGATCTTCGAGCCATCGCGGGCCGCCGATACCGGCGGCTACGGAGGTGCGCAGTCGGCGACCGCGGGGGGCTGCGGCGGGTATGGCTCGCCGGCATTGGCACTGGGGTCATCCGCGATGCCGTTCCAGTTCCTGGTTTCAATCATCGGAGCGTCGGGATGGACCCTTCGGGAGTCGGAGGCCAGCTATATCGACGGCAACAACCTGATGCAGATCGCGCCGCGGCGCGTGGCGAGGCCGGTATTCGGCGACGGCGCGATTATCGGTATTCTGATCGAGGCGCGCGGCATCAACCTGATCAAGGACAGCCTCGGCTGGACCGGGTGCAGCGTGCCCATACCGGGCGGGGTGGCGACGTGGTTGATCGACCCTACGGGAGAAGGTGCTCTGCTGTCAGGGCAGCCGGTCCTGCGCCTGAACGTCACCGGCAGCGGAAGTTTTGACGGTCCCGCGATCACCCTACCGCTGGCGGCCGGGCCGGTCGTCGCCTCACTCTGGATCTGGATTCCATCCACGCCGGCATTACAGTCGCTTCAACTCGTCGTATCTGACCTAACTGGAACATACCGTACCCAGATCGACCTCGCCGTGACGGGATGCTGGCAGCGAGTCTCCGTCGGCAGTTTCGTGCCCGATTTCTTTACGAGATGTGTATCGATGCAGATCGTGGGGCGATCCCTTGCCATGACGACAAGTCCGGTATTGACGCAGTGCTGGCAGATCGAGGCGGGTTCGCAGGCGACCAGCTATATCCCGAGCAGCCAGCAGATTGGCGTCCGTGAGGCGGACGGACCGGTGACATCGCCGGCTGCCAATGCATCGATCATAGATCGAACCAGTCTGGACGAGGCAATCCGCCGGGTCATCCCGGCAGGAAGCACAGCCTGGACCACACTCATCGTTTGATGTCGGCGGCAGAACCGCTTGCCGGTTCATCCGGAACAGCTGGAGTGCCCAATCTTGGATCGTCAAATCGTTTATGTTGGTGCAGTTCCGCTCGATACGGACCAGTTGCTGCAGTCCCGGAACACGATGGTGGCGCTAGGCTACCTGGCGAAGATGACGATCGGCGACGACAACACGTATGTAGACGGCTTCGGCTGTACGCCCGGTGTCGGCCTCGGCGTCGTGATAGCTCCCGGCAGCATGAGCCTCCCGACCGTTATCGACGTCGGCTCATACGGATCGCTTCCGCCCGACGGCGATCCGCTGGTGAAGCTTGGTATCAACACGGCATCAATCGCGCTGTCCCTGCCGGGGGCTGGTGAGAGCATCGTATCGGCCGCGGTCGTTGAGGCGCAGGTTGGGAGCACCGCGATCTCCTACTACAATCCGGCCAACCCGAGCCAGACGCTGGTTGGTGCGCAGGGGAACGGGCGGGCGCAGGCGACCGTCGTGCAGCAGCGCATCAATCTGGTTGCCACGTCGCCAGCGGCAATTCCATCCGGCTATGTCGCGCTCTGGCAGCTCAACGTCCCAAGCACAGCGACCCAGGTCACCGCTGCTATGATCACGGCGGCGCCCGGTGCACCGTTCGTGTCGGTCAAGCTGCCTAAGGCGGCACCGATCCTATCGCCCAGCTTTATTGGTAATCCAGTCGCGCCCACGCCGGCGGCGGGAGACGCGAGTGCGAGCCTCGCCACCACGGCCTTCGTGTCTCTCGCGACGAACCGCAACCGCGCTGCTTGGGGAACTGGCGGAAGCTACAGCTGGACATGTCCCGCCGGGGTGACAAATGTCCTGATCCGTGCATGGGCGGCCGGCGGCAACGGTGGTGCGGCGAATTCCGGCACGCCCGGCGGCGGCGGCGGCGGTGGCGGCTATGAAGAGGTCCTGATCGGCGTTGTGCCCGACACGACCTATCCGATCCAGATCGGCAGTGCCGCAGACGGTTCCGGTTCCACCAGCTTCGGCTCGATCGCAGTTATTGGTGGCGGTGGCAATGGCCAGCCGGGCACCGGCACGCAATCAGGCGCAGGTGGACTTGCAGGAGTGCCGATCATCAATAACCTGAGCTCGATCACGGATATCGGCGTCAGCGCCGGGCAGGTCGGTTTCCAATTGGGCGGCGTGAACGTTGGCGGGGCAGGGGGTAACAGCTTCGGGGTGCAGGGTGGACCGGCCTGCTTTGGCGGCAGCGTCGGAACGGCCGGCTCCTGGCCGGGCGGCGGCGGCAGCGGCGGTGCAACGTCGAGCGGCGGCAAGGGCGCCGATGGACTCATGATCCTCGAATGGCTTGGCTGATCGGCGTCAAAATAGCCGAAGAAGCCCGTTCAGCATGGCCGGCCTGCCTGATCTCCGGCAAAGCGGCGGCCCGGGACGCCATGGAAGTCGGAGGGGCCGGAGTGCATCAGGGCGGCCCTGGTATCGAGCCAGACCTTGCCGCCGATCCGCTGCCAGCGTTTACAGAACGTGAAGTCCTCGCTGATGTAGGTGCCGGTTTCGGGATCGATCATGCAGTCAAAGAGCGCATGGGCGGTCGGTGTGGGCTGTTCGCCTTTATGGTAGGCGTCAATCGTGCGGTAGCCGGTCTCCGGATAGGCCGCGACGAGGCGTTCGATCGTCTCGCGCTCGATCAGCATGAAGCCGGTGCCGGCAAACGACGCGGTCGCAAAGTCCCCGTCCCGCACCAGGCTCCGGCCGGTCTCGAGCCGACCGACGTAGTGGAGGCCGGCGGTCTCGAGTGGCTCACCTTCATTCAGACGTTCCTGGCAGGCTCTGTCCCAGTAGTAGGCCTTGAGCGGGTAGACGCCAGCGGCGACCGGCTTGGCAGCCTGCAGCAGGCGGAAGACGTTCTCGGGATCGAAACCGATGTCGGCATCGATGAAGAGGATGTGCGTCGCCAGCCTGTGAGCCATGAAGTGGCTGACGAGCGTGTTGCGGCACCGGGTGATGAGCGCGTCCTGACCGAGCAGGGCCAGCGTGAGGTCGATACCGGCGGCGGGGGCAGCCGCCATCAGGCCGCACACCGACTGCATGTATCCTTGCGTCACGAGGCCGCCGTAGCAGGGCGTCGCCAGAAAGATATGGGGCTGCATGAAGACCCTTTTCTCAGCACGGCCCCGAGTATCGCGTAAATCCGGTTGCCGGCCGGTTAAGCCGCAGCCTCCCACGCGAGCTGCCCAATCAGGAGTGGATGCGGTCCTGCAGCATGCGCGCGACGTCGGGCTCGATCGCCGCGGCGATCGCCGCCTCGGTCTGCGCGGTCGGGTGTAGGGGCGGATCCGGAGGCACAAGATGGGGGTCAAGGAAGCTCTCCGCATCCACCTGCCCGTTCCGCATCATGAGGCCGCCGACATCCCGGTAGGTGAGGTACGACCGGCCAACCTCTATGGATTGGCGCAGCTTGGCATCCAGGCGATCGGTGTTCTCCGTGACCCAGGCCGAGCGGATCGAGGGTAGAACCCCCAGCAGCAGGATATGGGCTTGCGGCAGGCGCCGATGGATCTCGTCCAGCACCACCCTGATGCCAGCCTCGGTCTCGGCCGCATCGGTATGGATGTGGCCGAAATTGTTGGCGCCGATCAGCAGGATCACGCCGCGGGGCGAGAGCCCGTCGAGCTCGCCATGACGGAGCCGCCACAGCAGATGGCAGGTGCTGTCGCCCTTGAAGCCGAGATTGACCGCGTGCCGATCGCCATAATATCGGCGCCATACCGCTGCGAACCTGAACCAAGGTTGCGGGCCATCGCGTTCCCAGTTCTGGGTGATGGAGTCGCCGAGCCAGAGCAGCTCGACCGAACCCTGTCGAAGCTCGGCCTGTTTCTCCTCGAACCGCTGTCGCCACCACGCCACGTTGAGACGGGAGATCGGCAGCTCGGCGATGTTGCGGGGCGCCGCGGCGGCCTTCTTATGAGGTATCGCGGCGCCAGCGGCTGGCGAAACCGTCATCGACAGCGTAAGCAGCAGCGCCAGGCGAGCGAGCGCGGATGGCGTCATGCGACTCATTTCCCCGAGGATAGGGACCTGCCGGATCAGAAGAAGCGCAGCAGCGCGAAGCTGCCAAGCCCGGCGATGACGCTGTAGATCGCGAACGGGCTTAGCGCCCAATCCTCGTGGTCCTGGAAGTAGCGCATCAGGAAGGCGGTGCTCAACCAGGCGGTCACTCCGGCGACTGCGGCGCCCAGCAGTGCCGGTTGAAGCGCGAACATGTTCGTGTGGACATGACGCAGCCTCAGGAACTGCGATGCGGTCGCCGCTACGATCACCGGAAGCGCGATCAGGAACGAGAAGCGGGCGGCGGTCTGGTGGTTGATGCCGCGCAGCAGGCCGCCGGTCATGGTCGTGCCGGCGCGCGAGATGCCTGGCAGGAAGGCGACGCATTGCCAGCAGCCGATGATCAGGGCGTCGAGGATGGATAGGCTGGCAATCGGGCGGTCCCGGTCCTGCGGCATCCGCGCCCGCAACCGATCTGCTCCCAACAGGATGAGGCCGTTGGCCACCAGAAACAGCGAAGCGGCCTGCGGCGCTGCAAACAGGGTCCGCAACCGGGTCTCCAGCACGTAGCCGACGACTATAGCGGGGATCGTTGCAAGCACGATCAGGCCGAGGATGTGCCGGCTTTCCCGCACCTGGTGCGGTTCTGCGGCCCCGACGGCGCCGCGGGCTAGCGCGACCCAATCGCGCCAGAAAAACGCCAGCAACGCCGCCGCGGTGCCGACATGCATCATCACCAGGAACGGCAGGAAGACGAGGTCGCGCTCGTCCAAGTCCCAATGCAGCAGAGCTGGAACGATCACCGCGTGGCCCAGGCTGCTGACCGGGAACAGTTCTGTCACTCCCTGGAGGACGGCGAGCAGGAGCGCCTGCAAAGTGGTCATCCATGGATCCTGACTGTGGGCGGGAGCCCGATCGCCGCCGGCCGTGAACCAGCTTCGAAGCAACGATCCGAGCAAGCCGGAGCCAAGACTGGTGCCGCATAATACCGCATGCGGCAAGGTCTGCCATTGACCGGCACGCAATCGGCTGACTATGCCTCTGGCATGGTGAGCAGGAAGACGAACGGGAGGCTGGCCCGCAGCGCCGGTCCGGCACGTCACGGGCCGGCCGCGATCACTGCCAGTATGTCGGTGCTGCTGCTGGCGGCCGGTTTCTCCATCTATGCCTCGACGCTCGGCAGCGCCAACGTCGGCACCGCCTATGGCATGCGGGCGAGTTTCCTGTCCTCGAACGGGCTGCAGCCCGGTGCCGACGTGATGCTGGCCGGGGTGCCCGTGGGAACGGTGACGTCGATCATGCTCGATGACCGGACGATGCTCTCGCAGGTCAGCTTTCAAATCGAGAGCCAGCTGCGTCTTCCAGCCGACAGCCGCCTGTCGATCGGCAGCAGCACCCTGACCTCCAGCAACGCCCTCATCATCACTCCAGGCCGCTCACCGCAGCTGCTGGAGCCGGGGGCGACGGTGACCGACACCTGCGCGCTGACAAATCTCGAGCAGCAGGTGAGTCAATACATCTTCGGCTCCGGCGGGGCTCCTTCGCCGTGCGACAGCTGAACGTTTAGTCGTTCAGCGGATAGGAAGCCATCAGCCGTCGCTGCAGTCGCCAGAATGACAGCAGCTCCAGCAAGGGGGTCGGGTTGGTGCCGCGGCGACGCATCTCCGCGCCGATCTCGAAGGCGATCCGGTAATGCCGGAACTGGTCCCGATAGGCGCTCCAGATCCGGGTGTCAGGGTCCCAGATATGGGTCGCCTCCGACCCGACACCGTTCACCTCGATGATCCGGAACCGTTCACCGGTTCGCAGCGCAGCGCGGTCCTCGAAGCGGACGTCGACCCGCCCGAAATGGAAGTCCGGCAGGTCCTGCATGATGCCGTCGATCCTGGCGCTGAGCGCCCGCGTGATCTCCTGCCGGCCGTCGCTGAAGATCGAGCCCTTGCAGTGGTTGCCGGCGAACACGAGGCGGAACGGCTCGCCCGGGCGTAGCACCTGGTCGAGGCGCCCGGCCAGCCGCGGCATGTAGATGTCCGGAACGCGGCCGGAGCGCTCATCCCGGAGGATCAGCTCACGCAACGTCGAGCGGCCGTCACCGATGAGGATCGGCGCCTGCTTCAGGGTCAGCGAAGTGATCCGGCCGACCTTCGCGCCGGGTTCGCGGACATAGAAAATCCCGGCCTCGCCCTCGAAGCCGACCAGCTCTTGCAGCACCAGCTCCACCCCCCGAGGAAACGCGGCCAGGGCCCGGGCGAGGGCCTCGACCGACTCCGCCAGCCGAACCCCGGTGCCGTTGCAGCCGATATTCGGCTTTACCACCACCGGCAGGCCGAGACCTGCAGCCTCCAGTGCGCCGAGGGCGCTGGCAAGATCGTCGGCTGCCGTCGTCAGCACGACATAGGGGGCGATCCAGGGTGACGCCGTCGGACCGGCGCGATCTAGGATCGTGCTCTTTCGTTCGCCGCACAGCCCGCCGGTCTCCACCACGGGATTGGCGGCGGTCGGCAGGCTGAAGCAGCGGTGGCGGATGCCGAGTAGGATCCAGAACAGGACGACCGGCAGGTAGAACAGCCAATCCGGCCAGAACTCGAACGACGAGACCGGCGGCTTCGACACCACCGGTTCCGAACTCGCCAGCACGGTCATCCTGGCTCTCCCTGCAGCCGCGTCAGAACGCGTCCCATCAGCACGACGAACAATGCGAAGACGATGGCGCCGAGCCATCGCCAGGTGCCGAAATGGGCGATCAGCAGGCTGCCGACGTGGCGCGACACCACGAACAGCAGAGTCGTCCAGACCGAGGTGGCTAGCACCGCCGCCACCGCGAATCGACCGAAGCTCGCCTTCAGGTAGCCGCAGCTGGTGTAGGTCGGAAGCCGTGCGCCGGGGATGAAACGGCTGATGAATACGACGCGGAAGACGCGCCGATCGAGCCATTTCCGGCCTCGCAGACGGCGGTCATCGGGAATCAGGCGTCGGGCCCAAGGTACGAGGGCCGCCAACCGGCCGATGCCGTAGAGACCGAGATCGCCCAGCACGATGCCGACATAGAGCGCCAGGAGCGCTACCAGCCAGGCGATCTTGCCGTCCTGCACCTGCATCGCCGCCAGCACCGTCGCGGCATCCTCCAACACGAAGGTACCGAGCACGATTGCCAGGGCCTGGAGCAGCGGATGCATCCCCGCCGACTTCAGCAGGCCCGATACGGTGAGCGAGAACACGCGTCACCGAACCCGGGTAGCGATGGGGGTTCGGTCACAGGACAATGAGGGGCGTCTCCACCAGGGGTGCGGTGGCATATCCTCCCCGCTACCCGACGTCATCTCATTTCTTCGGCGTGGTCAGTCAGCGCACGTGATGGGCCCGGGGCGTCGGCCCCGCCGCCGGTTGCGTGTCCGCCGCGGTCAGCGCCTGCTCACACGCCGACCCCTTGCCGACCCCGAGCTGGATCGTCGGCAGCAGGCCCAGCGGCGGGAACAGGACGCCGAGGCCAACGGCGGCGCCGGCCCGCGCCACCACCTCCGCGCCTGGCAAGATCGAAGGCTTGCCGAGCTTGCCCGTGATGTTGATCGCCCCAGGCAGTGAGCCGACACTGAAGCGGGTCGAGCGGGTCGTCAGGCTGTAGTCCGCCGTCTGGTTCCTGAAGTCGATCGTGCCACGGCCGACGGTGCGTGCCTCACTGGTCTGCAACAGGAAGATTTTAGTGGACAGGATGCCGGTCTTGAGCGGCATGTCGGCGACGAAGCACTGCACGGGCGACCGGTTCGGCACCCCCAAAGCCGACAGCAAGGCGTTGCCGAATTCGAGACCGGCGATGTCGGGCAGAAGCGCGCTGATGTTGCCGCCTCCCGACATGATCAGCGTAAGACCGCCATCGCCATTCCCCAGCATCTGAGCAATCGATCGACCATCCGTGGCAATATCGGCGTGGCCGCCGATAATACCCTTGCCTTTGAAGGTATGAGTGGCCTGCATCACCCGCGACAGGTCGATGTTGTGGAAGTCGACGCGCCCCTTGGTACGGAAGCTGTCGCCGGTCGGATCGAGCGACGCACTGCTCTCCAGGGTCCCGGTGCCGACCGCGAAATCGAGTCGCTTCAGGTCGATGTCCCCGTTCTCGATGTCGAGCCTGGCCACGATGTTGTCGAGCGGAAGGTTCGGGTTCTCGATGTGGTCGCCCTTGTAGGACAGGTGGACCGTGGCCGCCCGGATTTTGGGCACGTTGAACGTGTTGGTGGGCAGGATGTCGCCGCTGGCGTTCGCCGCCGCGATCTGGGTCTTCTGCGCAGGCGTATCGGTCTTGGCCTTGCCCGGTGTCGATCCGACGAACCCGCCGAGATCGGCGAGGTTCACGTTGTGCGAGTTTAGATTCGCATCGATCGTCGGCACCCGGGAGGGCACCACCCGGATGGTGCCGTTCAGGTCCGACGCCCCGACACGCCCGTGGAAGTCACGGAACTCGATGTGGTCGTGCGCATAGTCGAGGTTGCCCTCGACGCGGTAGGGCGGGGTTTGCGGGATCGGCACCGCCGTCAGCGGGAACAGCAGCGACATGTCCGGCCCGGCGAACAGGAGCTTGAGCCGGGCTCCGCCGAAGCTCAGCGGTTGCTCGAGCGTGCCGACGAGGGTGACGTGGGTGGGACCGTTGGCGACGCTGAGGTCGATCGGATACGGCCGCCGCTTGTCGCGCAGCGAGAGCACGGCGCCGCCGACAAAGTGTCCAGTGATCGGCTGGCCGGCGTAGGTGCCCCTGGCATCGGCGACGATCTGGCCCTCGTCTGACGGCAGCGGCCGCTCGTCTGGATCAGGTGTGTGCCGGGTCGAGATCAGGATGGCGAAATCGGCCCGGAGCTTCGAGTCCTCGACATGGACGCGACCATCCTCGATCCGTAGAACCCCCAGCTTGGGTCCGCCGCCGCCGCCGCCGCTGGATGCTGGCTTGTTCTGAGTGGGGCCGAGCGACCAGTTGTTCGCGCCGGCACGGTTGGAGTCCGCCTCGACCACAGGATGGTCGACGTCGATCAGCGGGACGACGATCGCGAAATGACGGATCAGCGGCAACAGCTCCACCTGCACCGTCAGGTGGCTCATCCTGGCCAGCGGATGCGGGAACGCCTCGGTCCCGGCCACCGCGACGTCGTCGGCGACGACCTGCACCGTCCGGCCGAGACGCACGTGGAGGTGCTGGATCGTCACCGGCCGCCCGATCGCAGCCGACGCCTGCCGATCGACGATCGGGATGAACCAGTCCCAGCTCCAGACGATGATCAGAAGAGCGATCAGAAGGGCGATGACGCCCAGGACGATCAGGCCCTTCCGGGGACGCCTCGCTGACGGCCGCCCCTGCTTCGCTGTTGCCTGCGCCACTCGATGTTCCCGTCCGTTTGGCCGGCCCAACGCCGGTCTAACCGCACGGTTGCCCCCTGTCGGCGGCATGAGCAGGGCTGACGTCCGGCTCCGGATCGGCTAGCATCGTCCTGTTAAGCATGGATCGATCACGTTGGGCACAACGAAAACCAAGAGCCGACCGGCTGCGGATAGACCGGCTGCGGATA
>CAXTVM010000007.1:0-58946 GCA_964247725.1 uncultured Acetobacteraceae bacterium | reverse complement strand
GACCGGCTGCGGATAGACCGGCTGCGGATAAGGCCGCCGCGATCTCGGTAAACTCGTCATCCGGACGCCGCGCCGAGAGGACGCCGAAGGCCGCGCCGAACGCGCTCGGCACACCGCCCGAGACGCCGCCGCAGGTGATCCGAAGCGTCGCCGGCACGGTGATCGATCCGATGTCCCTGCTGTTCGACACGGACTGGTATCGCGCCCAATATCCCGACGTGGCCACTGCCGGGCTCGATCCGATTCGGCATTTCTTCGACAACGGCGCCCGCGAGGGCCGCAACCCGAACGCGAACTTCGAGACCACCTGGTACGTCTCGGCCAACGCCGACGTCGCCGCGTCGATGATGAACCCGTTCCTGCACTACCTGCTCTACGGGGCTAGAGAGGGGCGGAAGTCGAAGCCCTGAGAGGGCTCTGGCGGCGACGTGGCGGCGGGTGGTTCGGTCGACCGCGTTGTCTTGATGGCCGTGCCTGTGGCAAAGCGTGCCGATGAGCACACGACGCCGTTTCGTGACGAGCCTGATGTCCGTCGCCGGATGCGCACTCGCCGGCGGGAGCGCCCGGGGACGGGGACGACTACAGGGAAGTGCCATCGACACCGATGGCTATGCCCGCTTCTTGGACGGCGTTCGCGCCGAGGCCCGGCGTGACGGCATATCCGACGCTGTGCTTGACGAGGCGCTGGCGCTGCAGGCGCCGAATGCCCACGTGCTCCAGCTCGACCGCCACCAGCCGGAGTTCACGCTGACCTGGGCGCAGTATCGTGCGCGCGTCATCCCGCCGCAGCGTCGGCAGGGCGCGGCTGCGGCCTACCAAGAGAACCTCGCCCTGCTTATCGGCATCTGGCGGCGCTATGGCGTCGACCCGCGGGTGGTGGTTGGCATCTGGGGTCTCGAATCCAATTTCGGCGCTCGTATCGGCAGCTTCAACGTGGTGGATGCGCTGGCCACGCTGTCGTTCGACGGGCGCCGAGCCAGCTTCTTCCGGGCCGAGCTGATGGCGTCGCTGCGAATCCTCGGCAATGGCGACGTGTCGCCGTCCGGCATGCTCGGCAGCTACGCCGGCGCCATGGGCCAGCCGCAGTTCATGCCGAGCTCCTACCTGCGCTACGCGGTGGACGAGACCGGCGATGGCCGGCGCGACATCTGGACCAGCCGCGCCGACGTGTTCGGCTCGATCTCCAACTACCTGGCCCGGAGCGGCTGGGTCGACGGCGAGCCCTGGGGACAGCCGGTCACGCTGACGCAGCCGGTCGAGAGCACCGGGTCCGGCCGCCAACTCGTGCGCAGCCTCAGCCGCTGGGACGCGATCGGCGTTCGCCGCGCCGACGGCGGCCGCTTCTCGCGGATGGACGTCGCGGGCGCCCTGCTGCTGCCGGACGGGCCGACCGGCGACGCCTTCATGGTCTACCGGAACTTCAACGTCATCAGGCGCTACAATCCATCCGACTTCTATGCGCTGGCGGTCGGGCTCATCGGTGACGCGGTCGCTTGATGCGTGGTCGCGACCCCCGCGCCGTCTGGCGGCAGTGGGTGGTTATGGCGCCGGTCGCCGGGATGGCGGCGCTGGGCGTCGCCGGATGCCAGCGGCGGCCGCCGCCGCTGGTCGCCGAGGCGTCGCCACATTATACCGTGGGCCAGCCCTGGCAGGGCGCCGGCGGCACGTGGTTCTATCCGCGCGAGCAGCCGGACCTGCACCAGACCGGACTCGCGGTGGTCGAACAGGCGCACCCGCAGCTCCTGACCGCCGACGGCGAGCGCTACGATCCGGCGGCTGTGGCGGCTGCGCACCAGACGCTCCAGCTCCCGGCGGTCATCCGCGTCACCGACCTCGAGAACGGCCGCCGGCTGCTGGTCCGGGTCGACGACCGCGGGCCGGCGTCGCCAGGGCGCCTGCTGGCTCTGACGCCGGCGGCGGCGCAGCGCCTGGGCATCGTCGCCGGCCGACCGGCGCGAATCGCGGTCGACCTCGATCCGGGGCTGAGCCGGACCGTCGCCAGTCAGGTCGGCGGTGGTCCCCACCTCGACATCGCCGCGGCCCCCGTGCAGGGCGTGCAGGAGCAGACGCTCGACGCTCCCGGCCAGCCCCGTTTCCAGGCCCGTGCTGCTGCCCCTGCCGCCGTCGCCGCCCCATCGGCGGCAGGCCCAGCCGATCAACCGGAGCCGACGGTTGGGTCATTGTCGACCGAGGTCGCCCAAGGCGTCCCAGATCCGGGCGCGCTGTGGATCGAGGCGGGGCGGTTCAGCCAGCGCAACTACGCCGATCAGGTCGCGGCTGCGGCAGGCGGCACCGTCGACATCAGCGGATCGGGCCGCGAGACGCTCTACGACGTGCGCATCGGGCCGTTCGGGCAGGTCGCGGCCGCCGACGCCGCTCTGGACCGCGCCCGCCGCGCCGGGGTAACCGGGGCGCACATCATCGTTGAGTAGGGATCGCAGTGGCCAGCAGAAGGTCTTTGTTGACGGGTGCCGGCAGCATCGCGCTGTCCGTGTCCGCCATTCGCGGCAGTCAGGCCCGCTCCCGCCGCGGTGCCGCCGCGGCGCCGCCGGCCGCCGCCGTGAACGCGGCGCCGGTCGCGTCGAACCCCGCCGACACGCCGGTCGGGCCGCTCGACACACCGGCGCGCTGGGCCTGCATCATCAACGTCAATACCGGCGCGGTGCTGCTGCAGAAGGCGGCCGACGAGCGCATGCCACCCTCGTCGCTGACCAAGATGATGACTGCCTACCTGGTGTTCGGGATGCTGCGGTCGGGCCGCCTGCGGCTCGACCAGATGCTGCCGGTCAGCGAGAAGGCCTGGCGCATGCAGGGCTCGAAGATGTTCGTGCCGCTGGGCAGCCAGATCGCGGTCAGCGACCTCGTCCGCGGCATGCTGATCCAGTCCGGGAACGACGCCTGCATCGTCCTGGCCGAGGGCATCTCCGGCTCCGAGGACCAGTTCGTGGCGTCGATGAACGCCGAGGCGAAGGCCATGGGCCTGTCGAACTCGCAGTTCCGCAACGCGACCGGCTGGCCGAACGCCGACCATTACATGTCGGCACGCGACGTAGCCATGCTCGCCCGCCACCTGATTGCCGACTTCCCCGAGTACTATCACTTCTTCTCGGAAAAGGACTACCGGTTCAACAACATCAACCAGGGCAACCGCAACGTCCTGGTCGACAAGGGCCTCGCCGACGGGCTGAAGACCGGCCACACCGACGCCGGCGGCTTCGGCCTCTGCGCCAGTTCCGACCATGGCGGCAACCGCGTCGTCATGGTGGTGAACGGGCTGCCCTCGTCGCAGGCGCGCGCCGCCGAGGGGGAGCGCCTGCTCGGCTGGGCGTTCGCCAACTTCGAGAACGTCCGGCTGCTGACCCGTGGCGAGGTGCTGGGCACCGCACCGGTCTGGCTCGGCGCGCAGCCGACCGTCGCCCTGTCCGCCGGCGGCACCCTGGTGGTCACCGTGCCGCACGGCTGGGAGAACAAGGTGCGGGTGACGCTGGATTACGACGCGCCGGTCTCGGCTCCGATCGCCGCCGGCCAGCGGATCGGCCAGGTCACCGTCACCGGCGCATCCGTGGGCGACCTGGAGGTGCCCCTGATCGCCGACGGATCGGTCGCGCGCAAGAGCCTGCCCGACCGCGCCGTCGCGGTGCTGGCGCACTTCGTCGGTGCGGGTTGAGTCGCGGCCGCGCCGCGAAGCCGCCTCGCCATGCCTGAGCCGCTGGCCGGCGGCCTGTTCGTCACCCTCGAGGGCGGCGAGGGCGTCGGCAAGTCGACGCAGGCGCGCCTGCTCGCCGACCGCCTCGCCGCCTGCGGCCACCGGCCGCTGCACACCCGCGAGCCGGGCGGCGCGCCCGGTGCCGAGCGGTTGCGCGCGTTCCTGCTGGCCGGCGACCACCAACTGGACCTGCACGCCGAGATCCTGCTGCACATCGCCGCCCGCTTCGACCACGTCGAGCGCACCATCCGGCCGGCCCTGGCCGAGGGACGGCTGGTCGTCTGCGACCGCTACGTCGACTCTACCCTGGCCTACCAGGGCTACGGGCTCGGACGCGGCGACCCCGGGATCCTCGCCTTCATCCGTGCCCTGATCGACCTCACGCCGCTGCTGCCGGACCTGACGCTGCTGCTCGACCTGCCGCGCGCGCGCGCGCGCGCGCGATTGCAGAACCGCGACGGCGATCCCGATCGCTACGAGCGGCTGGACGACGCCTTCCACGCCCGCGTCGCCGCCGGTTACCGCGAGATCGCGCGCGATCAGCCGCAGCGGGTCCGGCGGATCGATGCGGCCGGCACCGTGGAGCAGGTCAACGATGCGCTGCTGGACGCGGTGACCGTGCACCTGCGCGCCGGCGAGGCCGCGCCGCCCGCCTTATCATGACCCGGCCATGAACGTTGCGGCCGGGCCGCGCGCGCAGGACTGGCTGATCGGGCACGAAGTCGCCGAGCGAGCGCTCCTCCGCGACGCCGCCGGCGGACGGCTGCATCATGCCTGGCTGTTCACCGGCCCGCCCGGCATCGGCAAGGCGACGCTGGCGTTCCGCTTCGCGCGCTGGCTGCTGGCCGGCCGGCCCGGCCGCGGCCTGGCGATCGATCCCGCCGACCCGCTGTTCCGGCGTGTCGCCGCCGGCACCCATGCAGACCTGCTCACCATCGAGCGCGGCCAGGACGAGAAGCGCCAGCGCCTGCGCGGCGAGATCGTCGTCGACGAGGTGCGCCCGGTCGCCGGCTTCCTGCGGCGGACCGCGGCCGAGGGCGGCTGGCGGGTGGTGATCCTGGACGACGCCGAGCTGATGAACCGCAGCGCCGCCAACACCCTGCTCAAGATCCTGGAGGAGCCGCCGCCGAACGCGGTGCTGATCCTGATCAGCGCCGTTCCGGGCCGCCTGCTGCCGACGATCCGCAGCCGCTGCCGCCCCCTGCGGCTGGCGCCGCTCGAGCCCGCCGCGATGCGCTCGACCCTGGCGCGCCTGCTGCCGGAACAGGACGCCGACTCCCGCCGGCGGTTGGCCGAGCTGGGAGGGGGCGCGCCCGGCCGGGCGCTGGCGCTGGCGGCCGAGGACGGCATCGCCCTGGACGCGCTGGTTCGCGAGGTGCTGGCCGCCGAGCCGCCAGGCGCGTTGCGGTCGCAGGCGGTCGCCGACATCGTGCTGCGCCGGGAGCGCGGCTTCTCCACCTTCCTAAGCCTGCTCGGCGATGCCATATCGGAACGTGCACGCGGGGCCGCCCGGGCTGACGATGCGGCGGCGCCTGGCATCGACTGGTTCGCCGCCTGGCAGGAGATCCGCCGGGTGCAGGACGAGACCGACCGGTTCAACCTGGAGAAGAGGCAGGCCCTGCTGTCAAGCCTTGGCCTGCTGAGCGGACGATGACCCAGCGCTACACCATCACCACGCCGATCTACTACGTGAACGGTGCCCCCCATCTGGGGCACGCCTACACGTCGATCGCGGCCGACGTCATCGCGCGCTGGCACCGGATGGATGGCGACCGGGTGTTCTTCCTGACCGGCACCGACGAGCACGGCCAGAAGGTCGAGCAGGCCGCACGCGCCGCCGGCATGGAGCCGCAGGCCTTCGTCGACCGCGTCTCGGCCGAGTTCCACGACCTCGCGGTGGCGATGAACGTGTCCTTCGACGACTTCATCCGCACCACCGAGCCACGTCACCTCCGCGCCTGCGAGGCGCTGTGGCGGCGGCTGGAGGCGGCTGGCCAGATCTATCTCGGCTCCTACGCGGGCTGGTATGCGACCCGGGACGAGAGCTTCTACGGCGAGGACGAGCTGGTGGTGCGTGCCGACGGCACCCGCGTGGCGCCGAGCGGCGCGCCGGTGGAGTGGGTCACCGAGCCGTCCTACTTCTTCCGCCTGTCCGACTGGCAGGACCGGTTGCTGGCGCACTACGAGGCCCATCCGGACTTCATCGGCCCGCCCGGCCGCCGCAACGAGGTGCTGAGCTTCGTTCGCCAGGGCCTGCGCGACCTCTCGATCAGCCGCACCAGCTTCCGCTGGGGCGTGCCGGTGCCGGGCGATCCCGACCACGTGATCTACGTCTGGTGGGACGCGCTGGTGAACTACATCACGTCACTTGGCTATCCCGACGAGACCGCCGAGCTCTGGCGCTTCTGGCCGGCCGACCTGCACCTGGTCGGCAAGGAGATCATCCGCTTCCATGCGGTGTTCTGGCCGGCCTTCCTGATGGCCGCCGGCCTGGAGCCGCCGCGTCGCGTGTTCGCCAACGGCTGGTGGACCGCGGACGGCGAGAAGATGAGCAAGTCGGTCGGCAACGTGGTCGACCCTCGCGGGCTCGCAGCCGAGTTCGGCGTCGACGCGGTACGCTACTTCCTGCTGCGTGAGGTGCCGTTCGGCGGCGACGGCGACTTCAGCCGGCGCGCGCTGGTCTCCCGCCTCAACGTCGAGCTCGCCAACGACCTCGGCAACCTGGCGCAGCGCACGCTGTCGCAGGTCGCCCGCCACTGCGACGGCCGGCTGCCGCATCGCGGGCCCGTCACCGAGGACGACGCCGCCCTGCTGGCCCATGCTGAGAGCCTGCCGGACCGGCTGCGCGCCCTGATCGACCGGCAGGCGCTGCACGAGGCGCTGGAGGAGGCGTGGCGGGTGATCCGTGCCGGCAACGGCTATGTCGACCGGCAGGCGCCGTGGGCGCTCCGCAGGACCGATGCGGTCCGGATGGCCTCGGTGCTGCGGGTGCTGGCCGACGTGCTCCGCCAGGTCGCCACCGTGCTGCTGCCGTTCATGCCGGACAGCATGGGCCGCCTGCTCGACCAGCTCGGCGTGCCGGCCGACGCGCGGCTGCTGGCCTCGCTGGCCGCACCGCTGCCGGCCGGGCTGCCGCTGCCGTCGCCGCAAGGCATCTTCCCACGCCATGTCGAGCCCGCCGCGGCACCCGGCTGATCCTGGCATGCTGATCGACAGCCACTGCCACCTGGACCACTTCCAGCCGGACGAGATGGCCGGCCTGCTGGACCGCGCCGTGGAGGCCGGGCTTGGCGGCATGGTCACCATCGGCACCCGGCTGTCGGCGGCGCCGCTGAACCGCGCGCTGACGGGCCACGCCCGCCCCGGCCTCCGGATCTGGTGCACGATCGGCACCCATCCCGACCATGTGGGCGAGGGGGCGCTGCCGACGCCGGAGCGGCTGGCGGCGATGGCCGGGACCCCGGAGGTGGTTGGTATCGGCGAGACCGGGCTCGACTACATCCATGGCGGTCCGGAGGTCCGCGCCCTGCAGGCGGACAGCTTCCGCGCCCACCTGCGTGCGGCCCGGCTGGCCGATCTGCCGCTGGTGATCCATGCCCGCGACGCCGACGACGACGTTGCCGCGATCCTGCGGGACGAGCACGTCGCCGGCGGCCCGTTCCGCTTCGTGCTGCACTGCTTCAGCTCCGGCGCCGGCCTCGCCGAGGCAGCACTCTCGCTTGGCGGCTCGATCAGCTTCTCCGGCATCCTGACCTTCCCGAAGTCGCAGGCGCTGCGCGACATCGCCGCCGCCGTGCCCGCCGACCGGTTGCTGGTCGAGACCGACGCGCCGTTCCTGGCCCCGGTGCCCCGGCGCGGCCGGCGCAACGAGCCCGCCTTCGTGGCGCATACCGCGTCGGCCCTGGCGGCGGTGCGCGGCCTGGACCCGTCCGAGCTGGCCCGGCTGACCAGCGCCAACTTCCACCGCCTGTTCAACAAGGCCGGCTGACGTTGCGGGTGCCTGACCTTGGGCGGGTGCCTGGCCTTGGGCGGGTAATCGTGCTCGGCTGCGGCGGCTCCGCCGGCGTACCGATGCTGGGCGGCGCCGACGGCACCGGCGACTGGGGCGTGTGCGACCCGGCCGAGCCGCGCAACCGGCGCAGCCGCGCCTCGATCGTGCTGGAGGCCGCCGACGGCGTCCGGCTGCTGGTCGATACCGGCCCGGACCTGAAGCCGCAGCTGCTCGCCTGCGGCATCGGCCGCGTCGACTCGATCCTCTACACCCACGCTCACGCCGACCATGTCGCCGGGCTCGACGACGTGCGCACGCTGAACCGGATCCTCGACCGGCCGATCACCGTGCACGGCACGGCGGCGGTGCTGGCCGAGCTGCACCAGCGCTTCGCCTACGCCTTCCGGCCCTGGGCGCCGCCCGGCTTCTACCGCCCGGTGCTGGTGCCGCGGGAGGTCGCGGCCGGCGACCGCCTCGCCGCAGGCGGGATGGAGCTCGCCCTGTTCGAGCAGCGGCACGGGCGCGGCACCACGCTCGGCCTCCGCGTCGGGCGGTTCAGCTACTCGACCGACGTGGTGTCGCTCGATGACACCGCGATGGCCGTCATTGCCGGCAGCGACACCTGGCTGGTGGACTGCTTCCAGCGTCAGCCGCATCCGGCGCATGCCGACCTGTCGCTGGTCGCCGGCTGGTCGCACCGCCTCCGGGTGCGGCGCACGGTGCTCACCCACATGGGCACGGACATGGATTGGGACTGGATGCAGCGGAGCCTGCCGGCTGGGCTGGAGGCCGCGTTCGACGGGATGGTGCTGTCGTTCTAGCCGCGGCCGGCCGGTAGCGCATCGCGGTGGCGCGACGTCGTTTGTGACTATCGTGTCACGCCGCCGGTGCCCTTGGCTCCGGCGCAACCCAGCCCTGCAATTTAGTTGAAACGCGCGTTGGGGCGGCGATAGCCTTCACTAAGCGACGGCCGAGGCGGTCGGCGCACGGGATCGCGAACGAGCCACCCGGGCCCTGGACGGAAGATGCCGGCTTCCTGGCAGCTGACCCGCCGTGGCTTGCCTGACGGAGGACTGGGGCGCAGGGCAGGGACATCGCGCGGATCGCTGAGACCCGGCCGCAGGGCCGGGTGCGGCGGACCCGGCGACCCGATTTCCCGGCGCGGCGACGCACACCGACAGGCTCAGCGACTGACGAGGGAACTTAGCTATGGCGCCGCTCGACGACGTGTTCACCCTGGCGACCGCGATGCGCGACGAGCGTCGCGAGACGGAGATGAGTCTCGCCGAGTACCTCGAGCTCTGCCTGAGCGATCCGTCCTGCTACGCCACCGCGGCCGAGCGCATGCTGAAGGCGGTCGGCGAGCCGGAGACCATCGACACCTCGAAGGACGCCCGCATGGCGCGGGTGTTCATGAACCGCACCATCCGCGTCTATCCGGCCTTCTCCGACTTCCACGGCATGGAGGAGACGGTCGAGCGCATCGTCGGCTTCTTCCGGCACGCGGCGCAGGGCCTGGAGGAGCGCAAGCAGATCCTCTATCTGCTGGGGCCGGTCGGCGGCGGCAAGTCCTCGCTCGGCGAGCGGCTGAAGACGCTGATGGAGCGCGAGCCGATCTACGTGCTGAAGGCCGGCCGCCACCTGAGTCCGGTGTTCGAGAGCCCGCTCGGGCTGTTCGACGTCGAGCGCATGGGGCCGAGCCTGCTGCAGCGCTACGGCATCCCCAAGCGCGTGCTGACCGGCATCGCCAGCCCGTGGGCGATGAAGCGGCTCGAGGAGTTCGACGGCGACATCTCGCGCTTCCGCGTGGTGAAGCTGCACCCCTCCAAGCTGCGCCAGATCGCGATCGCCAAGACCGAGCCCGGCGACGACAACAACCAGGACGTCTCGGCGCTGGTCGGCAAGGTCGACATCCGCCAGCTCGAGAGCCACAGCCAGAACGATCCCGACGCATACGGGTTCTCCGGCGGCCTCAACCGCGCCAACCAGGGCATCCTCGAGTTCGTCGAGATGTTCAAGGCGCCGATCAAGATGCTGCACCCGCTGCTGACGGCGACGCAGGAAGGCAACTACGTCGGCACCGAGAACATCGGCTCGATCCCGTTCACCGGCATGATCCTGGCCCACTCGAACGAGGCCGAGTGGCAGAGCTTCCGCAACAACCGTACCAACGAGGCGTTCCTCGACCGGGTCTGCGTGGTCAAGGTGCCGTACTGCCTGCGCGCCACCGAGGAGACCCGGATCTACCACAAGCTGATCCAGGGCTCGGCGCTGGGCGAGGCGCCGTGCGCGCCCAACACGCTGGAGATGCTGGCGCGGTTCGCGGTGCTGTCGCGTCTGAAGGCGCATCCGAACTCCTCGCAGTTCGCCAAGATGCGCGTCTATGACGGCGAGAACATCCGCGAGACCGATCCCAAGGCCAAGACCATGCAGGAGTATCGCGACGCCGCCGGCGTCGACGAGGGCATGGACGGCGTCTCCACCCGCTTCGCCTTCAAGGTGCTGTCGGCCACCTTCAACCACGACCCGACCGAGGTCGCCGCCGACCCGGTGCACCTGATGTACGTGCTGGAGCAGGCGGTGCGCCGCGAGCAGTTCCCGGCCGAGGTGGAGGCGTCGTACCTCGCGGCGCTGAAGTCGGACCTCGCCAGCCGCTACGCCGAGTTCGTCGGCAACGAGATCCAGAAGGCCTATCTCGAGAGCTACCACGATTACGGCCAGAACCTGTTCGACCGCTACCTCGACTATGCCGATGCCTGGATCGAGGACCAGGACTTCAAGGATCCCGACACCGGCCAGATGCTGAGCCGCGAGCTGCTGAACGCCGAGCTGACCAAGATCGAGAAGCCGGCCGGCATCGCCAACCCGAAGGACTTCCGCAACGAGGTCGTGAAGTTCTCGCTGCGCTCGCGCGCCAACCGCGGCGGCAACAACCCGTCCTGGACCAGCTACGAGAAGATCCGCGACGTGATCGAGAAGCGGATGTTCAGCCAGGTCGAAGACCTGCTGCCGGTGATCAGCTTCGGCTCCAAGAAGGACGGCGATACCGAGACCAAGCACGGGCAGTTCGTCGCCCGCATGGTCGCTCGCGGCTATACCGAGCGCCAGGTGCGCCGGCTGGTCGAGTGGTACATGCGCGTGAAGCAGTCGGCATGATGGCGGGGATGGTCTGAACGCGTGGACATCATCGACCGCCGTCCCAATCCGCATGGCAAGAACATCGAGAACCGTCGTCGCGTGCTCGTCCGAGCCAGGGAGGCGGTGCAGCGCGCGGCACGCGACGCGGTGACGTCGGGCAAGCTGCGCGAGGTCGGGCAGGGCCGGTCGATCTCGATCCCCTCCGACGCGCTGCACGAGCCGACCCTGCACCGCGTGTTCTCGAGCGGCGTCCGCGACATCGTGCTGTCGGGCAACAAGGTGTTCTCGCCTGGCGACCGCATCCAGCGGCCGAAGGGCGGGGCGGCCAAGGGCGGTGCCGGCGCGGGCGAGGGTGGCCAGGACGGCGGGGGCGAGGACAGCTTCCGCTTCGTGCTAAGCCGCGACGAGTTCCTCGACGTGTTCTTCGACGACCTCGAGCTGCCCGACCTGGTCAAGCGGCAGATCACCACCACCGACGCGGTCAGCGTCAGCCGCGCCGGGCTCAGCAGCGACGGCTCGCCGTCGCAGCTCGACCTCGGCCGCACCATGCGCCACTCGATGGCGCGCCGCATCGGGCTGAAGCGGCCGAAGAGCGAGACCGTGCTCGACCTCGAGCTGCGCATCGAGGCGCTGGAGCGGGACGGCGGCGAGGAGGACCAGGCGAAGCTGCTGGCGCTCCGCTCCGAGCTGGAGGTGGCGCTGCGCCGCATGGGGCGGGTGCCGTGGATCGATCCGGTCGATCTACGCTACCGCCGCTTCACGCTGACGCCGATGCCGTCCACCCGCGCGGTGATGTTCTGCCTGATGGACGTGTCCGGCTCGATGACCGAGCGCATGAAGGACCTCGCCAAGCAGTTCTTCCTGTTGCTGCACGTGTTCCTGGAGCGCCGCTACAAGCGGGTCGACGTGGTGTTCATCCGCCATGCCGAGGTCGCCGAGGAGGTCGACGAGGACACCTTCTTCCACGATCCGCGCACCGGCGGCACCGTGGTCTCCTCGGCCCTGATCGAGCTGCTGCGGGTGCAGTCGGAGCGCTACCCCTCCGACGGCTGGAACATCTACGTGGCGCAGGCGTCCGACGGCGACAACTCCGGCTCCGACACGCCGAAATCCTGCGCGCTGCTGCAGGAGCAGATCCTGTCGCTGGTGCAGTACTACGCCTACATCGAGATCGTCGGCTCCGGCGCCGTGATCCGCGGCGAGACCGACCTGTGGCGCGGCTACCGCACCGTCGCCGAGGCGAACGAGCGGCTGGTGATGCGCCAGGTCGCCGACAAGAAGGACATCTTCCCGGTGTTCCGCGACCTGTTCGCCCGGCGGCCGGAGGTCGCGTGAGCCCGCTCGACATCGTGGGCGGGGGGCCACGCCCGGCGTCGTCGCCTGGCCTGCTCTACAGCGGCTCGGACTGGGACTTCGACATCCTGCGCCGGTCCTACGACGCGATCGAGCGCATCGCCCTCGACGAGCTCAAGCTCGACGTCTACCCAAACCGCATCGAGGTCATCACGTCGGAGCAGATGCTCGACGTCTACACCTCCCACGGCATGCCGCTGATCTACAAGCACTGGTCGTTCGGCAAGCGCTTCGTCGGCCACGAGAACGCCTATCGGCGCGGGCTGATGGGGCTGGCCTACGAGGTGGTGATCAACTCCAGCCCCTGCATCAGCTACCTGATGGAAGAGAACAGCGCCACCATGCAGGCGCTGGTGATCGCCCACGCCGCGTTCGGCCACAACCATTTCTTCAAGAACAACCGGCTGTTCCGCGAGTGGACCGAGCCGTCCGGCATCCTCGACTACCTCGAGTTCGCGCGCGGCTACATCGCGCGCTGCGAGGAGCGGCACGGCGTGCGCGCGGTCGAGCGCGTGCTGGACGCGGCGCACGCGCTGCAGAACCAGGGCGTGCACCGCCACAGCGGCGCCCGGGTAATGGACTTGAAGGCCGAGCAGCAGCGCGACCGCGACCGCCGCGACCACGAGGACCGCGTGTTCAACGACCTCTGGCGCACGGTGCCGGGCTCGAAGGCGGAGAAGAGCCTCGACAACGCCGCCGAGCGCCGCCGCCGGCTGGGCCTGCCGGAAGAGAACCTGCTCTATTTCCTGGAGAAGAACGCGCCGCGGCTTGCCCCCTGGGAGCGCGAGATCATCCGCATCGTGCGGCTGATCGCGCAGTACTTCTATCCGCAGCCCCAAGCCAAGATGATGAACGAGGGCTGCGCCACCTGGGTGCACTACCGCATCATGGCGCGCCTGCACGAGACCGGCCAGATCGACGACGCCGCCTTCCTGGAGACCATCCACTCGACCACCAACGTCATCACCCAGCCCGGCTTCGACAATGGCGGCGGCCCCAACTTCAACCCGTATGCGCTCGGCTACGCGATCATGACCGACATCGAGCGCGTCTGCCTGGCCCCCACCGACGAGGACCGCGCCTGGTTCTCCGACATCGCCGGCAACGGCGACGCCGTCGGCACGCTGAAGGAGGCGTGGGCCAACTACCGCGACGAGAGCTTCCTGCAGCAGTTCCTGTCGCCCGCGGTGATGCGCCAGTTCAAGCTGTTCCGGCTGCGCGACGATGCCGACAAGCCCTATCTGCTGGTCGACGCGATCCACAACCAGGACGGCTACCGCGACATCCGCCGCAGCGTCGCGCGCTCCTACGATCCCAGCACCTACTACGTCGACATCGAGATCGTCGACGTCGACCTCACCGGCGACCGCTGCCTGCGGCTGCAGCACCGCACCACGCCGGGCCACCTGCTCGACGAGAAGGATGCCCGCGCCTCGCTGCGCCAGCTCGCCGACCTCTGGGGCTACGAGGTCAAGCTGCTCGAGATCGACACCCAGACCGAGAGCGTGCTGGCCACGCATCTGGCCTCGCCGCCGCGCGCCGGCGCCTAGCAGCAAGGCCGGGGGCTTTGCCCCTGGACCCCACCAAAGGCGGTGCCTTTGGAAACCGCCTTCAAGGAAGGCCTTTCGATTTAGGGTCCGTAGGAATTCTTAAAGATCAAGATGCACCATGATTGGATTAGGCCGAGGCGGCGCTATGCCCTCAGGTTGCAGAATGGCAAAGCCGACCTCTAGACGCCCCAAATGCCGAGTCAAACGCACCTGATGCAAGGGCCGTGGTTGAGACCAGTATGGTAAGCCTTAGCTTCCTTCTTAATTCACTAGAACCAAGGATGAAGAAGCTGAGGTAGGCATGTTGTCGTGCAGAGATTACCGATCCTGTCGACTGGGGCCGAGCAATGACCAGGGCTGGTATTCTACCAATGCCGATGCGGTGCCCTTAGCTTCGGCGTGGGGCGAGTTCTACGAAATCGTAGGAACGGATCTATTGGCTGAACAATCAGATGATTGGCATCCTGCTCCGATATTGGAACATGTTTGGGATGGGCCCGATAGTCGTGTTTTCGGTTCTGCTGCTACCGTGCCCCCGATCTGGCGTCTCATCGACCGGACCGGATCGACCTCTGTGAGTTGGCATAATATCTATTATACGATCCTAAGGTCAGAATCTGCCTGATCGATCGGGCTCAATCGTTCACCGACAGCACCCATGATCGGGTCGACGATCCGCTCCGGCGCGATCTCCTGGTCCAGCGGCAGCAGCGCGGTGCCGATCGCGAGGAACTCGATCATGTGGGTCTGCCAGACATGGTTGCCCTCGCTGATCTCGACCCTCACCCCGGTCAGCAGCTGCCGCAACGCCTCTGCGATTTCGGCCAGCACGCCCTCGCTGTGTGCCAGCAGGCTCGCGCCGTGGGAAGTCGGCCCGCTGCGCCGACCGCTCGATGGCGACGCGATCGTGCGGCGCCAGCATTCCCGTGTCGACCAGCCGCGCCGGCGGCGGGTCTGGCTGCAGCCTCGGGGGCTTCGCCAGGTTGTCGCCGCCGTCAACTGAAGAAGGCCAGGGCTCTGCCCTGGACCCGTTGGGGCCGTAGGCCCCGAACCCCGATCGTTAAGAAGATCATCCGTGCGTGGAGGTACCACCTTAACGAATCGGGGCCTGGGGCCCGCGGCCCCAGTGGGGTCCAGGGGCGAAGCCCCTGACCTTCCCTCTTGCCGCCGCCAAGCCCTTGCCGCCGGTCACGAAACGCCATAGAAGCACCGGGTTGCAAAGGATGGGCGCGTAGCTCAGCGGTAGAGCATCGCCTTCACACGGCGGGGGTCACAGGTTCAATCCCTGTCGCGCCCACCATCCAAAACCAATAAAGACAATGTCTTGGCTCGATCCATTATCCAGAGCATCCTCAGCGTCCGCTCCAGGATGATCGACTTTGCTAAGATTGTCGCCCCGAGCGGACACGGACTATTCTAGCCGCGTCAAATTGGGAGACTACCTTTGGCGGACACTTCGACACCATTTGTCCCCATGCGGAATACCCTGGAAACCAGTATCATAGATCTATCGCTGACAGGTGCGGCCGTCCCGGTCGACGACGCGTCGCGCATCCGCGACATCGACGTCATCCGCGGCTTCGCCCTATTCGGCGTCGTCTGGATGAACATCTACGAGACCTACATCCACATCGTGCCGGCGAAAATCAGCCGCGCCTTCCCGACGTTTCCCCTCGATCGGCTGATCGGGTTCGCGTCCCAGTGGTTGATGCTGAGCAAGGCGCAGTTCCTGTTCGGGGTTCTGTTCGGGTTCGGCTACGCGATCTTCGTCGATCGGGCGCTCCGGGGTGGTGCGGCCGGTAGAACGCTCTACCTGCGACGTTTGGCGGCGCTGTTCGGCATCGGTCTCCTGCACCTGTACTTCCTGTTCTTCGGCGACATCCTGCATACATATGCGATCGTGGGGCTGGTGCTCCTGTTGACCAGGAAATGGCCCAACGCGCTCTTGTTCTGGCTCGGCATGGTCTTGACGGTGTTCGGTTCCTCGTTGGGAAGCCTCGTGGAAGCCCATGTGCTGCATGTCGACATCGATCGCTTTGACATGACGATGATGCCGATGCTCAAAGCGTCCTTGTGGAGAAGCCTCTCCGAGGGCGACTATCTGCAGCAGATACACGCCTCGGGCTTGTTCGTCAGAACCTTCCAGCTGTCGCCACATGTCATCTCCCTGCTGTCATCCCTGATCGGGCAATTCATGATCGGGGCTTGGCTGTTTCGAAAGGGATGGTTGCAGGACGTTGCCGGCCATCGCCGCGTTTTCGTGCGGGCAACCGCGTTGGCGCTTCCGCTGGGTCTGGTTCTAGCCGCGGTCGCACCGACCCTGCAACTGCTTGCACGGGGTTTGGCTGAGGGTCCCTGGATCGAAACGGTCGACGCGCTGTCGCGTCCCGTTCTGGCTGCCGGCTATGCGGCGGGCCTGGTGTTGCTCGGATTTGATCCGCGGATGCACAGGCGACTGGGCGGGCTGGCCGCCTTCGGCCGCATGGCGCTGACCAACTACGTCACCCAGAGCCTGTTCTTCATGGTCCTGATCGACGGCTACGGCATAGGTGCGATCCGCTGGGCGGGTACCGGCGCTGACCTGCTGTTTGCCCTGGGCATCACCGGCGTGCAGGTTGCTTGGAGCGTCTGGTGGCTACGACGCTATCGGTTCGGGCCGCTGGAGTGGGCGTGGCGCTGCCTGACCTACGGCGCCCGCCAGCCCCTGTGCCGTACCGTCGCTTAACCTTCGACACCGAGCAGTTCATACGGATCTGTCAGCCCTTGCGCCAGCTTCCCGAAGCTTCTTCACAGGAGCTTGCTGGGCTATGCGTTCTGCGTGATCCCAAGCGCAACGCGGGCGCCTCTTGCGAAGCGGAAGCGGCGGAGGAAAGCGGAGACAATCTGGTTGTGACGGCGGCGATGGCGAAGGAGGTTGCGGAGTTCGCCGTGCTTTCGATAAAAGCGGTGGGCCGCGTCGTGGCTCTCGAAACCGCGCATACACCGGATCCTGCCCTTGATGCCGCGGTGGTCCTGCTCGAGCCGGTTGTTCATGTAGACGCTTGTCCGGTGGGTACAACGATCCTTATCTTTTAAGTCGACTTCATGCCTGCTTATCGCCTTCACACGGCGGGGGTCACAGGTTCAATCCCTGTCGCGCCCACCATCCGAGATCCGGTAAATCCCGAGCCTTAGAACCCGAACATGTGGTCGAGCGAGAACGCGCCGCGCTCGTCCATCAGCCCGTGATAGCCGAACAGCCGGCACGTGGTGTCACGGATCAGCACGTAGCCGCGGACCCCGGCTTGCCCCAGCAGCTCGTCGCTGAACTGCTCGTGCGGCCAGACCATCATCGACCCGCAGCAGGCGATCTCGACCGGCCGTTCCGCCACCACCTCCCCCTGCCCGTCATGCAGCACAAGCTGCGTGCGCGACCGGCCGTGCCAAGGCGCCGACGCCGGGTAGATCAGTGCCGCGAAGCTGCGCCGCGTGCGGTCGCCCAGCCGCAGGAACAGCCGCGTCGACAAGCCCGGCGGCGGCCCGGAATAGGATTGCGGCTCGTCCCGGTACGTCATCGCCGTGTTGAAGATGTGCGCGCCGAAGCTGGTCTCCGCCACGTGCCCGCTGGTCCGGTGCTCGTAGCGCACCAGGGCGTGCAGCCAGCCGTCCGCCGACCCGCCCTCCCGGAAATCGTAGACCAGCTCGGCATGGCCCTCCGGCGCGCCCAGCTCCTCCAGGTCCACGGCGAGGTCGTGGTCGCGCGGCAGGCGTCCCAGGAACCGTTCCGCGACCCGGTTGCCGCCGCGGTCGAACACGTCGAGACGCACCGGCAGGTCGCCCTGCCGTTCGGCCATCGGCGTCGGCTGCACGATGCTGCGGAACCGGTCGGGCGGCAGCACCGGGAACGGCAGCAGGTAGCCGCGCCCCAGCGAGGCCGGCAGGCGGGGGATCCCGGGATCCGGCCGCAGGTCGGCGCGCTCCACGTTCATGTGCGCGATCCGCGTCCGCCCGCCGCGCGTCACCTCGTAGCGCGGGCGCACCACGTGCCGCCCCGACCGCAGCTCGATCTGCGCCGGCCACGACACCCCCGGCAGATAGCAGGAGACGTCCACCGCCACGCTGGCGTAGGGCGGCACCGCGAACGGCAGCGCCACCGCCGCCTCGCGCCCCATCCGGTCCAGGCTGACCGCGCCGGCCGGGATCGCGACCGCGTGGCTGTTCTGCAGCCAGAGCACCACCGCCTCGTCCGGCCGCGGCGCCGGCAGGTTGGCGTAGCGGTCGGACGGCCACGCGTTGGCGTCGTGCGTCACCGAGAGGCTGTCGCCGCCGGCGGTGCCGTCGCCGTCGTCATAGGTATCGAGGGCATACTTCACCACGTCGTGTCCGGCCACGTTGACGGCGTGGACGAACAGCTGCCCGCGGAACTCCGGCAACTCGAACCGCCGTCGCACCGCACGGCTGTCGACGACGATGCCGCCCGCTCCCGCCGCGACGTCCTCCTCCCAGGTTGCCAGCGGCGCCCCGGACGCATCGAACAGGCGCAGCCACAGCCGCACCTGCCGGGCGCCATAGGCCGCCCAGTAGTTCGCCGTCACCAGCCGGGTGGACAGCCCGTCGGCATCCCGGAAGAAGGCGTAGTTGGTGGCAAAGTTCAGCCGGTCCAGGTAGGGGCCGGTACCGGTCAGCATCCGGGCGGGAAGCCTCGCCTCGTCCAGAGTGACGACGCGCATGTCCCGCGGCAGCAGGTGCGCGATCCGGGCCGCGATGCGCTCGGCGTCGAACGCGGCCACCAGCAGGGTGGCGGCGGCACACTCCGCCAGCTCCGGCAGGCCGCGCGCCGGAACCCCCAGCACGGGCTGGCCGACCAGCCCGACATCCTGCACGAAGAGGTCCATGACCGGCGGCAGGTCCGCGTGCAACGCGAACAGCATCGATGCCGCGCCGACCGGGTCGAACACCGCGAGCGTGCCCTGCCGCCGCAGCGTCCCGCCCAGCCGCGACAGGGCCTCCGCCGCCAGCGGGTGCGCCAGCGCCTTGTAGAGAACGTTGCCGCCCTTCTGCGCGTCGTAGGTCTGGATCTCCAGCATGGTCTGATTTTCCACTCCGGGTGCCGCCGCCCGATGCCTACAGCCCAAGCCCGAGCCTGCGGCCCATCTCCTCGGCCACCGCCGTCGTGTCGTCGAGCGGCGCCGTCGCCCAGTCCTCGAGCCTGCCGTTGAAGGTCCGAACGCGGCCCGCGTCAACCAGAGCGCGGAGGAACAGCCCGATCCGCCGCGACCGTCCCGGCAGCGTCGCCACCATCACCGGCACCGCCGTCGCCACCGCCTCCGACACCATCGACACGCTGTCCATCGTCACCACCACCGCATCGGCGCAGGCGAGCATGCCGAGATAGGGATTGTCGCCCCGCATGTCCCAGATCCAGGCCCCGAGCGGCCGCAGCTCCCGCTCCAGCACCGCCTGCACCGCCGCCCCGGTACGGCGCGACGGCGTCAGCGCCACCCCGGCGCGATCGGCCCGCATCATTCCCGCGATCCGGCCCGCGAGCCGCGCCGCCTCCGCCGGCCCGAGCCGGAACCGGCCGTTCGAGCCGCCGACCAGCACCGCGACTAGCGGCCTCGGCAGCCCCGCGAACACCGGCTGCCAGCGGTGCCGGGCCTGCTCCAGCACCGCCGGCGTCACCGCGTGCAGCGCGGTCAGCGCCACCAGCACGTTCGGACCACGGATCTCGTCGTGCCGGTTCACCACCACCAGGTCGAACCGGTCTAGCCGCAGCCGCGGGTTCTGGATCTGCACCACCCGCCGCCCGCCCGCGCGCACCGCGGCACCGACCGCGCCGCCGGTGCCGCCGACGCTCAGCACCAGCCCGGGCGGCAGGTCGGCCACCCCGCCGACCGCCAGCAACGGCGCCGGCCACAGCCGCGCCGGCATCCACGTCCACGGCCGCCGGGCCCGGATCACCCGCTTCACCGGGACCAGCCCGGCCCGCTCCGCCAACCCGACCGCCTGCGCCTCGAGGCCGGCGTAGCCTTCGCTCAGGATGATGGCGGACTCGGGATCACACATGACGGGCTTGTGCGAGCACCACAGCCCGCCGTCAATCACCGCCTTGGCGCGCCCTTGCCCGCCCTGCCGGCCTCGGCGCGGCACCAGCTTGACAACGAGACGCCGTGGTCTCCAGAGCTTGGCCGCGGACCCGTCAACCGCCTGACGGATACCAGAAGATGACCGATTTCCGCTCCTTCGGCTTGGCCGGACCGCTGCTCGAAACCCTCGACCGGCTCGGCCATCGGGTCCCGACCGAGATCCAGCTGGCCGCCATCCCGCCGATCCTCGCCGGCCGCGACGTCCAGGGCATCGCCCAGACCGGCACCGGCAAGACCGGCGCGTTCGCGCTGCCGATCCTGCATCGGCTGCTGGCCGACCTTCCGGCGGCCCCGCCGCGGACCGGCTCCCGTCAGGCCTGCCGCGCCCTCGTGCTGGCACCCACCCGCGAGCTGGCCACCCAGATTGCCGAGGCTGCCCGCACCTATGCCGGCGGCACCGCGCTGCGCATCGCCGCGGTGGTCGGCGGCCTGCCCAAGGCGGGGCAGGCCCGGACGCTGACCGCCGGCGTCGACCTGCTGGTCGCCACGCCGGGACGCCTGCTCGACCTCGCCGCCGACGGCGCGGTCCACCTCGACGCCGTCTCGATCCTGGTGCTGGACGAGGCCGACCACATGCTCGACCTCGGCTTCGCCGCCGAGGTGCGCCGGATCGCGGCGACGCTGCCGCGGATCCGCCAGACCCTGCTGTTCTCCGCCACTATGCCGCCGCCGATCGCCGCACTGGCGCGCGAGCTGCTGCATCGGCCAACGCTGATCAGCGCGACGCCGGAGCAAGCCGCCGCCGAGCGCATCGACCAGCGCGTGATCTTCGCCGAGCCGCGCCAGAAGCGCCCGCTGCTGATCGAGCTCATCAGGCGCGGCCGCATGCGGCGGGCACTGGTCTTCACCCGGACCCGGGAGACCGCCGACGGGCTGGTCGCAGCACTCGACGAGGCGGGCATCCGCGCCGCCGCGATCCACGGCGACAAGAGCCAGCCGGCCCGCGACCGCACCCTGACCCGGTTCCGTGACGGCCGGCTGCCGGTCCTGGTCGCTACCGACGTCGCCGCGCGCGGCATCGACATCGACGGCCTCAGCCACGTCGTGAACTACGACCTGCCGGACACCCCGGAGGCCTATGTCCACCGGGTCGGGCGCACCGCCCGCGCCGGCGCCCGCGGCATCGCCATCAGCCTGTGCGCCGGGGCCGAACGGCAGCAGCTGCGGGCGATCGAGAAGCTCGTCGGCAGCCGACTCAGGGTCTACGATGCTGCCGGTGCCGCAGCTCCGGGCCGCTAGAGCGTCATCCGATCGAACGGACTGGCTCGGTCGGATAAAGATGCTCTTGAAAACAACAAGCTAGAGCATGATCCGTGAGCCTATGCGGTCGGATCATGCTCCAGGTCCCGCTTCACAGCACCGTCACCCGGTCCAGGGCTTCCGGCTCGCCGCGGGCCGGCTGCGCCGCCGCGACCGGTTGCCGCAGGACCTGCCGACGGATCTGCTGCAGCAAGCCGGCGGCGACACGCTGCCACGCCAGCCGCAGCTCCGGCGCGCGCGCCGCAACGACCGGCGGATCGACCAGCAGGCGGCGCAGCGCCTGCCGCAGCTCCGGCACCTCCGGCCGGCACAGAATCGCCATCGGCTCGCTCTCGAACTGCTCGACCAGCCCGCCGACCCGCGTCGCCACCACCCAGCGCTGCGCCGCGATCGCCGCCGCCGCCACGCCGCTCTGGCTCGCCTCCCGATAGGGCAGCACGACCGCGTCGGCCCAGCCGATCAGGGCGGCGATCTCCCCCTCCGGCACCCAGCGGTTCTCGACCGCCACCCAGGGCAGCGCCGCCAGCCGCTCCAGTTCCAGGCTCGCCGGCCCCTGCCCGACCACCCGCACGTTCAACCTGCGGCCCAGCGCCGGCTCCGCCAGCGCCTCGGCCAGCAGGTCCAGCCCCTTGTAGGCCAGCAGCCGGCCGAAGCAGAGCAGCCGCAGCGGGCCGCCATGCGACAGCGGCATCGCCGGCGGCGGCCCGAACACGAACGGCGGCAGGCTTGCCATGAGCAGTGCGCGCGGTCCGACCGCACCCTGCTCCTCCAGCCGGCCGGCAACGTGGCGCGTGAGCGCGATCAAACCGTCCGACCAGGCGATCAGCCGCCGCTGCAGCAGCATCTGGATCGCCGAACCGTCGCCCGGATGACGGTCGGCATCGTGCACCACCACCAGGAATGGGACGGCCAGCCGGCGCAGCGCCACCGCCATCTCCAGGTCGAGCGGTCCCGGCATGGCGCAGATCGCGAGGTCCGGCGCCAGCGTCCGGATCCGCGCCAGCAGCCGCCTTCGCCGCAGCGGCGCGCCCAGCAGCCGGACCAGGTAGCCGGCAACGCTGCGGTAGGTCGTCACCGGCAGCGCCACCACCGGCGCCGGCCGCTGCGACAGGATCTCGGCCGCAATGGACAGCGACAGCGCGACACGGCAATCCGGCAGCGCATCCAGGCCAGCCGCCATCTCGACCGCCACGCGCGGCCCGGCACCGCGCCGGCCCCACTGCCAGACCAGCACCCGCAGCGGCCGATCCGGCATCGCCCTCATAGACCTGCGGACGCCTCGGCCAACCGCGCCGCCGTCACGCCGACGCCGATCGCCTCCAGGGCGGCGACCAGCCCGGCCGGACCGAATCGCGCCAGCGCCGCCGCGCGGGCAGCCCCACCCAGCGCGGCCCGGAGCGCCGTCGAGTCCGCCAGCCGGGTCAGCCCGCGTGCGGCCTCGCCGACATCCGCTTCCGCCCATACCGCGCCCGGCACCTCGAACACGCCGCGCGGATCGCGCGCCGGCACCAGCCGGTAGCCGACCGGAACGCCGCAGCCGGCATCGAGGAACTCGGACGTCGCCGACCAGTCCGTCGCCACCACCGGCCGGCCGAGCAGCATCGCCTGCGCCGGCACCAGCCCGAAGCCCTCGCTGCGGTGCAGCGACAGCACGATGTCGCAGGCCCGGGTCAGCGCGTGCATGTCGGCGTCCGGCAGCATGCGGGTCTCCAGCCGGATGTTGGATGCCCCCGCGATCTCCTGCCGCAGCATCTCCAGATCGCCCGGATAATGCTCGGCATGCCCGACCTTCAGCAACAGGAGCCGGTCCGGCCTGGTCCCGAACGCCTGCCGGAACGCGCCGATGGCGGCCAGCGGGTTCTTGCGCTCGAAGCTGGACGCCAGGCTGAACGAGGTCAGCACCACCACGACGTCCGCGGGCAGCCCGAAGGACAGCCGGTCGAGCTGCCCCGCCACCGGCGGCGCCAGCGCCAGCGCCGGCGGCACCACCCGCACCCGGCCCGGCCGCAGCGCCTCCAGCGCCGCCGCCGTGAAGCGCGACGGCGCCCAGATCTCGTGCACGAGGCGGCCGGCCGGCCGCCAGCTCGCCGGCACCACGGGCAGCTCCCAGAACCACATGCCGACGATGCGCCGGTTGGCGACCCGCCGCCGTCCGAGCCTGATCAACGCCGTCGCCATCTCCGGCGCGTTCACGTGTAGGACCAGCGGCGCCCGCGCCGGCCATCGGTCGGCGTCCGCGGCGCCCGCGCCAGCAGGCGACGCGAGGCCGCCCGCCTCGATCGCCGCGTGCGCCACCTCCAGCCGGCCCAGCGCCTGCGCCATGATCCGCGCCGCCTCGCCCAGTCCGGACGCCCGCTCGATCTCGCCGCCCACCACCACGCCGTCCGCTGTCCGCGGCGGCGCCGGGTCCGGCCGCGGCGCCGCCAGCGCGGTCGCGCGGGCCAGCCAGAGCCGGCGGCTCCGGGCCGGGAGCGCCTGCCAGGCGCGATGCAGCGGATGCAGGCCGGAGCGGGATGTCGTCATCTGCGTGGCGCGGACTCTGGCGACCGCCTGAGCCGCCGGCAAGTGCCGCCGCACCGGGCCGCCATCGAGCCGCTCGAAAGTCCGCGCAGGCCATTGCCGCACCACCTGCCCTGTATAGAGTGCCCCCATGCACGATGCGGCGCGCCTGTCGACGATCGAGATCCTGGCGCGCCTCGTCGCCTTCGACACCACCAGCCGCAACAGCAACCTGCCGCTGATCGCCTGGATCGAGGGCTACCTCGACGAGTTCGGCATCGCCAGCCGCCTCAGCTACGACCCCACCGGGAGCAAGGCCAACCTCCACGCGATCATCGGGCCTGCCGTCGACGGCGGCCTGGCGCTGTCCGGCCACGTCGACACCGTCCCGGTCGACGGCCAGGCATGGAGCACCGATCCGTTCACGCTGCACGTCGAGAACGGCCGCGCCCAGGCGCGGGGCGCGGTCGACATGAAGGGCTTCGTCGCCTCCGTGCTGGCCGCGGTGCCGGACCTGCAGGCGCTGCCGCTGCTGCGGCCGGTGCACCTCTTCATCAGCTACAACGAGGAGGTCGATTGCGAGGGTGCGCGGGTGCTGATGCAGGACATCGCCGAGGCGTCGCCGAAGCCGGCGCTCTGCATCGTCGGCGAGCCGTCGCTGCTGCAGCCGATCATCGCTCACAAGGGCCGGCTCGCGGTCCGCGCCACCGTCACCGGCCATGCCGGCCATTCCAGCCAGCCCTCGCTCGGCGTCAATGCGATCCACGCCGCGGCCGAGGCGGTCGCCTGGATCGCCGCCGAGGGGCGGCGGCTGGAGGCGCACGGCCGCCGCGAGGCCGGCTTCGACCCCGAGCACAGTACGATCCATGTCGGCCTGATCGAGGGCGGCCGGGTCCTCAACATCATCCCCGAGCACGCCAGCTTCGAGATGGAATGGCGCACCATCCCGGGCGACGATGCCCTGGCCGAGCTCGACCGGCTTCGCGCGCACCTGCGCGACACCACCGAGCGGTGGATGCATGCGGTCGATCCCGCGACCGGCATCGTGCTGGAGCCGATGGACGAGCTGCCGCCGCTGGCCCTGGACCCGGACCACGAGCTGCTCGGCCTGGTCAGGCAGGCCACCGGCCGCAACGGCGACGGCAAGGTGAGCTACGGCACCGAGGCCGGCATCTACCAGGATGCCGGCATCGCCAGCATCGTCTGCGGCCCCGGCGACATCGCTCAGGCGCACAGGCCGGACGAATGGGTGGCGCTCAGCCAGCTCGAGGCCTGCGACGCCTTCATCCGGCAGGTGGCGGCGCGGCTGACCTCGCCGCGGCGATGACGGTCCCCGCCCCCGCCCAGCTGACGACCGGCCGCCCGGCATGAGCAACTGGCCCGACATGGCGGGCGAGGAACCCCCGGAGGGCGACACCGGCTTCCGCGGCCTGCCGGCCGTCCCCCGGCTGCCGCAGTTCGACGTCCGCCTCGCGGCGCCGGACCTCAGCCGCTGGCTGCCGGGCAACGCGGGCGTGCGCGGCGTGATCCGGATCGACAGCGGCCGCAGCGGCCCGCACGTGGCGGTGACCGCGCTGATGCACGGCAACGAGATCGCCGGCGCCATCGTGCTGGACGAGCTGCTCCGCGACGACTTCCGGCCCTGCCGCGGCCGCCTGACCGTCGGCTTCCTCAACCTGGCCGCCTTCGCCCGCTTCGACGCCGCCCAGCCGACCGCATCCCGCTTCGTCGACGAGGACATGAACCGGCTCTGGGATCCGTCGATCCTGGACGGCAGCCGGGAGTCGGTCGAGCTCGCCCGCGCTCGGGAGCTGCGCAGGCTGTTCGACGAGGTCGACATCCTAATCGACCTCCACTCCATGCTGTGGCCCTCGGAACCGCTGATCCTCAGCGGGCCCACGCCCAAGGGCCGCGCATTCGCCCGCACGCTCGGCGTACCCTCCATGGTGGTCTCCGACCACGGCCACAGCAGCGGCCCGCGGCTGATCGACTACAGCCTGTTCGCGAACCCGACCGACAGCCGCGTCGCCTGCCTGATCGAGGCCGGCCCGCACTGGGAGCCGGCCACCGTCGACACCACCCGCGCCACGGTGCGGTCGCTGCTGCGCAGCACCGGGCTCGCCGAGCCGGACGCGGTCCCTGCGCCAGGATCGGGGCCGGGGCCGGCGCAGATCCGCAGCGCCGAGGTCACCCGCGTCGTCACCGCGGCCACCGGCAGCTTCAACTTCACGCAGGCCTTCCGCGGCGGCGAGATCATTCCCGAGCGCGACACCCTGATCGGCCATGACGGCGCCGACGAGATCCGCACGCCCTACGACGACTGCCTGCTGGTGATGCCGAGCCTGCGTCCCAGCCGCGGCCACACCGCGGTCCGGCTGGCCCGGCTGCTGCCCGACAGCCCTTGAGCAGGAACACCCCGACCATGTCCCACTCGGCCTCCGCGGCTGCCACCGTCTCGCTCTGGCGGCGCAAGTCGGTCGACCAGCTCGACGAGGACGCAGGAGCCGATGACGGGCACGGGCTGAAGCGGGCGCTCGGGCCCGGCGCGCTGGTGGCGCTCGGCATCGGCGTCACCATCGGCGCCGGCCTGTTCTCGCTGACCGGCATCGCCGCGTCGCAGGATGCCGGGCCGGCGGTGGTGCTGTCCTACCTGATCGCCGCGGTCGGCTGCGCCTTCGCCGGGCTCTGCTACAGCGAGCTCGCCAGCATGATCCCGATCGCCGGCAGCGCCTATACCTACGCCTACGCCACCATGGGCGAGTTCGTCGCCTGGATCATCGGCTGGGACCTCGTGCTCGAATACGCCGTCGGCGGCGCCACGGTGGCGGTCAGCTGGTCCAGCTACCTGGTCAAGCTGCTGGGCGGGTTCGGCATCTCGTTGCCGCCGCGGCTGCGCGCGTCGCCGTTCGAGACCGTCCACCTGGCCGGCGGCGGCACCGCGTCCGGCCTGGTCAACCTGCCGGCCGCCTTCATCATCGTCGCCGCGTCGCTGCTGCTGATCCGCGGCGTCGCGGAATCGACCCGCGTCAACAACGTCATCGTCGTGGTGAAGCTGCTGGTGATCGTCGCGGTGGTGGGCGTCGGCGTCAGCTACATCAAGACCGCCAACTACGTTCCGTTCATCCCGCCCAACGACGGTACGTTCGGGCATTTCGGCCTCTCGGGCATCATGCGCGCGGCCGGCACCATCTTCTTCGCCTATATCGGCTTTGACGCCGTCTCCACCGCCGCCCAGGAGGCGAAGAACCCGGCCCGCGACATGCCGATCGGCATCCTCGGCAGCCTCGCGGTGTGCTCGCTGGCCTACGTCCTGTTCGCCGGCGTGCTGACCGGCATGCTGAACTACAAGGCGATGCTGAACGACGCCTCGCCGGTCGCATCGGCGATCGACCTCACGCCCTATCCGTGGCTGAAGATCGCGGTCACGGTCGGCATCCTGTGCGGCTTCTCCTCCGTGGTGCTGGTGCTGCTGCTCGGCCAGAGCCGGGTGTTCTACGCGATGTCGAAGGACGGCCTGCTGCCCGGCCTGTTCTCGGCGATCCATCCGCGGTTCCGGACGCCCTGGCGCTCCAACCTGCTCTTCATGGTGCTGACCGGCCTGCTCAGCGCCTTCCTGCCGATCGCGCAGCTGGGCTCGATGACGTCGATCGGCACCCTGCTCGCCTTCATCATCGTCAGCGCCGGCGTGCTGGTCCTGCGCGTGCGCGAGCCGGAGCGGCCGCGCAGCTTCCGGGTGCCGTTCGGGCCGCTGGTGCCGGTGCTGGGCGTCGTCACCTGCCTCGCGATCATGGCCTCGCTCGACGGGCTGACCTGGATCCGCCTGCTGGTCTGGCTGCTGATCGGGCTCGCGGTCTATTTCGGCTACGGCCGCCGGCACAGCCGCCTGCACCGGGCCGGCTGACGCCGGGCGGCCGCCCGACCACGCCAGGAGCGTCACGATGACCATCGGCCGGTACCCGTCCACGCGCCTGCGACGCAACCGGCAGGACCCGTTCACCCGGCGCCTGGTCGCCGAGCACCGGCTTTCGGTCGACGACCTGATCTGGCCGATCTTCTTCACCGAGGGCACCGATGCCGAGACCGAGGTCGCGTCGATGCCGGGCGTCCGCCGCGTGACCCTGGACCGCCTCGCCGCCCACGTGGAGCCGGCGGCCAGGCTCGGCATCCCGGCGCTGGCCCTGTTCCCGATCACGCCGCAGGGCCAGCGCGATGCGGAGGGCAGCGAGGCCTGCTCCCCGGACAACCTGATCTGCCGCGCCGCCCGCCTGCTGAAGTCCGAGTTCCCCGAGCTCGGCCTGGTCGGCGACGTGGCGCTCGACCCCTACACCGACCACGGCCATGACGGCGTCATCCGCGACGGCGCTATCGCCAACGACGAGACCGTCGCGATCCTGGTGCGGCAGTCGCTGAACCAGGCCGCCGCCGGCGTCGACATCCTGGCGCCGTCCGACATGATGGATGGCCGCATCGGCGCCATCCGCACTGCGCTGGATGCCGAGGGGCGGACCGGCGTGCGGCTGATGAGCTACGCCGCCAAGTACGCCAGCGCCTTCTACGGCCCGTTCCGCGACGCGCTCGGCAGCGGCGGCCTGCTGCGGGGCGACAAGAAGACCTACCAGATGGATCCGGCCAACGGCGACGAGGCGCTGCGCGAGGTAGAGCTCGACCTCGCCGAGGGCGCGGACATGGTGATGGTGAAGCCCGGCCTGCCCTATCTCGACATCGTCCGCCGCGTCCGCGACCGCTTCGCCGTCCCCACTTTCGTGTACCAGGTGTCCGGCGAGTACGCGATGATCGCGGCGGCCGCCCGCAACGGCTGGATCGACGGCGACGCTGCGATGATGGAAAGCCTGCTGGCGTTCAAGCGCGCCGGCGCCAGCGGCGTGCTGACCTACTTCGCGGTCGACGCCGCCCGGAGGCTGCGGGCCGGATGAACCGGCCGGACCGCCGCCGCCGGATGCGCCGCCTGCTGCGGCGGGCGGCGGCGGCGCTCGGCGCGATCCTGTTGCTGGCGGTCGGGCTCGCGGCCGGCGCACTTTGGCGCACGCTGCCGCCGGCGCGCCAGGCGCTGCGCATCCCCGGCCTGCACCACCCGGTCGCCGTCACCCTCGACGCGCACGGCATCCCGCGCGTCCGCGCCGCCGACCTGGTCGACGCCGCCGCCGCGACCGGCTTCCTGCACGCGCGCGACCGCATGTTCCAGATGGAGCTGATGCGCCGCGTCGGCTCCGGCCGGGTCGCCGAGCTCGCCGGACCGTCCGGGCTGCCGATCGACCGCATGACGCGGACGCTCGGCCTGCGGCAGCTGGCGCAGGCCGCCGTCGCAGCGCTGCCGGCGTCGACCCGGGCGCTGCTGGACGCCTACGCGCGCGGCGTCAACGCCGCCATCGCCGCCCGCGGCCGCTTCATCGCGCCCGAGTTCCTGGTGCTCGACCGGCCCGCCCCCTGGACCGTGGCCGACAGCCTGCTCTGGGGCCGCCTGATGGGGCTGAGCCTGGCCGGCAACTGGCGCACCGAGCTCGCTCGCCTCGCCGCCTCCGGCGCCGTGCCGCCGGCTCGTCTGCTGCAGCTCTGGCCGCAGGGAGCGGATACGCCGGCGCCTCAGGCCGCGCTGGCCCCGGCCGCGACACCACCAGCCCTGAGTCGCCTCGCCGACCGCCTGTCCGGTCTGCTGCCGCGTTACCCTGCCCCCTGGACGCTGCCCGAGGAGGCGTCCGACGAGTGGGCGGTCGACGGCGCGCACAGCCGCAGCGGCGCCCCGCTGCTGGCCGGCGACCCGCACCTCGCCTTCGGCTTCCCGGCCCTGTGGTACCTGGTCCGCATCGACGTGCCGGGCCTGGCGCTCACCGGCGCCACCGCCCCCGGCGTCCCGTTCCTGGTGATCGGCCAGAACGGCCGCATCGCCTGGACCTTCACCAGCTCCAGCACCGACACCCAGGACCTGTTCCTGGAGACGGCGCTGCCGGGCGGACGCTATGCCACGCCGGACGGGCCGCGCCCGTTCACCGTGCGCCAGGAGCGCATCCACGTCCGCGGCGCCCCGGACGTCTTGCTGACGATCCGCGGCACCCGCCACGGCCCGGTGATCAGCGACGCCCTCGGCGGAGCCGCCCTGTCCGGCCCCGCCGGGGGCCAAGTGATCGCCGCCGCGATGGAGAACCTGCGCCCGGAGGACGCCGCACCCGGTCTCGCCGCCCTCGACGTCGCCCCGGACATCGACGCCGCCGGCCGCGCCGCTGCCCTGATCGCGAGCCCGGTGCAGAACCTGCTGGTGGCCGACCGCGCCCGCATCGCGCTGTTCACCACCGGCCACGTGCCGGTCCGCCGCGCCGGCGACGGCAGCCTCCCGGTCGGGGGCGCCGACGGCGCGCACGACTGGATCGGCGACGCCAGCGGCGGCGCCCTGCCCACGATCGTGGCCCCCGCCAGCGGACACCTGCTGAACGGCAACGAGCGCACCGCGCCGCCGGCCTTCCCGGTCTTCCTAGGCCGCGACTGGCCGGCGCCGTGGCGGGCCGACCGCATCCGCGCGTTGCTGGACAAGGCCGAACGCCACGACGTGGGCGGCTTCACCCGCATGCAGGCCGACATCCACAGCGCCTACGCCGCGCACATGCTGCCGCTGCTGCTGGGGCGCGGCCTCGACCCGGCGGCGGGCAGCCTGTCCGCGCGCGCGCTGGCGCTGCTGCGCGGCTGGGACGGCGCCATGGCGGCGGACCGCCCGCAGCCGCTGATCTTCAACGCCTGGCTGCAGCGCTTCGCAACCGATACCGCCACCCGCGACGGCATCGCCGGCGCCGCCCCCGGCTGGGAGGAGACCGCCGACCTGCTGCTCTCGCCCGCGGGCGGCGCCTGGTGCGGCGGCGACTGCACGCCGGCGCTGGCCGCCGCCCTCGACGCCGCCACCCGCGACCTCTCCGCCCGCTTCGGCAGGGATCCGTCCGCCTGGCGCTGGGGTGACGCCCACCACGCCGTGTTCGACAACCCGGTGCTGGCCGCGATCCCGGTGCTGTGCCGCCTTGGCCACGGCGAGGTCGCGGTCGGCGGCGACGACAGCACGCTGCTGCGCGGCGGCAACCCGACGCCCGGCGACTTCCGGGCGCTGCACGGCGCCGCCTACCGCGGCGACTACGACCTGGCCGACCCGGACCGTAGCCGCTTCATCGTGACGCCCGGGCAGTCCGGGAACTGGCTGAGCCGCAACGCATGGAATTTGATGCAGGATTGGGCCGACGGCTCTACATTGGAGGTCGGGCCGAATCCCCGCGAGATCGTCGCGACCGTGTCGCTGACGCCGTAGGGGCACCCGGCCCGGGAGACCGGACGCGATCCGCATGACCTACACGCCGCCCAGACGACCGCAGTTCTTCTACACCACGGCACCCCTGCCCTGCCCTTACGTTTCCGGCCGCATCGAGCGCAAGGTGGTCACCGAGATCGCCGGACCGGACGCCGAACAGCTGCACGACCGGCTGTCGCGGGCCGGGTTCCGGCGCAGCCACAACATCGCCTACGCGCCGGTCTGTCCGGCCTGCAACGCCTGCGTGCCGATCCGCATCCCGGTGCGGCGGTTCGCGCCAGGCCGCACGCTCCGCCGCATCCAGCGCCGCAACTCCGGTGTCGAGGGCTTCGAGGTCCCGGCCCGCGCCACCACCGAGCAGTACGCCCTGTTCAAGCGCTACCAGCAGGCCCGGCATGGCGACGGCGACATGGCGTCGATGAACTTCTACGACTACCGCGCCATGATCGAGGACACCCCGATCGACACCGTGCTGGTCGAGTTCCGCGATCCGGAGGACGAGCTGATCGGCGTCTGCCTGACCGACCGGCTCGGCGACGGCCTGTCCGCGGTCTACAGCTTCTTCTCGCCGGCGCTGGCGGCGCGCTCGCTCGGCAGCTACGCCATCCTGTGGCTGATCGAGCGCGCCCGCGCCCTGGATCTGCCCCACGTCTACCTCGGCTATTGGGTGGCCGACAGCCAGAAGATGGCCTACAAGGCCCGCTTCCGCCCGAGCGAAATCCTCAGCATGGGCGCCTGGCGCGAGCTCGAGACGCCGCCTGACGAAGGCCAGGGCGCTGCCCTGGACCCGTCGGAGCCGCGGGCCTCAAACCCCGATTCGTAAGAAGATAGTCCGTGAGTGAAGGCGAAACCTCAATGAATCGGGGCCTGGGGTCCGCGGCCCCAGTGGGGTCCAGGGGCAAAGCCGATGGCCTTCTTCCCGCTACGACTGCTGCCGCGGCACCCAGCTCGGCGCCGGCCGGCCGGTCTCGGCGCGCTGGCCGACATAGGGCTGCAGGTCGGTCATCAAGCGCGTCTTGGTACCCTCCTGCCACACCAGCCCGTTCGCGGCCGTGAACACCCGGACCGCCTTCAGCCCGCCGTCCTTATACTTCTGCAGCGTCGTACCGGTGCCGCGCCCCAGCACCGGCACCTGATCGAGCGGGAACACCAGCAGCCGGCGGTTCTCGCCGAGCACCGCCACCTGGTCGCCCTCCGCCTCCACGCACGCCACCGCCCGCTCGCCCGGCTTCAGGTTCAGCACCTGCTTGCCGGTCCGCTTCTCCGCCACCAGGTCGGCCGCCCGCGTCACCAGCCCGCGGCCGCTCGCCGCCGCCAGCAGGTAGCGGGCGGCGTCGCGCAACGCGAACAGCGCCAGCACCTCGCCCTCCTGGCCGAGCTCGACCATCAGGCGGATCGGCTGCCCGTCGCCGCGCCCGCGCGGCAGCTCGCCCGCCCGCAGCGTGAAGGCGCGGCCGTCGCTGGCGAACAGGCACAGCCGGTCGGCGGTGCTGCACTCCAGCAGGCCGAGCCCGGGCAGCAGCCCGTCGCCCTCCTTGAACTTCTGCCCCGACAGGTCGAGCTGGTGCCCGCGCAGCGCCCGGATCCAGCCCTTCTGCGACAGCACCACCGTGATCGGCTCGCGCTCGATCTCCGCGATTGCGGAGATATCGACCGGCCGCGGCGGCTCGGCCAGCAGGCTGCGCCGCTGGCCGAGCGGCCCCGATCCGAACTGCTTGCGCAGCCGATCGAGCTCCTGACCGATCCGCCTCCAGCGCAGCGGCTCGCTGTCCAGCAGCGCCGCGAGGGTGTCGCGCTCCCGCGCCAGCCCCTCGTGCTCGCGGCGGATCTCGATCTCCTCGAGCCGCCGCAGGCTGCGCAGCCGCATGTTCAGCACCGCGTCCGCCTGCAGCTCGCTGAGCCCGAACGCCGCCATCAGCCCGGCCTTGGGCTCGTCCTCCTCGCGGATGATCCGGATCACCCGGTCGAGGTTGAGGTAGACCGCGAGGAAGCCGTCCAGGACCTCGATGCGCCGCAGCACTGCCGCCAGCCGGTGCCGGGTCCGTCTCAGCAGCACCGTCTGGCGATGGTCGAGCCACTCACGCAGCACCTGGCGCAGGCCCATCACTCGCGGCACCCGGTCGGTCGCCAGCACGTTCATGTTGAGCCCGAACCGGGTCTCCAGCTGGGTGGCGCGGAACAGCGTCTCCATCAGCACCTCGGGCTCGACGCCCCGGCCCTTCGGCTCCAGCACCAGCCTGATGTCGGTGGCGCTCTCGTCGCGGACGTCGCCCAGCAGCGGCAGCTTCTTCAGCTCCATCAGCTCGGCGATCTGCTCGATCAGCCGAGACTTCTGCACCTGGTAGGGGATCTGCGTCACCACGATCACCCAGCTGCCGAGGCGGCCCTCCTCGCGCTCCCAGCGCGCCCGCAGCCGGAAGCCGCCGCGGCCGGTCTCGTAGGCGCTGCGGATCGCCGCCGCGTCCTCGACGATCACGCCGCCGGTCGGGAAGTCCGGTCCCGGCATCAGCGCCAGCAGCTCGTCGAGGCTGGCCTCCGGGCGCTTCACCAGCAGCGCCGCCGCGGCGCAGACCTCGCCGGCATTGTGCGGCGGGATGCTGGTCGCCATCCCCACCGCGATGCCGGCGGCGCCGTTGGCCAGCAGGTTCGGGAAGTTCGCCGGCAGCACAGCCGGCTCGCTTTCCTCGCCGTCATAGGTCGGCCGGAAATCGACCGCGTCCTCGTCGATGCCGTCCAGCAGCGCCGTCGCCACCTCGGTCAGCCGCGCCTCGGTATAGCGCATGGCGGCGGCGTTATCGCCGTCGATGGAGCCGAAATTGCCCTGCCCCTCGACCAGCGGATAGCGCACCGCGAAGTCCTGGGCCAGTCGCACCATCGCCTCGTAGATCGCGACGTCGCCGTGCGGGTGGTACTTGCCCATCACGTCGCCGACCACCCGCGCGCACTTCTTGAACCCGGAGCCCGGATCGAGCCGCAGCTGCCGCATCGCGTAGATCAGCCGGCGATGCACCGGCTTCAGCCCGTCCCGCACGTCCGGCAGCGAGCGCGACATGATGGTCGACATCGCATAGGCGAGGTAGCGCTCGCTCAGCGCCTCGCGAAGCTGGGTCGGCTCGACATGCCCCGTCGTCTCGCCCGCCATCGCCGCCTCCAGCCGATCCCCGACCGACGGGAACAAACAGCGAAAAACGTCCCTTGTCCACGCCCGGGCAACCTGCAACGCTCCAGCCTCGACGGCACGGGACGGAGCCAGGCTCGGGATGCAGGAAGCCGCCGTCCGCGCCTACCCGTCGTCGCGCACGCGCCGGATGCGAGTCCTGGCGCTGACGCTGCTGATGGTGGCCGGCACCATCAACTACCTGGACCGCTCGGCGCTCTCGATCGGCAACTCCACCATCCGCGCGTCCCTGCACCTCGGCGACGTGCAGATGGGCCTGCTGCTGTCCTCGTTCGCGATCGCCTATGGCCTCGCCCAGCTCCCGGTCGGCATCCTGATCGATCACTACGGCCCGCGCCGCCTCATGAGCATGGGTCTGCTGCTCTGGTCCGTGGCGCAGCTCTGCGCCGGCCTGGTCACCGGGTTCGGCCAGTTCGTGGCCGCTAGGGTGGCCCTCGGCATCGGCGAGTCGCCGATGTACCTGGCCGGCACCAAGGTCTGCTCCAACTGGTTCCAGGCCCGCGCGCGCGCCTTCCCGATCGGCGTGTTCAACGCCTCCTCGGCGCTGGGGCCGGCGATCGCGCCGGTCGTCCTGACGGCGCTGATGATCGGGTTCGGCTGGCGCTGGATGTTCCTCATCGTCGGCGCCGCCGGCCTCGTCGTCGCCGTGCTCTGGAACCTGACCTACCGCGACCCCGCCCAATACGGGATCGACGACACCGAGCAGGCCTGGATCCACGCCGAGGACGGCTCGGAAGATGACGCGCAGCCGCTTGCCGGCTGGACCAGCCTGTTCCGGCAGCCGACCACCTGGGGCATGGCCATCGGCTTCTTCGGCGTCATCTACCTCACTTGGCTCTACGGCACCTGGCTGCCCGACTACCTGGAGCGCGCCCGCCACCTGAGCGTCGCCCAGGCCGGGATCTGGACCGGCGTGCCGCAGGGCTGCGGCTTCTTCGGAGCGCTGCTGGGCGGCCTCGCCTCCCGCACGCTGGCCGGCCGCGGCGTGGCCCCGGTCGCGAGCTGCCGCCTGCCTCTGGTCCTGGCCATGGTCGCCACCGCCGCCTGCACCGCCGGCGCCGCGGTCGTGGGCACCGCTGGCGCCGCGATTTTGCTGGTCAGCATCGCCCTGTTCGCCGGCAGCCTGGCCTCGTCCTGCGGCTGGGCGATGGCCGCCGTCGCCACCACCCAGGACAAGGTCGCCACGCTGGAGGCGATCCAGAACATCGGCGGCTCGATCGGCGGCGCGCTGGCTCCCGCCATCACCGGCCTGGTGGTGCAGGAGACCGGCTCCTTCACCCCGGCGCTGCTGCTCGCGGCCGCGATCGCCCTGCTCGCCGCGGTCATCTACCAGTTCGGCACCCGCGACCCCGCCGGCTGAGCCGATCGGCCCCCTTGATCGCAGCGGCCGGCGGCGCCGGATCAGGCCGGGATCAGCATCGCCAGCAGGGCCTCGGCGCTCCGGCTGAGGGAGCGCTCGCGGTGCCGCACGACCGCGAACACCCGCTCGGGCAGGGCGAACGGGACGCGCGCCAGCAGGCCGGCCTCCAGGCTCGGCGCCGCGACCGAGGCGGACATCACCGCCGCCCCCATGTCCGCCTCGACCGCCGCGCGCACCGCCTCGTTCGAGGGTAGTTCCACCGCCACCCGCAACCGGTCCGGCGCCAGCCCAAGCGCCTCCAGCGCCGCCTCGAACTCGGAGCGGGTGCCCGATCCCGGCTCCCGCAGCACCCAATCCGCCTCCAGCAGCGCCGCCGGCTCCGGGACCGGTGCCGACGCCCACGGGTGCCCCGGCGCCACCACCAGGACGAGCTGGTCGCGCGCCACCGTCGCCGCGCGCAGGTCGGGATCGTCCACGCTGCCCTCGACGAAGCCGATCTCGGCCGCGCCGTCATGGATGGAGCGGGCGACGTCGCCGGTGTTGCCGATCGCCAGCCGGATCCGGATCAGCGGGTAGCGCTCGCGGAACGCCTTGAGCCGGCTCGGCAGCCAGTAGCCGGCGATGGTCTGGCTGGCGTGCAGCAGCAGCGTACCGCGCCGGAGCTCGCCCATCTCCGACAGCTTCAGCCGCGCCGACGCCGCCCGTGCCAGCACGGCCCGCGCCTCGTCCAGGAACATCCGGCCCGCCGCGGTGAGCTCGATGCCCCGCCCGACCCGGGAGAACAGCTTGACCTGGAATCCGTCCTCGAGGCTGCCGATGGCGTGGCTGACCGCCGACTGCGCCAGGTTCAGCGCCTTCGCCGCCCGGGTCACGTGCTGCCGCTCGGCCACGGCCACGAACACGCGCAGCTGTTCCAGGGTCATCCCATCGCCCTTTTCCGCCAGGAGGCCGAACACCCGTCCCATCGGTCTTGCCGTCCGGTTCGACCGGCGGCCGGCCCCCAGCCTCGGCAACTGAGATCGGGGCCGGAAGACGACGGCATCAACGACTACGGCGCCGTCGACTCCGTTTCGGTTGCAGGGTAGGCCGAGCCGGCGGGGCCTCGGGAAGACTATAGTCTTCTCAACCATAACCGGAGCGGCTAGCGTGAAATTGCGGATGGGTCGAATGATGGTGTCCGACCTCATCGACGACCACGTCGGTTCCAGCCGGACAGGCCCCATCGGATCAGGAGAACGCTCCAACACCAGGTCGGGAAGAACGGCCTCTCAAGCACACCATAAAAATTGCTTAGACAATAAGCATTCCGGGAAACGTCATGAAAAAAAAGCTTGTCGGTGCGCGAGCCCCGCTGGACGTGGATTCGTGCCGATCGTCTCGCTGGATCCAGGTTTGCGCCGCCATGTTGTTGACGGGCGCCTTCGGTCGATCGGCGCAGGCCCAGTCGATCAATGGCCAGGGTGCCTCGGCATCGAGCGTGCTGGCGACCGAGGCCAATCCGCCGTCGCTGCCCGATCCGAACGCCCAGGCCGACGCGCTGAGGATCAAGGGCTGGAACATCCCGATCGTCGGTGCCGCGGACACGTTGGACCAGAACCTGTTCGGCGTCCGCAACACGCTGGCCGATTACGGCATCGGCTATTTCGGGTTCACCAACTCCTACTTCTCCGACAACGTGCTGCGCCACGGGCTGCCGGTGGGCAGCCGCGAGAACCAGCTCTATTCCGGCCAGCTGCCGACCCTCTTCTCCTCGAACTTCGGCTACCTGACCTACGACCTCAGCCGGTACGGCATTCCCAACGGTCAGATCGTGCTGGGCCTCAACTTCGTCCGCACCAACTGGACGCCACTTGGCCCGGACAACCTCAGCCTGTCCAGCGCCACCTACTACCAGACGTTCCTGCACAACAGGATCGAGCTCAAGATCGGCTACATCGCCAACAGCCTGGAGTTCCTCGGCACCTATGTCGGCGGCAGCCTCGCCGGCGGCGTGTTCGGCCCGAACGGAACCATCCCGGTCGAGCAGGGCGAGACCACGACCATCTACCCGACCCCCGGCGTCAACGTGAAGGTCAACTTTCCCGACCATATCTACACCAAGATCGGATTGGAGCGGGCGCTCAGCCCGGACGGCGTCGTGGTCGAGAACGATCAGGACAAGGGCGGCGTGCGGTTCGCGATCCCCAATTCGGGCGTGTTTCTAATCGACGAGGCCGGCTATCGGGTCGATCCGTCGCCGGGCGTGCACCAGACGTGGATACGCGGAGCCGCCAGCTACACGTCCAGCAACTACCAGGACCTGTCCAAGCCGCCCCACCGCGCCGACCATAATTACGGGCTTTATCTGTTCGCTGACCGACAGTTGTGGCAGAGCAGGCCCTACGGCCGCAAGTTCGCCCAGGGCCTCTATGCCGGGTTCACCGTCGAATACGCGCCGCCGGCGCTGAACCGCTTCACCCAGTACTACGAGGCCCGGCTCTACGGGTTCGGCCTGATCCCGTTCCGTCCGCGCGACCTGCTGAGCCTCGTGTTCACCAACAACGTCTTCAGCAGCTATGCAATCGACACCGCCCACCTGCAGCATCAGCTCACCCATCGCAACAGCGAGGCGCTCAGCCTGAACTACAGCGCCCACGTCTTCCACGGCGTCAACATCAATGGCGGCTTGAGCTACATCAGCAACCCGACCAGCGTCACCTACACCCACCTGACCGGAAGCGCGCTGAACGTCATGCTGGGGACCGTCACATTCTTCTAGGATACCACATCAAGCGGCTCGATCTGCAGTCGAACCGATCAGCGAAGCAAACATGGATCCGATCGATGAGCGTCACCGCCCCAGCCCTGCCCGCACCCGCCACGATCGCGTTGCCCGATGCCAAGGGGTCCGACGTCGGACCGCGCTATACCCTGACCGCCCAGGCGCTGCACTGGGTCACCGCGATCCTGATGTTCTCGGTGCTGCCGCTGGCCTGGGTCATGATGAACATGTCGAAGCAATCGCCGTATCGCGAAACGACCTACATGTTCCACAAGTCCGTCGGGCTGACCATCCTGGCCCTGGTCGCCGTCCGCCTGGCCTGGCGGGCCCGGCATCCGGCGCCGCCGCTGCCGGCCAACCTTGCGCGATGGGAGGCGCTCGCCGCGCGGGCGTCGCACTGGCTGCTCTACCTGGTCCTGATCGCCATGCCGATCAGCGGCTACCTGTTCTCGGCGTTCAAGGGCCACAGCACAGCCTATTTCAACCTGTTCTTCATCCCGGGACCGCCGGCGAACGCCTACTGGGCGAACGTGGCGGTCTGGTTCCATGCGGTGACCGGCCAGTGGCTGGTCTATGCCCTGATCGTGTTGCACGTGGGCGCCACGGCCTGGCACGTCGCGGTCCGGCGTGACCGCGTGTTGGAGCGCATGCTCCCGGCTCCGGAGGCATGACGCTCCGCCGAGAGAAGTCCGAGGAGGGCGGGTCCACGTCGAACGGCGTCGGCCGGGCAGGCTGACTTGCCTCGATAGAGGATTTCACCGGTACAGGCAGATAACGAGAACGACGACGGTGTACATCAGATGACAGACTTCGTTTCGACCGCCGTGGTACCGGGCGGCGACCATGCCGTCGACCACCGCGAGATCCGCGACCTGCTCGAGAACTGGGTCGTGTTCCGCGACGCCGGCGACTGAGAGCGGCTGCGTCTGCTCTGGCATCCGGACGGCCGTATGGTGACAATCTGTCAAGAACGCGCCACCGGCCCGCTCCGGATCGGCGCCTGATCGAGGATGAAGTGTTGCTTCAGAAATCCGCCGTCGGGCTCGTCGCCCTGATCTCTGCCTTGAGCCCGACGCGGTCATGGGCACAGCCCGCCGCGGTCGCCCGCGCCCAGGCGGCGTTAGTTGCCCAGTGTCCCCCCTGGCCCAAGCTCGGTCCGGCCGAGGCCGAGGCCCTGCCGATCCACGTCACGCACTGGGGCGATGCCGGCGCGGTGGTGCTGCTCATCCATGGTGGCGTGCAGGGCGGCGTCGGCGGGGGGCCGTCCAGCTTCGCCAGGCAGAGGCCGATCAGCCAGGAGGGCTTCCAGCTCCTGGTGCCCGACCGGCCCGGCTTCGGGCAGAGCCCGACCCGGGGCCCGGATGACATGGAGAACGAGAGCGTCTGGATCGCCAAGATGATGGGCGGCGGCGTCAACCTGATCGGCCACTCCTGGGGCGGCGCCGACGCGCTGCTGGCGGCGGCGCGGCAGCCCGACCGGGTGCGGTCGCTGATCCTGATCGAACCGGCGATGACCCAGCTGATACCCACCGATCCGGAGCTGATGAAGAACCCGGTGCTGCATCAGGCGGTGGCCGAACGGGCGCAGTGGCTCGTCACCGCCAAGACCCCGTCCGACTTCATGCGCAGCTTCGCCGCCACCGTCACCGGCGCCGGCAAGGCGCCGCCGGCGCTCACCTCCGTCATGGCCAATCCGGCCATGACGACGGCGTCCGGCTGCGCGCTCATCGAGGGCAAGGTGGCGACCGCCGCGGAGACGCGTGCGGCGGCCGCGGCGGTGGCTCAGGCCGGGATCCCGGTGCTGGTCGTCACCGGCGGCTGGAGCCCGGCACGGGACAAGGAGGGCGACATCATTGCCGGGCTAACCCATGGAAGCCACGTCATCGTTCCCTCGCCCAGCCACTTCGTGCAGGCGGCGAATCCGACCCAGTTCAATAAGGTCGCCGTCGATTTCATGCGCGAGGCGGACAAGACCCGCAGCGGCCAGTGAGCGGCCGCGCGACGCCTGTCGGCGTGTGCCGCGGGAACCGCCGTCCATCTAGAGGCTGAGGCTACGCTCGCCTTGATCCAGTCCAGTGTGGTACGTTCCGGATTCAGGTGTGTGTTCTCGGGCACAGCGGATTGATTTGTTTCGACGATCGGTCTGTTACGTCGGAAACGGTGGACGGCTCCGTCCAATATACAAATAAACCTCGCGATTGACGAAGCTAGGTTAGTGCTGGGTGCTGCCAGAAACTATTTATCGTTGGATAGTTCATCAAAATGATGGCCTGTGGCAAGACTGGCGACGTTGCGAGACCCGACGCACGGACTCGCTTTCAAGGTATCAGATCCTAGACGACATCAGACCGTCAGGGTGGGGGGGAGAATACGACGCGGTTCCAGGCCTGGCTTGTCTCGAGATTGGCGATTGTCGCCGTCGGACTGATGACCGGGGCGGCGGCTCCCGCTGGCCGGCAGCTTCAGGCGGCCACCCCTGCCGACCAGCAAGTCCAGACGGACCTGACCGCGTCCTTGCCAAACTCCGCTGCGCCGTTCCAGGTCGCCCAGGCCTCCAATGCCTATCCCGCCTCAAACAAGGCTGGCACCGGCACTGACGTCAACGTCACGGTGCAGAGCCGGTTCGGCCGGACCGGCAACACGGCCCTCGTGCAGCCGAACCAGCCGGAGTCCCAACTCCGATGTACGAGTTGTTTCCCGGCGTCGGTCGGACCCTGAATGACTATGGCATCGACTTTCATGGCAACGTGATCGACCATTCCTCGGTCAGGGAGCGGCGGGCGTGCAATCCGAGACCAACAACCTCGCCTCGGCCTCGTTCGCGATCGATCTCGACCTGCAGAAGTTGATCGGCCTGAACGGCTCCACGATCCACGCGATCGAGGCGGTCTTCTTCGCCAAGAGCAACTTCCCACACGACATCCTGGAAGAGGGCGGCGCGCTGGACGGATATAAGGGCAGTCCCGCGCCCGAGACGTCCGACCTCCGGGAACTCACCTACGAGCAGCAGCTGCTCAACCGCGAGCTCGACATCGAGCTCGGCAAGACCAACGCCTACCGCTACTTTTCTATCCCGAACGGTCTCGATCCGTTCACGTCCGAGTCGACCACGATCTATGGGGACGGCGATTTCGTGCCTCTTGCCCATCCGGTCTGGGGCGGCGTCGTCAATTATCATTTCACCCTAAAATGGTATGCGCAGTACGGTACGTTCGAGGATGACTATCGCCGCTCCATCAACAACTCCTACAACATCGGCGCCGATCCAGCGTCCGGCGCGCAGTCCCTGGGCGAGGTCGCCTACAGGTCGCAGTTCAGCAACGCGCGCTACCCGGCCAACTTCGAGACGGGCTTCGAGTGGAACACGCGGCACGGCGCATCTAACGACAAGGGCACCGGCGCGAGCTACTCGGCCTTGCCTTCCGCGCGCGACTACACCGGTGGCGGCGTGTACTATGCGCAGGCAGGTTATACCATCTGGCGCGGCCCGGACCTGCCGCACGTGGCGCCGAGGAACATCCTGGTGTCGGGTTCGTTCGCCGCCTCTGTCGACAAGCCGCAGCCGATCGACTGCGACGCGCTGGCCGGCGTGAACTTCATCGGCTACCTGCCGCCCGGGCCTCGCGACATCCTCGAGCTGCAGATGCACTACCAGCGCCTGAGCCAGCTCGAGGCCAAGCACGAGACGCTGCTGCAGAGCCGTATCCCGATCAACCGTCATACCGGCGAGCAACAGCGCAATGGCTACGCGTTTGAGGCGATCAACCAGATCCAGGTTACCCGCTGGATGCAGCTTAGCCCATATGTCGAATACTTCATCAATCCCGACGAGTATTACGACCCGTTGCAGCGTCGGGGACGTGATGGTGTCGAGGGCGGCGTGCTGACGATCATCTTCCTCGGTCGCCTGCCCGGAACCAGCCAGAAGGCGAACTGACGGGTGCGGGGGTCGGATCGCCACTCCAGCCCCGCCCCTTCCCGCCCGGCAGGTCCGGCGAGCCGACGCCGGACACCCAAATCGAGGTGCGATCGGCGATCCCGCGACAGGGCGATGGGCCCGATCGCGGCATGGGTTTCCAAATATCGGTCGGGCGGGCAAGATTATACCGAGCTCGGGGACGGTTCCGCGATCACATAGCCGTGCCGTTCATATACAAAAGGGGGTCACGTGAGCAGCCTTGGTGCAAGCCACTCGTCGGTCGTCGATCTGGACGAGCTCATCGATGGTCAGAACATACAGGCGTCGGTCGTCATCTTCCTGGCGCTGGCGATCCTGTCGGTGGTCGCGGACGGTTTCAACATCGCCGTAATGGGGGTCGTGGCGCCCGAGCTGGTGCGAAACTGGCATATCTCGCCGCATGCCATCGTGCCGCTGCAGCTGGCCGGGGTGTTCGGCCTGCTGATCGGCGCACCGTCGCTGGGCAGCCTCGGCGACCAGATCGGCCGCAAGCGGGTGATCGTGACGGCGCTGCTGGCGTTCGGCATGCTGGCGCTGCTGTCGATGGCGGCCCGCAGCCCGGGCCCGCTGGTGGCGTTGCGCTTCCTGACCGGTCTCGCCCTGGGTGGCCTGATACCCAACGTCATCGCGCTGACCGCGGAGGTGGCGCCCAAGCGGCTGCGCGGGATGTTCATCATCATCGTCAATTTCGGCGTGCCGGCAGGCTTCGCGCTGCCGGGCGTGGCGAGCGCAGCACTGGTGCCAATCTATGGCTGGCCGGTCCTGTTCCTGGTCGGCGGCCTGCTCTCGCTGGCCATCGGCCTCTGCGCCATCCCGCTGCTGCCGGAATCGATCCGCTACTTGCTGAACCGCGGCGACCGGGCGGCCGAGGTCACCCGTCTGGCGCGCCAGTTGCGGCCGGACCTCGCCATCGACGCGCACACGCAGTTCGCGGTGGCGGTGCATCGGAGCGGCGGGCATGGCGGATCGCTGCGGCGGCTGTTCTCCGACGGGCTCGGCGTCATCACGCCGCTGCTCTGGATCGTGCTCGCGGCGAACCAGTTCACCAACTTCTTCATACTCAGCTGGCTGCCGCTGCTGCTGCGCTCGATCGGCGCCGGCACGCAGCGGATCGGGTTGACCACGACGATGTACTCGATCGGCGGCATCGTCGGCGGCCTGGCGCTGGTGTTCATCATCGATCAGCTCGGCGTTGTCCCCATCGTGATCCTGTTCGCCGTGGGCGTGCCGGTGGTGGCGCTGATCGGCCTGCCCCACCTGTCGGCAATCGCCATCGCCGGCATCATCACGTTCGCCGGTTTCTGCGTCACCGGCAACAACTTCGGCATCAACGCGGTGCTGGGCACCCTCTACCCGACCCCGATCCGGTCCATGGCCACCGGCTGGGGCCAGGCGCTCGGTCGCGTTGGCGCGCTGCTGGCGCAGGTCGCGGGCGGGATGCTGCTGTCGCGGCACGTGCCGTTCGGCCAGGTGTTCATCGCACCGGCCGCCTCGCTGGTGATCGCCGTGATCGCCGCGTCGGCGCTCGGCGTGCTCTGCTACCGCCGCGTGGGCGGCTACCGGTTGGGAGAGGCCACGGTCGCCGATGCGGTGGCCCTGCAGTCCGAGGACGGGAACCTGCTGCTCGATGGGAGACGGCAGCTGCCATGAGGCCAGCTGCCAACTGGGCTCCTATACCTAGCACCCATCTCACCCATAGACGGAAGCTACGGGAGAGTCAGGCATGACCGACGGCCTCATCGCCTTGCATCACCATGCCCGCCCGGCTGCGTTCTTCGAGGCACTGGCCCGAACCGGACGCACCTCGATGGCCGGCCGTCAGTTCCCGCCCGGCTGGACCGGGGCGGGCGCGCTGGCGATGATGGGCGGGAACGGCATCGCCACGGCGTTGCTCTCGGCCCCGGACGCCGACCTGCTCTATCGCGACCGCCCGATCGCGCTGCGCCTGTCCCGCCTCATGGATGCCTGGCTTGGAAACCTCTTGCCGAGTGAAGGAACGATCATCGACGACAGCCTGGCCAACGGAGGCTCGCCCGTCACGTTGTGCTGACGACCCCGCCCCCCTGGAGCATCCCCAAAAGGTTTGACTTGCCTTTTTCACAATGCCTAAACTGTCAGTGTGACGATCTGATCCGAGGAAGCGATCATGGGGCATGGCGTCGTGGCGGCCAACGGCATGAACGGCGTTGAGGTATCCTGCCGTCACCGCGCTGTGGTCGCATGAGCGGCGTCGGCCTCACGCTGCCGGTGTTCTCGAACGGGGTCCCCGTATCCACCCCCATCGACCGGACGATCGAGAACCATCGCACCCGAGTGGCCAACGACAAGCGCGCAAGGATGAGGGCGCGCCTCGTCGCCGCGATCATGGAGCTCTGGCCGCAGACGCAGACGGGTGTCAGCGTCGTGATCGACGACGTGATCAAGGCGGCCGCCGTATCCCGCGGCAGCTTCTACAAACACTTCGCCTCCCTCGAGGAGGCGCTGGATGCGATCGGACGCCATCTCGCCGACGAGATGACGATCGGGCTCATGCCCGTCTACGATACCCTTCCGGACCCGGTGCACCGGACCGCCGCCGGCTTCCAGCTGTTCCAGTGGCGGGCGGCGTTCGATCCGGTCTGGGCCCGGTTCGTGTCGAGGACCGACCATCTGTTCCGCGATCCCGAGCTGCTCGCGAACCTGATGGTCGATCTGGAGAACGGGCGCGCGGCTGGCTTCTACAGGTTCGAGTCCGTCGAACTTGCCGCGAATTTCGTGATCGGCACGACCCTGGGCGGTATCTGCAGGGTGGCCGGGAGCGAGGTGGGAGCGTGCCAGATCGCCGAGCTGGCGCGGATGGTCCTGCTGGGTCTCGGCGTGGACGGCGATCTCGCGCACGACGCGATCGGATCGACGCAGGCGCACCTGCTCGAGTATGCGCCCGGCAGGCTTGCATGGTGGCGCGAGCGCGCGCTCCGCCCTGCAGGCGAGCTTTCGACCAAGGCGTAGGCGTGGACGGCGATTGCGGAAACGTTACGACCTGATTCAATAACGGCGGCCCTGAAGGGCGCCCACGACAGCAGGGAGAAGGTCCATGGACAACGTTGTCGAGAGACTGAAGGCGATACCGGAGGCGACCCGGTCAATCGAGGCGCAGCAGCCAAGGCTCCTGCGGCCGATCACGCAGATCGGCGCCGTGGACGTGAGCGACCTGGCCGCGCTGTCCCCGTCCGCTCTCCGCATCGAGCTGCTGGATCGCATCCGCGCGCTGCAGCCGATGCTCGAGCGCAACGCGCCCGCGACCGAGGAAGCGCGTCGCGTCGGCGAGGAGAACATCGAGGCGCTGCGCGCCGCTGGCGTCTTCAAGATCATGGTGCCACGCCGCTTCGGCGGCCTGGAGACCGACATCCGCACCAAGATCGAGGTCGCCCGCGAGGTCGCCAAGGGCTGCGGCTCGAGCGCCTGGGTCACGTCGCTCATGAACGTGTGCTCGTTCTTCACCGGCCTGGCCTCGGCCAAGACCCAGGAGGACATCTGGGGCGCCAATCCGGACGCGCGGATCGCCGGCGTGTTCAACGCGAGCTCGACCAGCAGGAAGGTCGATGGCGGCTACGTCGTGACCGGCCGGTGGCCGTGGTCCAGCGGATGCCTGCATGCCGACTGGGCCATGCTGGGCATCCCGGTCGTCGATGCCGACGGCAACAAGATCGAGGAGGCGTTGGCGTTCATGCCGATGTCCGACCTGACCATCGAGGAGACCTGGTTCACCGCCGGGATGAGGGGATCGGGCAGCAACACCACGGTCGCCGAGGACGTGTTCGTTCCCGAGCACCGTCTGATCTCGATCCCCGGCGTGCTCGCCGGCGAGACTCCGACCCCCTACAACGACGAGGCGCTGTATCGCGCGAGCTTCGTCCCCGTCGCGGCGCTGATCCTTGCCGGCCCGCAGCTGGGCCTCTGCTCGCGCGCTCTCGAGTACGTGCTCGAGATGGCGCCGAAGCGTCGCATCGCCTACACGTTCTACACGCGGCAGATGGACTCGCCGAGCTTCCAGCTCAACATGGCCAAGGCGGCGACCCTGGTCGACACGGCGCACCTGTTCGCCTACCGGGCGGCGGACCTGATCGACGAGGCGGCACGCGACGCGCGTGAGTTCACCTACCTTGAGCGCGCCCGGATCCGCATGGATGTCGGCCACACGGTGACGATGGCACGCGAGGCGATCGACGTCCTGATGTCGTCGCACGGCGCCTCGTCGTTCGCAGACTTCAACCCGCTCCAGCGCATCTGGCGCGATTGCGAGACCGCGAGCCGCCACGCGGTCGTCGGCCCCGACATCGCCGCCGAGGTCTATGGCCGCGCGCTGGTCGGCATCAACGAGGGCGTGACGCCCATCGTCTGACGCCTAACCAGCCCACACCGACTACGCCTCCAGGCTGCCGTAGCGCGGCCTGGAGGCTTCTTCGTTCCATGAGCCATGGTCGGTCGGCTGGCTCACCTGCGGAACAGCAACCCCTCCGCATTGCCGTGGGCGATCTTCTCTCGCTCCGCCTGGTCGATCGACAGGGTCTCCAGAAAGTCGCGTGCCCCCGTGTTGCTCAGATAGGGGTAGTCGACCGAATAGATGATGCGGTCGGCGCCGAGCACCTTATGGGTGAACTCGAAGTGCGGCAGGTTCAGCATCCCGCTCGGCGTCACCGACACGTGCGCCTTGTAGGTGTCGGTGATCGTCCGCGACAGGCCGGTCACCTCCGTCGGCATCATGTCGTCCATGCGCTGGAGATAGAACGGCACCATTTCGCCCCAGTGGCCGCTGATGACCTGCAGGTTCGGGAACCTGTCGAACAGGCCCGAGAGCATCATGCGAATGACGTGGACCCCGGCCTCGTTGTGCCAGCCCCATCCGAATGCCGACAGCCTGGCACTCACGACCGTCCCCAGGCCCGCGTAATAGACCGACTGCACCTGCGGCAACGGCGGGCCCGGATGCACATAGATCGGCACCTTCAGCTCGTCGAGCTTGGCGAGTAACGGCTCGTGGCGCGGATCGTCGAGGAACGTATCCCCGGGCGTGCCGACCAGCAGCGTTCCGCGGAAGCCAAGTTCGTTGACGGCGCGGTCCAGCTCGTCTGCCGCCTCCTGCGGGTGCTGCCACGGCAGGGCGCAGAACCCGCTGAACCGCGTCGGATAGGCCTCCATCATCTGGGCGAGCCGATCGTTGGCGGCTCGGGTCAATCCTACGGCCTGATCGTCAGGGGCGAGCTGCGGCGCGTTGCTGTAGGACAGGACGTGCATGTCGATGCCATGGCGATCCATCTCGGCGATGCGTGCCGCACCGCTCTCAAGCGCCAGATCGGTTCCGGTCTTGAACCGGGGATAGGGGCGGTCGTCTCCGAAGGAAGCCGGCGGCCCTTCGAAGCTCGTGCCCCCACCCGGCGCATAGCCGCAATCCTTCATGTAGCCGGCACGCTGCGACATCGCCGGCATGCTGGCCCGCACGATGTCGGGATCGATGACGTGTTCCTCGATACAAATGATCTTCATTGCGCGCTCCATCATTCGGTGGCTCGATCGTGATCGCCAGCGCAATCGTAGCAGCGCGGCAGGACCGACGCGATGCGACGGCCTCTTGCGCCTGATCGGATCGCCCGCGATCGATCCGGGTGCACGGAAACGATCGTAGTCTCCGCAGCGGATGACGTGGACCCCGACTTCGTTGTGCCAGCCCCATCCGAATGCCGACAGCCTGGCACTCACGACCGTCCCCAGGCCCGCGTAATGGACCGACTGCACCTGCGGCAGCGGCGTGCCCGATGCGCATAGATCGGCACCTTCAGCTCGTCGAGCTCGGCAAGCACCGGCTCGTGGCGCGGATCGTCGAGGACGGTATCGCCGGGGGTGCCGACTAGCCTGTAGCTCCCAATCCCCCGACCTCAACATCCCCGGGTTTTCCCCAGGATGCGGCGGCGTTCCCGTTGCGCTCAGTTGTCTCTGCCGACCGCCAAACGGCCACTTCAGGAGCAGGCGATGCAGACGACCAGACCAACCACGACGAGCAACGCACCGCACGCCGTGATCATCGGCGGAACCTCAGGGATCGGTGAGGCGGTGCTGCGGCGGCTCGCGATCAGCGGCTACCGCATCTCGTTCAGCTACAACAGCAACGACGATGCGGCGCGTGCGCTCTGCGGCGCGTTCGACACCCAGGTTACCGCGCACCGCGTCGACCTGTCGTGCCCCGACGCGGTGGCCGGCTTCGTCCGCACTCTGGCGGCCGACCAGGCGCCCGACACGCTGGTGAGCTGTGCCGGCGTACTCGAGGAAGGGTTGTCGCTCGGCGGCGTCTCGGCGCGCCTCCACCGCACGACGATGATCAACTATCTCGCACCCGCCACGATCTCGAGCGAGATGGCCGCCCTGATGGCGCCGCAGCGACGCGGCACGATCGTCAACGTGACGTCGGTCGCCGGACGCAAGGCCAGCATCGGCAACGCCATCTATGGCGGCTCCAAGATCGCACTCGAACGCTACACCGCGAGCCTGGCGCTCGAGGTCGCAAGATTCCGGATCCGGACGCTCTGCGTGGCGCCCGGATACGTGGATACACCGATGTTCCGCAAGTTCTCGAAAGGAAAAGACAATGAACTGATCCGCGCGCTGCCCATGCGCGAAATCCTGATGCCCGACGACGTCGCCGATCCCATCGTCGGGTTCATCGAGGGCCGCATCAAGTCGACCGGCACAACGATGGTGCTCGGAAACGGTGAAACCACTTTCTGAGACCGCATCTTTCTCATCCAAGGAGACACGCCATGACCATCACCACCACCCAGATCTCGGACATCGTCGGCAGCGTCATGTATCTCGACGATCCGAGCACGCTCGACACCACCCGCTCGCTGTTCAGCGAATACGGCATGTCGTCGCTCGACTTCGTCGATTTCGCCTTCGAGCTGCGCAGCGCCACGGCGAAGGACTTCACGCCGGACGACCTGTGGCCGGTCAACGCGATGCTGGCCGACCGCACCTGCTTTACCGCCGGCACCTGGACCGAGACCGGCCGGGCGCAGCTGCAGACGCTGTTCGGCGACGACACGCCGATCACCGGCGAGCCGACCGCGGCCGATCTCTACGCGATGTTCTCGATCGCGTTCATCGAGCGCCGCCTGCAGGCGATCTGAAACCGACTGGAGGAGGGTGAGCCCATGTCCCGCGTCTTCATAAACCATGTCGGCATCAGCGCCGAACGCTGCCTGGGGACTCGGCAGCTCGCGGAGCTGGTCAATGCGGAGCCGGTCGAACCGATCCGGGCCAACGTCTATGCCTCGCCCTCCATCAGCCTCAGCAAGGCGGCGTTGTCGACGATCGACCGCGAGGATCGGTCGACTCTGGGGCCGCTCGCGACCGGGACACTGAACGCCATCGCCGACGCGCTCGGCGGTCGCGACCTCACGTCGCTGCGCGAAGCGATGCACGTCTATACCGGCAGCGACAGCGCCGAGCACAGCTTCACCGCTCTGTTCGCGCTGATGCGCCATCACACCACGTGCGAGGCGCTGCTGGAGCACATCGGCGAGATCCGCAACCACAGCAACCCGCTCAACATGATGCGGCTGCTGTCGACCAACCCGCTATACCACGCCTCGAAGCGTCTCGACGCGCATGGCGGCGGCTATCCGGTCCGCGCGATGTCGCTGAGCGGGCTGTGCGCACTCGAGGACGCCTGGCGCGCGGTGGCGAACGGACGCGCACCCGAGGGTGCCGCGGTGATCGCGGCGGGCAACATGCGCTCGTTCGACGCGCTGGCCGCGTTCGGCAAGATGGGCCTGCTGCACGGGCTGGCCGACGCACCGCAGGTCGATCCCACCCATGGCGCTGCCGCCGTGCTGATCGGCCTGCCGGGCGCCGGCAGTGCGCCGCTGGCCGAGCTGCTGGACGTGGACACCATGTTTCGGCCAGAGCCGTTCGCGGTGACCGAAACATGGTCCACCCTGTTCGAGCGCACCCGCCGCCGCCTCGGCGTCCCGGACGTGATCGTCGCCTATCGCAACGGCGCGCATCTGCTCAACAAGACCGAGGACGAGGCGCTGGAGCTGCACTATCCGGGCGTTTCGATCCGCAGCTACAAGCCGCTGCTCGGCTATACCGGCAAGCCGAACAACCTGCTCGACCTCGCCGCGGTGCTGGTCGATCGCTCGGTCCCGGTCGGCGCCGTGGTCATGATCAACGGCACCGGTTTCGGCTGGGGCGTGGGCACGATCAGCCTGCGCAAGATGGCCGGTCCCACGCTGCACTGAGGCCGACCCCGCCTACCCTCGCCCGTCCACAACGCCTATTGTTACGGTATCGGAACGCAATCATGTCGAACAGTCCCGTCTGCATCAGCGCCGTCGGTGGTGTGACGCCGCTCGGCGACACGCTCGACGACGTCACCGGCGCACTCTACGAGAGCCGCACCGGCATCAAGCCGATCACCAAGTTCCCCACCGGCTCGCTCTCGACCCGGTGGGCCGGGATGCCCGATCTCGGCAACGAGAACATCCGCTGGCCACGCGCACGGCCGGGCCAGGTGGTGCGGCCGGGCGAGATCCTCTACGCCGAGACCGCGATGGGCCGCCTGCTGGCCGAGTTCAATCCGCTCGACGGCTATGCGGCGGACCGGATCGGCTGCGTGATCGGGGTCGACGAGCCGGCGGCCGACCTGCAGCGCTGCATCGAGTTCATGGAGCGGCTGGGCGTCGAGAACGGCAACGACCGCGAAAAGCTCATCAACGCCGCGATCGAGCATTTCCGGGTGTCCGAGCTGCTCGACCTCGATGTGACCACGGTGGTGCGGGCGATGCACCGGATGCTGCCGTTCGGCGGCTATACGCGCTGCCATGTCGGACTGTGCTCGGCGTCGCTGCAGGCGATCGGCATGGCGATGACCGCGATCCAGGAGGATCGGATCGACGCCGCCATCGTCGGCGGGGTGTCGGCCAAGGTGACGCCGCTCAACCTCGCCCATCTCGAAGGCATCGGCGCGGTCTGCACCGACACGCAGCTGGATGGGCCGGAGCGGTCGCGACCGTTCGATGCCAGGCGCTCGGGCTTCGTGCCGGCGGAGGGATCGGTGCTGTTCGTCCTGGAGCGCGAGGATGCGATCCTCAGGCGCGGCGGCACCCGGCATGCGCGGCTGCTCGGCTATGGTGCGGCACTCAGCGCCGAGCACATCGTGGCGCCGCACAGCCAGGACCTCGAGATGGCGCTGTGCATGCGGCGGGCACTGGCGTCGGCCGGGCTCACGCCGTCCGACATCTCCTGCATCAACGCGCACGGCACGTCCACGCAGTTGAACGACGTGCACGAGGCCGGCGCCATCGGCAAGGTGTTCGGCAACGTGCCGGTGCCGCCGGTGACGGCGGCCAAGTCGCTGCACGGGCACCTGATCGCGTCGGCCGGGGCCATGGAGATCATGGGCGTCATCGGCAGTTTCCGCGACGACTTCATCCCCGCGATCCGCAACCTCGACGATGTCGATGCCCGGATCTCGATGCCGCTCGCGCGCCGCACGATCCACGGCCGCGTCGACACCGTGCTGAAGAACTCGTTTGGCATGGGCGGGCTGGCGGCGTCGATGGTGCTGCAGAACCCGCGCATGGCGGCGTGAGGGGTGTCATGAGGATCCATGAATTCCTCCTCAGAACGGGCTGGCAGGCGCGCTATCGCGGCGAGCTGCTCGATGCCGCCGAGGCCAGCCTGCGCGTCGGACGCGCCGCCGCCGCACTCCGCCCGCAACTGGACGGCAAGGCCGACCGACGCCTCGTGGTGTTCCTGGCCTTCACCCCGCTGGAGGCGCTGTGCTGGTTCATGCTGGCGTCGCATCAGGGCCTGCTGGCCGCGGTGGTGACGCCCCGTACGCTCGGCGACTTCCTGGCCGCCAGCATCGGCGGCGGCCCGGTCGTCTGCGTGCTGGCGGACAACCGGCCCGAGCCGCAGCCGCTGCGCGGATGGCAGGTGCTGCGCGTGCCGCTCGCCGCCGAGCCGGCGGCCCAGCCGGCAGCGGCGGTACCGGTCCAGGCGACGCCGCCCGCCGCCGAGGCCGCGCGCTTGGTGTTCTGTTCGTCCGGCACCACCGGCACCCCGAAGCGCATCGTCTACGACGAGACCCGCCTGGTCGCGAACGCGCGCATCGTCGCCGACTATCTCGAGCTGGACCGCAGCGACCGCAGCCTGTGCGCGTTCCCGATCACCTACATGTACGGGCTGTCGACCACGCTCTGCGCGCTGCACTCGGACAGCGCGATCGACTATGTCGACTTCAGCAACCCGCGCGTGATGGCGGTCGAGGCGGAGCGGCGCGGCATCACCGTGCTGCCGGTGCTGGGCGATTGGAGCGGGGCGCTCGCCGAGGAGTGGGGCCGGCTGCGGTTCCGGGCGGGGGGCTTGCGCCTGCTCAACGCATCGGACCGGATCACGGTGCCGCAGGTGCTGGGACTGCGGCCGTTCTGCGGTCGGCTGTGGAACAATTTCGGCCAGACGGAGTCGGGACCGAGGCTGTTCGCGCTCGAGGTCACCCGGATCCAGTCGTTCGACCGTTTCGAGCATGACGGCATCATCGCACCCGGCTATCCGGTGCATCCCGACATCCAGACCCGGGTGCAGGAGCCGAGCAGCCAGGGCGTGGGCCCGCTGCTCTACAGCACGCCGTTCGCGATGCGGGGGCTGTTGCGGCGGGACCTCTCGATCGAAGCGGCACCGGAATGGATCGCGAGCGGCGACCATTTCCAGCGCGACTGGGACGGGCTGCACAAATGGGGCGGGCGCACGGCTCACACCCTCAAGATCAGCGGCCAGCTGGTCTCGTTGCGCGCCGTCGCGGACGGGCTGCTGACCATCGAGGGGGTGTCGGGCGTGGGCTACGCCAAGTCCGACGCCGGCGCGCTGTTCCTGTTCGTCGAGACCGAGGACCCGGAGGTGCAGTCCGCGCGCGGCGCCGCGATCGCCGACCTCCTGGCGCTGCTGCTGCCCGCCCAGACGGTGCGGCTGCGCTTCCTGGACCGCCTGCCGCGGACCGAGACCGGCAAGCTCGATACCCGCGCACTGTGCCGAACCATCACAGAGGAGACCGTGTGACATGAACAGCATCACGCCGATCGGGCGGCTCGCGCCCGACATCGATTCCGCCGACGGAGGGGGCGGCTCCACGGTGACCGACAGCGGCTTCGACGCCGCTTCGGTGGCGCCGATCCTGGCCCGCTGGTGGACGCTCGCCGGCCGGACCGGAACGCCGCCCACGATCACCGACCTGGACGACTTCCGCAGCGCGGTGTCGCCCATGAGCGGGCCCGACTACGCACGGATCGCACTCGCCGCCTATGCCGGCCGCGGCACCAATGCGGTCTATGTCGGCGGCTCGAGCGGCACCACCGGCAAGAGCAAGCTGGTGCTGTCGCGGATCCCGGCGCGGGGCGTGGGCGCCAGCGAGCAGGAGGTAGCCCTGATCCGGACGCTGCGCCAGCGCGGCCACGCCGGACCGGGCGACGTATTCGCCAACCTGTTCATGGTCGGCCACTTCTCGATCCTGCACCATGGCATCAACAAGATGCTGGAGGCCTGCCAGTCGACCATCGTGCCGGTCGGCACCCTGCCGGCAGAGGCGCCCTGGGTGCAGGTCGACTTCCTGCGCGGATGCGGCGTCAACGCGCTCGCCGGGACCCCCAGCTCCATCGTTCAGCTCGCCAACGTGCTGCGGATGACCGGCCGGCATCTGCCGATCCGGCGCATCCTCTATACCGGCGAGGGTTTCGGCGCGGCCAAGCGGGCCCTCGTCGCCAGCGTGTTTCCAGAGGCGCGCATCGTCGGGCTGTACGGCCTGTCGGAGACCGGCTTCATGGGCATCGAGACCGCGACCGCCGGCGTCTACGAGGTCCAGCGCGGCGCCTATTTCCTGGAGACCGACGCGCAGGACCGCCTGCTGGTCACCGGCCTCGACGCCACGCAGACGGTGCCGATCCTGCGCTACGCGACCGGCGACCGGACCCTGCTCACCCAGGTCGGCGACACCGTGCTGCTGCGCGGCGTCGAGCGGACCGGACGCGACTTCAACTTCATGGGCAACCTGATCGGGCTGTCGTGCGTGCAGGGCTCGATCGCCCGCACCTCCGGCCTCGCGGAGCCCGAGATCGAGATCCGGCTCACCACCGACGGGATCGGCCGCGACATCCTGACGGTTACCTTGTTCGGCGATGCGAACGACTCGGCCGCCTGCGCGCGGATGCGCGACGGCCTGCTGCTGATCCCCGAGCTGAGGGAGGCGATCGACAAGGATGCCGGCGACGTGCTGGTGGAATGCCGCCCGCCGGAACAGTTCACGCTGACGCCGCGTCAGAAGCAGAAGATCATCATCGACGACAGGACCTGACATCCGTCCGACAGGAGCGACCATCATGAGGAACTTTCTCTCGATCTGCGGCCCGCTGCGTTACGACGCCGGAACGGCGACGGCGACCGCGACCCTCGATCTCAGCCGCTATGCGGACTACCAGATCGGCAATCCGGCCTTCCTGCTGATGGAGGGGATCAACCAGTTCTGCGTCCGCGTCGGACGTCGCGCCATGGCCGACGGGATCGAGACGCCGCCGCGCGTCCTGCCGGTCGCGATCAAGAAACTCGAGGTGACGCCGATGGCGGTGTCCACCGCCTACCGGATCGAGGGCGCCGGCATCGTGTTCGGCAACACGACGCGCGTCACCGTGAGCGTGATTCCGATGCCCGACATCCCCGCCGGCACCGACGGGCGGGTGACCGATACGCTGGCCGCCACCTATGCGGGGCTGTCACCGGGGGTCCGGGCGGAGGTCGTGGTGGCGTCGCTGCAGGTCACGGAGATGTCCGATGCAGCCTGACGCCGCACCGATCGCGCTGTTCGTCCGCGCAGCGGGCGGCAGCCGGCTCAAGTTCGAGTTCACCGTCAACGCCGAGCACGTCCTGCTGGCCGAGCACTTCCCGGGGTTTCCGATCGCGCCGGGATCGCAGGTGCTCGACTTCGTCTGGCGACAGACCAGTCCGGACCCGGACGAGGCCGCGACCTGCTGGGTCAACGCGCAGGACGTGCGGTTCCAGCGACCGTTCGTGCTGGGCAGCCGGTTCTCGTGCACCGCACTCGAGGTGCTGGGCGACACCGGGCTCCGACGCCGCATCCGGGTCTCGGACGAGACCGGACAGATCTGCCTGCAGGCGACGCTGGCACGCGCCGACGAACCGGACGACGCCACCCTGGACGCGGACGACTGAGGGGCAGGCGACCGGACCCGATCCAGCCACCATACCGACACGCGTTCAAACGAAAGGAACCGATCGTGACCGACATCCTCTCCGACACGCCCCTCTGGGTCTGGGGCGTGCTCGTCTTTCTCCTGGAGCGCGGCGTCTCGGCGATGACCGAGACCCGGATCACGGTGCGGAAGGCGCTGATCCTGCCGGCCGTCTTCTCGATCTGGTCGATCGTGGCGATCCGCCATCAGTTCGGCGCCGGCATCGCCGCCTATGCCGGCCTGGCGGGGTCCACGCTGGCGACGCTGATACCCGCCTGGCGGCATTTCCGGCGGACGCCCGGCCTGCTGCTGGAGCGCTCCACCACCACGCTGATCCGACCGGGCACGCCGGCGGTGCTGCTGCTGTCGCTGTGCGGCTTTGCGATCCGTTACGCGCTCGGGGTCACGGCGGCGCGCGAGCCGTCGCTGGTGGCGATGGCCGGCTATCCGATCCTCTACGGCGCGCTGTCGGGCCTCGCCACCGGCGCGCTGCTGGGCATGACGCTCGGGCATCTGGAGGGCGGCCTGCGCGCGTCCCCCGCCGCGTCCGGCACGATGGTCGACCGCAACGCTGCCGGTTGCTGGCTTTGAAACGACAGACTCGAAAGGATCGTCCTGATGCTGAAACGTATGATCAAGGGGGCGCTGCCGCTGCTGATGATCGCGCTGATCGCGCGGCTGCTGCCGGCGGATTGGGCGGCGGCGAGCTGGGCCGTGCTGCTGGGGCTGCATGTGGCGCTCAACTGGCGGGCCCTGCGCAGCGGCAACTGGATCTCGTGGGCCGGACTAACGCTGCTGGCGGCGTTCCTGGTCAATGACGGGCTCGGCCTGACCCGTTGGCTCGACCGCAACGCCACCGCATCGTTCTATGCCACCTTCGCCGTCACCGGCTTCCTGAGCCTGGCGCTGCGTCGTCCCTTCTCGATGGCGCAGGCGAAGTTGTCCGTGCCGACCGAGTTCTGGACCCATCCCGGGTTCGTCGCCATCAACCGCGTGGTGTCGCTGGCCTGGTCGTCGGTGTTCCTGCTGGATGCGGCGATCGCGGCGCTGTCGCCGCTGGGCGATGCGGCGACGCCCGGCCTGTGCTACGGCCTGATCATAGCGGCGATGCTGTTCACCGACCGCTATCCGGCACTGGCCCGGCGCCGGATGGCGGGTCGGGTCGGACCTGCCCTTGCGGCGGCGTGAAGGCCCAACCGGTGAGCTTCGGAAGAGAAGACCTGGCTTCGCCTCGAGCGGTCCAGGGCGTCGCGCGCGGGCAAGCTCTCGCGTGACGCCCTGGTCTTTCCCAGAGCCGTCAGGTGGGGTTCGCGGCCCGCCACGCCCGCAGCAGGTCGGAGGCTGGGATGCCCTCGATGGTCAGGCCGGTCAGATTCTGTTCCGACAGCCGGACGTCCTTGAAGCTCACGCGTTCCATCCGTGCGTTGTCGAAACGCACCTCGTCGAACCGGCAGCCGTCGAAGGCCACCTTGCTGAAGGTGGCTCCGCTGAACGTCACCAGGTCGAAGCTGGATTGCTGCAGGCTTACCTCGCTGAAGCTGCTGCCACTGAATTCCGCTGCCTCGGCATGGATGTCATGCTCGCAACGGGAAAGCTGTATGGCGCTCATGCTCTCGTTCCATCGGGTTCTGCGACGAGGCCAAGCGTCCGGGGTTTGCCGCCATCGGTCAAGCACCGGGACGGCGGCGGGCCAGGATAGCGACGGGGAGCATGACGGGCATGAACGGCATCGACGACCGCATCCTGCCGCGGCAGGGAGGCATGGCGCCCCGCCTGTTCACGGCGCGGCTGGACATGGTGGCGCCGGAGACGCTGCAGCGGCTCTCGGCCACGCTCGGCGACGCGGAACGACTGCGGTGCGGCGCGTTGCGGCAGCACGCCGACCGGCGCCTGTTCGAGCTGTCGCACGGGCTGATGCGCCACGCGGTGGCGACCTCGCTCGGCGTGGCGCTGGATGCGGTGCGGCTGCGCATCAGCATCGGCGAGAAGCCGCGCCTGCTGGCGCCGGACGCCGACCTGGATGTGAGCCTGACCCATACCGGCGATCTCGCCGCGTGCGCCGTGCTGGCGGGAGGGCGGGTCGGGGTGGATGCCGAGCGGCTGCGTCCCGGGGCCGGGCTGAGCATCGAGCGCATGCTGGCGCCGGAGGAGCGGGCGTGGGCGGCCCAGGCGGCGTCCCCGAACCGGATGCTGGCGATCTGGACGCTCAAGGAGGCGATGTCGAAGGCGGTAGGGCTCGGATTGCGGCTGGAGTTCGACGGCTTCGCAGTGCGGCCGGAGCCGCTCGGCGTGATGCGGGCACCCGCGTCCTATCCGGGGCCATGGCACCTTTGGCGGGACGTGGCGGACGATGCCGGCCTAGCGGTGGCATGGCTGGCGACGCCGTGACGGTAACCGGCCCCAAGAAAGAAGGCTGGGTTCTGCCCAGGCCCGCCAGAGGCCGCGGCCTCCGGAAACAATCTGTGAGGGGGTCCTCTGCCTTTTCTCCCTATCAGGGCGCGAAGGTGATCAGGCCGAGCACGATCGCCTTGACCACGGCCTGGGTACGGTTGGTCGCCTGCAGCTTGCGCTTTACCGAGTCGAGGTGGAACTCGACCGACTTCTCGGAGATCTCGAGGATCTTGGCGATATCCCACGTCGACTTGCCGCGCGCGACCCAGGTCAGCGTCTCGCTCTCTCGGGGCGACAACAGTGATTTCCGACGTTTCGAGCTGTTGGTCAAACGCTCCTCGATGACGATGCGCGAGGCGTGCTCGTGGAGGTAGCGGGCGAGCAGGTGGATCAGGTTCATCATCTCCGGCGATCGCATCTCCTCGACCGGAAGCTTTCCTGGGATCAGGCTGAGCGATGCGATCTCGCCGACGCGCGACACCAGGGGCACGGTGAGGCCGTTGGTGATGCCGAGGCCGCAGGCGTCGTCGAGGAGCTTGCGCTGCTTGCGGGACAGGTCGTCGAACTGGATCGAGTCGCTCCAGATGAAGGGGGTGCGCTCCTCGTAGACCTTGGCGATCACCGGATCGTCGTTGACGTAGCCGCTCGAGATGTAGTGCCGGGTCCAGTCGTCGGCGTAGCTCGAGATCCCGACGCTCTGCTTCAGGCCCACCTTGTCGATGTCGGGGGTCTGGATCACGTGGTAGGCGAAGTCGCGGAAGCCGAGCGGCTCGATCTGCTCCATGAAGAAGGTCTGGATCGACACGCTGTCGGCGAGACTGCCGAGTTTCTCGTGGAAGGCACGCAGGTCGGTACCATTCGTCAACATGGCTGCCTCGACTACCGAGCTTCTATCAGTCCACACGACACTAACGACCTGGTCCAGTGCCCGCTAGCGTTATTAAATGAACAAAAAAGCCTCCAAAACAAACGGTTGCGCATCATCACGGTATTGTGATCACGGCAGGAGTGGCGACATCGGATCGGCGGTGGGACAAGGTGAAGCCCCGAACAGCCCGCGACCCCGGGCCAGCCGGAACAGCGCCGCGCCGCGCCGGGACAG
>CAXTVM010000006.1:68789-107704 GCA_964247725.1 uncultured Acetobacteraceae bacterium | reverse complement strand
CCAGGGTGTCGCCGGCCGCGACGCTGAGCGTCTCGCGGGTCTCCTCAGGCACGCCCAGGATCCGGTTGGAGTTGCCGGGTTCCGGGAAGCCGCCCGGCGCGAAGGCGGAGGTGCGGTCGTCGATCGTGGGGGCGACGAAGAAGTCCTTGTGGTAGACCTGGCCGCCGAGATGCACGTAGCCGTCGCGGCCGAAGGCGAGGCCGCCGTCGGCATCGAGCTGGTAGAGCCAGCCGTCGCCGTTGACGGCGTCGGCGCCGGTCTCGGCGCTGGCGTTCAGGCCGTGGTCGGTCTTCTTGGTGATGATGTTGACGACGCCGGCGATGGCGTCGGAGCCGTACTGCGCGGCGGCGCCGTCCTTCAGCACCTCGACGTGGTCGATCGCGGCGGCCGGGATCATGTTGATGTCGGGCGCGGTCGAGCCCTGCTCCGGGCCCGCGTCGGCAACGATGTTGGAGGTCGGATGCCGGCGGATGCCGTCGAGCAGCACCAGCGTGTTGTTGGGGCTGAGCCCGCGCAGCCGCACCTCGGCGGTGAGCGCCGCGGTGTCGCCGCCCTCGGCCTTGATGTCGATCGAGGGATCGGTCTTGACCAGCGAGTCCGCGAAGTTGACGACGCCGGAGCGTCGCAGGGTGGCTGCGCTGATGACGTCGATCGGGCTGGTGCTGTCGCGTGCCTTGGTGTTGAGGGTGCGGGTGCCGGTGACGATGACGCTCTCGCCCATGTCCGCGGCGGCGGCCACGGCGGCGCCGGCGCCGCTGCTGCCCGGGCCGCCGGGGGTGGTGTCGCTCGCCGCCACGTGGGGCCGGTCGGCGTAGGCGGCCGGCGTCGCCCCGACGGCGACCGCCTTCACGGGCACGCCCGACCGCTGTGCCGCCCTGCGTGTCCGGTGTGGGTGCTTCGGTGCCGGCTTGGCGTGTCCCGGGGTGGCGACCCGGCTTGCCGTCGGGGCGGAGACCGCACCTGGTTGCGCCGGAGCCTGGGCCCGGCTTGGCACCGTGCCGGCGGCGATGGCCAGCGGACAGGCCGTCACCAGCAGAAGCCGACGCAATCCAGCACCGTTGGTCATGCGCATCCGTCGAGATCCTTCATCAGCCTGCGGGCTCGGCCATCCGCAACGACGCCGCCCCAGACCGTTCCCGTAACGTGACGAATACGCCGCGCCGACTCGGTCCGATCAACCCTCAATCTGCATGCAAAAAGAGCAACAACCGGGCTGTTGCAAATAGGTCACAGCGCACTTGCACGTATGGAGTGCAGATGCTTGCGTAAGATGCGGTTGACGATGGCTTGCCGATCGTCCTAGCGTCTGGCGTTCCCGCGCAGCCGTCATGGCGGTCGGGCCTCGGAGCACGTGTGTTGAATCGAATGGGCACCTCGGAGCCGACCCGCCGGCAGCTGCTGATGCGGATCGGCGCGGTCGCGGGCAGCATGGCGGCCTATCAGGCAATGACGCAGCTGGGTCATGCGGCCGGCACCGACTTCGCCGGCTTCCCGTCGCTGTCCGGGGCGCGGAAGGGCACCACCGTGCTGGTGCTGGGCGCCGGCCTCGCCGGGATGCTCGCCGCCTACGAGCTGCGCAAGGCAGGCTACGACGTGCGCGTGCTCGAGTACCAGAACCGGTCCGGCGGCCGCAACTTCACGCTGCGCGGCGGCGACACCCTGACCGAGCTCGGCGGCGCCACCCAGCATGTCGGCTTCTCGCCCGGCAACTACCTGAACCCCGGTCCCTGGCGCATCCCCTACCACCACCAGGGCCTGCTGCAGTACTGCAAGCTGTTCGGCGTGCAGCTGGAGCCCTTCGTCGAGCTCAACCACAATGCCTACCTGCACGACAGCGACAGCTTCGGCGGCCGGCCGCAGCGCTACCGCGACGTGATGACCGACTTCACCGGCTACACCGCCGAGCTGCTGGCCAAGGCGATCAACCAGAACAAGCTCGACCAGCCGATCAGCGCCGACGAGCAGCACGACCTGCTGGCGGCGATGAAGGGCTGGGGCCTTCTGGACAAGAACTACGGCTACTCCGGGACCGAGCTGGTCTCGCTGCGCCGCGGCTACGACAAGATGCCGACCGCCGGCCCCGACGGCGCGCCCATCCCGTCGCAGCCGCTCGGGCGCGCCGCGATCATGAAGTCCGGCCTGTGGCAGTGGCTCGCCTTCCACATGAGCTACGAGATGCAGACGACGATGTTCCAGCCGGTCGGCGGCATGGACATGATCGGCAAGGGCTTCGCCAAGCACGTCGACGACGTCGTCTCGCACAACGTCAAGGTGACCAAGATCGCGCAGGACGGCGGCGGGGTCACCGTGACCTATGTCGACGACCAGGGCAGCGGCGCCGTCACCGAGGCCAAGGCCGAGTACTGCGTCTGCACGATCCCGCTGCCGGTGCTGGCCGAGATCGAGGTGCAGGCCAGCGCGCCGATGCGGGCGGCGATCCAGGCGGTGCCGTACGCGTCCTCGGTCAAGATCGGGCTCGAGTTCAAGCGCCGCTTCTGGGAGCAGGACGAGCAGATCTACGGCGGCATCAGCTTCACCAACCAGCCGATCAGCCAGGTGTCCTACCCGAGCTCGCGCTATTTCAGCGACGGCCCCGGCGTGCTGCTCGGCGGCTACATGTTCGGCCCGGCCGCCTACGCGTTCTCCGGCATGACCCCGGAGGAGCGGGTCGAGGAGGCGCTGAAGCAGGGCAGCATGCTGCATCCGCAATATCGCGCCGAGTTCGCCAACGGCATCGGCGTCGCCTGGAGCCGGATGCCCTGGACCCTTGGCTGCTGCTCGACCTGGAGCGAGGAGACCCGTAAGGCGCACTACAAGGCGATGACGACGATGGACAACCGCCTGGTGCTGGCCGGCGAGCACGCTTCCTATGTCGGCTGCTGGCAAGAGGGCGCGATCCAGTCGGCGATGGCGGCGGTGACGCAGCTGCACCAGCGCGCCTTGGGCGCCGCCTGATGCGGCATTCGACAGCCAAGGCGGCGCTGCTGGCGCCGCTGCTCGGCCTGGCGCTGCTGCCGGCCGGAGCCGCCCGGGCCGACGTCGCGGCCAACGTCGCCGGCGCCGGCACCACCAGCCTCGACGGCCAGGTGATCTACACCCAGGTCTGCCAGGGCTGCCACCAGGCCAACGCCCGGGGTGCGACCGGCGCCGCCACCATCCCGGCGCTGGCCGGCAACGCGAAGCTGCAGAACGCGGGCTACCCGATCTACGTGGTGCTCAACGGCAAGGGCGGCATGCCCTGGCTCGGCAGCATGCTGAACGACGCCCAGGTGGCGGCGGTCGTGGGCTACGTGCGCACGCACTTCGGCAACCACGACGCCGGCGCGGTGGCGCCGGAGGACGTCGCCGCGGTGCGCGGGCCAGACCCGACCCCGGAGAAGTGAGAATGGTTGTCCAGTCCCGTGCGGCGTGGGCGGTGTTGCTCGCCGCCGTGACGGCGGCGTCGCCCGGCGCCGCCGCCGACCTGGTGCGTCATGCGACGGGCAAGTTCCCGATCGCCAGCGCGATCGAGGTGCCGCCGGGCTACGGCACGATCTACCTGTCCGGCATGGGCGCCGACGTCGCCGACAAGGCCGCGCCGCCCATGACGCTTGCGGCCTACGGCGACACCGAGACCCAGACCCGGAGCGCCCTCGCCAAGATCCAGTCGGCGCTGGCCGACCTGCATCTGACGTTCGCCGACGTGGTGCAGATGCACGTCTACCTGGCGCCCGACCCGAAGCTGGGGAAGATGGACTTCGCCGGGATGATGAAGTCCTACACGCAGTCCTTCGGCACCGCCGCGCAGCCGAACCTGCCGACGCGCTCCGCCTTCCAGGTGGCGGCGCTGGCCAATCCAGGTTGGCTGGTCGAGATCGAGGTGGTGGCGGTCCGGAAGTGAGGAAAGGCCAGGGCTCTGCCCTGGACCCGCCAAGGGCCGGCGGCCCTTGGAACCCGTTACCTAAGGAATGGTGTCCGGAGGCTCCGCCTCTGGCGGGGTCCAGGGGCAGAGCCCCTGGCCTTCTTTTACCCGGCGACAGTCTCCAGCGCCGCGACATCGAGCAGCCGCTGGAACACCTCGGCCTCCTGCGCCCCGGACACCGCCAGCCGCCCCGGAAACACGAAGCACGGCACCCCGCTGATCCCGCGCCGGTGCGCGCGCAGGTTCTCCGCGTGCACGAGGTCGGCCCCTTCGCTGGAGCGCAGGTAGGCCAGCGCTTCGGCCGCGTCGAGGCCGATGCCGGCGGCGATCGCGGCCAGCACCGCATGGTCGCCGATGTCGAGGCCTTCGGCGAATTGAGCCGCGAACAGCGCCTCCACCACCGCATTGACGGCACCGAATCGGGCCGCCCAGCCGGCCAGGCGGTGCGCGTCGACGCTGGACGGGACGTGGGCCATGCGCTCGAAGCGGAACGCCACACCGTCCTGCCGCCCGAGTTCGGTCACCGAGGCATAAAGCCGGCGGGCGCGGTCCTCGCCGCCGAACTTGCGCACCACGTAGTCGGCGCGCGACAGGCCCTGGCGCGGGATGTCGGGGTTGAGCAGGAACGGCCGCCAGTCGATGGCGAAGGACTGGCCGGGCCGGCTCGCCAGCGCCCGCAGCAGGCGCCGCACGCCCAGGTAGCACCACGGGCAGACGAAGTCGTGCACCACCTCGATGGTCGGTCGGCTGCTGGGCGGGGCGAGGGCATTCACCCCCGTAGTCTATGCACTCCGGCGCAGGTATCGAGTAAAAAGACGGCTCCGCTGGCGGGGAAGGGCGATTGCGCATGGACACGATGCTGCCGGATGCGGAGGCGCGCTTCGCCGTCTATGTCGCCACGCTGGGGCGCGGGCCCGGGCGCTCGCGGGCGCTGACCCGGGCGGAGGCGGCCGACGCGCTGGCGCTGGTGCTGGACGACGCGGTGCATCCGGCCCAGCTCGGCGCCTTCCTGATGCTGCTGCGCTATCGAGGCGAGGATCCGGACGAGATCGCCGGGCTGGTCGAGGCCGCCCGGCGGTCGATCGGGCTGGGCGACGGCACCGCGGCGGGACCGGTCGGGCCGGTCGAGCTCGACTGGCCGAGCTACGGCGCCGGCCGTACGCGCGGGGCGCCCTGGTTCCTGCTGGCGGCGCTGGCGCTGGCGGCGAGCGGCCGCCGCGTGCTGATGCACGGCAGCAACGAATTCTCCGGGGGCATGTCGGTGGCGGACGGCTTGGCGGCGCTCGGGCTGTCCCCCTGCGCGGACCGGGCGGGCGTGGCGGCGGCGCTGGACCGCACCGGCTACGCCTACTGGCCGGTGGCGCGGATGGCGCCGGGGATCGACCGGCTGCTCGGCATGCGCCGGCTGTTCGGGCTGCGCTCGCCGATCAACACGGTGGCCCGGCTGATCGATCCCGGCTGCGCGCTGGCCTCCGTCGACGGCGTGTTCCACCCGGCCTACATCGCGCTGCACCTGGGCGTGGCCGAGCGCCTGGGGCGGCGGTCGCTGGTGGTGATCAAGGGCGGCGGCGGCGAGGCCGAGCGGCCGGCGACCAAGGCCACCGCGGCGCATCTGTGGCGTCGGGACGGGGGCCGGGCCGAGTGGATGCTGCCGCCGCTGGCGACCTCGGCCGGGCGGGCGAGGGTGGACACGCCGGACAGATTCGCCCGGATCTGGCGCGGCCAGGACCAGGACGATCCGGTGGCGCTGCAGACGGTGATCGGCACGGTGGCGCTGGCCCTGCTGGCGCTCGATCCCGGGCTGGACCCGGACGCCGCCGATCGGCAGGCCGGGGAGATCTGGGCAGCCAGGTGTCAAGGAAACGCCGGCGGTCCCGTTGCGTAGGACAAGCCGACATGGCGATGGAGGATAATCCTATGTTCAGTAGATCAGCACGTGCCGGCCTGATGGTGTCGCTCTCGTTCGGCCTGGCGGCGCCGGCGATAGCGGCGGGTTGCGTCAAGGGCGCCGCCGTGGGTGGCGTCGCCGGCCACGTCGCCGGCCATCACGCGGTCATCGGCGCCGCCGCCGGCTGCGCGGTCGGCCATCACGAGGCGGCGAAGAAGGCCAAGGCGGAAGCCGCCAACCCGCCGAGCTAGGGCGTCATCCTACCGGGCGGATCCGTTCGGTGGGATAGTCGCTGCTGTGGCGGCGAAAGATCAGGCGTCTATTCGTGAGCGGTTCCGACCGCATCACGCTTTGGCACCTGATCGGTCGCCATGACGCCGCGACCTCTCGCTGAAGACGTCTAATCGGTCGGGAGCGGCCCCGACCGCGCCCAGAACGACATGGCGACGTCGTTCTGGATCCGCTGGAGCTGCACCTGCACCCAGTCCAGGAACTCGTGCAGGCCGCGCAGGATGATCTGCTCGATGGTCTGATCGGCGAGCGCGGCCTGGAGTTCGTCCATGTGCTCCAGCGCCGCACCCGCGCTGCGCAGCCCGTAATCGGTGCGGAGCTGGCTCAGCGCCCAGAACACCTGGCGCAGCGTCAGCACCAGCGAGCGCGGGAAGGCGTTGTTCAGCAACAGGAAGCCGGCCACCTGCGCCGGAGTGAGAGAGCGCGGCATCACCCGGCGATAGGCGTGGTACGCGGCGGCCGCGCGCAGCACGGCGCTCCACTGGCTGACGTCGACCGGGCTGCCGATGCCGGCGTCGCGCGGCAGCAGCGTGTGGTACTTGATGTCGACCAACCGCGTGGTCTGGTCGCCACGCTCCAGGTACTTGCCGATGTTGTAGAAATGGTAGCCCTGATCGCGATAGAACGTGCCCTCGGTGATGCCGTTGTGGGTCTGGCATTCCTGCTTCAGCCGCGAGCAGAGCGCGGAGAGCTGTGACGGGCGGATGTCGCGGCGGGTGAGCTGCCGCACCCAGTTGTGGAACATGTTGATGTGCGTCCACATCTCGGTGGAGATCAGCGGCCGCAGCGTGCGCGCGTTCTCGCGCGCCAGCGTGATGATGCTCGAGATCGAGTTCGGGTTCTCCCGGTCTAGCACGTAGAACTCGGCGACGCCGTCCATGTCGGCCTCGTCGCGGGTGCTGTAGTAGCGCGCGTCGTCGGCGTTGATCTGGATGATCGAGCGCCAGCCGTTCTCCGCTTGGCTCGTGCGCGTGAAGGTCTCGGTGACGTCGAGCACGCGGGCGAGGTTCTCGATCCGCTCCATGTAGCGCGCCAGCCAGACGGTGCTCTCGGCGTGCCGCGACAGCAGCGACTGGTTGCGGATCGGGCCCTGGATGGCATCGACGCTCTCACTCATGCGCCCACCTTCATGTCGACGCCCTCATGCGAGCACCCAGGTGTCCTTCGAGCCGCCGCCCTGCGACGAGTTCACCACCAGCGATCCCTTCTTCAGCGCGACCCGCGACAGGCCGCCCGGCAGAACCCAAGTCGAGGCGCCGGTCACCGCGAACGGCCGCAGGTCGACGTGCCGCGCCTCGACCCCGTGCTCGCACAGCGTCGGCGCCGTCGACAGGTTGATCACCGGCTGGCTGATGTAGTTGGCGGGATCGGCCCGCAGCCTGCTGCGGAAGTCGGCGAGCTCCGCCTTCGAGGCGTGCGGCCCGATCAGGAGCCCGTAGCCGCCGGACTCGCCGACCGGTTTCACCACCAGCCGCTCGAGGTTGTCCAGCGTGTAGCGCAGGCCCTCCGGCTCGCGGCAGATGTTTGTCTCGACGTTGGCCACGATCGGCTCCTGGCCGAGATAGTAGCGGATGATCCGCGGCATGTAGGCATAGATCGCCTTGTCGTCGGCGACCCCGGTGCCGACCGCGTTGGCGATCGCCACGCTGCCGCGCCGCCAGGCCTCGACCAGCCCGCGCACGCCGAGCTGGCTGTCCGGCCGGAACACGTCGGGGTCCAGGAAGTCGTCGTTCAGCCGGCGGTAGATCGCGTGCACCGGACGGAGCCCCGCGATCGTGCGCATGAACACGCGGTGGTTCTCCACCACCAGGTCGCGGCCCTCGACCAGCGGCACGCCCATCTCGCGCGCCAGGAATACGTGTTCGTAGTAGGCGGCGTTGTAGATGCCGGGCGACAGCAGCACCACCTGCGGATCGACGACGCCGGCGGGGGCCACGTCCACCATCGCCTGCTGCAGCCGGACGCCGTACTCCTCGACTGGGCGCAGCCCGATCCCGGCCACCAGGTCGGGCAGCACGCGCAGCATCATGTGCCGGTTCTCGATCACGTAGGAGACGCCGGACGGGGTGCGCGCGTTGTCTTCCAGCACCAGGAAGCGGCCGGTCTCGTCGCGCACGATGTCGGTGCCGTTGACGTGCACGTAGACGCCGAGCGGCACGTCAAGCCCCATCATCTCGGGCCGGAAGTTGCCGTTGCCGAGCACCAGCTCGCGCGGGATCACGCCGTCGCCGAGGATCTTCTGGTCGTGGTAGATGTCCCACAGGAACTGGTTGATCGCGGTGACGCGCTGGATGACGCCGCGCTCGATCACGTCCCACTCGGACGCGGTCAGCACGCGCGGGATCAGGTCGAACGGCAGGATGCGGTCGATGGCGTCGCGGTCGGAATAGACCGTGAAGGTGATGCCGAGGTTGTAGAGCTCGGCCTCGGCGGCGGCGGCGCGGCGGCGCAGCTCCTCCACGTCCATGCCGCGCAGCCGCCCGCGGATCAGCCGGATGGTCGGCTCGTCCGGGTCTGCCGCCTGCATGATCTCGCAGAAAAACCGCCGCTCGCCGTAGCTTGCGAACAGGTCGGCGGCGCCGGCCTCGACGCCTGCGCCGGCTTCGTCGTCCCCGCTCACCGCGGCGCGGTCCCGCGGCGGCGCGGGTCGTGCCGGACCGGGTTCGGGCGCGTCGGCATCATCCCGTCCACCTGATGCTGTTCTCCCGTCGCCAATCAAGCAAGAAACCTGCCGGCCGCCAAGCCCGCGGCGCCGGACCCGGATGTCATGCCACCGTCATGGTCCGCCGTCGACGGGCCAACGTGGCGGGGCCGTGCCGGGATGCAGCCGTCCGGCGCGTGGCGGCGATCTGGCGGTTGCCGACCCGCGTCATCGATCCGCTCACTTGTGGCGACGAACGACCGTGGCCCCGCGACGATCCTGGCCGCGATCGACGCTCTCGTTCCCGGTATCCGCCGCGCGGGAGCGCCGGCAAGGTCTATGAAGGTGCCGCGCACCTGAGGCATGATCGGACTGTTTCGGATGGGTGGCCGAGTGGTTTAAGGCAGCGGTCTTGAAAACCGCCGCAGGTGCAAGCCTGCCGTGGGTTCGAATCCCACCCCATCCGCCAGAACGACGTCTCCGGACGGTTCCCATGGCGTCAGAAGCTCAATCCTGACGCCGATGTTGCTGGCCCGGTCGTGCCGCATCGCGTCCCACCGACGCCCATACGCGCGCTTTCAACCGCATACCAGGACGTATCCTGGATGCAGGATGATCAGAGAGGCGGGACGGCTGACGGCGGTGGCCGTCATCAGGGCAAGGCCCGGGATGCATGGCGGCGGCGGCCTCTGGCTGCGCGTCCAGCCGATTGGGCGGTCGTGGTTTTTGGTACGCGAGCCCATCGACCGGACGCGAGCACCGGATGGGCCTGGGCACGGCCGCCGACGTCACCCTGGCGGCCGCGCGGCGGGCTGCGGCCGCGGCACGGGAAGCAGCCGCATCGCGGCCTCAATGCCCCGGACCAGAAGCAGCCCGCCGCGGCTAAGGAGGGACAAGAGGGCATCACCCTCCGCATGGTCGCTGCCGCTTGCATCGCCGCCAAGGGGGCGGGCTGGCCGCCGCGCGAAAGCACGGCGCGGTGGAGGGCCACGCTCGCCGCCGGCGTACTTGATGCGCTGATGCCGATCTGGAAGGCCAAGCCGGAGACGGTTAGCCGGCCGCGCGGGTGGCTGGAGACGATCCTGGACTATGCGAAGCAGCGGACTGGCGCATGGGGGAGAACCCTGCGGCCTGGAAGGGCAACCTGCAGCACGTCCTTGCGCCGCGGTTCCAGGTGGCGCGGGTGCAGCACCATGCCGCACGGCCCTGGAGGCGCCTGCGCGTCCTTGATCGGCTTTCGCGGTGTGATGGCATAGCGCTCACGGCCACCCGCTCCGGCGAGGCGCGCGGCGCGCGATGGAGGAACCGTCTCGCCGCGTTTGGCACGATGGCAAGGCTGCGGCAGGCGGCCGGAGGTCCCAGGCAGCTCGCCGTGGTCCTGGTATCCCAACCCCGGGATTGAGGGACGGATCAGGCGCTGGCTCGGCAGACCGGCCTGCCTTTTCCGCTCGCCGTGCTCGACGAGGCCACGATCATCTGGAATCGAAACGAAATCGTCGCGTCCGCTCGGGAGCGTGATAGGCGGCGCCGTGCTCGACAAGTCGCCGGTCTGCTGCACGATAAGCCGGTCGGAGCATCTCGTCCGGGCGAACTCAGGCGGCGTGGACTGGGGTGGCTTCTTGGCGCTGTCCAAGGCGGCAAGCGCGCTGCACTCGTAGCTGGTGCTCATGCCGTTCGGGTATCCCCGCCCTGGACGAGGCGATCAAGCCGGTTCTGGACGACGTCATTACGGCAGGGATACCCCCCGAGGTTCATGGGAGGGCGGAAGTCGCCGAAGATCAAGCATTCGGCAGTCGAGCTTTCGCTCAGCCTGCCGTTGTTCCCGATGTCAGCCGTCATGGTCTTCAACGACTTATGAACACACCGAGATCACCACAGGGATCCCCATCCCGAACACGCTCCGACATGCGACTGCTGTGATGGCTCATGCTTGCGTGGGGCTGCGGTTTCGACCATATAACCGGTCGTCGGCCGACGGCCGGTAATTCGCACGCGGGGCTGGCCTCTGGTGTCCGGGAACGGACGGAGCGCCCGCGGAGGCTCAACCAGTAGGATAGGGAGCACGCCTATGGCGATGCCCGACTTCACCTTGCGTCAGCTGCTCGAGGCCGGTGTCCATTTCGGTCACCACACCCGCCGCTGGAACCCCAGCATGGCACCGTATCTGTTCGGGGTGCGCAACCAGGTCCACATCATCGACCTGCAGCAGACGGTGCCGATGCTCGACCGCGCCCTGAAGGCGGTGCGCGACACCGTGGCCGGCGGCGGCCGCGTGCTGTTCGTGGGCACCAAGCGGGCGGCGGCGGAGCATGTCGCGGAAGCGGCGGCACGGTGCGGCCAGTACTACGTCAACCACCGCTGGCTCGGCGGCATGCTGACCAACTGGAAGACCATCACCGGCTCGATCAAGCGCCTGCGCCAGATCGAGGAGATGCTGGGCGGCGACACCCAGGGCCTGACCAAGAAGGAGGTCCTGGACATCACCCGCGACCAGGAGAAGCTGGAGCGGTCGCTGGGCGGCATCAAGGAGATGGGCGGGCTGCCAGACATCCTGTTCATCATCGACACCAACAAGGAGAAGCTGGCGGTCGAGGAGGCCGGCAAGCTCGGCATCCCGGTGATCGCGGTGCTGGACAGCAACTCCGACCCGGCCGGCGTCACCTACCCGATCCCGGGCAACGACGACGCCATCCGCGCCATCACGCTGTACTGCGACCTGATCTCGTCGGCAGTACTGGACGGCATCTCGGCCGAGCTCGGTGCCTCCGGACAGGATTACGGGGCGGCCGAGGAGCTGCCGATCGAGCTGGTGCCCGAGGTGGCGCCTGAGGTGGCGGACGTCGCCGACAGGGCCCCGGAAGACGCGGCGGCGTGAGCCGCGGGCCGCGGTGTCCGGCGGGTCCGGGTGCCGCGGCTGCTTTCAGTGTCTGACCCACGGCGATGCGCCCCGGCCGCGGCCGGATGGCGCCGAACCGGTTGATGGAGAGCAAGATGGCGGTGATCACGGCGGCCCTGGTGAAGGATCTGCGCGAGAAGACCGGCGCCGGCATGATGGATTGCAAGAAGGCGCTGGGCGAGACCGGCGGCGACATCGAGCAGGCGGTCGACTGGCTGCGCACCAAGGGACTGGCAGCGGCGGCGAAGAAGTCGGGCCGGGTGGCGGCCGAGGGCCTGGTGGCGGTGGCCTCCGCGCCGCAGGCGGCGGCGATGGTCGAGGTCAATGCCGAGACCGACTTCGTCGCCCGCAACGAGCAGTTCCAGGCGTTCGTGCAGAGCGTGGCTCGGGTGGCGCTCGAGGTCGGCGAGGACGTGGAAGCGATCCGGTCGGCCAGGCTGCCGGGCGCCGACGGCACCGTCGCCGAGGAGCTGACCAAGTTGATCGCGACGATCGGCGAGAACATGACGTTGCGCCGTGCCCGCGTGCTGCGGGTGGCCTCGGGTGTGGTAGCGACCTACGTGCATTCGGCGCTGCGTCCCGGCATCGGCAAGATCGCGGTGCTGGCGGCGATCGAGGCGCCATCGGAGAGCGACGCGCTGGAGCTGCTGGGACGCCAGGTCGGCATGCATGTCGCCGCGACGCGACCGGCGGCGCTCGACATCGATGCGGTCGATCCGGCGGCGCTGGAGCGCGAGCGCGCGGTGCTGGTCGAGCAGGCGCGGGCCTCGGGCAAGCCCGAGGCGATCATCGAGAAGATGGTTGATGGACGGGTTCGGAAGTACTACGAGGAGGTGGTGCTGCTGGAGCAGGTCTGGGTGCATGACGGTGAGAGCCGGGTAAAGGCGGTGGTCAAGAAGGCCGGTGGCACCCTGATCGGCTTCGACCGCTTCCAGCTCGGCGAAGGCATCGAGCGGGAGAGCTCGGACTTCGCAGCCGAGGTCGCGGCGGTCTCCGGCGTGCCGCAGCCCAAGGCGCAGGGGGCCGAACCGGAGCCTACCGCGACGTGAGCCGGCACCACTCCGCTGATGGAGTGGGAGGCCCCGGCGATCGTGCTCGCCGCCTCGTCCTACGGCGAGGGCAGCGTGGTGGCGCACGTGCTGGCCGAGGAGGTCGGGGCGTACCGCGGCTTGGTTCGCGGCGGGGCCTCACGTGCGCAGGTCGCGACCTGGCAGGCCGGCAACCTGGTAACGGCGCGCTGGTTCGCCAGGCTGCCAGAGCAGCTCGGGAGCCTTACTGCCGAATTGGTGCATCCGTCCGCAGCACGGCTGCTGCAGGACGCGCTGCCGCTGGCTCTGCTGAGTTCCGCCTGCGCGCTCGCTGACGGGGCGCTGCCGGAGCGCGAGCCGCATCCGGGCCTGTTCCACGGCCTTGCCCGCCTGATGACCCTGCTCAGCCTTGACCTGAAGGCGGGCGCGGCGCTCGGGCCGGGGGCGCTGGTGCGTTGGGAGACCGTCCTGTTGGCCGATCTCGGCTACGGGCTCGATTTGTCCTGCTGCGCGGTCAGCGGGGCGGTCGACGGCCTGGCCTTCGTCTCACCGCGAACTGGGCGGGCGGTGTCCGGGCAGGGTGCGGGTCTCTGGCGCGAACGGCTGCTGCGGCTGCCGAACTTCCTCCTGGACCAGGACGATCCCGGCACCCCCGCGGATTGGCGGGACGGGCTGCGGCTGACCGGGCACTTCCTGGAGCGCGATGCGTTCGGGCAGCGGCATCAGCCGTTGCCGGCGGCGAGAGGCCGCCTCTACGACATGATCGTTGATCTGGCGGCCTGAACGCGGATGCGTGTCTCCCGGGGCCATGAGAGCGTGGCGCTCCTGATACGGCACGTGCGTTCTGGCCGGCTCCCATGATCCGCCTGAGTTCGGGGCCCGACATCGCATGAGGTCGAGCACCATCTCGACGAACCTCAAGCGTGCGGTGTGATCGAACAAGGCGTGATCCGCGGCGTCGAGACGATGCAGCCTGAGGTTTTCGAGATCCTGGAGGCGGTGTCCGTCGCGGCCGAAATGCACCGCAAGTTCAGCTAGCCCCGGATCGCTCTCGCTATAGAACATGCTGACCTGCACGCCCCTCGAGTTCAGGTTCCGGAACGAGCGTCTGACCCGGCCGGCCGATGTCTGGAAGCCGAGAAGTTGTTCCAGCAACGCCAGCAGCCGGTTGCGGACGATCGTCAGCGACCGCCGGCCGAGCGCCAGCGCGATGGCGCCGACAGCGACCTCCCTGCGGCAAAGCCGGCGCCACGCGCTGCGTTTGGCCATCGCCTGCAGGTAGAAGCCGAGCGGACGTCGCTGCTGCCCGCTGGTGACCTTCAGTGACGATCCCTGTTTCCAGAGGAACGACTGGATGTTGACGAGGACGAGGCCGCGAATACGCGGGTCTTCGAGGGCGGCATGGAAGGCCGCGTAAGCACCCGAGCATATCCCGATGAGGTACGGGTCGCGATAGCCGGCACGCTCCAGAAGATCGATTGCGCTCTTCACGTCCTGCGATGTGCCGGGGGCGTAGGGCTTGGCATCGTCGCCGCCGACGCCTCGGCTGTCGCCGAGGCCGGCGAGATCCATGCGCAGCGACGGGATGCCCGCGGCTGCGAGGCGCCTGGCCAGGATCGTGAAGACGCGGCCATCCCCGGTATGACGCCCAAAGCCGGTGTTGAGCATGATGACCGGGCTCATGTCATGGCCTGCATCCACCCTTGGCTGGCAGAGGATGGCGAACAGATGTCCCAACGGGCCGAACTCGACCGCCCGCTCGGTCATAGCCGCATCATGAAGAACCAGTCTGTCGGCTTGACGGGGTGGTGCCGGAGGATTGCTGACACGTTCCTGATCCAGCAGCCGTTCCGGCACACGGCAGGTGCACCATTCGACCAGCGTCGCGAACGCTTCCAGCGGGATCCTGCTCGAAATTGAGTCTTCCAGAAAATCGCTCAGACCCGGGAAGTCCTCCATAGTCACCCTGCAACCGAGCGAGCGGTAATTGTCGGCGACGGCCGAAGCGACCGGTCCGGCTCCGGCACCCATGAGCAGGACGTGGCTGGGAGACCGCCTGATCCGGCTCAGGTCGATCCGCAGCAGGTCGCGAAGGGTCTGCCCGGCCAGCCGGTCGCCCAGAATGTCTAGATGATCGGGCGGCTGCGGGTCGGGCGTATGCAGGTTGGCCTCGCGCCAGCCGTTGGCACGGAGGCGCAGTTCACGCAGGTACGACTTGCCCGTGAGGATCGGTGCCAGACAGGCCACCGCCGTGACCACGCCCAATTCCTCCGCCGCCAGAACCGCTAGGGTCGCTCCCAGCCGAAGCCCCACCAGGATGATCTCCCGGGCTCCTGATACTGATTGCAGATGGCGAACCGCAGACACGACGCTGGCACGCCAGGCGTCCAGACGGTCCGGATCGTCCTCGCTGCCGCCGGAATCTCCGGTTCCCGGATAGTCGAAACGAAGGACATGGAAATTTTGGGAGGCCAGCTCCTCGGCAAGCCGTCTCCAGCCGCGATGGGCGATCATGTTTTCGTGGCCGAACGCAGCGCACAGGACGACGCCCCTGCTACCCCGCCCCGGGTGCAGCCAGCCGAAACAGCCATCGAAGCTGACCGGGATCATGGGCGCGCCCGCATCGGCACCGGGGTCCGACCATTGAGGGCATGGACCCGTCCCCGGGGCGGATGACCCGATTTCATAAGGGGAGACAACGCGATGCATCGGGTTTCCGACGGTGGCAGATGGAACCAGTCGAGATCGGGACGGTAACCGTCGATCTCGAAGTGGACGGCTTGCGCAAAGCGTTTCGTCGTAACTTCGAGCAGCCAGCTGTTCTCGCGGCAGACGAGATCCGCGACCAGGCCGAGATCATCGGGCGGCAGGGCGCGGCCGACGGGAAAGTGGAACGCCTGGGACATCAGCCTGCCCGAGATGTCGCAGCGTAGCGTGGCCACGGTGACGAGATGCTCGGCCGGTCCGAATCGGTAGGTCCTGGTGATGTCGAAGAAACCATCGCAGAGGACATGGCTCGATAGGGACAGACTGCCGCGGGCCGGTACGATGATGGTGCGATCGGCGGCGAGGATCGGCATCGAGGCGTGACCAAGGCAGCGGAGCTGGATTGTCGCAGACAGAGGTCGCGCGGTCTCGTTCAGGACGTGGACCTCCAGGCCGTTGACGCCCTCGTCGGAGATCAGAACCTGGATCGGCGCCAGGACGCGACAGAGGCCGTGCCACGCCGCCTTGGGGCAGCCGCTGCTGTCGATGACGCCCCATCCGCTTCCTGGAGCGAGGTCCTGCAACTGCCAGACGAGGCCGCCGGCACAGCTCGAGGCCGGCCGACGCCATTCGGCGAAGACGGCCTCCATCAGATCAGCGGTCACGGCCCGGGACAGGTCGAGATAACGGTGCGGATCCTCGGCACGAAGCCGCGACGGATCGACCAGGTAGAGCAGGCGCAGGTAGAAGTCGCGGGTGTCGGCGAAGGTCCAGCTGGTTCCGGGATCACGTGGGCCGTCGACCCCGGCATTTGGGGTGACGGAAGCCGGATGGGGCGGGTTGGCGAAAGCGAGGCATTCGGCGGCGAACCGCACGCCAGCCCGACGTGCATCCTCCAAAGGGCGTTCATAGGCGCCGATCCCGTAATAATGAGCTACACCGACATTGACGTTGATCGGCAGCGGCCCGCCCCACGGAGAGTTGGGGACATAGACAAGGTCCGGCTTCAGGCCGGCGACGAACTCCGGCAGGACCACTTCCAGAAACGGTAACGCTCGCCGGTCCGCCGGCAGTCCCAACATCGTCGCCTGCTGCGCCATCTCGGAACCGCCGCACAAGACGACGAATGATGGGCTGGCGGCCAAACGTTCGACAAGCTGCTCGATCTCGAGGACCACGCTCTGCTGGAACGCCGCATCCTCCATTGGATAGTCGAGATTGGCGAACATCAGGTCTTGCCAGACCAGGATGCCGAGCTCGTCGCACAGATCGTGCAGGGAGCGGCTCTCGTAGAGCATGGTGCCGCCGATCCGGATCATGTTCATGCCGGCATCCCGGGCCAGCCGCAGCCACGGCATGTAGGTGTCCCGGTCGCTTCTCAGGCCGACAAGATCGGCACTGGTCCAGCAGGCGCCTCGGCAGAAGACCGGCGTTCCGTTGATTTCCAGCTGGAAGCCACCATCGTCTTCGCCGCCGACCAGCCGGAGGTGGCGGAAGCCGGTATTTCCCAGGTGCAGCTCGGTGGCGCCGTCGCTGAGGAACACGCCGTAGAGCTTCGGCTCGCCATGGGTATGTGGCCACCAGAGTTCCGGCTCGGCGATGATCACTTCGCCTGCGAACGTCTGCGAGTCTAGGCATCGCAGCATGGTGACGTGATGATCCAGCCGGACCGTCAGCTGCATCTGCGGGTGGACAGCCTCCAGGAACACCAGCTTCACAGACAGCACCCCGTCGCCATCGCGCATGGCCGCGCTGAGCGAGCATCGCTGCAGCATGCCGGCACCCCTGAGGTGCTCGATCGGGCGGTAAGGTCCGACTGCGTGAATGGCCGGACACCATCCCGGCATGTGTCCCAGCAGCGTCTGACGATAGGACCTGATGCCATTGGACGTCACCAATCGAGTCCGCCAGCGCGCCCGACCGCAACTGCGCTCGAGAGCCTTGCTCAGGGACTTAAAGCGTATCGAGAGAACGATCCTGCCAGCCATCTTCGTTCGGATCGTCATGGACACGAACATATTCGATGACGAGGCGATCGGCTCGTCGTCCATCCAGACCTCGGCAAGCCCAGCCAAACCGTTGAACCTCAGCCCATCGCCGTGTACGAGATGGATCGTAGCCTGATACCAAACATCGTGATCGTGGAGCGGCCATATCGTCCCAGTCGACGCTGCATTGTCGTCTCGAAGCGCCTGTAATGCGGTGCCGGGTGCGTTAGCACGACGCCAGTGACCCGTCTCCGGCAGATCGCCGGGAACTATGGCGGCGTCGGGCCGAGTGAGAATCATCCGCCATTCAGCGGCCAGCGGCGCCGGCCAGATCAGCTGGATTGAAGGCCTGTCAGCTTCTGTTGCCGCAGCCTCGACGAATAACGCAGACTCTCTCATGTCGCGAGAGCTCTCAGGGCCTAGCCAGCGTTGGCTGTGGTTTAGGAGACATACTGGCCAAGCCCCTGCATGATCATCGCGTAATCCTGTTCCAGGCTCTCGAAGCAGTCCACCACTAGATCAGCTCGTCGGCGGGCGATAGCACGGGCCAGCCTGAACTGGATCACCTTGGCTGTCTGCGCGATGCGCCCGCATCGCGCCGCAACCCCCTGGAGCTCGTCCGGAGCGAGCCACTCCAGATGGCTGGCCAGCATCTCAAAACTGGAGCCAGCCAAGCGGGGAAAATGGAATGCATAATCGTGGAACAGAGCCGGTGAAGACAGGAGCATATCGACATGCTCGCCGAACGCCTGACGCCAGGCCGTGAAGGGGTTGCGCGCCGGCCGGTGCGTGAGATGCGATCGGAGAAGGATGAATGCCGCCGATTGGAGGCTGTTCGGTCGCTGCCACGCGATCGACCGCTCGACCACCTCGACATAAGGCGGTAGCACGTCGTCCTGAATCTGAAGATGCGGCAGCAGTCTGAAGACGCCGAGATAGTCTTCCCCTGAAAGCGTGCGATAAGCAGAGTTGTGGAAGTAGGAGCAGCGGCGCAGCTCGGCGTCGATGACATCCACGGCGATCGTCGTCTTGCGATGACCCTGACGATAGGTAATGGCCGCCGTATCGGGCAGGTAGAAGGCATCCGCTTCCATCAGCACGATGCTGCCTTGCTCGACATGCAGTGCCGCATGGTGTTCCAAGCTACGGTAAATTGACAGTTCCTTGACCTTCAAACCGTAAAGCAGCTCTAGATCGCTCAACGGTATTTTCGAGAAGGTGAACTGATCGATCCCGAAATCTTGGGTGACGACAAAGCCGAAGCCAGCCTCCGGAGTCATATCCAATGATGCAAGCAGCTCGATCCATAGATCGATATAGCAATTCGTCTCCGGCCAGCATCGTGTCGGATCATGCAGATGATGCGGAACAAACCTGAGCTGTTCTGGACAATCGAAACAGGTTAGCGCCACAGCGCGTTCCTCGCCTCTACAGGCCAAGTCGCGGGATCAAAACCATGATGGCGCAGGAGCGCCAGCGCCAGGCGCTCGAAGCCAAAACCGACACAGGCAGTATGCGCCAAGGTGCCATCCTCCAGCGTCAGGTTCCAGATCTCGCTGAAATGATCCAGATGGTAGTTGAAGCTGAGGCAGGCCGTGGGTCGATCGTCACGACTGACCGGTACAAGAAGCTCATACTTCAAGGCCTGCTCTCGCTGGCTTTTGGCGAGAAATGCCCCGCCACGGCCGAAGAACGGGTCGTTCGCAAGGTCGATTGAGACCGGCAACTCAAGGGCGCTGATTACGGCACGGCCTCGCTCGACCCACTGGTCACGAAACGCCTGGACGTCGTCTGGCGCTCCCAGGCAGACAAACTCCCGCATCCGGAACATCTGCATCCGTACCGGATCAATTGACGGTTCATGGCGAAAACAGTACGAGGAAACGTCGACGACATGGCCGGTTGCAGCCAGGGGACCACGTGCGGCAATCATCGGATAGACCGGATAGCAGGCGGCGGGCGTGAGTGTCAGATCAGCGCAGATCTGGCCCGCGGTCCAGTCCCGCCCGTTGGCCAGATCCTGAAGCAGGTCGGCATGGGCCCGCTCGTCGCCGCAGAAGCAGTGAACCGTGCCTGCCAAGTGCGGAAATCCGTTGAGGTAACCGCTGGTTTCCATCACGCTTCTTGGCATAGCTGGAGGGAAGCGGACAATCTCAGCATTCTGATCCTGACCGACACGCGAGACAAGTCGATCGATGCCGTCAACGATCGCCTCAAACATACCACTTCGTCCGTAGACACCGTCCACGCCGCTCGGAATCAAGATCTTTGATTCAATAAGCTTGTTCCGGAAGCCGGCTTCTTCATGCATGGCTCAGCCTCTCATCAATGGGGAACGCTGTGCGACCAACATAGTCGCTACATTACTGGATATCCGGTCGTTGTTTACCATCAACGGTGCGGACTGTATATCGCGCAGATGGCGCCCAATACTGTAGGGGGTCCCATACTGATAGCCGGCGAAGCCGCATATCATCATCGCGTGCTGGACCACCTCGAGTGCCGCCTCCGAAACCATGATCTTCAAACCGTTCACTTCGGTCAGAAAGCCGAGTGGCAGCGCATCGCGATCGGCCTCTTGGCTCCGCTCGTATTCGGCGGTTGCGGCATCAAGCCGGGCTCGAATGGTTGCCACCAGTGAAGCGGCCCTCTCGAAGCGCAGGGCAGCCGGGGATACGGTTCCTGGATTGCCTTGCGCCTGCCGACGAAGAAACGCGCGGGCGCGTTCCGCCGCGTCCGATGCGATTCCAAGCCAGACAGCGCCCCAAAGCAAGTGCGATGTAGGCAACATGGTATGCTGAGCGATATCACCGTAACTGACCGGTAGTACCCGATCGGCCGGAACGCGAAGTGTAACGTCAAACGCCTTGCTGGCCGTTCCTCGCATGCCAAGCGTGTTCCAATGGCCGGTCTCGGTCAGGGACACCTGACCCCTCTCGGCAATGATCAGCACCTGGTCTGAAGAAGCGGCTTCGTGATTTCGCCGTGCGGTCACAATCAGGGCATCGGCATGGTCGCCATAGGAGATCGCCGAAGAGCGCTTGGTCAGCGTCACCACGTCCCGGCAATAGTCAGGTGCGCAGATGCTGCTTCGGATGTTACCGCCGACACCGACCTCGGATGTCACTGATGCGAGCAGCAACTGATCGCGCGCGATGCGTTCTAAAAAGCAGTTCGGCCATGCCTCGTCTGCGGCGCCGGCAACGATACAGGCAACCTGGATCTGGTGCATCGCGTAGATAAGTGCGGTCGAGCCGCAGGCCTGTCCAAGCGTGCGGCATACTGAGGCGACGTTCGCCAGCGTTGCGCCGGGGCCGCCGCGATCCCGGGGAACCAGCACGCCAAGCAGGCCGAGTTCCTGCAAGGTGGCGATAGCTTCCGTTGGGAAACGCGCTTCGACGTCGGTCGCCTCGGCATGCGCGGCCGCAACGGTAGCGGCCGTTCTGGCGCACGCCGCAAGTGGTTGGTGCGGGCTCAAGACGCGACAGCGCTCGATCTGAGGCCAGACACGATGCTGGTCAGGGATGCGATGCTCTGAAACGACCGCCGGGTCAGGAGATGGTCCGGAAACTCGACGTCGAAGGCCTCCTCGACCGCCAGCATCAGGTTGACGCTAGCAAGCGAGCTGAGCCCAGCCTCGTAGAGGTCGTCGTCGAAGCTCAAGGTTTCGACGGCAACCGGAAGCCGTCCAAACTTAGCGATGATGTCTCTCAGGCGATCTTCCATGTCAGTGGTCTTTCGTACGGCGGGAAGGAGGGTAGGGGTTGATGATTGGCTGTCCACCGACGTCACCTCAGGCCGAACCCGGCGGCAGAGTAGGCGGCCGGTAGAACCAGCGAGAAGAACTTCGCGATGTCGGTATCGGGAGCGTTCGAGACGAAGATCACGTCTTCCGGCTGCATCATGAACTTGCTTGCATAGAAGTAGCCTGCTGGATCACGAAGGTCGGTCAGGTAAATCGTCGGCATCGTGATATCGGTGCGGCCGTTGGGCTCGTGCCGAAGCCTATAGACGAAGCAGGCGCGGGCGTTGGCACGATCGTCCTCGAGGCCGCCAGCTTTGGCCAGGGCGTCAGCCAATGTGATCCTGTCTCCACCAAAGGCGATCCGGCGATCAAGTGGCCCTAGCGAGGTGGCCTGGCCGGTGGCGCCCATGGCGAGAAAGAAATCCGGCTCATGCGAGAGGTAGACGGTATCTCCCGCTTGCAGGGGCAGGTTCTGAGCCGGCTGGTCCACGATGGTCGACAGCCTTGCCGTCTGCTTCTTGCCGCTTCGATGCAGCGTGACCACGGTCTCGTAAGCTGGATACCGGGGGCCGCCGGCCCGGGAGATCGCGCCGAGCAGGGTTTCTCCGCCCGGGTCCAGGGAGAAGCGCGCCGCGCCGACCACGTCGCCGGCGACATTGATCATCCCGGATCGGCGCGCCAGGATGCTGACGACGACCTGCGGCTCGAGCGCGCGTACAGCCAGCCGACGCTCTATCTTGCGCTGCACCGCGGCGGGGGTGAGACCGATGACCTCGATGGTTCCACCATACGGAACGACTATGCTTCCGGTCCGGTCGACCTGTTGCGGCGGCAGTGTCACGGAGTTGCCGGTCTGGTTCTCCGGATGATCCGTGATGAAAAGTCCGCCAGGACCCGACTCGAAGATGGTGATCCCGATGTCGTCACCGATCCCGATGGTGCCCTCCGCCTCGACGTCGCTTGGTCCGATATCGAACCGAGCCGGCTCGGGGGAGGTGTCAAGGGTCGACAGGGTTGCGGCATTTACCGTGACGAGTCGGTAGGAGAACGGTGCCGCCGGTGCGGTCGCGGTCGCCGCACTCGACACTACGACCGCACGACCTGGTCCGCTTTGGGACAGGAAGTCACCGCACCCGGACAGGGTGGCGATCAAGAGAGCGCTTGTTCCCAAGCGAACGGTATGTCGAACGTTGTCCACGATTTCCACCGGTCTCCGACCATCGGCAACGATCAGCTCGTACCGACGCTACCGGCCCCTTCTACATGCCGTCGGTTAAGGAACAACTTATCGGCGAGGACGCGAAGGCGACCATCGAGGAAGCCGATCGCCCAGGAGACGTGCATGACGATCGCGGCCGGCCCCATCAGCAGAAGCGCCGGATCCTGCCGTCGGCCTGCCTCGACGGCGCCCCATAGCAGACAAATGATCAGATACAGCATCGATGGGATGCCGATCCATGGGACCGCCGGCGCCAGCACGCACAGCAGGCCGCTCGCCAGGATGGCCAACGGCATGCACTGGCGGGTCTTCAGACGCAGCCGGTGCTTGCCGGTAGTCCTGGCCCGACCGCGGCCGTGCCTGACATATTGCCGCGCGAGCTGCGGGAAGGTGCTGCGCGGGAAGTAGTCGATGGTCGCCTCGGCGGATAACCAGATACGACCGCCGGCACGCAGGCTGCGCACATCGAGCTCGCCATCCTCGTTGTGAGTGAAGGCGGGATCGTAGCCACCCAGCGAGCGGAAGAACTCGATGTCGAAGGCGGCGTGGTGGCCGTGATCGACGAAGTGCGAGGCAACCGCCCGACGGTGGCTCGATCCACCATTGCCGAGTCGGCTGTTCTGGGTCGCAGCGATCGCGCGCTGCAGGGGACCGATGCCGACCGTCCGCATCGGCACCACCACGGATGTGGCGCCCGTCGTCAGCAACGCATGCAGGGTGTGGGTGAGGAAATCCGGTGGATAAAGCGCGTGCGCATCGGCACGGATCAGGATCCGGCTTTGCGGTGCGGCCAGCCGCGCAGCCAGGTTGCAGGCAGCCGATTGCGTGCGTCCAGGGTTCTCGATCAGCCGGACGATCCGGTTGTCGGCCGCGATCCCAGCAACGATCGCGGGGGTGGCGTCATCGCTGCCGCCGTCCAAGACCAGGATCTCCGCATTATGATCGCGCACTTGATCCAGCAGCGAGGATAGCGCCCTCTTGATGTATTTCTCCTCGTTGAGCGTCGGGATCGCGATCGAGAAGAATGGTAGCGACGCTGTCGTCATGGGATCCTGGTAGCTTTGGCGTTTAGACGGGTGGCGGGGACGTCGCTGCCGAGCCGCATGAGCGTCGAGACGAACGCGGCGGCGGTGGCGGCGGTCTCAAGCAGTTCCGTCCGGTCGAGGGCGGCGACCTTGTTCCGCGCCGCCTGATAGGCGGTATCGGTCATGCTCGCGAACAAGGCGGGGAGCGTCCGATCGAGCGGCTGGTCGAGGAGCAGACCGCATCCGTGACGGGCCAGCCATCGGCCGGTTTCGACCGAACGCAGCGCCAGCGGCACGGAACCGAAGATGCTGCCCTCGTAGAGCCGGTTGGGCAGCAGCCAGGCCGAGTTGAGGCCGTCCTCGTAGAGGTCGATGGCCCAGTTGAAGTGCACGCCGCCGTAGAGGGTGGCGAGATCGGTGGCGCGGTCATACGGGCCGCCGAACGTGAGGCCGGGAGTGGCGGCGATACAGGCCTCGAAGTCTGGGATGACGTCGTGGGCGACGCGGCCGCGGATGTCGACGACGATGCGGCCGTTCGATGCGCCGGCTAGGGCCGCCAGGAGATCAAGGCTGCGTTGGCAACGGATGATGCCGAACCAGCCGATTCGCCACGTCGTTGTATCGGGAAGGGACCGTGTCACGATACCGGCGCCCGCTTCTGCCCCGACCTCGTCGGGGAGGAGCTTGTTCTCGAGTAGCCGCCATGGTGGGAGGCGGGCATGAACCCGCACAAAATAATCCTCCACGAAGCGGGGCGAGCTCACGACCAGCAAACTGGACCGGTCGAGCAGCCGGCGCTCGATCCAGCGCAGCAGCTTGCCAACCCGGTCCGGCCGGGTCATCAGCCGGTGGATGTCGAGGCACTCGTAGACGATCGGCGTCGTCGCTCCAACACGGTGACGAACGACCACCGCGAGCAACAGCATCTCGAGCGAGCGCGAGATGACGATATCTGCCCGGGGCAGCTCGTGATGCCAGCGGCCCGAGCCCGCCACGGCGCGTGCGGTCGACAGGATCCGGCGCAGCATGCGGCCGTTCTGCGTGCGGCCGATGACAAGACCTTCCGGAAGGTCCTGCACGGTTCCGTCGCGATCCCTGCGGAAGCCGATTGGCGCGACGTCCGCGCCGCCGTCCCGCAGGAAGCGCAGCCGCCGCTTGACCGCGGCATCGTCGAGATCGTGGACCAGATAGAGCAGCCTCATGCGGGGAGCTCCATCATCCGAGACCGCACGAGGCGTAGCGAGATGGTGTGGGCGAGTCCGATCCACACCCCGCCGCCTGCGAGCGCACCGCACCCGGAGGCGGCCAGCACCGCGAGTGTTGGCAGGGGTGTGACGAAGCTGGTCGTCAGTACGCTCCTGGCCAGTCCTGCGCCGGTGATCATGAGAGCAAGGGGGATGATCACCGTGACCAGGTACGTCATGGTCGGACGACGCGTCTCGCCGCGGCCCAGCCATGCCATCCAGGCAACGATGCCAGCGTTTTTGACGACCATGCCGATGGCGCATAGCGTGATGCTGGTGGAGGCAAGGGCGACGACCAGGCCAAGGCTGCCGGCGGCGGAGGCCAACGAGGTGATCAGCAGGTCCCGGTTGCGGCCGGAGACCGACAGAAACGAGCCCGGCACCATGCCGACGGCGCGGACGAAGCCGTTGAGCGACAGCCAGGCGACGATCGGCGCGGCCGGCAGCCAGGTGCGCCCGAACAGCAGGCCGACGACGAGCTGCCCGTTGCAGAACACCACGCTGGCCGGGATGCCGCAGACCAGCGTCAGCACGAACAGCGCCCGGAACGTGGCCTTCTGCTTGCTGAGGACGCCGTCAGTGGCGAACAGCGGCTGGAACAGGATGGCGGAGAAGGAACTGGCAACGGTGACGAAGGTGTTCTCGAGGCGCTTGCCGAGGTTGTAGTAGGCGAGGCCGGTATCGCCGGCGAGCGGCGCCATCGTCATCTGGTCCAGATAGTTGATGGTCGCGGCCAGGGACCGGTTGCCGGTCGCCAACAGCATCTCCCCGCGCAGGCGCCCGATGCAGTCGCGGTGCAGGCATGGCCAGGCCAGCAGCCCGCGGCCGACCGACGTGCTGGCGAAGGTGAGCAGGGACTGGACGAGCTGATAGGCGACTAGGCCGTCGACGGGCTTGATGACGATCGCGATCAGCACCCCGGCGGCGCCGGCAACCACGTTGGCGACGATCGTCCGCATCGCGAGCCTGCGGAACGCCAGCCGCCCGACCAGGACCGCCTGCGGCTGGACGATCAGGAGGTCGAGCGGGATCCGCAATGCGAGCAGGGCGAGCAGCGCGAAGTGCTGGTGCAGGCCATGTACGACGTAGCCGAGGCTCCAGAGGACCAGCAGGCAGACCGGCACCAACAGCCCGCTCGCGCAGAGCAGCAGCCCCAGGGCGGCTTCGTGACACCTCTTTATGTCCTGCCTCTGCTGCAGCAACGCCTCATAGACGCCCGGCAGGCCGATCGCCTTCAAGACCTCGGTGCAGGCCATCGCCAGCGCCACCAGACCGAGCATAGGTGGGCTGATCTCGCGGGCGAAGAAGACGAACAGCGCGAACGGCAGCAGCACGCTGGCGCCGGCGTTGAGACCAGCCCACAGCACGCCCGCGAGATAGGAAGGCGGCTTGCTCGCAGGATGCAGGACCGTCCGCATCTGGCGCTCGCCGATAACCTCGCTTGATCCCACGTCGTGCAACGATCTCAACCTCGGAGTGCCGCCTCATCCATGCGCTGAAAATGTTAAGTAATGATGGATATCCTGTCTTGGCTTCATAGTGAAATGCGTCGTTAACGTTTTCGGGCCAAGCTGACGCCATGCCTGACCGGAATGAAGACTGGACGGAGACCTTGGGATGAAACGCCGTGTCAGCTATGTACTGGGCGGTCCGCTGCAGCCGGACATCGAGCAGCGGAAGCTGGCCGGGGAGCAGCCCGTCTCCGAGTTCAACATGTTCTCGATGCGAAATGCGGCGCGGATCGTCTCGACCGATCAGGTGCGCCCAGGTTCGCCGACGTCGCTGCGGCGGCGGATCGCGCTGTCCCGCCTCGTGACCGGGAACGGCGCCGACCACGATGTCCTGCTCGCCTCCGGGGAGGACATCGGTGTCCCGCTGGCGCTCGCCTCGCTGGTGCGGCGCGTCGCCAAGCCGATCTGGATCATCCTGCACGGGTTCTCGCTGGACAACAGGAAGTTCGCGGCCGTCACGCCGGTGCTCCGCCGGGCGCGGCACGTGCGGTACCTGTGCCTGTCGGAGTCGCTGCGCCGCCGCATGGTGGAGGTGCACGGCTTCGACGACGCCCGGTGCCACAATGCCGGCTACGGGATCGACACCGCGTTCTTCCAGCCGGGCGATGCAGCCGGGGAGCCTCTGGTGGTGGCCGCCGGCAGCGCCAACCGCGACTACGGCACGCTGATCGCCGCCACCGAGGGGCTCGACGTGCCGGTGCGCGTCGCCGCCGACAGCCTGTGGCGGCCGAAACCGGCCGAGATCGACCTCACCGTCCTGCCGCCATCGGTCGAGGTCGGCTCGGCCGGCAGCTATCTAGGGCTGCGCGCCCTCTACCAGCGGGCCTCGTTCGTGGTGGTGCCGCTGCACGCGGCTCACCATGCGTCGGGCTATGCCGTCATCGGCGAGGCGATGGCGATGGGTAAGGCGGTGATCACGACGCGGACGGAGGCGCCCTCGGACCTGATCGTCGAGGGCAAGACCGGCTTCTACACCAAGCCCGGAGATATCGAGGAACTACGTGACCGCATCACGATGCTGCTGAACAATCCCATACGCGCGCGCGAGATGGGACTGGCCGGGGCCCGCCGCATGCAGCGGGAGTTCAGCCTCGACGCCTACTGCCGCACGATCGAGGGGTTCATGGAGCTCGCTGCTCCATGACCGGGGCGAGGGCCTTGACGCCATCGACCTCGTCGCCGAGCCAGTCGGCGTTCCTCGCGGTGCCGTCGAAGGTAGTGCCGGTCTTGAACAGCTCGTAGCGGCCTTCAAGGGCATGGGACCGGCTGCGCTTGAGGAGGGCCACCACCACGTTCCTCGACATCGGCGCGAAGGTTCGCCTCGCCTCGAACGCTTGGTCGAGGTCGTGTTGGTTCTCGATGCCGGCAATGACCACCGAGGTCGGCAGGTTGAGGGCGTAGTGCAGGTATTTCGGCGGCGCGATCGGCGCCTCGCTCTTGGTAGGACGCTGTCGCCGAAGCTCTTCATGCCGAGTGCCGCGATGCCGTGGGTGACTAGGTAGGGCAGCACCAGGTGCGCGAAGCTGCGGAAGTGCGCGTCCATCACGTTCAGCGGCATCTGGACGGCATCGAAATGGAAGCCCTACTCGGCCGCCACCGCCGGCATCCGCAGGTGGATGCGCGGGTTCTTATGGCCGGTGAAGCCGATGTAGCGGATCTTCGGCCTGCCTTGCCTCCAAGGTGATCTCGTTCGAAGTCGACGACCAGTCCGACGAAGACCTCGCGGCTGGGCTCGATCGGATGCGGGCGGAGGCCGGGATGCACGACGTCGTGCAGATGATGGCGTTCGCCAGGAAGGGACGGATCGCGGTGCACGTGCGGGTGCCGGTGGCGCCGGACCGGCTGGCGGAGGCGGTGGCGGCGTGCTTCCGGGAAACCACCACGATCGGGCTGCGGATGCACCGGATGCAGGGCCGGGCGCTGCCGCGACGGATGGCCCACACCGAGATCGACGGCGTGCCGGTCGACGTGAAGCTGGTGCGGCGGCCGGAAGGGGACACGGCCAAGGCGGAGGCGGATCACCTTCTGACGCCAGATGGCCACGCCGGGCGGATGCGGCTGCGGCGACGCGGCGAGACGGCGGCACTGGAGCGGGAGCCGTGGCCGAGGCGGAGATGGCGCTGACGCGCGTGCAGGCGGTGCTGCGCGGCCTGCCGTCGCGACACTTCGCGGTGGTGGTCAGCGGCGGCATCGAGAGCCTGACGCTGGCGGCGGCCGCCGCGCGGCTGCGACCGGGTGACGCCGCATCACGCGACCTCGCCGGCGGTGCCGCCCGAAGCGACGGCAAGGTCGTGGGCGCTGGCAGCCGATCTCGGCGCCAAGCTGGTGGTGTTCGACACCGGCGAGTTCGCCGACGCGCGCTACCGCGCCAACCCGGTCGACCGCTGCTTCCACTGCAAGACGAAGCTCTACGGCACCATCGCCGAGCGGCTGCGCGGTACCGGCACGCTGGTGCTGTCCGGCACCAGCACCGACGCTCTCGGCGACTACCGGCCTGGGCTGCGGGCAGCGGCCGAGCACGGCGTGCGGCATCCGTTCGTCGAGGCGGGATCTCCAAGCCGACCCCGCGGCGGATCGCACCGCCGGTCAGGCTGGCGGACCTGCCGTCGGCGCCGTGCCTGTCCGGCCGGATCGAAACCGGGCTCGCAATCGAGCCGAGCGGGCTGGGGCTGATGCATGCGGTGGAGCGGCTGCTGGCGGAACGGCTGTCACCGCCGACCGTACGCTGGCGGGTGCGCTGCGAGCGGCTGGTGGTTGAACTTGACGAGGCGGCGCTGGGAGGGACTCGATCCCGGCATCAAGGCGCTGCTGTGCCGGACCATCGCCGGCCTGGCGGCGGCGGCGAGCGAGTCGGCGCGACCGCTCCGGTTCGCGTCCTACCGCACTAGCAGCGCGTTCCTGCGGCTGGGGATGCGCCCCGGGGAAACGGGGGCGTGAGCGAGTTCCTGCTCCACCACGGGCGCGTGTCCCGAATCGGCGTCAGCGACGCGGTCTGCTGCGCCGGAAACTCGGTGGCGCAGCTCGCCGCCATCCTCGACGCGGCCGCGGGCAAGCGATGCTGCTGACCCGGCTCGATGCGGCGCGCTACCAGGCGCTGCCGGATGGGGTGAGGTCGAGCCTCGACTACAAGCCGGTGTCGCGCACCGCCTAGCAGGACGAGCCGGCGCCTTTGCGTCTGATGTCCCGGTGGCGGTGGTGACCGCGGACACCTCGGACCTGCCGGTGGCCCGCGAGGCGTCGCGCACGCTGCGCTCTCCGGCAACCGCGCCGCCCAGATTGCCGATGTCGGGGTCGCCGGGCTGTAGCGTCTGCTGCGGCGGGTCGATGAGCTGCGAGCGTACCGGATCGTAATCTTGATTGCTGGTATGAATGCGGCGCTGCCGTCGGTAGTGGCCGGACTGCCGCCGACGCCGAAGCAGCGCGCGGCGCCGCGGTGGCGATGATTGGGCGCACCGAGCTCGACAAGACCACCGAGCATTTCGACGGCACCAACCACAACCGGCATTGGCTCATCGGAGCGTCTTGAAGACCCCATAGACCGTGATGATTCACGGGCCCGGAGGCGCGGAATGCTCAGGATCGAGAGCGGCCGGTGGGGTACGGCGCCTCGGTCAGATGCTGGTCAGGGATAGGCGTTCGGCTCGAGCGGCCGGAGCTGTTCCCGTGTAGCGACTGCCGCCAGATCCGACCGTCCTGCACGTGCCGGGCATCGACGCAACGGTCGCCATTGCCGGATCGGCGCGCTGACCTTGACGATGCCGCGATGCACAACGTCCGTCATCAAGCTGTAACAGTGCTTCTGGTAACACCGCAGCCTCGATCGCGTCTCGCACCAGGATTGGCTTGTGATCAGCGAAACCGATGTCGTGACCGGCTACATGTGGCTTCTGGGCAGGATGCCGAGCGGCCCGGAGATCGCAGCCTTTCGCACCCGCTACGCGGCGGACGGCGCGGACAGCCTGGGCGATTTCCAGCGCGAGCTGCTGATGTCGACCGAGTTCCGGAACCGCCGGCTCAGCGCCGACCGCTACCGGCATACCAGCCGATCCGAGCTCAGCCGCCGGCGGCTGGTGTTCGTGCACATCGAGAAGTGCGGCGGTACGACGCTGCACGAGATGCTGTGTAGCCAGGTCGCCGCCGATCGGGTCTGCCCCGAGCGCAACGACACCATCGGCGACTGGACCATCAACGAGCTGGCCGACTACGAGCTGTTCTCCGGCCATTTCGACCTGACCCGGTGCCGCTCCATTCCCGGCGACCTGCGGGTGGTCACCATGCTGCGCGAGCCGAAGAGCCGGCTGGTGTCGCTGTTCTCGTTCTGGAAGGCGCATCGGCCGCATCCCGATCGCGATCTCTACGACCTGCTCCGGATCGCGCGCGACAGTACCGCAGAGGAGTTCTTCGGCCATCCGCGGGTGCTGCAGCATCCGAGCATCCGGGACGCGATGACGGGCCAGCTCACCCGCACCCGCGCCGTGCATGCGCTGGAACCGGACGACCCGATCCTGACCGATCCCGAACGCGTCCTGGCGGATGCGGTCTCTGCGCTCGAGGGCATGACCGGATTCGGCCTGACCGAGCATTTCGAGCAGAGCCGCCTGCTGCTGAACCAGGCACTCGGCCTGCGGATGGAGCCGGTGGCGCCGCGCCAGGTGCTCGAGGTGATGGTCCGCGACTGTCCGGACCTGACGCCGGTCCCGCCGGTGGTCATGACGCCGCGGCTCGACCTGCTGCTCGATCTGCTGACGCCGATCGACCGCCGCCTCTACGCGACGGCTTGTGCGCTGTTCGCCCGGCGCGTCGCGGCGATGCGGCGGACGCGCGAGCCGGCCTCCAGGGCGGCACCTCGCGGCCTGGCGCTGCTGTGCCAGATGAGGGGCCAGGGCTGGGGGCAGGGCTGAGCGGGCCGGGCGACGTCGCTCACGGATCGAGCCGGGCGCGCAGGCGGCGCCACAGGCGGCCGGATGGGGCGACCTCCTGCGGCCCGATCGGCACCGCGAGCTGCTCGACCAGGCGGGCGGCGATCAGGCCGCGATGGCCGATCTGCCAGTTGTCGGCGATCTCGCCGTCCGCCATCCAGGGCGGCAGCCGCAGCAGCAGCCGGGCGGCCAGCGCGTCGAGCAGCGGCTCGTAGGTGGCGCGGAGCGCGGCCAGGGTCGGCTGCGCGTCGGCGTTCTTCCAGCACAGTCCGTATTCGGCCATCGTCTCGGTGAGGCGCCGGTAGTCGGCGTCGCCGAGGCGGTCGCCGCCGTCGTAGCGCGACGGGCTGACGGCGAACGAGCGGGCCATCTCGACCACCACCATGCGGCCCATGGTGAAGGTCATGCGCGCCTGCAGCGGCTGCGTGCCCTCGATCCCGACAAGGATCACAGCGCAGGTGTCGATCACCGCCGCCAGCGCCGCCAGCCATGACTGGCTGTCGTGCTGCGAGCGGTAATAGACCAGCATCGGGTAGCTGAGATGGCTCTCCAGCAACTCGGAGCCCCATACCTCCCACTCGCGCAGCAGGTCGTCGAGCTTGGCGAGGCCCCCGGGCTCGCTGTGGCGGCTGAGCAGGGTGCAGGCGCAGGGCGGCGTGCCGGCGCGGACGTCGAGCTGGATCACGTGCGCCTCGCGGCGCGAGAACAGCTGGTAGAGCACCGGCAGATAGCCGATCACCAGCGCCAGGAAGCCGAGCCCGAGCCCGGCCTCCAGCACCGACAGCCCGCGCGTCAGGTGCGAGTGCGGCACGATGTCGCCGTAGCCGAGCGTGAAGAAGGTGACGCCGCTCATGTAGATCTGGTCGATCAGCGGCGAATGCTCGGCCGGACCGGACTGGCAGGCCCATTCCAGGATGCCGAAGCCGGCGATCAGTCCCAGCGCCCAGAGCGAGAACAGCACCACCATGGACAGCGGCCCGAACACGCTGAGCACGTGCTCGCGTCGAGCGCCATTCCGGAACGCCCCTGCGACCCAGGTCCAGACCCGCCAGACGCTGCGGAAGTACAGCCGCGCGGCACGCAGCCGGCGTGCCACGCGGCGCGGCAGCAGCATCACCTCGAATGCATCCTGCAGCACGATCGCGATCAGGATCAGCGCCAGCAGCGCCAGCAGCAGCTTCATCATGCGGGGCGAATGCGGGCCGGAACGCGGAGTTGCCCTTGACCCGCCGGGAGGCGTCGGCGGTCCGCGTTGCGACGATGCGGAGGATCGACGACGATCCCGCATCCGATCGAACGGGGGATCGCATGCGTCGCCTTGCGTCTTGCAGGCCCGGTTCCGCGCCCGCGTCGCTCGGCCTGCTGCCCTGGCTGCTGGCGGCCTGCTCGGCGCCGCGTGCGGACGACGCCGCGCGGGACCAGCTGCGGGAGATCCCCATGCGCGACGATGACGGCAGCCGCGTGACCCTCTCGACCAGGGTCTGCCGCCCGCCGGGCGATGCGCCGGCCCGGGTCGTGGTCATCAATCACGGCTCCCCGGCACGTGCCGACGCCCGCCCCCGCATGCAGCTCGAGGACTGCGACAGCGAGGCCTCGCAATGGTTCCCGCGTCGCCGCGACATCGTGGTCTACGCGCTGCGCCGGGGCTACGGCGAGACCGGCGGCAATTGGGCGGAGACCTACGGCTCGTGCCGCGATCCCGACTACGTCCATGCCGGGCTGGAGACGGCGCGCGACATCGGCGCCATCGTCGATTACGCGATCGCGCTGCCGTTCGCTCGCCCGGACGGCGCCATCGTCGTCGGCCAGTCCGCCGGCGGCTGGGGCACGATCGCGTATGCCTCGCTGCCGCATCCGAAGGTCGCCGCCCTCGTCGTCTTCGCCGGCGCGCGCTGCGGCCACCGCGACGACATGCCCGACAGCAACTGCCGTCCCGAGCGTCTGGCCGAGGCGGCCGGCGTGTTCGGCGGCACCTCGCGCAGCCCCATGCTCTGGATCTACGCGCGCAACGACATCTTCTTCCGCCCCGAGATCGCAGAGGCCGTGCACGCCGCGTTCACCAGGGCGGGCGGCCAGGCGACGCTGGTCCAGCCCGCCTCCTACGACGACGAGGGGCACCGCCTGTTCCTGGGCGACGGCAGGCCCGCGATCTGGGGACCGCCGGTGACCCGCTACCTGGAGGCCCGAGGCATCCCGTCCTCCGGGCCGGTCCCGACGACGGAGGTCCGATGAACCGGATCGTCATGCTCCTGGCGTCGATGGGGATCGCCGCCCCCGCGGCGGCCGATCCGCCCCACCAGGTTACGCGCCTCCAGCCGCTGGTGCTGCTGGTGCTGCATGACGGCGCGAACCAGCTCCGGTCGTTCCTGCCCGACGGCTCCGACGCGATGGTCGTCCAGGCGTGGAGTGCGAACGGCAACGCCCACAGCTACCATGACTGGCTGGTCCTGAGCTCGGTGGCGGAAGGGCATGGCGCCGGCACCGTGACGCTCGTCGACGCCCGAACAAGGATGCTGCGGGACACGATCAGCGATGAGCCGTTCGACGGCGAGCGCGTGCTGGGCAGGCCACGCTTCGCGCGCGGACTGGTGGACAGGCAGCCGGCGAGCCCGCTGCTCGAGGTGCTGCCGGACGACGCGCCGAGCGGCTTGCCGGCAAACCACGCGACCGCGACGCTGCTCGTCTGCCGGCTGGAGGCCACCGACGGCGGGCCTGGCGACCCGCCGTTCGAGCTCAGGCTGGTGTCGAGCGACCGCTCGTCCAAGCGCTGTCGCAACGCCGACCTGGCGCTGTCGCAGATGCTGGCCGTGCTCCTACCAGCGGACTACGATGGGGAAAGTCGGGCGGACGGGTGCTTCAGGGACTGAGTGCCGTATCACCGCCTGCCGGATGCGATCCCGGCCGGCGTGCGGTGTGGAGCGTATCGGCCAGCGCCCGCGGGATCGTCGGCAGGGCGCTGCAGGTGATGCGGCCGCCGCCAAGCGGCCGCGGCGCCCCGGTCGTGGTGGGGCAGGACAGAGCGAGGCCGCGCAGGCTGCGCACGGCCAGGAACCCGAAGCACTCGGCCTCCAGCGCGTCGCCGTCCCAGCCCAGCCGGTCGACCGGCTCGACCGGGACGGCGAGGGCGCGCCGCAGCCCGTCCATCAGCGCCGGGTTGTGGCGGCCACCGCCACAGACGTGCCAGGCGAGCGGCGTATCCGGCAGGGGGGTGCGCCGCACCGCCTCGACCGTGAAGGCGGCCAGCGTGGCGGCGCCGTCCTCGGGACCGAGATCCGACACCGCCGCCAGCGCCCCGGCGAAGCCCAGGCGGTCGAGCGATTTGGGCGACGGCCGGCGGAAGAACGGATCGGCCAGCAGCGTCTCCAGCACCGCGTGATCGACCCGGCCGGCCAGCGCCAGCCGCCCGTCGCGGTCGCAGGGGATGCCGGTATGACGCTCCGCCCAGTCGTCAAGCAGCGCGTTGCCGGGGCCGGTGTCGCAGGCCAGCACGCCGCCGTCGCCATCCACCAAGGTGAGGTTGGCGACGCCGCCGATGTTGAGCACCGCGACCGGGCCCGCCTGCCGGCCCAGCAGGGCGGCGTGGTAGAGCGGCGCCAGCGGCGCGCCCTGGCCGCCGGCGGCGACGTCGTCGCCGCGGAAACCGTGCACCACCGGAAGGCCGGTGCGCCGTGACAGCAGCGCCGCGTCACCGATCTGCCAGGTGAGGCGCCGTTCCGGCGCGTGCAGGATGGTCTGGCCGTGGAAGCCGATCAGGTCGGCGTCCCGTCCGGCCCGGCCGATCACGGCGTGCACCGCATCGACGTGGGCCAGGGTCAGCGCGCGCTCGACGTCGCGGAGCTCGGCATCGTCGGGCCGGAGGCTCGCGGCATCGTCCGGATCCAGGCCCACGGCGCGGTCGAGCAGGTCGCGCAGGCGCCGGCGCAGCGGCGAGGGGTAGGCGATGCTCAACGCAGGGCCGCGACGGCCGACCGTCTCGCCATCGGTCTCGATCAGGGCGGCATCGACCCCGTCCAGCGAGGTGCCGCTCATCAGCCCGACAACACACGGCATGCGGCGTCCCCCGAAGCAGGCTGCAGGCATCATGGATGAGTGCGGGGCGTCCCGCCAAGGCGGCCATCACGTGTGCGGGAGAGCGGCGCGGGGGCGGCGCTCCGGTGCAGCGGCCGCGTTGAGGCGGCTGCAGACAGGGCGGGAACAGACCATGGGCACCACCACAGCGCGGTCGGATGCGGCCGTCCCCGGCATGAGCCTCGCCGGCAAGGTCGTCGTCGTCACCGGGGCTGCGCGCGGCATCGGACGTGCGTCCGCGGTGGCCCTGGCGCGGGCCGGCGCCAGCGCGGTGGCCGGCATCGACATCGACGGGCCGGTGAGCGCCATCGTGGATTTCGAGCCGGCGACGCCGGACGAGCTGGCCGAGACCGGGCGGCTGGTGGAGCAGGCTGGCGCGCGCTGGCTGCCGATCCAGCTCGACCAGCGCAACATCGCGCTGCTGCGGCAGGCGGTGGAGACGATCGAGGTCGGCTTCGGCGGCATCGACGTGCTGTTCGCCAACGCCGGCATCCAGGCCTTCAAGCCGCTGCTGGAGATGAACGATCCCGACTGGCACGACCAGATCGACATCAACCTGACCGGCACCGCGAACGCGCTGCGGGCGTTCGCGCCGGCGCTGGTGCGGCGCGGCGGCGGGCGCATCATCATCACCTCCTCGACGCAGGGACAGCAGGGCACCAAGAACGGCTCAGCCTACGCGGCGTCGAAATGGGGGCTGATCGGGTTGATGAAGTCGGTGGCGCTGGAGCTGGGCGCGCACAAGATCACCGTCAACGCGTTGATCCCCGGGCTGATCGACACCAAGCTGACCCGGCACGAGGATCGCTACGCGGCGGCGATCGAGGCCAGCGGCCAAGGTCCCACCGGCGACGAGGCGAAGGACGAAGGGACGGCGCGGCAGGCGCAGCTGAAGAAGACGCCGCTCGGCGTGCCGTGGATCGCGCCGGAAGACGTGGCGCCGATGGTGGTGTTCCTGGCCTCCGACGCGGCGTGGGTGGTCAGTGGGTCGGTGTTCGAGGTGACCGGGGGCGATAGCGCGCACCTGACGGCGTGAGGGAAGGCCAGGGCTCTGGCCTAGGTTATGTGGACGGATTTAGCCGAGGCTTCTCAAGGTTGCAGATGGGTGATCCACAGGGGGTCGGCAGTCATGGACCGACTCGATGCTGACGCGGATGAGCGAGGAGGACTGAGAGATCGTCCTGGAGGTGTTCCGAGGCTGTCTCCCCCGGCGGGGCGACAAGGCACGGGACGACCGGCGCTTCCCGGAGGCCTTGCACTTTTCACGCTGCAGAACGTGAGCTGGCGGGCATTGCCTGCGGAGTATGGCCCCCGGGACAGCGTCTGGAAGCGGTTCTCGCGGCTGAGCCGCAGCGGCGTGTTCGAGGCGTTCTTCCAGTTGCTGGCCGAGCTCAGCCCGGGGGCACACCTGCTACAGATGTTCGACAGCACCGCGGTCCGTGCCCACGTCTTGGCCGCCGGTGCAAAAGGGGGCAGCAAAACCAGGCGCTCGGCCGGTCGCGCGGCGGCTTCTCGACCAAGATCCACCTGAAAAGCGACTTCGACGGTATGCCACTCGCCTTCCATCTGACCGGCGGTGAGGCCAACGACAGCCCGCATTTCCCGCTGCTGCTGGGCATCGGGCCCGACATCCGGCCGCGCGCCGTCATGACCGACAAGGGCTACGACGCCAAGAGCAACAGGCGCGCCGCCAGGGCGCTCGGGATCGTGCCGGATCGTGCCGGTGATCCCGGTGCGAAAGATCACAGCTCATAGCCCGAAGCACCTCCCGAGGCTGCTCTACAAAACCCGGGCGCGCATCGAGCAGGCCGTCGGCAAGCTCAAGCGCTTCAAGCGCATCGCACTGCGATGCGAGAAGACCGCAGAGAACTACGCCTCGTTCGTCTCCTTCGCTCGCGGCCTCATCTTGATCAAATCCGTCCACAGGACCTAGCGCCACATCAGGATCACGTTGGTAATGAGTTTAAGCGTAGCACTTGCGGCGCTGTCGTGGAACGGCGGCCGCGGGGAAGTCGACGGCTGATGACCACGGTCCGGCGCGGCGTCGGCGGCAACGCGGTCGGCTTGGCCTTGCCCGGTGAGTGCCGCATGCTGTCCGGAACGGGATGTGAGGGAGGACCAGATGGCGCTGCATCGGCTCGAGCCTGCCGTGGAAACCTGTCGCTGGGGCCTGTTCGACGCGGGTTTTCCACCAGTGCTGACCGTGCGATCGGGCGATGGCGTGGTGATCGGCAGCGTGTCCGGCACCCCGGCGGTGATGCCGGATGCCGAGAGCGGCTTTGCGATCGACCCCCGTTTGCGGGGCATCCAGGCCGCCCTGCCGCCGGGGCCGGGCCACATCCTGACCGGACCGGTGGCGATCGAGGGCGCCGAACCAGGCGACATGCTGGAGGTGCGGATCGAGGCGGTGAAGCCGACGCAGGACTGGGGCTATTGCGGCTTCCGCCCGCTGCGGGGAACGCTGCCGCGCGACTTCGCGGCCGGCCGGCTGACGCACATCGCGATCGACCGTACACGCCGGGTCTGCCGGATGCCGTACGGGGTCGAGCTGGAGCTGGCGCCGTTCTTCGGCGTCATGGGGGTGGCGCCGCGGCCGGAGTTCGGCGCGATCAGCTCGATCGAGCCGCGCGAGCACGGCGGCAACCTGGACAACAAGGAGCTGATCGCCGGCAGCACGCTGTTCCTGCCGGTCTGGGTGCCGGGAGCGCTGTTCTCGGTGGGCGACGGGCACGGGCTGCAGGGGGACGGCGAGGTCTGCATCAACGCGCTGGAGACCAACCTGGAGGGGCGCTTCACGCTGATCCTGCACAAGCGCGCAGGCTTGCGGTTCCCGCGTGCGGAGACACCGACGCACTGGATCAGCATGGGGCTGGACGAGGACCTCGACGAGGCGATGCGGATGGCGCTGCGCGAGATGATCGGCCTGATCGTCGAGCGCTCGGCGCTGTCGCGCGAGGAGGCGTACCAGTTCTGCTCGCTGGCGGTGGACTTCCGGGTTACGCAGACCGTGAACGGCGAGAAGGGGATCCACGGGATGCTGCGCAAGGGACTGCTATTCTAGCTGCCTCGGCCGTCGGGCGGCCATCGTGCTCGGGGTCCCTCACTCGACCCGGAGCGTTGTGCTCGACGTCGGGCAGATGATCGATGTGCGCTTGCTGATGCCGTCGCTCTTGTCTGCCTTCAGCCCGCCGTCATGGAGGGATCCGTCACCCGGCCCCGATGGCCTCGTCCGGCTTGGGTGAGGCCGAGAACCGAACCAGTCCGGGAACGCCATGGCCGATGCAGCGGACCGGTCGGAGAAGCGCCCCTTCGCAGGGCGGCTGCAGCTCGGGACGCAGGGCGTCCTGCACTCCGGCCCCTGGCTGTGGCTGCGGGCGCCTGCATGGCTGCTGCTCCTCGCCACCGTGGTGGAAGGCCCGGCCTTGATGCCCTTCCTCCTGAGCGATGCCTTGCACCACGCCGTCGGGCTGACGCCGGCGCTCATCGTGGCGATCCTCGGCGTCAGCTATGGCGCCTATGCCCTCCTGGTGCGCCTTGGCGAGCGGCGCGTGGCCCGCGAGCTGGCGCTTCGCCGGGCGCCACTCGATTTCGGCGCCGGCGTGCTGACGGGCGCCGGTCTCATGGGCCTGATCTATGCCGTGCTGTTGATGACCGGCCTCTACCAGGTCCACCGAGCCGGCACCCCGGACTGGCTGGGTCAAAGCTTCGGGTCCTGCGCCACGGCGCTGCTTGAGGAGCTCCTGTTCCGCGCCGTCGCGTTCCGCCTGCTCGCCCGCATGTTGGGCGCAGGCGCGGCGCTGGTCCCGTCCGCGCTTCTGTTCGGGATGGCCCACCTCCTCGTCCCG
>CAXTVM010000006.1:0-68689 GCA_964247725.1 uncultured Acetobacteraceae bacterium | reverse complement strand
CGCGGCGCTGGTCCCGTCCGCGCTTCTGTTCGGGATGGCCCACCTCCTCGTCCCGCACGCCAGCCTCATAGCGGCTTTCGGTGAGGAGGTCGCCCCTCGGCTTCTCCTGGGCTGGCTGCGGGCGCGCTTCCCCGTGTCTGGGTAGCCGTCGACCGCCGACGCTGCCACGGGTCGTCGCCGGACCGGTGCCGGCGGGGAGAAGGTCGCCGGCCGCGAGGTGCGGGCCCTGTTGGACCTCGACGACATGCTGGTGGTCGCCGACCCTCTGCGCCGCGGTGCCCGGACCACCGCCCGAGTCCGCGACCGCGGCGGCGACTGGCTGTTCAGCCTCAAGGCAGGTCCGCAATGGATGCCGACGTCGCGTCCTCCTCCAAGCGCCGCCGCGGGTGCTGGCTCAATGCACCCGGGTCGACGGCGAGCACGACCGCATCGAGATCCGCCGCATCCGCACCAGCCAGGATATCGGGTGGCTGATCCCCCACTCGCAGCGAGGGTGACGAGGTGCCCCTGGCCGGCCCTGCCTGCATCGGCGTCATCGACAGCCATGTCGAGGTGGCTGGACGGGGTAACCGCCAGCCGGCGTCATGTCATCAGCTCCGTGCCCCCGGGCTCCGGACCCCGATCCGTTTGCCGGTGCGCAATCGCAAGCGAGCTTTCCGTACGGATCGGGGTTTGGGACCGTCACGCCGCAGGCGTGCTGCGCACGACCGCCCCAACGGGTCCAGGGCGGAGCCCTTATCCTTCTTCTCAGGACCTGTTTCCGTGATGCGACAGCCCGTCGGCGCGGCGGATCGCGGGCCGGTGCGATCCCGGGCGCCCGGCGGGGCGTTCGTGGAGGGGACGGGGACCGCGATGGCCTCCGCCACACGGTCGAGGGATGACGTCATGGCGCACTGCGGATCAGGATCGTGGATTGCGGACGCGGCGGCGCGCCGTCGCCGGGACGGCCGCGGTTGAGGATCGGGCGACGGGCGGAGGTCCTCGTCGGGCTGGCGGCCGGTCTTGCCGCCGGCCGGACCGTACGGTTCGGGCGCTCCTGGGGGCGCTGCCGATTCCAGCCGCACGGTCTCGTGCTGCGGCTGCGGGCCGGCATCCTCGAGGTGACGGCGCTGGACGATGCGGTGATCCGGGTGCGCGGCGGGGCCGCGGCGCTGCCGGAGGACGCCTCCTGGGCGGTGCTGCCGGCCGCCCGGGCAGCGCGAGCGGCGGTGGTGGCGGTGCGCGCCGGCCGGACGGTGGGCTTCGATACCGCGGTGCTGCGGGTGCGGGTCGACCGGCGCAGCGGCGCGGTCTCGATCCACGACCACGACGGCCGGCTGCTGTCAGGAGACGTCCCGGATGCCGGGCCGGCGTTCCGGGATGGCGGCTTCGTGCTGCGCCGGCGGCTGCGGGCGCAGGAGGAGCTGTTCGGGCTCGGCGACAAGGCCGGGCCGATCGGCCGGCGCGGCGGCAGCTTCACGCTGTGGAACACCGACGCCTACGGCTACCAGGAGGGCAGCGACCCGCTCTACAAGGCGATCCCGTTCCTGCTCGGCCTGTGCCGGGGCGTCGCCTACGGGCTGTTGCTCGACAGCAGCTGGCGCACCGGCTTCGACGTCGGACAGACCGATCCGGACGAGCTGCGGATCACCGCGGCTGGGGGCGGGCTCGACTACTACGTGATGCACGGTCCGGACCCGAAGGCGGTGCTGCGGCGCCACGCCTGGCTGACCGGGCCAGCGCCGCTGCCGCCGCTGTGGGCGTTCGGGTTCCAGCAGTCGCGCTACAGCTACCGGGACGCGGCCGAGGTGCGCGCGGTCGCGGCGGCGTTCCGGCAGAGACGGATCCCGGCCGACGTGCTGTGGCTTGACATCGACTACCAGGACCGCAACCGGCCGTTCACCGTCGACACGTGGGCGTTTCCGGACCTGGCCGGCCTGTTGCGCGAGCTGCGCGACCAGGGATTCCGCACGGTCCTGATCGCCGACATGCACGTGGCGGCGCGGCCGGGTGTGGGCTATGCGCCGTACGACGGCGGCGTCGCCGGGGACCATTTCCTGCACAACCCGGACGGCAGTCCCTATGTCGGACCGGTCTGGCCCGGGCCCTGCGTGTTCCCGGACTTCACGCGGGCGGCGACCCGGGACTGGTGGGGGACATTGCATCGGGAGTTCTGCGACGCGGGCGCCGCCGGGTTCTGGGACGACATGAACGAGCCGTCGGTGTTCGATACGCCCACCCGCACGATCCCGCTCGACGTGTGGGGACGGGTGGAGGAGCCGGGGTTCGCGCCGCGGCGGGCGACGCAGCACGAGGTGCACAACCTGTACGGGCTGCTGAACGCGCAGGCGACGCACGACGGGCTGACGCGGCTGCGGCCGGGCGAGCGGCCGTTCGTGATGACGCGCGCCGGATACGCCGGCACGCAGCGCTACGCGGTGACGTGGACCGGAGACAACTCCTCCACCTGGAACCACCTGCGGCTGAGCACGCCGATGCTGCTGAGCCTGGGGCTGTCGGGGATGCCGTTCTCGGGTGTGGATCTGGGCGGCTTCGCCGGCGCGCCGTCGGCCGCGCTGCTGACGCGCTGGCTGCAGCTCGGCATGGCGAACCCGATCAGCCGCGACCATACCGACAAGCACACGCCGCTGCAGGAGCCGTGGGTGCACGGGGCCGCGCACGAGGCGCTGCGCCGGCAGGCGATCGAGGCGCGCTACCGGCTGCTGCCCTACATCTACACGGTGGCCGAGGAGGCGTCGCGGACTGGCGTGCCGATGATGCGGCCACTGTTCCTGGAGTTTCCCGATGCCAGCTGCGAGTGGACGCTGGATCACCTGGCGCCGGCGCAGTTCATGTGGGGCGGCCAGCTGATGGTGGCGCCGGCGCCGTTCGGCGAGTCGCCCGCCCCCTACCAAGTGCTGCTGCCGCCGGGCGAATGGTACGACGAGCGGACCGGGCGGCTTGTGGTAGGCGCGGGGCCGGCGCGGGTGGCGGTCGAAGGCAGGGCGCTGCCCGGTGGCGACGGCGGCTCCGGCCTGCGCCTGCTGCAGGTGACACCGGACGACGCCATCCTGCCGGTGTTCGTCCGCGCCGGCGCCATCATCCCCCGGCAGGCCGTGGTGCAGAGCACGGCGGAGGTGCCGCTGGGTCCGCTCGAGCTGCACGTGTATCCGGCGGATACCTGCGACGGCGCGCTGTATGCCGATGACGGCGTCAGCCTCGGCTATCGCGACGGCTTGTTCCTGCGCTGCCGATATCGCGGCGAGCGGACGGCCGATGGCCTCGTGGTGCGCGAGCTGGCCCAGGAGGGCCGTTACGAGCCGTGGTGGCACGCGATCGCGGTGATCCTGCACGACGTCGGGCCACCGGCGGGGACGGACGGATGGAGCTACGATCCGGACGCCCGTTCGGCCGTCACGGTCGTCGACCGCGAGGGGCTGCGGGCGGGGGTCGCGTGGCGTGCGGCGCCGGACGCTGTGAGACTCAACCGGCCGGGCGGCGACGGCGACCCAGCGTTCGCATGAGGGCGTAGAGGGCCATGCTGCCCGCCACCACCAGCGCCAGCCCGACGATCTCGCCGCGCGGCGCCACGCAGACCAGCAGCGTCATCGCGATCATCCCGCAGGCGGCGACCGCCGGCAGCCAGGCGAAGCTCACCGGCTGCCCCAGCATGCGCACGTCGCGCCGATGCAGCACCCAGGCGGCGCCGCAGCCTAGGAAGTAGAGGCCGGCGGTGTTCAGCGTGGAGGCGATAACCAGGCCGGTGAAGCTGCCGGACAGGGCAAGGACGGCGGCGATGCCGGCATGGGTGAGGATGGCGACGTCCGGCGCGTGGCTGCGGCGGCCGGCGTGGCCCAGCGCCGACGGCAGCAAGCCGTCGCGGGCGAAGGCGAACAGGATGCGCGGGGCGCCGAGGATGTCGCTGCCGATCCAGCCGAGCATCGACAGGCCGGCGCCGGCGATCAGCACCGCGTGCGCGGCACCGCCGAACCGCGACGCCGCGGCCGCGAGCGGCGCCGCCTGTCCGGCGAGGCCCGCGCCCAGCAGCGACTGCGCGATGACCTGGATGGCGACGTAGAGCGCCAGCACGAAGCCCATGGCGCCGAACAGTGCCCGCGGCACGGTGCGGTGGCCATCGCGCACCTCGCCGCTGGCCGCCAGCGGCGTCTCCATGCCGGCGAAGGCGAACACGCCGAGGATGACGGCATCCGCCAGCCCGGCTGGGGGAGCAGGCAGCGCCGGCGGATGCTGCGTGGTCCCGAACAGCAGGACGGCGCCCCCCACCAAGACGAACAGCAGCAGCGGCACCAGCTTGACCACGGTGGCGGCGGAGATCATCCAGGCCGCCTCGCGTACGCCGCGCAAGTTAACCAACGTGATCGAGCCGATCGCCAGCAGGATTACCGCCGCGCGGCCACCTCCCTGCGCCAGCGCCGGGACGACGCTGCCGATCGTGCCGGCCAAGGCGCCGACGATGCCGCCGCAGCCCAGCACGCTGGCCATCCAGGTCAGCATGCCGCAGACGAAGCCGACCATCGGCCCGAACGCATAGGCGACGGTGCCGTAGACGCCACCGCTGGTCGGCAGGCGGCTGCCGGCCTCGGCGAAGCACACCACCACGAGACCGATCGCCACGGCGCAGATCAGGTAGGCGACCGGTGCCAACGACCCGGCGGCCTGGGCCATCGTTGCCGGCAAGGTGAAGATGCCGGCGCCGACCACGCCGTTCACCACCGCGGCGCCCAGCGCCAGCGCCCCCATATCCCGCCGTAGCACGGCGTCGCGTCCGACCGGATCGACCATGCCGGCGACGCTGCACGGCGGTCGCCGGACGCGCAATGGGTGCCTGCGGCCGGCTGTCCGGATCGATCGGACGCGGCGGCTGCCTGTTGTCGCCGGAGGGTCAGCTCTCCGGTGCGGCATAGGCGGTGCCGTCTTCGGCACGGGCCGGGTGCAGCTGGTAATGGGCACCGGCCGGATGCGCCACCTCGTCGAAACGCTGCGCCAGTTGGTGCAGGGCATCGCGCATCGCGGCACCGCATACCGCCAGCCCATGGCCGCTCAGCAGGGTTTGGGGGTCAAGCGCCGCCAGCCGCTCCACCGAGCGTCGCGCGGACGGCCAGTCCTGGGTGAAGTACATCGGCGGCCCGTGCAGCTCGGTGCGCGCCAGGACGACGGCGTAGGCGGATTCCTGAGCGGTGGTGATGATGGCGTCGGCCGACAGCAGCGTGCGATCGGCCTCCCGCCACAGCGACACCTGGCCCACCGAATGCCCAGGCGTATGGATCCAGCGCCAGCCCGGCATGTCGGGCAGGCTGCCGTCCGGCGGTAGCGCGCGCAGGCGGGCGGCGACGTCGACCGGCTCGCGGGGGTAGAGCCGGGAGACTACCGACATCAGGCCGCCGCCGACATGCGGGTCCGGCGGCGGATAGGCGGCGCTGCCGTCGAGATAGGGATGTTCCAGCGGATGCGCATAGATCGGCGCGTCCCAGCGTTCGGCGAGTTCGGCCAAGGCGCCGACATGATCGAAATGACCATGCGTCAGCACGATCGCCGAGGGCCGCGACAACACGCCGAAGCGGTGGCTGGCGGCGGCTATGATCTCCGCGGCCGAGTCCGGAAGCCCGGCATCGACCAGCACCCAGCCGCGATCGGGTGCTGCCGCTGGGCCGACGAACGCGACGTTGACCAGGGTCAGGCGGCGGAACGCGATGTCTGGCATGACCTCGATCACGCCGCTGCCGATATGGTGCCCGATCACGGCGTCGGGCCCGAGAGGGATCTGCTGGGTCACGCGCATTCTCCGGCTGCTCGCGGGCCACACGCCTGCGGCCGCGCCCGGTTGCGCGGCCGCCGCTCACGAGATCGCGGTCCGAGGCGTCAACCGCACGACGGGTGACGGCCTAGGGCGGACCGATCAGTCGTTGGCCAGCATGTCGGCGTCGCCGTCATCATGATCAGGCGAGATCGAAGACATTTCCGAAGCCCTGGCCGACTGGCGCCGGGTCTTCGACGAAGCGGCGCGCTTCGGCTTTGTGGAAACGGCCGCGGCCGGCTTCGCCGGCGCCTTGGCGGCAGGCGCTTTCTCGGGTTCGTCGCGGGCGGTCTGCTTCAGCTCGGCGTTCTGCTTGCGCAGGCGGGCGATGCTGCGCTCCAGCTTGGCGACGTGAAGTTCGAGAGCGGCCTTGCTCATCTTGGGCGCGGCCGGCACCGCCGACGTCTTCGCTGCGACGCGTCGGCTGGCGGTTGCGGGCGTCCTGGTCTTGGATTTCAGCGAAGTCTTGTTTTTGGAGCCCAGCGGTCGGCCGAGCCGCTTGGCGCCAGTGGCCACTGCCGGCGGCTTGGTTGATGTGCGACTCGTGATCATGCGTGCCATGGAGGTTCCGGATTGTCTGAGGGGCTGCCTTGCCTAGAACGTTGACGCGTCGACGACAAGCGCGTCTCGCGAATACTTACCGCCTCGAGAGTTTCACGCCAAGAACGAGTTCCAGGATCGGCGACGGAGATGCGGGGCGGTGGCGCGGCAGATCACGAGAGGCCGCTTATGTGGCGACGGCGCAGCCGAGCGGCGATCGCCAGTGCCGCGAAACCCAGGATGGCGAGCAGCAACGGGATGCGCGCGGTGCGGTCGATCGCCAAGATCGACAACACCATCAGAACGAAGACCAGCACGAGGTAGTTCGACCATGGCGTCCACGGCGCTGGATATCGCAGCTCGAGCTGGCCGCGGGTCTGACGATAGCGCAGGTGGGCGATGACGATGAACGACCAGTTCACGGTGATGACCAGCGCCGTCATCTGCAACAGGAGTTGGAAGATCTCGGCGGGCAGCAGGTAGTTCAGCACGATCGTGAGCGAGATGCCGGCGATCGAGACGGTGACCGCGCGGATCGGGACGCCGTTGCGGTTGGACTGCGCGAGGCTCGCAGGGGCAGCTCCGTCCAGCGCCAGCGAGCGCAGAGCGCGGGTGGCGCCGAACAGGATCGAGTTGCACGACGAGGTGACGGCGGTAATCAGCACGAGGTTGAGGAAACCGGCGGCGAACGGAACGTCGAGTCGGCGGAGCACCAGCACGAACGGGCTGGCGCCCGGAACGATCTCGGTCCAGGGCAACAGCACCAGCAGGGCAGCCAAGACGCCGAGATAGAAGACCAGGACCCGCAGCAGCAACCCATTCACCGCGCGCGGCAGCGTGTGCAACGGGTCGGCGGTCTCGGCGGCGGCGAGGCTGATCAGCTCGATGCCGCCGAACGGGAACAGCGCGATCGGCAGGATGGCGAGGAAGCCGGCCAGGCCGGTTGGAAATACGCCGCCAAGGCGCCAGAGGTTGGACAGGTGCGCGCCGGTCAGATCAAGGCGTGCCGGCGCCATGATTGCGGCCAGCCCGAGCAGGATGAAGCCGACGATGGTGACGATCTTGAGCAGGGCCAGCCAGAACTCCACCTCGCCGAACAGCCGCACACCGTTGCGGTTGACCAGAAACAGCAGCAGCAGCACCGCGAATGCGGGGATCCATTGCGGCAGGGCCGGGAACCAGGCGTGCAGCAACAGCCCGACCGCGGTGAGCTCAGCCATGCAGACCACGATCATCGTGATCCAGTAGCTCCAGCCGCTGACGAAGGCGTAGGCGGGACCGAGCTGGCTGCCGATGTGGTTGACGAAGGTACCCTGGTCGGGGTCGTCCAGCGCCAGTTCGCCGAGGCAGCGGGCGATGATGTAGACTACAAGTCCGCATAGTGCGTATGCCGGCAGCAGCGCCGTTCCCGCCATGTGCAGCGCCTGTCCCGATCCGAGGAACAGCCCGGCGCCGATGGTGCCGCCAAGGGCTAGGAACTCGACCTGCCTGCGCGACAGGTCGCGACGGAGATGGACGGTCACGATGCAACCGATGGCGTAGGAGTCAGGCAGGGCATGGGCATCTCCACGACGAGGTCGACCACCCTCGCCGGGCTGGTCGTACAAACTGAAGACTGAGTGAGGCGGTCTGATGCCGCCAGCTTCACCCCGGTCAAGGGCGGTGTCGATGCCCGATCTCGAGACCGGGTATTGGGTCGTGACCGAATCGTCTGTCCCGCTGGAAATGACGGAGCGCCGATGCTGCGGCTGATGATGTCGATCAAACCCGCGCTTGGCTGCTGGTCGAGGCGTTGTACGACAGCCTGGATCGTCCGCTGGAAGGTATGTGGCCAGGCAGCGTCGACGATGGCGGGGCCATGCTGCCTGCTGACGGCCGCGCTGATTGCCTGCTACCGACAAATCGGGAGGATGCGAGACCGGCTGGCGCCGAAGCTTGAGCGTCTCCGAATCCCGCTGGGAGCCGGCTGATCAAGCGGGATCCGGCGTGCGTCTGCGGCATGCGTGGACCCAGATCGCGGGCAACAGGAAGCTGCCTGGTGAGAACGGATCCAGAAAGTCCAACTCGACGCCGACGCGGATCGCATAGAAAACGATCAGGCCGCAGAGGAAGGCGGTATCGCAGTCCGGCTTGGCCAGTCCCAATCGAACAGCCGCCGCCGCCGTTGCCAGCATCGAGAGGCCCAGGATCGCGACGCCCAGCTGTCCGAGCTCGACCGCCGTCTCATAATAGAGGTTGTGGAAGTGAAAGCCGCTGCGGTTTTGTATCTGCGCGAAACGCCACAGCGCTTCCGCCTCGACATGACCTTGAACCCAGAAGGACTGGTAGCCGACGCCGAGCAACGGCCGGACGCTGATGTAGTCGCGCGCCCTGGACCACAGGAAAGTCCGGCCGGTCAGGCTGGGGTCCTTGCCCGCCGCCGCCAGGAGCGTCGACAGGTCGAAGCCTTGCTGCAGCGCCAGCATGACGAAGCCAACCAGTCCGGCCGCGAGGATCGCCACCAGCGGCAGCACGAGGTTTCTCTGCCGGTGCGGCAGCTTTGAGAGCATGATGAACGCGGCGACAGCGGCGATCGCCCCGCCGCCTGCGAGCAGCGCACCGAGCGAGTGCGCCTTGATCAGCATGATCGGGTCGAGCATCAGGCCGGCGAGGCCGAGGATGCGGAGCAGACCGGGCTGCTGCCGATCCGCAAGCACGGAAACGCTGCTGATCATCGACAGGCAGACGAAGTTGGCGAGGTTGTTCTTGCTGCCAAACACCCCGATCAACGCGATCTCACCGGTGGTACCAATCGCGGCCGTGGTCCGAAACAGGGCGCTTAACACGACGCCGATCAGGAGCGCGCACATGAGCGAGGAGATCAGGCTCCGCAGGGTTTGCCCTCGTGATGCCACCACGCTGATCACCGTGAACAACAGGAATTCGGTGCCGAGCTTGAACGAGATGCCGGGCTCTAACGACCAGCAGGTGGAGGCGATCGCGAACAACGGCAGCAGCCATGGCAGGCGATACTGCTCCACCCAGCGCCAGCACCGCGCCGGCCAAGCCGCGGCATAGAGGCCCCAGGTGCCAAGGCAAAGCGCCATGGCGGCCGAACCGAACCGTGTTTCCAGGACAAAACCGGTCAGCGACAGGAAGGAGAGCCACCAGACCGGACCGCCTGGGGATGTGGTGGCAAAGCCTCCTGGAAGGCGGGCAAGCAGGTGATCGGCCGGCTCGAAGATGCGCTGCGCTTCCAATGAGACATCATCCAACAGAGGGTAAAGTCGTCGCCGTTGCCGGCCGGACCCATGGCTTTCAACGAGTTGAGGCGGGACCGCGATCCGGAACCTTGTTCAGAACGACACCCGACACGGTGCGCCGGTCGAGGCCGGCGTCGCGAAGACTGTCCAGCAGTGCCGCCCCATCGAACCGGGCGGCATCGACAAGCAGCACGACCTCTTCCAACTCCCTGAAGACTGTATGTGCTTCGCCTGGGCGGGCCAGTGGCGGGAAGTCGATGACGACGACGTCATGGGACCGACGCAGCAGATCTAGCCGACCGCGGATCTGCGCGCCTGATCCCGTCGTCCGTGACAGATCCAGAAGCGCCGTATCGTGCCCGCTGCGCGAGAACGATCCGACGAGATTAACCGCCACCGTCGTCGTGCCGGCGCCGTCGGTGGGTGCGATCAGGCCGATCACCCTGCCGCCGGCGCCGGCCCGCTGCTGCAGGCGAAGCTGCAGCCTGCTGATCCCGCGGCCGAACGGGGTGTCCGGGTGATCGACGGCATGATGTCGCATCGCCGGTGCCGCCGTCCCGGCGGGACCGGTACCTCTGGGTTCCCGCCACCGCCAGGACGTCCAGCGCCGTGGAGCACCGACGACCGGCAGCGATGCCAGGCAGGACAGGCCGGTCTGATCGGCAAGGTCGGAGGCATCACGGATCCGACGGTCGAGAGCGTCCCGCAGCAGACCCAGGATGAAGCCCATCCCCAGCCCGAGAACGGTAGCGCCGACCAGGATCAGCTTGCCCTGAGGCCTGCTCTTCGTCAGCGGCGGCCGGGCTTGCGTCACGATCCGCACGTCTGCAACGGGAAAAGACTGCTCCTGAGCCGTCTGCATCGCGCTCTGGAGAAAGGCGACATAAAGCGATCGGTAGGTATCGGCGGCACTCTGGAGCGACCGGAACGTGGCGCGCGCCCTGTCGGTCCCTGCCGACCTACCGACGACCGCATCCAGCTGCGCTTGAAGCGCCGCCTCGCCGGCATGATCGACGACGACGTCACTCTCGGCCGCCGCCCCGATCCGCCTCATCTCGCTGTCAATCGAGGTCTGCAGCTGGACCATCTCGCGTCTGAGGAGAATGGCGGCCTCGTGGTCGTGACCATATCGGGCGGACCATTCCGCGACGCGCTGCGCATCCCGAAGGTAATGCTCCTGCAGGCCGTTGATCACCGAGTTCTGAAGCATGTCGGACGTCGCCAGCCCCGCGCCGCCTCGCGATGCCGTCATCTGCCGGATGCGATCGAGCCGCGCGACCGCCTGAGCGGTCCGACCACGTGCGGCGACCAGCTCTGTGGTCAACTCGGTAAGCTGCTGTTCGTTGAGCAGCCCATGCCCGGTGTCGACGATGCCGTTTTCCGCCTTGAAGGATTGGGCGGCCTGATCCGCCTTCAAGGCCTGATCCTGAAGCTGCAGCAGCCTTGCCTGCAACCAACCGTTTGCTTGCCGAGCCGCCGCCTCCTTGACCTCCAATTGCTCGGCGACGTAGGCATCCGCGAGCCCGTTAGCCAGCCGCGCCGCCAGCGCGGCGTTGGTCGCGGTCGCGTCGATCTCGATGACGTAAGTCAGGCCGATCCGATGCGGTACGACCATCGACAGGAACTGTGCGGCTCGCCGCTCCTCCCCGGCATCTACCGCGACCGAACCAACCGACTGAGTCCCCCGGAACGACGCCAGCCGGCTGCCGATCCGGGCCGGAAGCGACGGCGACTGGTTGAAGCCTGGATCGTCGGCAAGACCCAGCCTGGCCACGACCTTCCTGGCCAGTCCGGCCGAACGCAGGACCTCCACCTCGCTCTCGATCCGGGCATTCTCTATCTGCGCGTCGGCGACCGCAGGATGCTGCTGGAGCAGCTGCGATTGCCCTTCATCAATGAACAGGATGGTGCTTGCGGTAAATTGCGGTCTTGCCGTGAGCGTGTAGGCCAGGGCCAGAAACATGGTCGTCGCGGTGCAAACCAGTACAATATGCCGGTTCCGGCGGAAGAACGCCGCCAGCTCGCCGATCCACTGGAAGGGCCTCTGCCGATCCGGCAGGGTCGGCATCAGCGTCTGAATCGGGGGGAAGGACGAGTTCATCGAGAACGCCTTTCTAGCAAGCCTGATGCTGAGGATCGGCCGGCTCTTCGAAGCCGGGATCGTCCGCTGGATCGGCGTTGCGGATGAAGGTCAGCAGGTCGCGATAGCAGGCTGCCGGTGAGAAATGCCGCCGGGCGACTGTTAGGGCTCGTTCGGCGAGACGGGATCTGGCTTCATAATCGTGGAGTAGCGACGCGATCGCCTCCAGGAAGTCGGAAGCGTCATCCGCCTGCATGACGGCGCGCCCGACTAGATCACGGACGCCCTGCAGAGTCGTCGCCGTCACCACGCAGGCCTTGCCATGGCCGAGCGCTTCAACGAGCTTGATCTTGAGCCCGGATCCAGACCGCAGCGGAGAAATGACGACACCCGCTTGGCGATACGTCGCCGCCAGATCGTCGATCCGGCCAAGCAGGGTGACGTTGGGAGGAAGGCCATGCAGGCTGCCGCAACAGCTTCCGGCAATCCGCAACTGAGCATTCGGATGAAGTCCGAGGAGCCTTGGCCACACCTCTGCAAGAAACCAGCCGATGCCGTCCAGATTGGGGACCGTATCGCTGCCGACGAACAACAGGGTGCCGTTGGGGCCGGCCTGTGGCGCGGCGGCGGGAGACACGGCCATCGGCGCCAGGATGACGCGCTTGCTCGGAAGATGCTTCCTGACCGCCTCTCTTTCTTCCGCCTGGATGGCGACGACCGCATCCGCGAGATTGAGAAGCTTCATCTCGGTCATGCGATCAACCGGAACGACGGTCCGCTGCGGATCCTGCGTGAAGAACAGGTCGTGCATGATGACCGCATTGGCGACCCGCGGCTGCAGCGCGAAGGGGGTGGCCTCGTTCAGGAAGACGTAGTCGGCAAGGATGATGGCGGAGTCACCAGTGTTATCGGCGATGAAAATCCGGTCGGCGTCCGTCAGCGGGACCGCGATCGCATGCGGCGCCTTGCGGTCGCGGTGGGCGAGATCGAAAGGCAATCGGCTCAGGAGACGATGCAGGACGCCGAACAGAGCGCGGCCTGCTATGCGGGGGTCCTTGGCGATGACGAAACGCCCGAGGCGGAAGGAGCCGCGGATGCGGATCGTGGTGAAGACATCCATGCTGCTGTCAAGGCGCAGGAACGGCCGCCGGCCGAACATGGCGGGAGACGGTGAGACGAGGTCGATGTCATAGCCGGCGCCACGAAGCGCCGAGCACAGGCTGATGAGGTAGGCCGAACTGCCATTAGTGGTGCCCACGATCCGCTGCCGCGACAGCAGGCTGATACGACGCGACGGCGCCTTGGGTGCCGTCGGCGGCCGCTCCTGTAGCCGGACGCGCCGAAGGCGGTCCCGCAGCGGGATGCGAAGCAGGGCTGCCGCGCGAGGCTTGCACCAACAGAGGCTGATCGCCGCCTTCCACCGACGGGCCTTAAGGTCCTGAACCAAGCGTTCAAAGTCAATGGCGTGTTCGATGCTGCGACGCCGGCCATCCAGAGCTTGACGAGCAAGCCTAAGCAGAGGGTCGTGCTCGACGGTGGTACTGGCGCGGACCCTATCGTCTGCGGCCAACATGGGCAGCAGAGTTGCGGCTGAGAGCCGATGCGAGATCGATCGTGTATGGCGACGGTAGAAATACATCATCTCTGGATGGAGATGAAAGCGTGCGCCGCCGAGGAGCAGCCGGACTACGAGGTCGTAATCCTCACCGATCTTCAGCGTCGTGTCATACCGGTATTCACCCTGTTCGAGAAAGGATCGGCGGATAAGCGGCTTCAGGTAGCCGAGCGGTACCGATTGCCCGGAGAGGCTGTTGGAGAGGATGTAGTCCTCAAGCGGGATGACGCCCCCGGCAGGCAGCTCGTCTCGCGCCACCAGGGGCCGGGCTGACGCGACCCTGGCATCATCGAAGACCAACTGGTTGTCCGCGACGATTTCTACGTCCCTCTCATCGGCCAGCTCGACAAGTTGCGACAGCCGTTGGGGATGCATGATGTCGTCGCTGTCCAGCACGGCCAACCAGACGCCCCTCGCGACCGCCATCGCCTGGTTCCGCGCGCCTGCAGGACCAACCCGGGTCGGCGTCCGGAGCAAGCGTATTCTGCTGTCATCACGGATCGCCGCCGCCACCAGCTCGACGCTGTCGTCGCCGGACGCATCGTCGACGACGATCACCTCGATGTCCGCCATCGTCTGTCTCAAACACGACGCCAAGGCATCCTGGATGAAGCGGCCGCCATCGTGGTTCGCGATGATGACGCTCACGAGGGGGACCGGACCAACCTCGCTCGGCATCATTTGCGGCGTCTCACGGATGGCGAACGTCGTATCGGTCGATCTCGCCGACATAACCACCAGATGGCTCCCAGTTCAGGCCAGTTGCGGATCACTACGAGCACGGCGCATGTCCAACGGTTGAAGATCGAACGAGCACAGCGATCTCGTCAGACGTTTTGCGTGGGCGGAAGCAGCATGGCCGGAATCGTGCGGACGATGATCTCGAGGTCCTTCCAGATCGACCATTTGCCGATGTATTGGAAGTCGAACTCGACGCGCTTGCGGAGCTGTTCCTCGGTATCGGTGTTGCCGCGCCAGCCATTGACCTGAGCCCAGCCCGTCATGCCCGGCTTTACGCGATAGCGGAGCATGTATTCGGGAACGACTTCCGCATAGATACGGCCGTCCGCCTTGGCGCGAGGGGCGTGCGGGCGAGGACCGACCAACGACATTTGGCCTACCAGGACGTTGAAGATCTGCGGCAACTCGTCGACCGAGTATTTCCGGATCACTTGGCCGACGCGTGTCACCCTGCGGTCTCCCGTTGTCACCAGGGTCTCGGCAGTCGTATCAGCCTGGGCGACATGAAGACTGCGAAACTTGAAGATCTGAAATGGCCTGCCGAACTGACCGGACCTGATTTGACGGAAGAAGACTGGCCCCGGACTATCGAGCTTCACGCAGATCGCGACGACGATGAACAAGGGGATCAGCGGGACAAGGAGGATGGCTGCAGCGCAGATATCCATGGCTCGCTTAAAGAACGCGTTGGCGGTCGAGAAGGGTGGAAGCATCAGCGTCGGCATGACGACGCCATAGAGCTGACCGTCGCCGCGTCCCGGCAGTGCCGGTGGCACGTGATCGGGAACGAGACGGACGGTCAAGGGCAGGAACCGAAGCCGCTCAAGCAAGTGGGAGATGCGTGGACCAGCTGACCAAGGCAGGGCCATGTAGACTTCCGACAGCTCCGCCTCGTGAATGTACCCAACCAAGTCGTCGATCGTCCCGAGGCAGGGAATCAGCCCAGTGAGCGGTCCAGAACGGCTGAGACGATCGTCGAAGAAGCCCAGCACTCGGACGTGCGAATGCCGGTTCTGCATGAGCTGGGTCAGCGTCATCGCGGCGGAATTGCTGTTGCCGAGGAAAGCAACCGTCCTCGACTGCGGCATCGCGTGCAGAATAGTTTCGGTAAGCCGCCTTAGTACCAATCCAATCGGAGGTGAGCCAATCTGGACGATGATGAACCACAGACAGATCGCCTCGATGGTCCGGATATCATGGTCTCGGGTTGCCGCCAAGCCGAGCAGCAGGGCCAGCCAAAGCAACCACTTCGCATCCACCGGGGATTTTCCGGTCATCCGGCCGATCACTACCTCCAGGGTCGCGACAGTGAGATAGGCCAATACCACGCCGGAAAGATCGGTCACGCTCAACAGCGATGGCGCGATCGCCCTCGCGGCGATGCCGCCCAACATGACGACCGCGGCCTTCAGCATGAGGTCGGCCGCCATAACGAGCAGGCAAGCGATCCGGAGCAGATGCGCTCTCGTAACGGGACGCTCGGCCGTCATGTCGATCGAACGTGGCGTTGCGAGATCAATGGTCATGTCGAGTTCCGGATCAATCAGGCAGTGGCATACGGCAGTCTGCCTCGCTAAACTTAACGAATCATGATCACGACTGGTCTGGTCGTATCGGTGTCCTGGGCGGCGGCCAAGCTCCGCTGCTGGCGGAGCCTCGTACGTTTATCCGAAGCTGAAGGTGGCGGCGGAGCTACGGGCATTGCCAACGAGATGGCTGCGGATGGGATCGCTGGTGCTAATGCCTGCGGAGGCACAGTAACAGGCGCGCCAGCGCTGCCGTCCAAGATGGTGGCGTCGCCACCACCGTTGAACTGGTGGTCCTGACCAGCGAGGCGCACGACGTCGCTGCTGGCGATGAGGTTGTCGCGCAGAGTTATGGGGTCCCGGCCGCCGCCGGCGGTCACCGGCCAGGATGGTCTTCCGCTTGCCGCCGAGGCTGGTTCGAGTACTGCTGCTGACGTTGGCGTGGTTTGCCTCGGAGCAGTCGGTGGTAAGCGGACAGTCGGCCACGCGCGCCCAAGGCAGCGTCGGTGATGTTATCGCCGCTGTCGACGAGGTCATGCTGATAACTCCCGAAAGCGGCTGAACGCTGGTGGCTGACGCCACGCCGGGGTTTTTGAAGCGCACCGTTTCGTCGGTGCCGACCAACAGCACGTCGACGACGCTGGCAACGGAGAGCAAACGCCAATACCAAATGGCGTTATGAGGTCACCGGGGTTGTGAGGCCGACTCAGGCGAATAGGCCCGCAACGACGTCGACGTCGCACAAGGCAGATGAGGACGGTTTCGACACGGGTATCGCGGAAGTCGGTCCTGGAAAGGACGTCGTTATGACGGCGTTCAACTTTGGCACTCAGTATGAGGGATGACCCGTGAGTTCTCCACCTACCTGAACCTGCTGCGCTTGGGGGCGGCGATGGCCGTCTTTCTCGGCCACTGTGCCTGGCTTTGGACTCCGGGTCATTTCGGCGTCTTTATGACGCATGGCTGGATCATGCCGGTGCTGGTGTTCTTCGTGCTGTCCGGCTTCGTGATCGGCCATGCCGTCGAGCACAGGGAGCGTGGCGCCGCCGATTACGCAGTGAACCGTGCTGCGCGCATCTACTCGGTGGCGCTGCCGGCCCTGGTCGGCACCTTCGCGCTGGACGCCGCCGGACGGCACTTTGCGCCGACGCTTTATAGCGCGGCCTGGGGTTACACCATCCAGCATCCGGCTAGGCAGTTCCTGCGCTCGCTGCTGTTCGTCAACGAGATCTGGTGGTCGCGCTCGATGCCGGGCTCGAACGGGCCGTTCTGGTCGCTGGCCTACGAGGTCTGGTACTACCTGGCGTTTGGCATGCTCGCGTTCGGGCGCGGGTGGCTCCGGTTTCTGGCAGTGGGACTGGTGCTGGCGCTGGCCGGACCGTGGGTGGCCATGCTGTTCCCGATCTGGCTGCTGGGTTTGGGCACCTGCAGGCTGGCAGGGCGCGGCTTGGTTGGTCGCCGCACCGGCTGGCTGCTGGCGGCGGGCGGCCTGATCCTGGTGGCGGGGCTGGAGGCGTGGGCGACGCGAGCCGGGTTACGCAGTCCACCGGCGCCGATCTTCGTGCACCGCCGGGAGATCGGCCTAGATTACGCAATCGCGCTCGGAGTTGCCGTCCACCTGCTCGGCATGCATGCGGTGGCGCCCAGGCTCGGGCGCCTGCTGGGACCGGCCACACGCCCGATCGGCTGGATGGCCGGTGCCACCTTCACCCTCTATCTGTTCCACTTCCCGTTAGCGCAGTGCCTGGCGGCCCTGGACCCGTGGGCACCCGGCAGTTGGGCTTCGCTCTGCCTGATCGTCGGCGGCACGCTGATCGGCGTGCTGGCGGTCGCCGAGCTGACCGAACGGCGCAAGGATCCCTGGCGCCGCCTGTTTGCCGGACTGCTTCGGCTTGCGGCAGCGTCGGTCCTGCGCCTTCGTCCGCCACGGCCAGCTTAGCGTCTGACCGTCCCAGGTCGGATCAGCAGCGACGCCCGCAAGCCAGGGCGTATCCATCCTCAGTCTGAAACTTGGCAGATGGCGCTTCCATCCAGCTCGGAGACGTAAGTAAACGAGGACGTTCCCAACTGCCCATGAGGGCAAGGGAACGTCCTTGTAGGAAGCTTGCGGCCTCCGCTTAGTGGTTGAAGTACTTCAGAGCCAGCAGGGCGATCCCGACCCGGGTGGCGTCGAGCGCTCCGTTGCCGCTCGCGTTTTCGTAGCCGGCGATGGCGTTGTAGCCCCAGTTGTCGCCTGCCGTGATGTCGGTGGAGACATCGTTCTGCAACCCGTAGAGGAGCGGGTTCAGCGCGCCGACCCGGCCACCTACGCCCTGGTCGAATAGCGCCGTGACGCCGTTCAGCTGCGGCGCCACGAAGCTGGTGCCGCCGTAGAAGTTCTGCACCTGACCCTCCTCGATGAACTGGTAGCCGCTCTCCGGATCGGCATCGGTCGAGAGGTCAGGCATGTTGCGGCCGGCGAACTTGCTCGGCAGCACCACCTGGGTCACCGGTCCCGACCCGAAATCCTCGGTGAAGCTCTGGCCCGGCTTGGTCTTGGTGATCCCGGCCACGCCATCCTGATACCAGGGCCTGGCGAAGTAGGAGCTGACTCCGCCGCCATCGCCCACCGAGAACAAGGCCGATACCGGAATGGGCTTGCCCTGCGCCGCAGTCTCGTTCGAGATGTAGTCCCAGCCCCAGGCCTGCTCCTGCGCCACAGACAGCACGGCGCCGCTCTTGAGCGAGAACGAAAACGGCGTCGTGGTGCCGCCGGCTGCCGTGACCAACGGGTCGTTCGACGGGGAGTCGACCGCATAGGGCGCGTTGCAGACGGGGCTGGTGGCGGTCGGCGTGCCGGTGGTGGCGCAGCCGCGGACGGTGTCGAAGGCGCCCGAGTCGCCCGCAGCCACGTACATGGACTGGCCCTGGATCGCCATCTCCAGGAACGCGTCGTGGAAGGCGTCGATCAGGAAGGTCGAGGACGGGATCTGCATCGCTGGATCGGCGAAGAAGTCCAGCTCCGGCTGGCCCCAGCTGGTCGACACGGTGTCGGCGATGTTGTCGGACGCGATCGCCTCAAAGCCGTCGATGAAGTTCGCATTGGTGTTGTTCGGCGAGATGTAGACCCGGATGTTGGCGCCCGGTGCTAGCCCGCCCGACTCCTCGACGTCGAGGTCGGTCTCGCCCTCGCCCAGGGCATCGCTCGGCGCGATATCGGCGCCGCCGTCGACGTTGACGACCGTGATCCGGCTCGGCGAGACGTTGAGGCCGATCTGCCGATAGAAGCTATAGGCGTCGGCTGGAAAGAAGTTGGCCAGCGTCACGATGCCGATCGTCTTGCCGGCGCCGGTGATGCCTTGGCCGTAGATCGGGTTGACGTCGTAGCGAGCGGCGTAGTCCGCAGGCAGGTAGTTGCCCGGGGTGCCGCCAACCAGCGCACCGGACACCCGATGCGGCGTTCCGGCGGCGGCGATCGCCGCCTGCACCTTCATCGGATGCGGCAGGTTGACGGTGTCGAGACCGCCAAAACCGCGTACCAGCCCCTGCAGGGCGGCAGGCATGCGCGGCGTTCCGCTCGGCATGATCCCGGTGCGGCTCGCGCGGCTGACGTGCTGCAGCCTGATGCCCAGCGCCGCCTCGGTGGTGCCGGCGCTGCCGGTCACCTGGATCGCCAGGTGGTTCGGGAACACGGTGCCGATCGTGTACCCCAGCTGCGTCAGCGTCGCCTCGACCTGCTTGAGCTGCGCGTCCGTCGGCGCGTAGGCCGCGACGAACTGCGCCGTCGTCAGGAACTTATGGTAGGAGGGGCCGGGCTGCTGGACCGCCCGGGCATAGGCCTCTGCCTCGGCCGGATGGCGGAGGGAAAGATAGACCGTCTGCGCCAGGACGCTCCCGACCGCGACGTCCGCGTCCGCCGCGGCCGCCTGAACCCTGGCGCCCATGACCAAGCCGAATGCCGCGAGAGCGACCGAACCGAAAAGCTTCTGCCGAGCGTAACGCATCTTCAAGTTGCTGAACTCCCTTGGGTGCGCTAGGCACGGTTACGACTTTTTAAGGATACAACCATACGGGTCAAGTCATTATTGCGGCATCGTCTCGTTGTTTGTGCTGCGGCCCATGCAATGGGCCGTGAGCGTCTGGCTGCGGACGTTGCCGTGATCGTGGCCTGGACAGCCGGCCTCAGGCTCGCGTAACCGCTGCCGATGGTGGAGACAAACGTCCGTGCCGCCGGCACGAGCGACATCGGGCGGCTCGGCATCGTCGGGCCGGCGGCCTGTGCTGAGACCTACGGGAGCTTCTGGGACCGCGCCGACGCCTTCGCGGAGCACCTGGCGACGTTCGGGTCCGCCTCCTTCGCCGACCTGCTGGCCCGGCCGGATGCGGACGTCTGGGTCGCGGAAGCGAACGGGGTGGTGGTCGGCTTCGCCACGCTGATCCGGGGTGCGGTCGACCCCATCCAGCGGCGTCCGGGCGGCGCCGAGCTGTCCCGACTCTATCTGCTCGGCGCGGCCGGCAGCTTAGGGCTCGGCCGCAGGCTGCTCGAGGCCGCGGCATCGCGGGCTGACCAGGATGGCGCCACCCACCTCTGGCTGCAGGCGATGGAGGCGGCGGATTGGGCGGTCGGCGCCTACCGGAGCTGGGGGTTCCGCGAGATCGGCAGGACGCGGTTCGAGAAGCCGGTTCGGCCCGAGCTCGCCGGCATGGTGGTCATGATGAGGCCGTCCGCCTGACGCCGGTGCCGATCAGGCCGGCGATGGCGGGCCACGTGCCGCAGGACCGGAGAGGCCGATCAGGTATCGGTGCTGTCGCCGTGCTTGCGGCCGAGCTCGACGAAGCCGGACTTGATCCGGGCAAGCTCGTCCGCCTTCAGTTCTTCGAGGTCCAGCAGCGCCAGCCGGGCACCTTCGGTGACGCGGATCAGCTCGTCGAGCTTGACCTGCAGCGCGTCGGTGTCGCGGTCCTGGGTGTTCTGGATCAGGAACACCATCAGGAAGGTGACGATGGTGGTGCCGGTGTTGATCACCAGCTGCCAGGTATTGCTAAACCCGACGATCGGGCCGCTGACCGCCCACAAGACGATCAGCACTGCCGCGGTCACGAAGGTGACTGGCCGCCCGGAGCCGGGTATCCGAAGGGTTCTGACAGGATGCACTGAGGATCTGGACCGCGCCCGGAGGCACGTCGCGGGTGGCATGGTTCGACGACCCGGACGGCAACCTGCCGAGCCTGGTGCAGCTCTAACCCCGAGGATCTCGTGAGTATCGCCAGGCGGCCCGATGCCCTGGCCCATGCACCGGATCAATCGTGACGAGGTGCCACGTAGGGCCCGCCGGTCTCGTTGCTCCGTTCGTCGCTGCCGAGGGGATCGCCGAGGTTGTAGGCGTTTCCGAACGCTCCCGTGCTGGCACCTGTCATCGTGTCCCGGATGGGCCGATCTCGGTCCCAGGGCGCCCGGTCGCCCCCGTGGCCGGGCAGCGGTGCGGTTCGGAACGACGGTCGTCTGCCCAGGACCGTGATGCTCTCCCGCCCACCGACATCCAGATCGGTCGGCATCGGAGCCGGAAACGCGGGCGGCGAGCCCGGCGGCGGAGCGGCTTGCGCCTCGCAGGCCAGGAGCAGCAGGACCAGCTGGAACCGGACGGCCGCGGACCATCCGATGCTCATCCGCCCGGTTCGGGCGTCGCGGCCGGAGGTCGAAGGCGGGCCCCCGTCCTGGTCATCGCCGCGACGGATCCGCCCGCTGACCGGCGAGGCCGTCCATGAACCGGCCGACCTCGCCAGCAGCCCGTCGATGTCGACGCGGAAGTCGAGCGCGCCGACCTCGCCCGGCGCCGTGTCCACCAGCAACCTCGTCCAGGGACGGTCGGTGACCGACTCGGGGCTGATGAACTGGATCGGCGACGGCGCCATCATGGAGCGCCGGGTCGCCATAGATGCGCGGGGCATCGTGGAACAGCAGATTTGGTGCGGTTGCCGAGCACGTCGCCGGACTTGTTGCAGACCCAGCGGCACCTGGCGAGGCTGCCGACATCGGCTGCCCGATCGTGTCCAGGATCGTCACCGAGCGGTCGGCGACGCGCGCACACCGCATCCACCAGCTGGCGCTCGATGTCGATCGGGCGGCGGCGCGTCACGCCCTCGCGGTGGCTGCCCAGCGTCTGTCCCTGCGCGTCCAGGGCGTTGTGGTCATCGACCGCGACCACGAGGCCGGGATGAAGCTGGCAGAGAAGTCGACCATTCGCACCAGCACGCCCTCGAGCTCGACGAGGGTACGGTTCTCCACCGCGGGCCACGACCAGGATCACCGGCGGGTCCAGCGCCGCGATCGTCCCAGACACGGGCCGCGCAACGGCAACCGTCCGGACCCGGTCCAGGATGCGTCGCCGCAGGGCGGCCGAGACGAAGTCGTCGATGACCCGCGGCACGAACACCCATCTGCGTAGGCGTGGACGATCACCCAGGCGATAGTGCCGTCGCGCGGGTGTCGGTCTCCTCGTGCAGCAGCTCGAACAGGAACAGGGGTGCCAAGCCGGTGAACGGGATGTCGGCGCCACGGCCGGGCAGGAGGTTGCTGAACGGCCGCCCGTCCTGCGGCCTCGGCGGCAGGTCCGGCCCGCGATGGGCGTCGGAGGCGTCGTCGACGCGGACCGCGGGTCTTGGATCGGGAACGGTGTATCCACGGTCTCGACGTCCAGCCCCCGCCCTCGTCACTGCAGCACCGAACGCCATACGATCTCCCGGCAGTTCGGGCTACCGCGACCAGCCCGTCGGAAGCGTGCGGTGCCGCTGAGGAAGACCGACAGCCCGGCCTGGGTCCAGAACAGCAGCGTCGCCGGTGGTCGCAGCAGGTCGCCGACCACGAGGTCGAGCTGGTTGTAAGGCGCGATGAAGGCGGCGCGGCCGACATCGCCGTAGGAGGCGCCGACCCAGCGGTCGATCAGCGAGGCGGCGAGGTCGCCCCGCGAGAACAGCAGCCCGCCGGTGAGTGTCGCCTGCGGGGTGTCGGGCGGGCCCGCCCACTCCGCCCTGGCCCGCCCCGCCTTGATCCGATGCGCGCTGCCGCGCCTGGTTGAGCGAGGCGTTGCCGCAGAGGTCGAGGCCGCCGCCCAACGTGCGGGTGAGCTCGCCCTCCAGGCCGCGATAGGTCACGCTGCCCTCGGCGAAATCCTGGGGCTGCCCGCCGACGGTGCGCACGCCGGTCGCATTGTCGAACAGGATCTCGTAGGCGTCGGCGGACAGGACCAGGCCCGGCGCCCGCCACTGGCCGCCGATCTGGATGCGGTCTGAGGTAATGTCGTACTGGCCATCCGAAACCACGGATCGACAGCACTTGCGCCTCGCCGGGCCCGGGCCCGTTCCGGGTGATGTCGATCACCGAGGGCGACAGCTGGATGGGCGTGGCACCTGTGACGTCATGATGAGGGCGGACCGGTCAGCCGGCGCCCATGTGCAGGCCCGGCGGCAGGCTGGCCAGCGTGCCGGCGGCCAGCAGCAGCAGCAGGCCGAAGCCGCTCTGCACCGCGATGCTGAGCACGAGGCGGCGCCGCGCCGTCTCCGGCGCCCGGCCGAGCAGGGAAGGGGCCAGCCGGTAGCGGTTGAGGCAGGCGAAGCCCAGCAGCACGCCGAACAGCGACAGCTTGAGGCAGGCGGTCCAGCCGTAGGCGGCGCCGATCAGGGCCGGCAGGCCGCCGACCAGGGTCCACGCCTGGAGGCTGGCGGTGACGGCCATGGCGGCGACGCACCACTTGCCGACGATCGAGAAGGAGCGCGCCGCGGTGGCGCCGGCTCGCGGTGGTGCCGCCTGCACCGCGAGCAGCAGCGGCAGCAGTCCGCCGAGCCAGATGGCGCCCGCGAGCAGGTGCAGCGCCGCCGAGGGCAGCAGCAGGCCGGAGGCTGCCCGCATCGACCAGGCATGACCGTGCCCGGCCTGCAGCAGCAGCGGCGCCGCGGACACGGCCAGGGCGAGGTGGCGCCGACCGGATGCGCCGCCGCCGCCCAGCGCCAGCGCCGTCAACACGAGGCCGCCAGCCTGCAGCAGCAGGATGTGGCCGAAGAACGTGGCGCCTAGCACCGTCGGCAGCGCCGCCCACACCTCCGCTGGTTCGGTGGCATCGGCCATCGAGACAGTCTCGGAGCCGAGCCAGGCCAGGCCGGCCAGCGCGGCGGTTGCGAGGCTGGCACGGACCGTGGCCAGCAGGCGGCGGTCGAGCGTCGCCTGCGCCTCCGGTGGCGTCCGCGCACGCGACCGCGGCAGCACCCGGGTCCAGAACAGCACGGTGCCGAAGGTCGAGAGCAGGGCGGCGTCGAAGGCGCCCCGGACCAGCGCCTGCGACAGGCCGCCGCCTATCGGGAAGGCGGGGACGACGATCAGGGCGCCACCGTGAAGCTGAAGCTGCCCTCGGTGCGGTGGGTGTCGACCGCCACCGCGTGCCAGGCCACCAGGTAGCGGCCCGGCGGCAGCGGCTTCATCGCGATCGCCAGGCGGGCGTCGCCGGCCTCCAGATGCGGCCGGCCCTGATCGACCCGGCCGCCGCCCGGGTCGGTGACGACGATGCTGCTGAAGGCGGGCTCGACGCCCTCGGTGAAGTCGATCGCGACCTCGGCGGGCGCGGTCCGGACCGTGCCGCCGACCACCGGGGTCGAGTCCTGCAGGAAGGCGTGGGCGGACGCGGCGGCCGGGAACCCGGCCGGGCTCAGGGCGCACAGGACTGCGCCCACGAAGGGACGGTTGGTCATGGAGGATATCCTGGGGGCTGTGAGGTCACTGGAGGAGCGGCTTGCCGAGGCTGTGCGGCAGCAGGTCGTCCAGGAAGATGTGGAACAGCGCCACCGCGCCGACATTGGTGCCCGACGCCCTGTTGACCGGCACCAGCGCCTCGACGCCGACCTCGCCCCACCGCACCAGGTAGATCACCCCCGGCGCCACCGTCCAGGTGGTGCCCTGGCTGCTCGGCGAGGAGGCCGGCGAGGTCCAGGTCACCTCGACCAGCGGGATCACGTTGTCGAACAGGCGCGGCAGGTCGTAACGGTGCACCTGGGTCTGCAGGTACGGGATGCTGTACTGCAGCGAGAGGCCGCCGGCCCAGGCGTTGCTGTTGCCGGTGTTGAACTGCGCCGCGATGCCGCTGCTCGGCGACTGTTCGCCGCCGGCACCCACGGGGGCCATGACCGGAGGGGTGAACGCCTTCAGCTCCCGGTCGGCGATCGTGTAGCTGAGCTCGCCGGTGACGGCCAACGGACGCAGCGCCGGGATGGGCACGTCGCCCAATCCCTTGCCGAAATAGCCGGTCGGCGAGGTGGAGCCGTAATGGTCGGCGCCGATATGGTCGGTGCCGGACCCGCCCAGCTCGCGGATGATCCCCAGCGAGACCACGAACTCGTGCAGGTCACTGGTGTAGAGCTGCCACTTGCCGGTGATGAAGATGTTCTCGAACCCGGTCTGGGTCTTGGAGCCATTGGTCTGGATCACGTCGTAGCCGTCGTTGAAGATCAGCGCGGTGTCCGGCGTGACGGTCTTGTCGTACTCGAAGCCGAAATCGAACTCGTGGCTGGGCCCAGTGCCGCCGTCGGCGCCGCCGCGCTGGTAGGAGAAGGCCGGCAGCGACACCTCGTCGCTGACGCCGGGATCGTCGAAGGTAAGGGTGACGGGAAATATCCGGGCGCCGGCGATGACGTGCGCGCGGGCGGGCGGGACGGCGAGGAAGGAGGCGGGGGCAAGCAGCAGCGGGAGGGCAAGCAGGCAGGGGCGTCCGCGGCGTGCCGCGGGTCGAACGATCGTCATGGCGTGGTCCTGGCGGGAGCGTGGCCGATGGCGACGACGCGGGCGCCGTCGCCGGATCAGGAGCTTCAGGCCAGGTCGGGGGGCGCTCGGGCCGGCGGGCCGGCGGTGGCGCGTGCAGGTGGGGCTCGCACGGGCGGGCGGCGGGGCGATCGGGCGGCGATCGCGGCCAACGGCCGCGGCAGTGCGATCGCCGGGGGCATGACGATCGCCGGCAGCTCCAGCGCCAGCTCGAGCCGGCAGCCGGTTCCGTCGTCCGGGGCGCGCTGGCGGTGGGGTGCCGCCGGTATCGCGCGGCCGGGCGTCTCGACGTAAGCCGAGGCGTCGCAGAGGACGGCGACGGCGCGCAGCCCAGCCATCGCGTCTGCGGCGAGGCGGGTCCGCGCCGGCAGCGGGCCCAGTGCCAGCTGGCTCGCCAGCGCCAGGGCCGCCAGGATCGTCCTCAGAACGGGCATGGACGGCCAGATCCGCAGGATGCCGGGCGACATGGCGGAACGATAACAGCCCGAACCGGTCCGCCCAAGCCTTCGGATCGGCCGGCCTGCCGGCACGGGTCGCTACGACGGGATGCGATGCGATGCGGCTCGTCCGGTGGCGATCGGCGTGTATCCGCAGGCCGGACCATGGCATGTCCTCCAGGACCTGTGCCCAATGTCCTCTCCCGATCCCGTCCCACTGTCGCCGCGCGGCGTCGACGCCGCGACCCTGCATGCCGCCGACCACATCGCCCGGCACTGGACCAGCCCCGTCGCCGGCCCGCTGCGGCCCGGCAGCGAGGCCCACAAGCTGGCCGCCTGCCGGATGTTCCGGGACACCTTCAACCCGTACCGGCCGTCGGTGATCGACTGGCCGAAGCTCGACCCCGCCACGCTGGCGTGGATCGTCGCGCTGCCGATCTGGGACATCGCGGTGCAGACCGAGGGTCGGGCCCGGCTGCGCATGGCGGCCTATGCCCGCACCATACGCGACCCGGAGATGCGCGAGACCATCGCGCGCAACGGCTGGGAGGAGGACCGGCACAAGGAGGTGCTGTCCAAGATGGTGGCGGCGTACGACATCAAGCTGGCGCCGGAGCCGCCCTACCTCGAGCCGCGCGACTCGGAATGGGCTTATCTAGTCACCGGGTTCTCGGAGTGCATCGACAGCTTCTTCGCCTTCGGGCTGTTCGCGATGGCCGACCGCTCCGGCATCTTTCCCGCTGAGCTGATCGACACCTTCGAGCCGGTGATGCAGGAGGAATGCCGGCACATCCTGCTGTTCGCCAACTGGCTCGCCTGGCACCTCCGCACCATGCCGGCTTGGCGCCCCCCGTGGTTCGAGCTGCGGGTGGCGGCGGTATGGGCGGTCCTCGGCTGGGAACGGATCGGGCTGGCGCGCTCGATGGACGGCGACGGCAAGGAGGTCGCCCACGACAACAACTTCACCGTGAACGGCGCCGAAGCCGTGGCCGACGTCGAGATGAGCGTGCCGGAGCTGATGGCGCTGTGCCTATTGGAGAACGACCGCCGGTTCTCCGGCTACGATCCCCGCCTGCTGCGGCCGACGACGATGCCGGCCCTGGTGCGGCTGGGCCTGGGCGGGCTCCGGCTGGCGCGGCGGGTGCCGCGGCGGACGCGCCGGGCGGCGGTGGCGGCATGAGCGCCGCGGCGGCGGCGCGCGTCAGGGCGGGATCGGAGGCGCACGAGGCGTTCTTCTGCCGGCAGTTCATCGACACCTACCAGCGTTACGACCCGGACACGCTGCCGTGGCCGGAGCTGAGCGAGGTCGAGCTCGCGCGGCTGCGCGGCGTGCCGTTCTGGCAGGAGGTGTATCACACCGAGCGCCGGGCCGGCGCCATCGTCGACGCCTTCACGCCGCAGGTGAGCGACCCGGCGGTGCGGGAGGCGGTGGCGCTGCAGGGGCTGGAGGAGCGCCGGCACGCCGACCTGATCAGGGTGATGATCGAGCGCTACGGCATCGACCCGCACGCGCAGCCGATGGAGGCGTTCCCGGCCGATCTGGAGACCGCCTTCATCGATTTCGGCTTCGGCGAGTGCCTGGACGCGTTCCTGGGCTTCGGCGCGTTCAAGACCGCGCGGGAATCCAAGTTCCTGCCGGAGGGGATGTTCGAGATCTTCGACGTGCTGATGTTCGAGGAGACGCGGCACATCGTGTTCTTCATCAACTACATGGCCTGGCGCGAGCGGCGGCGCGGGCTGGGTGCGGCGCGGCGGGCGATCAAGTCGACGCGCTTCTACGGCCGCGCCGGGCGGCGGCTGCTCGGCATGGTGCGGCGCGGCCAGGAGCCGAACGACGGCCACGACTTCGCGGTGACGCAGGCCAACATGTTCCTGGACGGGTTCTCGTTCCGCGGCTTCGTCGCCGACTGCTACCGCGAGAACGCGCGCCGCATGAGCGCCTTCGACCCCGACCTGATGCAGCCACGGCTGCTGCCGGCGATGGCCGACCTGGCGCTGAAGGGGCTGTCGGTGTGGGACCGGGCGCGGCCGCACCTGCGGCAGGCGCCGCGGCCCGCCGCCGGATAACGCTGTGGCTGCGTGGCGCGCGGCCCACTAGGATGGAGCCGGTCGGGACGGCTTCATCCGGGGGGCGGGCGGTGCGTGGACGGCGCGGGAACGAGCGGGGACGGCGCGGCCGGAGCGGCCTCGGCGTGGCCGCGGCCGGCACGCTCGGCCTGCTGCTGGCGGCCGCCGGCGTCCGGGCGCTGCTGGGGCTGGGGTCGCTGCCGGCGGCGGCGGCCATCGGCGGCCCGTTCACGCTGGTCGACGGCAGCGGACGCGCGCGCAGCGATGCCAGCTTCCGCGGCCGCTACATGCTTGTGTTCTTCGGCTACACGCGCTGCGACGACCTCTGCCCACGGACGCTGACCGAGATGGCGGAGGCGCTGGGCCGCTTCGATCCCGAGGCGAGGCGCGTGCAGCCGGTCTTCATCACCGTCGATCCGGCGCGCGACACGCCGCAGCGGGTGCGGGACTACGTCGCCGGGTTCTCGCCGACGCTGGTCGGGCTGACCGGCACGGCCGAGCAGCTCGGCGCGGTCGAGCGGCAGTTCCATGTCGTCGTCGAACCGGGCCTGGCCGGGGGCGGCGGCGAGCTGGACCATACGGCGGTCCTCTACCTGCTCGGGCCCGACGGCCGATTCGTGGCGCCGATCCCCGCGGACAGCGATCGGACCGCGATGCAGGCGGCCCTCGGCCGGTATGTCGGGATGACGTCGACGGGGCGGAGCTGACGGATCGTCGCGTGGTCGGCGGGGCGGAGGCGGTCGGCATGCTCCATCGGTCGGCTTGGCGCCTCGTCCCGGATGCCTGGGACGGTCATGCCCGCCGGCCGGGCGCTACCGTCCGTTCGACTGGTCGTCGCCCGGACCCGGTCGATAGGCGGCCGTGATGACCTGCCGGGGTCTGGAGCCGGGAGACAAGGATATCCCAGCGGCTGGGTCGTCCGGTGGCGGCGGGTCGTCATGCGGTCGGTCTGCCCCGGTGGTGCTGGGGGCGGAGACTACGCTGTCCCAAGGGCCGCGGTGCAGCGGTATCTTGAACTCAGGAGGCTTGGACCGGGGGTGGGGGATGGTCGGGCGTGGTGTCATGACATGGTGTCATGAACCTGCATGGGGGTTCTGCGACGGGAGATGCCGTCGGAGGGGGTTCGAGGGGAAGCGCTCCGCCGACGACCCCGTGAGCGGATTGACACATGTTAGGGACGATGGGGTTCCACCTGACGGTCGAGCGGGGCGACGGCCGTGTGGTGACATCGGTGCCCTTCGAACAGTTGCGGCTTGATGGTGTCATTCATGGCATAGATGGCTGCTTTGCGCTCATCCCAGACGCTAAGTTACTGATCTTGAGTGCTCCGAAGCGGACATAGCTAACCGACTTAAATACGCTCGTGTCGGAAGCTTATGCAGCAGTTCGACAGATCCGAAAGCGGTCATAGAAGGCTCGCCAAATTTTATCGAACTCGCGATAGTTGTTGGCCGACGGAAAGTGATGTGGGAGACTCAGACATCCCTATCTGCTCTACAGTTCGAAATCTTCCGCGCGTCCCGACTTTCCTCTGTGTAAGCTACATAGCCTGTCTGTACGCCAGAGTTGTTCGCCTTCTATGCGCCCGACTGAAAGTGTGTCGCGACGTACAAACGGCAACCCGGTGTTCGCCGGGCGAAGTGGTGAACGGAGAAGACGCTCATGCTAGGCGTCGACATCGTGGAAGATCGCGCCGGCCGTATCAGAAGCATCGGCGCTGGATTCCGCGGTTGAAGACGGACTCCAGACCGAATCGTCAGATGATGTTTCTTCTGCTTCCAACTCCTCGATGTGAGCGTCAATCTCCCTGTAGAGCTCACGGAATTCATCACTGTCCTCGAGCTCGAAATAGGCCTGTGCCGCCTGCAGATTCTCCTTGAAGTCTGTGTATAGACCGATCTCGTCCCCGGAAGAGTAGCGCCCGAACTCACCGTAGACGGTGGGGATGTCCGAGAGCCATGCCTTCCGGAACGCCTCGGTGTAATCCGCGAACTCCTCCTCCTTGAAGAGTTGCCGTAGGATCTTATCCGTCAGAGATTTTGCGTTCAGCCAGTCAATCGAATCTTTCCGAATGTCTGCGACGATGCGCTCGCGGGTTGATTCCGGCAGCAAACCCCAGGATGCTAAGGCAGCGACCAGAAGCCTACCGCTCAGCGATAGGCCGCTCGCCTGCGCCTTTGCGGTCCACACCAGAATATCTGGCCGCGCTTCCAGCACCTGAACGAGGAAGGTCTTCTCACACCGGGCGCCCAGAAAGGACATCATGGCTTCGTCCAAAGGAAAGGCCTTCAACCGTTCGACCAGAGCGGGGTATAGCGTCGGTGGTATGCGGATACGCCCCTCTTCGACGGCCTTCGGGCGGCACACCACCTCGTTGAGCAGTCGGTCCATTTTGGCTCCGTGGGCATAGAGCTCCACCAGCTCGGGCGAGTTGGCGACCAGTGTGGCGAAGGCGCCGGTCACGGTTGGGTGACGAAAAACCCATCGGTCTCCGTCGTCCTCCGACACCAGCCGAGTGAGACTGTCGTTCAGATGCTGCATGGCGCGCGCCAGTTCGGCGGGCTGTACGCCCATAAGTCGGGTGACCATTTCCAGCGCCGGCGTTGCAATGATAGGAGACGGCACCCCGGTCTGGGAGTTTAGGAAAACCAAGGCGACGGCAGCGCGAGACGCGTCATCCAGCTGTCCGAGCACCTCTGTCAGGAACTCTACCGGGTGCTCCACCAGCCGGGTCAGCCGCTCTTCACTAATATCTAGCTTCTTGGTGAATAGCGGATCGCCAAGACGACGCGCGGTCTCTGGCAAGAACGCCTTGTTGGCGACGATCGCTGACAGATACGGCTTGAGCCGCCGCCGCATCGTTTGTGGCTGCACCCGGCGCACGTGGTTGTAGAGCATCTGCGCGCGCTCGTTGTCAGAGAGTGTGTGGACGTTGACCACCACCTGGCTCTCTTTAAGCAATGAAAAGGCGCTCGTCTTCAGGTGTGGCTTGGCCGCCTCCCAAATGTAGTTGCGCGACGTGAAAACAACGCGCGCATCGCGCTCGACTGCGGCGCGCAACGTGCCGAGCTCCGCGTTCCAACGACCCATGCGAGATGAATCGAAGTGGTTGGGCCCAAAGGCATCATCGACCCACAGGAACTGCTTCTCGCCCGGGTGCCATAGATTGAGCTGGTCCGGCGCGTTGATCTTCAGGGCGCCTAGGCAGCCGTCATCGATGGCGCCGAGCGCCAGGATCGCGGCGATCGTGGATTTGCCAGACGCCGGGTCTCCCAGCAGAATGACGAAGCCGTGCTCCACCAACGCTTTCACGGCCAAGCGATAAGCGTCGGTCGGCACGAAGCAGCTAAGGTCGGACCCCATGGAGTCCAGGATGGCCTTAGCCTGCTTGTACCCGTGGCCGGTGATGATGTGCGACAGGTCGCCGATGCCATAGACGCGCGGCACCAGCATCCGCAGCCTAGGGCTCTCGACCAGCTGTTGCACGATCCAGGAGCCGCCAAAAGTCCGGCACTTCTTCACTCCGATGGCTTCAAACGCTGCACAGATCTGAGCGTCAGCCTCGCCTGAGATCCCGGCGTTAGTGAGGATGATGTAGTCGTCCGCGAGCCCATTGACCGCGAGCTTCTTGGCCTTCGGCAGTTCGTCCCTGAGGTCGGATAGGGCCAGATTGGCCCCGGCCTTGCCCAGAAACTTGCACTGGATGGTCGATTTCGCGGCCGTGCCCGCAGGTTCGTCCCAACTGCCGATGAACGCGGCGTCGCGGCCCCCATCCTTCGAGCCAAGGAACGTCTGCACAGGTCGTTTAAGGACTTCAGCGGCGATCGCCGCGGCCAAGTCCTGAAACGCCTTCCAACCGAGCTGGCTGATGTCGTAGCTCACAACTGCGCGCCGCCTCCCTCAGTCGTGGTCGCGTTCTCCCGCCAGCGATCTGGCTGCTGAAGTTGCACCAATTCGTCTGAGGATCGGAGCTTTGGCGTTGTATGGGAAGGCCTGTCTCTACGTCCTAGCCTGCGTCTCGGTCGACCTCTTTGAGTAGAAAGCCCGCAACAACTCCGCAGTAAGGACAGCAGGCGGGCGCGTGCCCTAGTGGAGAAGCCCGGCGCCCGAATACTCACAATGCGGTCGAAAGCTGCCTGGGAAGCGGCGTCAGTAAGAGTCCGCTTCTTGCGTCCGCCTCTCCAAAGCCGTCAGTCCGCTTCCGGCCAATTATGCCTTGAACTTGGGTAAAGCGAACGGGTTGTATCAGGCGACCCTGTGAAAGGACATGGATGCCTGAAGGACATACGGTGCACCGGCTTGCGGGCGCGTTCGCAGCGCGGTTCGTAGGCAAAACAGTCGAGGCGAGCAGTCCGCAGGGACGGTTCGCCGACGAAGCGGCGCTGCTGGACGGGCGTGTGCTTCGGGTGGCCGAAGCACATGGCAAGCAGATGTTCCTGATGTTCTCGGGCGGGCGTTGGCTGCGGGTTCATCTCGGGTTGTATGGCATGTGGCGGTTCGCCGGGCCGGGGCTCACGGGCTTCGGGCGTCGTACGTCGCGCGTGGCCGCGGGTGAGCACGTCGTGTTTCCGCCGGAGCCCCGGGGGCTGGTGCGGCTGCGGTTGCTGACACGAGGCAACGTGGCCGACCTGAGCGGCCCGACAGCATGCGCGTTGATCTCGGCTGCGGAAAAAGCCGTCGCGATGCGGCGGCTGGGCGAAGATCCCTTGCGGGACGATGCCGATCCGGGACTGGCGTTCAACAAGGTCCATGCGTCGCGTTCGGCGATCGGGATCCTGCTGATGCGGCAGGATATCGTGGCGGGTATCGGCAACATCTATCGCGCAGAGATCCTGTTTCGGGCGCGGATGGATCCACACCGGCCCGGCCGGGAGGTTCCGGCGGCGGTGTGGGACACGCTTTGGGCGGATCTGACGGTGATGTTGCGGGACGGGGTCGACACTGGACGGATCGTGACGACCGAACCTGCGGACCGGGGGCGTTCGGGCAAAGTGCGTCGGGAAGATGCGAGCTACGTCGCGCACCGGGCGGGGCGGCCGTGCCGGGTGTGCGGGACGCTGGTACTGGCGGAGCCGATGGCGGGACGGACGCTGTACTGGTGTCCGGTGTGTCAGACCCGCTAGAGCATCCTCCGATCGAACCGACGTGTTCGATCGGATGAAGACGCTCGCAAGAACAACGAGCTGGAGCACGATCCGTGAGCCTTGAGCGACCGGATCATGCTCTGGTCGAGGTGAAGATCAGCGCGATGGCGACGAATGCCGTCGCGCTACCGGACGTCCGTCGTTCGGCAGATGACCCGACCCTGGTGCAGTTCAAGCTTGCCAAGCAAGTTCGCGACAGCCTGACGGTCCGGGTCATGCAGCGGCCCCGGACGCTCGATCGGCAGTCGTCGTCCGCCTTTCGCAGGTTCTCGCGCCAGAGCTGCCAGGCCGGTTACGGCCAAACTCGGTCAGCTTGATGTCGCCGACGTCCTCTACCCAGCATCTACGGTCAAGGCTGCAGATCCAGCCGGTTGTTGCCGCGGTCGATGTCGGGGAGCTTGTCGTCCGGGTCGAGCAGGACCGAGCGCACGGCGTCGTGCGTCGGCAGGGTGACGTCGGTGTGGTCGCCCTTCATCCAGGCTTCCACCGGCACCGTCACCCGCACATGGCCGCCGCTGGCGAGGCGGACCTCCAGGGTCGCCGGCATCAGCAGCCAGCCCTTGGTGTCGAGGCCGACGATGACGCCCTTGGTGGAGTCGTTGCCGGGGTAGGTGGCGCCGGTGACGGCCAGGTCCAGCGTCCAGTTGTGCTGGTACCAGCCGCGCCACCACCAGGACAGGTCCTCGCCCGCCTCGCTGTCCATCAGCCGGAAGAAGTCGTACGGCGTGGGATGCTTGAACGCCCATGCCGAGATGTAGCGGCGGAACGCCGGGTCGAAGCGGTCCGGCCCCAGGATCTGCTCGCGCAGCAGCACCAGGCCCAGCGCCGACTTGAAGTAGGTGATCGGGTGGCGATAGGTCTCGGAGACGAGGTCGGACGGGCTCAGCATCGCCGGTGCCTTGGGGTCGCGCAGCCAGGGCACGATCTCGTCCGCAGGGTTGCCGCCGCCCGGCGCGTATTCGGGATCGCGCTTGGGCGCGTATTCGCCGTGGTTGAAGTGGTCCGACGCATAGACGTCGATGAAGGTGTTGAAGCCCTCGTCCATGAAGGCGAACCGGCGCTCGCTGGTGCCGACGATCATCGGGAACCAGCCGTGGCCGAGCTCGTGGGTGGTGATCCAGAACAGCTCCCGGCCGGCGTCCGTGATGCCGTCGAACGCCATCGCCGGGTATTCCATGCCGGCGCCGTGGCCGGCGAGGTTGACCGCATTTGGATACGGGAACTGGTACCACTGGTTGGAGAAGTACTCGATCGCGTGCTTCACGTACTCGGTCGAGCGGATCCAGTTCTGCGCCGCCTCCACCGGGTAGATCGACATCGCCAGGCGCGTCTGCACTGCCGGTGCCCAGGGTAGCCACGAGGGCGTTGCCGATTTCGGTTCGATCGGCGGGAGGTCGAGGCGGGCGGCGTCCCAGGCGAACGCGGCCGAGGCGCCGAACGCCACGTCGCGGGTGTGGCGCATGCGGAACCGCCAGGTCTGGGTGCCGGACCGGGTCGGCCGCGTCGACGGGTCGGTGACCTCGTCGGGAGAGCGGATCATCACCGTGCGGTCGCTGCGCGCGGCCTCGGCCAGGCGCTGGCGCTCGGTCGCGGTCAGCACCTCGCCCGGGTTCACGAGCTCGCCGGAGCCCTCGACCAGGAAGTCCCACGGCACCGTCACGTTGTAGTCGATGTCGCCGTACTCGAGATAGAACTCCTGGCCCAGATAGGGGCCGGTGTCCCAGCCGCGGATGTCGTCGTAGACCGCCATGCGCGGATACCATTGCGCGATCTCGTAGATATCGCCGTTGCGGGTCGGCGTCACCGCGGTACGGCCGCCCCAGGGGCCCGGCACGGTGTAGTGCCAGGCGACGTGCAGCCGGAGCTGGCCGCCCTTGGGCGACAGCATCGCCGGCAGCCGTACCTGCATGCGGGTGTCGGTGATCAGGAACGGGACCGGAACGGTGCGGCCGTTCTGCTCGACCGACACCGCCTCGATCTCGTCGCCGGCGGTCGAGTGCGCTGCGAAGTAGGGAGAGGCGGATTTGGAGCGCGCATCGGCGCGGTAGATGTCCTGGTCGAGCTGCACCCACAGCACGTCCAGCGGATCGGGGCTGTTGTTGGTGTAGGTGATGGTCTCGCGGCCATGCAGCACGTGGACGGCGGTCTCGATGGAGGCGTCGATGACGTAGTCGGCACGGTTCTGCCAGTAGGCCGGCCCGGGGATGCCGCCGGCCGAGCGGTACGCGTTCGGCCGGTTGCCGGCGTCGAACGGCGCGAAGATCACCGCGGGGTCCGGCAGCGTCGGCGACGCGGGCGGGCCGGGCGGCCCGGGATGGGTGACGGCGTCGTGCGCCGGTCGCGGCGCGTCCGGGACCGCGGCGGGCTCCGCGGCGGCGGCTAGGACGGGTGCGGCGCAGATCAGGACGGAGGCGGCGAGGGCGCGGCGATGAGTCGGCATGCCGCAGCGTCGCCAGCGGGGGCCGCCGATGCAAGACCGAAAGGGATGGTGCCGGAGAAGAAGGCCAGGGCGCTGCCCTGGACCCCGTTGGGGCCGTCGTGCGGAGCACGCTGGCGCGTGACGGCCCCAAACCCCGATTGGTAAGAAGATATCCCGTATGTGGAAGCATGACCTTAACGAATCGGGGCCTGGGGCCCGCGGCCCCAGTGGGGTCCAGGGGTAAAGCCCCTGGCCTTCGTCCTCATGCAATAACCAGGCACCGACCGTTGTCATGCGGCCCACGGTCTGCGGTAAATCCGGCGCCGGGGCGATCCGCTCCAACCTCGAGGCCCGGAAGGGGTTCCATGCGCCTTTCCGAGCTGGCCGCGTTCAACCAGGCGGGGCGCCGATCGGCATCGCTGCTGGCCTGGGCCGGGGCGTGCCTCGCGCTGGCGCTGGTCGCCATCGGCGCAGGTGGCGATGCGGCGGCGATGCGGTTCGGGGTGGCGGCGTCGTTCCTGGTGCTCGGCGCCGGTCTGGGCTGCGCCGCGCTGCTGGCTCGAGCCCGCGTCCTGGCGCTGCGGGCCGAGGCGTCGCCCGTCGAGGCGGCTGCCCGGCTGTCGCGGCGCGCGCGGCACGGGGCGGGGGGGCTGGCAGCAGGTGGCCCTGTGCGGGACGCTGGGCGCGGTCGCCATGATCGTGGCCTCTGTCGGCTGCACCGGCTCGGTCGAGGGTCAGGCGGCGGCCCCGGCACTGACGGCGGCGCTGGCGGCGGCGAGCCTGATCGGCGCGTTCGCGCTGCTGGTGGTGCCGGAAGCCGCGGCGCTGGCGGCGCTGGCGCGGCTGCCGGTGGCGGTGCTGCTGCTGGACGGGATCGGCGGCCTGCTGATCTATGCCGGCATCGGCGCCGGCGGGTATGTGAGCGTGGTCGCGGCGGTGCTGGGCGCGCTGGTGGCGGCCGAGATCACGATCCGGGCGCTGGCCACGCTGTTCGTGCCGTTCCCGCCGTTGGCCGACGCGCAGCCGGTGGCTCGCAGCGTGCTGGCCGGCGCCTTGGCGCGGCGGCGGCCGCAGCCGGTGGTGGCGGCGGTGCGGGACTGGTTTGGCATGGACCTGTCGCGGAGCTGGGCGATCGCGTTCGTGCGCGCCGCCGCGCCGCCTCGCCGCCGGTGCTGGCGGTGCTGGTGCTGTTCGGCTGGGGGCTGACCGGGTTGCAGGCGCTGCGGGTCGACCAGCGCACGATCTACGAGCGGCTCGGCCGGCCGGTGGCGGTGTTCGGGCCCGGCCTGCACCTGTTCCTCCCCTGGCCGCTGGGCCGGCTGCGCCCGGTGGAGCTCGGCGTGCTGCACGACGTGCCGATCACCTTCAACGCGGCCGATGCGGAGGGCGCGGCAGCACCGGCGCTGGCGTTGGCGACCCTGCCGGACGCGGAGGCGATGCCGGGGCCGTCGGCGGATCGGCTGTGGGACGAGATGCACCCGTCGGAAGCGGCCTATCTGGTCGCCAGCCTGTCGCGGGGGCAGCAGAGCTTCGAGAGGGTCAACATCGACCTGCGCGTGGTCTACCGGGTCGGGCTCGGCGACCGCGCGGCGCTGGACGCCGCCTACGCGGCCAGCGACCCGCAGCGTCTGGTTCAGGCGCGCGCCAGCCGGCTGCTGGCGCACGACTTCGCGCGCCACACCCTGGCCGGCGTGCTGGGCGCCGACCGCGCCGGCTTCGCGCACGACATCGGCGCTGCGCTGCAGGCGGAGCTGGACGCGGTGCCGGCCGGGCTGCAGGTCATGGCCGTGGTGGTGGAGGCGATCCATCCGCCGCCGGGTGCCGCGTCGGCCTACCATGCGGTGCAGACCGCCGCCATCAGCGCGCACACCGCGCTGGCGGAGGGCAGCGGCTACGCGGTCAGCCGAGCGAGCGACGCGCGGCGCCAGGCCGGCAGCGACGCGGACGCGGCGGCGGCGCTGGCGCACGAGGTGGTGGCGGACGCCGACATCCACGCCACCGGCTTCGCCGCCGACCGGCAGGCCGACGCCGCCGGTCCGGTGCCGTTCCTGCTCGAGCGCAGGCTGGACCGGCTGGTGGCGGGGCTGGCACATCGGCCGCTGCTGATCGTCGATCACCGCATCGGCGCTCCGGGTGCGGGGAGCGCGGCGGCGCCGCTCATCGACCTTCGCGCCGCCGCCGCCGGCGTCCCGGCCGAGCTGGCACCGCTGGCGGAACCGGCCTGCTAGGAAGCACCTGTGTTCGGTCACCACCATCACCACGGACACGACGACGAGCACGGTCATGAGCATGGGCACGGGCAGGGCCACCCGCACGACGACGAACACAGTGGGGCAGCCGGTCCGGATCGCGGCGTGCTCCGGCTGCGCCGGATCAGGCGCTTCGGGCTGGCGGGGCTGATCGTCGCGGTGGCGTTCGCGGCCGCCTGCCTCACCATGGTCGAGCCGGGCGAGGCGCTGGTGGTCACCGCGTTCGGCGACCCGGTCCGGGTGCTGACGGCGCCGGGGCTGGCGCTGCGCTGGCCGGCGCCGTTCGAATCGGTGGTGCCGATCGACGTCAGGCTGCGCACCACCTCGACCGGGCTGCACGACGTCGGCACCCGCGACGGCCTGCGCATCCTGATCCAGGCCTACGTCGAGTGGCGGGTGCCGCGCGACCCGGTCCACCTGGTGCAGTACCTGCGCTCGGTTCGGAACGTCCCGGACGAGGCGGCCGAGCAGCTGCGCAGCTATGCCGGCTCGTCGCTCGAGGTGGTGGCGGCGCAGTTCGACCTGGCGCAGCTGGTCAACACCGATCCGGCGCGGGTGCAGCTGGACGCGTTCGAGGCGGCGCTGCGGGCGCGGCTGGGGCCCCAGGTGCTGGCCACCTACGGCATCGACATCCTGCAGGTCGGCGTCGAGCGGCTGACGCTGCCGAGCGACACGCTGGAGGCGACCGTCACCCGCATGACCGCCGAGCGCAACACGGTGGCCGACCGGGTGACTGCGGAGGGCGACCGCGCCGCCTCCAAGATCCGCTCCGACGCCGACCGCGACGCGCGCATCGTGGTCGCCGACGCCCACGCCGAGGCGGCGCGGATCGAGGCGAAGTCGCGGCTGGACGCGGCCACCATCTAGGCGCGCGCCTGTGCGGCTGCGCCCGAGCTTTATAAGCTGCTGCGCTCGCTCGACACGCTGGGCAGCGTCGTCGGCGACAACACCCGGCTGATCCTGCGCACCGACGCGGCGCCGTTCCGCGCCTTCGTCGAGGGGCCTGCGGGGCCGGCGCCGGGCCCTTCGACCCAGGCCTCGACCGCGGGTGCCGGACGCACCCGATGAGCGCCGCCGGGGACGGGACGGCGGGCGACGCCGCGGGTCCGGGCGGGGGCCTGGCCCCGGGCCCGGTTGCTGGCCCGGCTGCTGGCCCTTGGGCGGAAGCGATCGGGCTCGCCTTCAAGGTGATCTTCGCGCTGGTGCTGCTGGCGGCGCTGGCCTGGCCGTTCTCGAACGTCCGGCAGGTGTATTCGGACAGCAGGGCTGTGGTGCTGCGGTTCGGGCGCGTGGCGCGGGTGCAGGGGGCCGGGCTGCCGCTGGCCTGGCCGCGTCCGTTCGAGCGCGTTGTATTCCTGCCGGCGCCGGAGCGGCAGCTCGAATACAGCTTCGCGCCGCTGCGACCGCCGGGCGACGGCCGGGGGGGGGCCGCCGGCACGCATCCGGTGTCGCGGGCGCTGGCGGCGCTGGTGCCGGCGGAGCGGCTCATGGCGCTGGACGAGCTGCGCGAGCTGCCTGGGTTCGGCGTGACCGCGAGCCATGATGGCGCCGTGCTGGCGATGGGGCGGCCGGAGCTGTTCGGCGAGCTCGGCATAGAGGCGCCGCCGCCGCCGGAGCATGACGGGCCGATCGCCGGGATCGCCGATGGCGGGCGCTTCATCCGCTGGATGCTGCTGGCCGACGAGCCGCGGCTGGAGGCGGAGGCGGCGCTGGAGGACCTGCGCCGGCTGGGCTTGCGCCGGATGCTGCTGCTGGCTGGGGACCGCGCGCCGGTGGCGCGGCGCATCGCCTCGCTGCTGCGGATCCCGGACTACAGGGCGGAGGCGCTGCCGCAGGAGAAGCTCGACCGCGTGCTGGAGGAGACCCGGGCCGGATACCGGCCGATGGTGGTCGGCGACGGCATCAACGACAGCCTGGCCCTGAAGGCGGGCGCGGTGGGCGTGGCGATGGGCGGCCACGGCACCGACGCGGCGCTGGCCTCGGCGGACCTGGTGCTGATGACCAGCAACCTGCGCCGGCTCGCCACCTGCGTGCGGCTGAGCCGGCGCTGCCGCACGACCATCCACGTCAATGTCGGGCTCGGGCTGGGTTGGACCGCCGCGACCATCGCACTGGCGGCGGCGGGCGTGCTGGGGCCGAGCGGGGCGCTGGTCGCCGCGGTCGCGCACAATGTCGGCACGCTCGCGGTGATGGCGAATGCCGGCAGGCTGCTCAAGTTCCAGGACACGTAGATCGTCTGGAGACAGCCTCCGGCGGCCGGCCCGGACGTGATCTCGCGGGTCCGGCAGTTTCGGGTTGCCCCCGGCCCAGGTTCCACGGCCTAATCGCTGGGAAGCGGGAGGTCCGGACATGCCGGTAGCGTCGATCCTGGCGACCAAGGGCAACGCGCTGGTGCGGGTCGCCCCGGAGACGCCGATCGGCGCCGTGACCGAGATCTTGCACGGGAACAACATCGGCGCCGTGCTGGTCATGCGCGGCGAGGAGCTGCTGGGCGTGCTGTCGGAGCGCGGCATCGTCCGGGCGATGGCGCAGAACCCGGGCGGCGTCCGGCAGATGCCGGCCGAGCAGGCGATGAAACCGCGGCAGCACGAGACGTCGCCGTCGGCGACGCTGGAGGAGGCGCTCCGGCTGATGACCGAGCACCGCGTGCGCTACCTGCCGGTGTTCGAGGCCAGTCGGCTGGTGGGCGTCATCAGCATCGGCGACGTGGTCGCCGAGCTGCTCAACCGCAGCAGCGCCGCGGTGGAGAGCCTGACCGCCTATATCGGCCAGAGCTAGATTGATCGGGCCCAGGTCGGTCGGACCTGGCGGCGGGCCTTGCGGCCCGCCGGTCCGGCTTCAGGACACGCGGACCTTGGCGATGAAGCTGTTGACCTCCAGCGACAGGCTTTCCGCCTGTCGCGACAGGTCGCCGGCGGCGCCCAGCACCTGGCTCGCTGCGGCACCGGTATCGTTGGCGGCGCGGCTGACCCCGGCGATGTTGCTGGTCACGGTCTGGGTGCTGGCCGCGGTCTGCTGGACGTTGCGCGCGATCTCGGCGGTGGCCGCCCCCTGCTCCTCGACCGCGGCGGCGATCGAGGTGGTGATGGCGCCGACCTCCACGATCATGCCGGAGATCTGCCGGATCGCATCGACCGCATCGGTGGTCGCCTGCTGTACCTGGGCGATCTGGCCGCCGATCTCGTCGGTGGCGCGCGCGGTCTGCTGCGCCAGGCTCTTCACCTCGGAAGCGACCACGGCGAAGCCCTTGCCGGCATCCCCGGCGCGGGCAGCCTCGATGGTGGCGTTCAGCGCCAGCAGGTTGGTCTGGCTGGCGATGCCGTTGATCAGCGCCACCACGTGACCGATCCGTCCGGCGCTCTCGGCCAGCGCCTGCACGGTGTCGTCGGTGCGCCGGACACTGACGACGAGCTTGTCGGTCAGCGTGGCGGAAGCGGTGACCTGACGGTTGATCTCGGTGATGGACGAGGCGAGCTGCTCCGAGGCGGACGCCACGGTCTGCACGCCCATGCCGGACTCCTCCGCGGCGCGGGTCACCGCAGCCGCCTGCTGGTCGGTCTCCGCCGCACTTCCGGTCATGGAGCGGGCGGTCGCCTCCATCTCGGTGGCGGCGGACGCCAGGATCGTCACCGTCCCGCTGATCTGGCGCTCGAAGTCGCCGACCAGCCCCTCCAGCCGGGCCGAGCGCTGCTGCCGGGCCTGCTGCTCGGCCGCTCGCTCGGCCACCAGCCGGTCGCCCTCGACCATGTTGTCCTTGAACACCTGCACGGCGCCGGCCATCGCGCCGATCTCGTCGCCGCGGCCGACGCCGGGAACGACCGTGTCCAAATCGTGCTTGGAGAGCCGGCGCATGGCCGCGGTCATCCCGGCGACCGGCCGAGCGATGTGGCGGACGAGCCCGAACGCGGTCACTAGGCTCAGCGCCAGCACCAGCAGACTGCCGACCACGACGATCCACCACGTCGCCTCGTAGACGTCGCGGCTGCGCCGGCCGGCGGCCTCGCCATGCGTCTGGTTGTAGGCTAGGTCCCACCGCACAAAGCGGTCGAGGCTTTGGAAATCGCTCAAGGACTTGCCGTAGTAGGACTCGCGCGCCGCCCGTTCCTGGCTTGCGTCCTTGTCGGCCACCATCTGCTGCACGTCGCGCCGATACTCTGGCCAGGCCCGGTCGAAGATGGTGGCGAAGTGCTCGCGTTCCTCGCCGGGGTTGATCCTGGCCTCGTAGTTGGCGCGCGCCGCATCTAGCGCCGCGATCGCGGCAGGCAGCCCATCGCTTGCCACCCTACGTGCGGCCGGGTCCGACGGCGAGATCAACAGGTAGTTGCCTTGCCAGCGACGGACGCTGTCGACCGCGAGGCCCAGGCTCCCCGCGGATGCGATGCTCGGCAGATAGTCGTCGCGCACGACGGCGGTGGCGCGATCCATGGCCTGCATCCGATCGAGCGTCATGCCGGCGATGGCCGTTGACAGCACGGTCAGAAAAGCGAACCCGGCACCGAGCTTGGTTCCCAGGCCCATCGTCCGGCGGTGGGCCCCCGCCGCGTCCATCGAGTCGTTTCGCACCGCCTGTCTCCCGTCAGTCCCCGAAGCGACTGTATGGGAAGCTCATGAAGGAGACGTTTACGGCCCCGGCCGGGTCGGCGACGACCCGGCCGGCCCGATGCTAGACCATGATGCTGTCGAGTGCGGAGCAGAACGACTTCATTTCGGATGCGGAGCCGACGGTGATGCGCGAGCGGGTCGGCCAGATCGTCCAGCTGCGGCCGATGTCGATCTGCCGGGCGGCGAACGCGGTCTTCATCTGAGCCGCGGGCTTCTGCCAGTCGACCATGAACATGTTGGCATCGCTCGGCAGGGTATGCAGGCCGTGCGAGGCCAGGTGGGAGAAGGTCGCCTCGCGCGCCTCGATCATCTCCTGGCGGCGGGCGGCGATGTCGGAGGCGAGCAGGACGCCGGTACCGCCGGCGGCCAGCGCCACGACCGACAGCGCGCCGCTTTGCATCTCGCCGTCGTAGCGCATCATCTGCGCATGGATGTCGGGACGCGCCATGCTGAGTCCGAGCCGGAGGCCCGCCATCCCGAACATCTTCGAGAAGGTGCGCAGCACCACCACATCCTTGTCCTGCGCCACCAGGTAGGCCGCACTCGGCGCGCCGGCGAAGTGCAGGTAGGCCTCGTCCACCAGCACCATCGACCCGGCCGGCTTGTTCTGGACCAGCCAGGCGATGTCGGCGAGCGGGGTCAGCGTGCCGGTCGGGTTGTTCGGCGAGCAGACGTAGTAGAGGCCGGCGTTCGGATCGGCCGCCACCATCGCCCGCACGTCGGTGGCATAGCGGTTCTCCGGACGCAGCGGCACCTTGGTGACCTTGATCCCGAGATACTTGCCGACCCCCCAGGACTCCTCGAAGGTCGGATCGGCGGTGACCAAGCCGCGGCTCGGCGAGCAGAACGTCACCACGGAGCGGGCGAGCGGATCGCTCGAGCCGGGCCAGGGCAGGATATGGCTGACCGGGACCTGCTCGACCGTGGACACGTTGGCGATCAGCGTCTGGCGGAGGTCGCTGGGCTCGTAGCGGTTGCCGTGCTGGACCATGGCGGCACCGGCCGCGGCGGATTGCGGGAACGGCCCGGTCCAGCACTCGTTGCTGCCGATCCGGATCATGCCGGACTTGTTCACCTTGCTGTGGGCGATGGTCGGCGTCGTCGTGGCGAGGGCGGCGCGACCCGGAACGGCGAGCATGCTGGTCGCGGCGACCGCCTGCAGACCGAGCAGGGCGGTCACCCGTCCCAGCTGCCGGCGCGAGTAGCCACGCTCCAGAAGGTCGCTTCTTGCATCTTTTGAGAGCATGGAAATCATCGCGGTCCTCGCGTGCATAATGAGTGATCACAATGCTGGACTGTGCCGGGCCGGGTCAACGGAAAACCCACGGTGCCCGGTCGCGGCACGGGGCGGCGGTCAGGCCGGCCGGCGTTCCCGCCGGACCAGCAGGCCGGTGCCGACCAGCGTACGCAGGATGCGCGAGCCGGCGCGCAGCGTGCCGGACAGGTTGCCGGCGACCTTGGAGTCGCCGGCGACGCGGCAGCGATAGGGAACCGGCACCTCGCGGATGCGCAGCCGCATCGCCGCCGCGCGGATCTGCATCTCGAGGTTCCAGCCATAGGTCATCTCGCGCATGCCGAGCCGCTCCAGCGTCTCGGTCCGGATCGCCCGGAACGCGCACATGTCGCGGTAGCGGGTGCCGGTGAGCAGGCCGACGGCGAGGCCGACGAGGTGGCCGGCCAGCACCTGATGGGGGCCCATGCTGCCGGGCTCGCGTCCGGCGCGGCCTCGCCGGGCCAGCACGAAGTCGGCGCTGCCGTCGGCGACCGGGCCGGCGATGCGGCCGGCGAGCTCGCCGCAATCGCTGCCGTCGCCGTCGAGGAACAGCACGATGTCCGCCCCCAGCTCCCGCGCCCGCTCGGCGCCGCTGAGGCAGGCGCGGCCGTAGCCGCGGCGGCGCTCCCGCAGCACCTCGGCACCGGCGGCCTGGGCCTCGGCGATGGTGCCGTCGGTGCTGCCGCCGTCGACCACGATCACGTGCGCGACCAAGTGGCGCGGCAGCCGCGCCACCGTGGGGCCGATCGCGCCGGCCTCGTTCCAGGTCGGGATGACGGCCGCGATCATCGCCGGCATGACGGGCTCAGAGGCTCCAGCGCAGCCCGCAGCCCTGACACGGCTTCGGCGGCAGGTCGCCGAGCAGGGCCTCGCGGAAATCCTTGTAGGCGTCGCCGTTCCAGATCTCGCGCAGCGTCTGCTGGCTGGCGTTGCCGAGCGTGTAGCTATCGTAGCCGCGGGCCGAGAACGGCGCGATGCAGCAGGGGAGCGCTCGGCCGTGCGCGGTGAAGTACATCAGCGACCACGGCCGGCGGCACAGCGACCAGGGCTGGCTGTCGTCGGCGCGCTTCAGGCTGAGGCCGGGCTCGGTGGCGCCGGACGCGTCGATGGTGACGCCGAGCTCGGCGCCGAGCGCCTCGGCGGCGGCGATGGTCTCCTGCTCCTCGGCGGCGGTCTGCTCGAACAGCGAGTTGTCGGCGCGCGCCATGCCGAAGCCGGCCTCGTCGAACACCAGCCGCTGCAGGTGCACCTCGCGCACGCCCATCTCGGCGGCGAGGCGGACGAAATCGGGTAGCTGCTGCACGGTCTCCTTGAGGCCGGTCAGCCAGAGCGAGACCCTGGGGTTGGTGGCGCCGGCGCTGCGCTGGTAATCGGTGAACAGCCGCACGTCGCGGACGATGCGGTCGAAGAAGTCCTTGCCGCGGACCTGCTCGTAGGTGCGGGCATCGGCGGCATCGAGCGAGACCCGCAGCTCGTCGAGGCCGGTCGCCACCAGCTCGGGGAACTTGCGCGGGTTGAGCAGGGTGCCGTTGGTGTTGAACAGCACGTAGACGCCCCGGTCCTTCAGGTAGCGCACCATCTGCGGCAGCTCGCGCACCAGCATCGGCTCGCCGACGCCGTGCAGGACGGCGCGCTTGAGGCCCGGCACCTGATCGACGATGCGGGTGAACAGCTCCCAGCTCATGTCGGCCGGCGGCTCCAGCGCCTCGAAGGTGCGCGGACAGGTCTCGCACAGCAGGTTGCAGCGGTTGGTGACCTCCAGATACAGGCAGACCGGCGGCGCCAAGGCGTCGATCGAGCGCTCAGGTGCCACCTGCTCGAAGTAGCGGCGCGGGTCGGCGCCAAACGCGACCGGGCCAGAGGCGACCGGACTAGACGCGACCGGGGCGAGGGCGGCCGGGGCTGGGGCAACCGGGGTGATGACGGTCATGCGAGGTTCCTCGGGGCGAAGGCGGGGACGGCGGGGCGGCGGTCGATCAGGCTCGGGCCGGCGGGGCGGCGCAGGTCGAACGCCGCCAGGACGATGGCCGGCGCATAGATCAGGGAGGGCCACAGGAAGAACTCGTTCCAGGGGCTCAGATAGAGCAAAAGCGGCGCCGCCGACATCCAGATCAGGCTGCGCAGGGGTGCGATGACCGCGAATAGGCCGAGATAGGGGAAGTACCAGGGGTAGTGCGGCGTCAGCAGCAGCATCAGGCCGAGCGCCAGCAGGCCGGCGCGGCGGCAGACCTCGACGATTTCGGCCCGGGCGCGGATCGCGTGGCGCTCGGCATGGCATCCGGCGTGGCTTCGGGGCGGCGCGATCCACAGCGCGTAGAGGCCGAGCGCCGCGGTGCCGATCCCAAGATAGGCGGCCGGGACCCATGGCGGCAGCGGCAGCAGGCGCCCGAGCCCGGCCAGCAACCAGATGCCGCTGCCGTGGCTGAGCCCTTCCTCCCGGCCGTAGCTGGACAGGAAGCCGAGCACCCGGGTGCCGACGCCGATATAGACGGCGTAGAGCAGTACGATGGTGGCCATGCAGGCCAGCGGGGTGCGCCAGCGCCACGGCCGCCAGATCGCCGGCGCGATCACCACCGGCAGGAACTTGACCAGGATGGCGGCACCGAGCGCCACCCCGGCCCAGCCGTCGCGGCGGAGGCCGCGGCACAGCAGGGTGACGCCGACCAGCCCGATGGCAAGCGCATCGACATGACCGTTGCCGGCATAGCACCAGGCCGCCAGCGGGTTCCAGGCATAGATCAGCACCCGCGACGGCGGCAGCGCCGCCAGCACGGCCAGCCGCCACAGGCAGGCGATCGCCAGCAGCTCGAAGGCCGCCATGGTGGCCTTGATGGCGATGGGCGTCTGGCTGATCGCGGCGACGGCGCGGAACACCAGCTGCGCGGTCGGCGGATAGATCGTCGGGGCGTATTCGCGGCGATTGACATGCGGGTAGATGGCCTGGTCGCGCAACGGCCGCAGCGCCGGATCGGCCGGAATGTAGCGGTAGGGGTTGATGCCGGCCGCCTGCACGCGGCCGTCCCAGACGTAGCGGTAGAGGTCGCTGGACAGGAACGGCGGCACCGGCAGCAGCGGCAGGCGGATGGCCAGCGCCACGCCCAGCACCAGCCAGAGCGTGCCGCGGCCGCCGGGCCGGCGGAGCACGGTCGCGCAAGCGGCGAAATAGGCGGCGCTAGCGGCGGCCAGCAGCATGACGAACGCGCGCACGCGCCAGCCCGAGCCGATGCTGAGTGCCCCCGGCCGGTGCACCAGCAGGCCGGCGATCACCAAGGCGACAACCAGCAGGCCCAGGACCGGCAGCAGGTGCCGCGACACCGCCAGACGGGCCGGGGCGCCCGAGATGGTGGCGCTCATGCCGCCGCCGCCAGGTGCTCGCGGATGCCGAGCCGCTCGATGGCGGCACGCGTGGCGGGCGCCGGATAGCCGCCGTCGCCCGCCTCGAGCGTCCGCAGCAGCCGCAGCAGCGAGGGCCCGTCATCGACGTCGAACCAGGCGGGGAGCTGGACCAGCCCGAGCCCGGCGGCCGCGGCGCGGGCGCGGGTCTGCTCGGCGACGTCGGCGGTGCTCCAGGCGATGCCGGTGAACAGGGCGGCGTGCGCCCGCTTCATGCCGAGCAGGTAGTAGCCGCCATCCTCGGCCGGGCCCAGCACGACGCGCTCGCCCGGTTGCGACAGCAGGACCGCCGCCCGCAGCAGATGGTCGGTGGGCAGGGTGGGCCCGTCCGAGTTCAGCACGCAGACGGCACCGTAGCCGCGCCCGAACAGCGTGCGGGTGGCGTCGAACAGGCAGGCGCCGAAGCCGGCAATGCCCGCCGGCACCGCGTCGCTGCCGTCGGCCAGCACCAGGCCGGTTCCGGCCGCCAGATGGCCATCGAACAGCGCCTCCAGCCCGGCCGGGGCGTAGGCGACATGGGCGTGGATCGGCACGTCGCCCGGCGCCCGCGCCGCTGCCAGCGCGATGTTCTCGGTGGTGTCGCGCAGGAAGGCAGCACTCATCGCCGCCGCGGCCTCGGGCGGCACGGTCGGGCTCAGCCGGGTCTTGGATCGGCCCGGCTGCGGCACCTTCGCCATCACCGCGATGGCGCAGTGGCGGCTCAGGTCCACGGCGGCTGCCGGATCTCGGGCTGACCGGCGATCATCGCAAGACCTCCAGGACGGTGGGGGACCCGTTCGAACCAACCCTGCCGTGCATCAGGAACGCCGGAAAAGCGGCGGCATTGCGGCCCGGACCGGTGGGGCGATCGCGGTGGTCGCCAAGGCGAGATCGGGAAGGGCGCGGCATCGAGAGCGGTCTCGCCGGAGGGATACGGGTGCGACCCTCCTTCGTCGCCCGGCCACTGCGGTTACACCGGGCCCGAGGAAGTCTGCATCAACGCGCGGACGTGCGCCGCGACGCTGCGGCCGAGTGCCGGCAGGTCGTAGCCGCCCTCCAGCAGCGAGACCAGGCGCCCGCTGCAGTGGCGTGCCGCCAGCGCCGCCAGCCGCTCGGTGATCCAGACGAAATCCGCCTCGTCCAGCTCCAGCTGCGCCAGCGGATCGTCGCGATGCGCGTCGAAGCCGGCGGAGACGATCAGCAACTCGGGGGCATGGCGGTCGAGGGCAGGCAGCAGGTGGTCGGTCCAGGCGGCGCGGAAGCCGGCGCCGCCGGTGCCGGGCGGCAGCGGCCGGTTGGCGATATTGTCGGCGACGCCGCGCTCGGAGGCGCCGCCGGTGCCGGGATAGCAGGGCCACTGGTGGCTGCTGGCGAAGAACAGCTCCGGGTCGGACTGCACGATCGCCTGGGTGCCGTTGCCGTGATGGACGTCGAAATCGGCGATCGCGATCCGCCGCAGCCCCCAGCGGGCGCGGGCATGCAGGGCGGCGATCGCGGCGCTGCCGAACAGGCAGAACCCCATCGCCTGCGCCGGCTCGGCATGGTGGCCGGGCGGGCGGATCGCGGCGAAGGCGGCGGCGGCGCTGCCATCCATGACCGCGTCGACCGCGGCGCAGGCGGCGCCGGCGGCATGAGAGGCGGCGGCGGCGCTGCCGCGGCTCATCACCGTATCGGGGTCGAGGCGAACGGCGGCGCCGGCCTCGGGCAGGATCGACAGGATGCGGCGGACATAGTCCGGCGCGTGCGCGCGCTCCAGCTGCGGCAGGGTGGCCGCCGCGGCGTCCAGGCGCCGCAGCGCCGCGAATTCGGGCGCCTCCAGCGCGTCCAGAGCCGCCTGCAGCCGGGCCGGGCATTCCGGATGCCCCGGCCCGGGATCGTGATCGGCGCAGGCCGGGTGGGTGAGCAGCGCCACGGTCATCGCACCCAGCATGTCGGGGGCCGATGGGGGTTGCAAGCGAGCCGGGGTGAAGGAGGCCAGGGGCTTCGCCCCTGGACCCCAGCGGGGCCGTGGGCCTCAGACCCCGATTCCTCAAGATTAGGACTCTCAGCCACGGACCATCTCCTTACGAATCGGGGTTTGGGCCCCGCGGCCCCAACGCGTCCAGGGCAGAGCCCTGGCCTTCTTCCCCCGGGACCACGCGCTTGACCCGGCCCGGCACATCTGCCCGGATCGCCTGCATGACCAGCTCCGTCGATGCGTCCGACATCCTGCTCGCACCCTGGACCACGCCGTTCGAGGCGCCGCCGTTCGACCTGATCCGGCCGGAGCAGTTCGCGCCGGCGTTCGCGCGCGCCATGCGGATGCACCTGGACGAGGTCGCGGCGATCGTCGCCGACCCGGCGCCGCCCACCTTCGCCAACACGATCGAGGCGATGGAGCGCAGCGGGCGGGCGCTGGGGCGGGTCGGGGCGGTGTTCTCCAACCTGGTGCTGAGCCTGGGCGGCGCCGCGCTGGAGGCGGTCGACCGCGAGATGTCGCCGCTGCTGGCGCAGCACGACACGCGGATCTCGCTCGATACCGGCCTGTTCGCGCGGGTCGGCGCGCTGCATGCCGAACGCGACCGGCTCGGGCTCGCCGCCGACCAGCTGCGCCTGCTGGAGCGGGTGCATCGCGGCCTGGTGCGCAGCGGGGCCGGGCTCGGACCGGAGCAGAAGGCGCGGATGGGCGCGATCTCCGAGCGGCTGGCGGTGCTGCACACGCGGTTCGGCCAGAACGTCCTGCACGACGAGAAGGACTGGCACCTGGCGGTGGAGGGCCATGACCTGGCCGGGCTGCCGCAGTTCGTCCGCGACGGCGCGCGGCAGGCGGCGGCCGATCGCGGCCTGCCCGGTCACGCGATCACCCTGTCGCGCTCGCTGATCGAGCCGTTCCTGACCTTCTCCGACCGCCGCGACCTGAGGCGCACCGCCTACGAGGCGTGGACCCGCCGCGGCATGCAGGAGGGGTCGCACGACAACCGCGTGCTGATCCCGGAGATCCTGTCGCTGCGGGCGGAGCAGGCGCGGCTGCTCGGCTATCCGGACTTCGCCAGCTTCAAGCTCGCCGACACCATGGCCGGCACGCCGGAGGCGGCGGAGGAGCTGCTGCGCCAGGTGTGGGAGCCGGCGCGGCGAAAGGCGGCGGCGGAGCGGGACCGGCTGCTGGAGCTGGCGCGGCAGGGCGGCCACAACGGCGCGCTGGAGGCCTGGGACTGGCGCTACTATGCCGAGCGGGTGCGCGGCGCCGACTACGCGGTCGACGCGGCGGCGACCAAGCCGTACTTCGTGCTGGAGAACATCCAGCAGGCGGCGTTCGACACTGCCGGTCGGCTGTTCGGGCTGCGCTTCGTGCCGCGTCCGGACGTGCCGGCCTACCACCCGGACGTGCGCGCCTACGAGGTGCGGGACGGGGCCGGCCATGTCGGGCTGTTCCTGGCGGACCACCACGCCCGCGGCGACAAGCGCTCGGGCGCCTGGATGAGCAGCTACCGCGACCAGGAGATGCTGGACGGGGCGGTGGCGCCGATCGTGGTCAACAACAACAATTTCGTGAAATCAACGCCGACGCTGCTGAGCTTCGACGACGCCCGCACCTTGTTCCACGAGTTCGGCCACGCGCTGCACGGGCTGCTGAGCCGGGTGCGCTACCCGCTGCAGTCCGGCACCTCGGTGAAGCGGGACTTCGTCGAGTTTCCGTCGCAGGTGTTCGAGCACTGGATGTCGCTGCCCGAGACGCTGCGGACTTATGCGCGGCACCACGAGACCGGAGCACCGCTGCCCGACGCCGCCATCGAGCGGCTGCTGGCGGCGCGCGGCCACAACCAGGGCTTCGCCACCGTGGAGTTCACCGCGTCGGCGCTGATCGACCTGGCGCTGCACCGGCATCCGGACCCGGGCGGGCTCGACGTCGAGGCGTTCGAGCGCGCGTTCCTGGCCGAGATCGGCATGCCGGCCGAGATCGGCATCCGGCACCGCCCGGCGCACTTCCAGCACCTGTTCGCCGGCGGCGGCTATGCAGCCGGCTACTACTCCTACATGTGGTCCGAGGTGCTGGACGCCGACGGTTTCGAGGCGTTCCGGGAGGCGGGCGGACCGTTCGACCCGGCGGTGGCGGCGCGCCTGCGCACGGTGCTGGAGGCCGGGGACACGGTGGACCCGATGGCGCTCTATGTCGGGTTCCGCGGCCGGGTGCCGAGCATCGCACCGTTGCTAGGCGGTCGCGACCTCCTGTGATGGCCGGATCATTAATAAATCGTCAAAACAACTCGTTCCGGTCCTGAGAATGTCCTAGGATCCTCGCCGTGGATCATGGCGACGAGGCGTTCGATGCAGGCTCAGGATGATGGCCGCCGGGTTCGGCGACAGCGGAGCGCTGCGGCTGGCCACGGGTTGGCAGCCGCCGCGACCTTGTTGCTGGCGAGCCTAGGTGCCGCGGCACCGGCTGGCGCCGCCGCGCTCGATATCGACGGGCTCAGCATCCCGGCGGATGCGCCGAGCCTGGTGTCGTTCGAGGCGGCGTCGCTCGGCACCTATGACCCTGGGTATGCCGCCTATTACGGCCTGGTGCCGTTGCTTGACGATGCCGGCAGGCCGGTGGCGGTCTCGACCCCGAGCGGCGTGGTCGGCTCGGTGTATCTCGACCCGGTCGGGAACGTGCTGGTGGCCTACGCCTGGACCAACAACCCGGCGCAGAACGCGCTGGCGGTCGCGATCCTGTCCGGTATCGATCCGGCGCTGGTGCCGGGCTATGCCGATGCGACGCAGTTCCTGTCCGCCGCGGAGGCAATCGCGGTCGGGCACGACATCCCGGCGTCGCGGATCTACGTCACCGGATTCTCGCTCGGCGGCATGCTGTCGTCCTATGTCGCGTCGCAGACCGGCCTGCCCGGCGTCAGCTTCGCCGCCTCGGGCCTGCCAGGATATCGGATGCCGGGCACGCCCGCGACCAATTTCGTCAGCTTCATCGAGGCAGGCGATCCGGTCGGACAATACGGGACCGACAGCGCGGAACGGAGCAGTGCGCTGCACGAGACCGCGCACATGGACCATTACGGTATCGTGCTGACATTGGGCCAGGCGACGGCATACGCCCAGATGAACGCCTTCTCCGGCCTCTTGGGCGGCAACACGGTTCCCGGCATCCTGGCCGAGCCGTCTATCCTGAGCTTGGACGTGCTCGGCGGCTACGACGTGCTGACGTCGCAGTATCATCAGATGACGCTCTATTCACAGGATGCAAATGCGCTGGCGGCCGCGCTCGGGATCGATCCGACGCTGCCATAACGAAGTTATAGCGAGAAGGTCGCGGCCTTCGATGCACGTCATGGTAGCGCGTGCTGCCGCGGATCTGCTACACGTTGCACGAGACTATGATCGAGGAATGAAATGGATTGGATTGCGATGTTCCCGGACAGGCCGGCGTGGGCTGGACGCCGCTTGATGAAGGGCGCAGTCGCCACAGCCATGGTGGTCGCAACGCTGGCGTCCCCAGTCCGGGGGTCCCGCGCGCAGGGTATCGCGATCCCGCCGAACGCGCCGAGCCTGCAGTCGTTCCAGGCCGCCGCCATCGGCACTAACAACGAGGCGTACGCGGACTACTTCAAGCTGGTGCGGATGACCGATCCCGCCGGCAACCTGCTTACGGTGGAGACGTCGAACGGCCTCAACGCGATCGCCTATCTCGATCCTGTCGGCAACGTCATCGTCGCCTATGCCTGGGACGCGACGCCGATCCAGGACCAGCTGAGCTCCGCAGTCATCTCGGGCTATGATCCGTCGAGCGTTCCGGGGTATGCCGACGCGCTAACCTTCCTGCACAAGGTCGAGGCCGCCGCCGCCGCCGAGGGCATCCCGTCCTCAAAGCTCTACCTGACCGGGTTCTCGCTAGGCGCCATGATGGCGTCTTATGTCGGGTCGCAGAGCGGGCTCCCCGGGGTCAGCTTCGCGTCGTGCGGCATCCCTGGCTATCAGGCGCCCGCCTCACCGGCGAACAACTTCATCAGCTTCGTCGAGGCTAGCGATCCGGTCGCCCAGTATGGCACCGACACGCTCGAGCGCCGCAGCGCCGTGGCGGCCAATCCGCACATGGATCACTATGGCTTCGTGTTCGTCCTGGGCACGCCTAATGCACAGGTGCTGGATTTCAACTCAAAGATCGCCGGCTATACGCTGCCGGAATACGAGGCTGGTAAGCTGCCAATCTCTCAGGACCAAATCGACGCGCTCGATGGCGAGTACAACGACCTGGACACCGCGAACCACCAGATGAGCCTATACAATCCTGATACCTATGCCCTCGCGTCTTCGTATGGAATCGACCCGACGGCGTCGTGAGGAGCACTTCGGCCGGGAAGCGCTCCGGCCAAGGAACCAGTCAACCGGGCGGGGCGAACACCAGCATGGTGATGTCGATGCCGACCCGGTGCATCGACGAGGCGGGCCCCAGCAACGCCAAGCTGTCGAGGAAGGGAGCCAGTCGGTAGGGGTCGTTTTGGCCGACGGTGCCGTGTATCGCCAGCACCCGTGCGCCGGCGGCGAGACGGGCGCTGGCGGCGGCGACGTCGGTGGTCCAGTCGTCGGTGGTCAGGTGGTGGCCGCTGCGCGCCAGGTAGACGTTCATCATGCCGACCGTAGCCGGGTTGTCGGTTACCAGCAGGTCGCCGGGCCGGCGGTCACGCAGGATCTCGGCGGCGGCCTGGTTCCACAGCGGCTTGGTCTCGATGCGGTAGTACGGCAGCAGGTTGGCGCAGGCGAGCAGCCCAAGCAGTGCCAGCGTCGGGGTGCGGGCCGGCGCCGGCAGCCGCAGCAGCCCGAGGCCGGCCAGCAGGAAGAACACCGGGCCGCTCCAGAGCAGGTAGCGCGGCATCCATACCGAGGACAGCAGCGAGGACGCGGCCAGCCCCACCGGCAGCGTGAACAGCCCGACCGCAACCACGATGCCCACCAGCCCCCGGCGCATCGACGCGACCAGCCCGGCCAGCGCCAGCAGCGCCACCAGCCAGCCGAGCCAGCCGACGCCGAGCAGGTCGAGCGGGCTCGGGAAGATCCGAAACGCGATCAGGCTGGAGATTCGCATCAGGTAGACGGCCTGCAGCGTCTCCCACACGTTGTGCGCGTCGAGCGGCGGCACCCAGTCGAGGCCGGAGCCCATGTCGCCGTCGGTCAGCACCGCCATGCCGGCCAGGAACGGCAGGTAGGCGGCCAGCACCATCGCCTGCACCAGCGCCCAGTTGCGCAGGAAGCCGCGACGGGCCCGGGGTGCCCGGAGTGCCACCAACGCGGCACCGATATTAGCCGCCAGCAGCCAGAACAGAGCGACGCCCAGCGTGTCGAGCGCCAGTGCCGTGCCGATGCCGTAGAGCAGCCAGGCGGTCCGCGCCCGCCCCGGCCGACGCAGCGGGAGGGCCGCCTGCCACGGGTCGGCGGCCAGCAGCACTAGCCCCCAGAGGCCCAGCAGGATCAGGGTGGTGACCAGCGTATAGGAGCGAGCTTCCTGCCCGTACTGAACCTGGAACGGCGCCAGTGCCAGCAGCAGGGCCGCGGCGAGCCCGCTGCGCCAGTCGCCGAGGCTGCGGCCGAGCAGGAACAGCACGGCGCAGGAGGTGGTGCCGAACACCGCGGCGGGCAGGCGCATGACGCTCTCGTCGTGGCCGAGCGGCACCAGCCAGGAGGTGACCACGAAATAAAGCGGCATGTGATGGAAGGACAGGCTGTCGCGCACCAGCGGTCCAAGTGCCAGCGAGGAGCGGCGCAGCGTGGTGACCTCGTCGAGCCAATACGGCTTGGCGTCGAGCGCGTGCAGCCGGGCGATCAGCGCCACCAGGCTCACCAGCATCAGCGGCAGCAGCTCGAGGCCCCTGCCGCCCCTGCCGCCCCTGCCGCCACGGAGCGCTGGCGGGAGCCAGCGGCGCCGGGACAGCGCCGCGTCATCAGATCTTGGAACGGTAAGGCTCACGGTGTGTTCCCGATCTGGATCGCCGCCTGGGCGCAGTTACGCCGCCAATGACGGCGGCGACAAGGCGCCCGACCATCGCGCAGAGGAGTAACCGGACCATGACTCATCCCGCCCGCTTCCTCGGCACCCTCGCCGGCTTGGCCGGAGTGGCGCTCGCCGGCCTCTCGCTCGGCGGCTGCGTGGTGACGCCCAGCCCCTCGGCGGGGGCGGCGCCGGGCTACGGCTATACCTGCTACGCGGGCGTCTACGTGTGCCGGGTGCCGCAGCAAATCCCGATCGGCAGCCGCTGTAGCTGCCCGGGACTGGGCGCGCCGTCGTTCGGGACGGTTAGCTAGCGCGTCGTCATGGTCGGGCGGTGGTCCTGGCCACCGCCCGGCTGTGCGGCGACAGCAACCGCGTGGTCAGGAGGTAGCCGGCGCCCGACAGCAGCAGCACGACCACTGGAACCGGCCAGGAGGCGGCAGCAAGAGCGTGGACAGCAGCACGCCGATCGCGGTCCAGGCCATTGCGACTAGGTTGAAGCCGCACCAGTGCCAGTAGTGGCCGTGCGGCTCGAACAGCGCCGGCACGTCCAGGCGCCCGCGCCGCAGCGGCAGGTAGTCGGCGACCAGGATGCCTGCCAGCGGCGCGAACGCGGTACCGAGCAGGGCGAGCCAGCCGGTGTAGCCCTGCGCCAGCGCCGGGAAGGCCGACAGCGCGATGCCGACGGCGCTGACCAGCAGGGTGGCGCGGAACCGGCCGAGGCGCTCGAACACGTTCAGCAGAGACAGTCCACTAGTGTAGAGGTTGAGGACGTTGATGGTCCAGTTGTCGAGCACGATGACCAGTAGCGGCAAGGCGAACGCCAGGTGGCTGTCGGCGATGCCGGCGACCATCTGGAACGCGTTGGCGACATGGCCGAGGCTGGCGCCGGCGACATAGACGCCGATCGTGCTGACGACCAGCGCGCCGCTGCCGGTGGCGAGCAGGGTGCCGATCCACATGTCGCGGCATGAACGCGAGTAGCGGCAGAAGTCGGCGGCATCGGTGATCATGGTGAGCTAGGTGGCGATCGCCGCGTTGAGCCAGCCGACGAACGACAGCCAGCCGCCGCCATGGCCGTGGTATCCGAACACCGCTGCCGGGGCAAAGTGCGGATCGGCATGGGTCGTCAGCGTCAGCAGCATCCACCCCAGGATCGCCAGCTTGAGCGGTAGCGCCACCCGCGACAGCAGCCGGAGCGAGTTGTAGCCGAACGCGGCCACCAGCGCCTGCAGCGCGCCGAACCCCAGGCTGATCGCCAGCAGGGGGTGTGGCGAGCCGGTCCAGCGCTCGAGCACGGCGACGACGGCGAGCGAGCCGGCGACAGTCTGGAACGCGAACCAGTAGATGGAGGCGACCCTGCGCAGCGCCGACGGCAGCAGCTTGGCGCCGCGCAGACCGAATGCCAGGCGGGTGGCGACCTGGCCCGGGATGCCGTGATCGACGCCCACCGTCGCCATCACCAGATAGGGGAGGAAGGCGATCAGGATGCCGCTGGTTTGCGCCGCCACCGCCTGCCAGACTGGCAGGCCGGCCACCACCGACAGGCCGGCGATCAGGATCTGGCCGGAGTTGAGCTGGAAGTTGACGATGATGCAGAACAAGTCCTGCAAGCGCACCGTCTTCTGCGCGGCCGGAACCAGCTCGATGCCGTAGCGCTCGATCCGGCTCAGCGGCACCGGCGGCGCCGAGAAGATCGCGGGGGCCGGTGATGCCGGGGTGATGATGGCCGACATGATCGATCCCGTTGCAGGGGGTCGATATTAGCAAGCTGCAGGCCAACACCAGACGAGGCCGGGGCGGCAGGCGTCACGGTGGCGACGTGGCCGGGCTTGGGGTCGCGGCCGGCGGCGGCTTCGGCGACGGCGGGGCCACCCTCCGTTGGGCCATGAGCGACTTGGTGGCAGGCGGCGAGGTCGCGGCCGATTGGATCACGGGCGGGGCCACGGGAGACGTCGCCACCGGCAGCACAGGTGGCATCGCGGATGGCGCCGGCGGCTCCGGGCCGAAGCGCAGCACCCCGCCAGGACCGGCCAGGATGACGGACCGGTCAGCGGCCTCGGCCATGGCCAGGATCGGGAACGGAGCCTCCGCGCGCGCGGGGTCAAGCCGGGGGAAGTCGGGCCGGCCGGCGAGTTGCCAAGTGGCGCCGGCGGCATCGCCCAGCAGCACACTACCGTCCTGGCGCAGCAGGCCGGCGGTGAGCGCGGTCGGCGACGGGTCGGCGATGCGGTGCCAGACCACCTCCCGGCCGGCGAGGTCGGGGCCGGGATCGGTGCTGGCGTAGGCGTGGCCCTGCTGGCCGAACGGCACGAAGCCGTAGCGGCCGGCATCGACCACGCCGAAGAAGCTGCCCTCGTAGGGGGACTTCAGCGCGTGCAGACCGTCCGCCGGGACCCCGCCCAGCAGTATCCCGTGCCCGCCGGCCGCGAGCACGTAGCCGTCGCGCTCGGCGAGCCCGTCGAGCGGCAGGCGCTCGGGATTGTCGATGCCGTTCGACCAGGGCAGCCAGTGCCGGCCGCCATCCAGGCTCTCAACTGCGAGTCCGCCGGCGCCGAGCAGGCGCACGGTGTCGAGGCCCTGGGCCTGGATCAGCAGGAACGGGCGGTCGGGATCGTCGCGCACCAGCGCCTCGGCGGCCTGGACCTGGCGGTCGCGCACATTGTCGGCGGCGTTGGCGAGGCGAGCCGCCTGCAGCGTGGTCCGGGCGGCGCGGGCGCCATCATAGAGCAAGGTCCAATGCTCGCCGGCATCGTCGGTTCGCAGCACGGCGCCGCCATGGCCGATCGCCCAGCCGGTGCGCTCATCGGTGAAGCGGAGGTCGGTGAGCGTCACGGAGACCGGCATGGTCACCTGACGCCAGGTGACGCCGTTGTCGTCGGACAGGATCAGCAGCCCGTCCACGCCGCTGCCGACCAGACGCCGGCCGGCGAGCGCCAGGGTCTCGACGAGCTGGCGGTCGGGGTGGGCGACCGGCTGCGAGGGCGTGTCGAGCGGGCCGGCGGGTCGGGCGGCGGGCGGCGGTGCGGGTGCCGGCGTCGCGGGGCCGGCCTTGGACGGGCGGAGCGGCGCATGCGGCGACGGCCCGGCCGCCACCGCACCGGTCGCCGCCGATGCCAGCAGCACGGCCGCAAGGGGGACGGGCAGAAGGAGGGCGGACGGGCGGTACGGCGTGCGCATGCCGACCTCTTAGCAGGTCGGACCGGCCTGTAACCGCTCTCTGAACGCCCGGCACGCTGGAACCGGCTTCTGCTATGCTGGTCCGATGACGACGTCCTGCGACCTTTTTGGCGATCCGGTCGGCGACCCCGAATCCCGGCCGGCCGAGCCGGCCGCAGCCGCGGCGCGGCGGCCGCTGGCCGACCGGCTGCGGCCGGCGGCGCTGGCGGACGTGGTGGGGCAGCCGCATCTACTCGGCGCCGAGGGGGCGCTCAGCCGGATGCTGGAGCGCGGCGCGCTCGCCAGCCTGATCCTGTGGGGCGGGCCCGGGGTCGGCAAGACCACGATCGCGCGGCTGCTGGCGGAGGCGGCGGGGCTTCGCTTCGTGCAGCTCTCGGCGGTGTTTTCCGGCGTCGCCGACCTCAAGCGCGCGTTCGAGGAGGCGGGGCGGCGGCTGGCGGCAACCGGCAAGGCGACGCTGCTGTTCGTGGATGAGATCCACCGCTTCAACCGCGCGCAGCAGGACGGCTTCCTGCCGGTGGTGGAGAACGGCACCGTGGTGCTGGTGGGTGCCACCACCGAGAACCCCTCCTTCGCGCTGAACGGGGCGCTGCTGTCGCGCTGTCAGGTGCTGGTGCTGCGCCGGCTCGACGAGGCGGCGCTGGACGCGCTGCTGGCCCGGGCGGAGCGGGAGACCGGGGCCGGGCTGCGGCTCACGCCCGACGCGCGCCAGACGCTGCGGGCGATGGCCGACGGCGACGGGCGATACCTGCTCAACATGGTCGAGCAGCTGCTGAGCCTGGAGGCCTCCGACGTGCTGGACCCGTCGGCGCTGTCGGCGCTGCTGGCGCGCCGGGCGGGGCTCTACGACCGCGACCGCGAGGAGCACTACAACCTGATCTCGGCGCTGCACAAATCGCTGCGCGGCTCCGATCCGGACGCGGCGCTGTACTGGTTCGCGCGCATGCTGGCCGGCGGCGAGGACCCGCGCTTCCTGGCCCGGCGGCTCACCCGGTTCGCGGCCGAGGATGTGGGCCTCGCCGACCCGCAGGCGCTGCCGCTGGCGATCGCCGCCTGGGAGACCTACGAGCGGCTGGGAAGCCCGGAGGGCGAGCTGGCGCTGGCGCAGCTGGTGGTGCATCTCGGCACCGCGCCCAAGTCGAACGCGGTTTACGTGGCGTTCAAGGCAGCGACGGCGGCGGCGAAGGCGACCGGCAGCCTGCCGCCGCCGGCGCACATCCTGAATGCGCCGACCCGGCTGATGCGGGAGATCGGCTACGGAGCCGGCTACGAGTACGACCACGACCGGGGAGATGCGTTCTCGGGCCAGGACTACTTTCCCGACGGCATGGAGCGGGAGCGGTTCTACCGGCCGACCGGGCGCGGCCACGAGGCCGAGATCGCCCGGAGGCTGGACAGTTGGGCCGCCTTGAGGGACAGCCGTCGGCCATGAGCGTCGTCACCCTTCCCGTCACCGCCGACGAGGCCGAGATTCGGCTCGACCGCTGGTTCCGCCGCCACTACCCGCACCTCACCCAGGGCGCGCTGCAGAAGCTGTGCCGGACCGGCCAGGTCAGGGTCGATGGCAGCCGCGCCGAGACCTCGACGCGGCTGCTGGCCGGGCAGACGGTGAGGGTGCCGCCGATCCCGCAGACGGCCCGGCCGGCGCCGGTGGTCGCGACGGTGGATGCGCGCGACGTCGCCCTGATCGAGCGGATGGTGGTGTATCGGGACGAGCAGGTGATCGTGCTGAACAAGCCGGCCGGGCTGCCGGTGCAGGGTGGCCCCGGCATCACCCGGCACGTCGACGGAATGCTGGACGCGCTGCGCGGCGAGGCCGAACATCGGCCGCGGCTGGTGCACCGGATTGACCGCGACACCTCCGGGCTGCTGCTGCTGGCGCGCACGCCGGGGGTGGCGGCCAAGCTGGCGGCGTCGTTCCGCACCCGCGACGTGGTCAAGACCTATTGGGCGGTGGCGGTGGGCCGGCCGGTGCCGGCGGAAGGGGTGATCGACCTGCCGCTGGCGCGGCTGGGGGCCGGGCCGGGGGCGCTGACCGTCGCCGCCGGGCGCGACGAGGAGGACGGCGCCTACGCCCGCACCGAATACGTGGTGCGCGACTCGGCGGCGCGGAAGCTGTCCTGGCTCGAGCTGATGCCGCACACCGGGCGCACGCACCAGCTGCGGGTGCACTGCGAGGCGCTGGGCACGCCGATCCTGGGCGACCCGAGATATGGCGGCGACGGGGCGCACCTGGACGGATTTCCGGACCAGCTTCACCTGCACGCCCGGATGCTGGAGCTGCCGCATCCGGTGGGCGGACGGCTGCAGGTAACGGCAGCGCTGCCGCCGCACATGCGCGACACCTTCCGCACGCTCGGCTTCGAGGCCGGGCCGCTGCCGGCCAGCCGGCGGGCCTGACCGGCGATGGCGGCGGGGCGGGGGGCGGGCCGGGCGATCGGCCGGCAGGCGAAAGGCGGGCCGCTGCGGGCGCTCGCCGGGGCGATCCTGGTGCTGGCGCTGCTGCTGGCGGCGGGCCTGGCCGGGGCGGCGCTGGTGGTGCAGCGACGGCTGGACCCGGCGGCGCTCGCGGCGCGGATCGAGCAGGACGCGCTGCGCCAGACCGGGCGCACGCTGACGCTGAGCCGGCTGCGGGTCCGGCTGCTGCCGGTGCCGACGATCGAGGCCGAGGATGTCGGGTTCGGCAATTGGGCGCAGGGAATGCGGCCGCAGATGCTGACGGCGGCGCGGCTGCAGGCGCACCTGGCGCTGCTGCCGCTGCTGCGGCACGTGGTCCGGCTCGAGGGGGTGACGCTGACGCGGCCCGACCTGGTGCTGGAGCGGGCGGCCGATGGCACCGCGAACTGGCAATTGCACCGCTTGCCGCGGCCGGAGATCGGCGGCGGGCCGGCTGGCGGCGGCGCGCGCTGGGGGATCGAGATCGGTTCGGTGCGGCTGCTGGACGGGCGCGTCGCCTGGTCCGACGCGCGCCACGGCTGGACCGGCGCGTTCGACCAGATGCGGCTGGAGGCGAGCGGGCTCGCTGGCGGCGCGCCGTCGGCAAGCCTGTCCGGCCGTCACGGCGGCGCCGGGTTCCAGGCAGAGGTGAGCACCGGGGTGCTGTCGCGGCTGGACCGCGCGAACCCGTCGCAGGCGCCGTGGCCGGTGCGGATCGAGGCCAGCGAGCGGCAGGACGATCGGTCGGTCGGTCGGATTGGCATCGTCGGTACGGTGGACGATCCGGCGCGGCTGCGCGGCTATGCGTTCGACGTCGACGCGCAGGCGGCACGGCTCGACGCGCTCGATGCGCTGTTCCCGCACGCGGCGCTGCCGCCGGTAGCGGATGGACGGCTGCAGCTGCGCGTGGTCGACGCGGCGCCGGCGGCGGCGGCGGCCAGCCAGCCGCGGGTCGACCGCCTGGACCTGCGCAGCGGGGCGTTCGATACCGGCGCGCTGCCGCGCGCGCGGCAGGCAGCCGGGCTATCGGTGGACCGGCTGTCGCTGCGGGCCGGGGACCGCGACGCGCCGCTGGCGGTGGCGCTCGACGGGCGCTGGCAGGGCCAGGCGGTGCGGCTGCGCGGCACGCTGGGGACGCTGCCGAGCTGGCAGGGAGCCTGGCGGGGGGCGGCCGCTTCGGCGTGGGGGCCGATCCCGGTGGCGCTCGACCTCGCGGTGGGGGCAGCCCAGCTCCAGGCCCGCGGCAGCGCCGGGACGGCCTCCGACCTGCGGGTGACGGTGACGGCGCCCACGCTGCGAGAACTGCTGGCCGACGGGCCTGCGCTGACCGCGATGGCGGCCTCCGCCCGGGTGCAGGTGCAGCCGCCGGCGGCGGTGACGGTCTCGGACCTTACCCTGGAGTCGCGCGAGCTCGGCCTGGCCGGATCGGCGACCCTGACCGAACGCGGGCACCCGACGCTGACGGCGGCGGTGACGGTGGCGCATGCCGATCTCGACCGGCTGCAGACGGGATGGCGGGCGCCGGAAACGGCGGATGCGGGTGCGCCGGCGGCGAAGGGGCCGGCGGCGTCCGGCGGCACCGGCGCCGATACCGGTGCCGCGGACGATGGGACGGTGCCGTTCGCGGCGCTGCGGCTGGCGGATCTGGCGGTGCGGGTCGACGGCCAGCACCTGCGTCTGGATGGAGCCGAGTATCACGGCCTGCTGGCCGAACTGGCGGTGCATGACGGCACGCTGACCCTGGCGCCGTTCAGCGTGGACGGCCCGGCGGGGCCGATCGCGGGCAGCCTCGCGGCCAGTGCCGCCGACCGCAGCCTGACGGTCACCGTGCGGCCGTCGATGGTGCCGGCGGCGATGCTGGCGGCCTGGTTCGGACAGGCTTCGGCGGTGCGGGGCACGGTCGAGCTGGTCGGCGACCTCACCGCCACCGGCGGCACCACCGGGACGCTGCTGGCGAGCCTGACCGGCCGCGCCGGTGCGTCGATAGTGGACGGCGAGATCGCCGAGGCGACGCTGGCGCAGCTGCTCGGACGGGTGCCGGCGCTGACGGCGCTGCCGGGCGGCGGGTTGGGCTCCGGCGGATCGGGCGCGGGCGGCTGGACCGCGGTGCGCTGCCTGGCGCTGCCGGCGCGGATCGCGGGCGGGGTCGCCACGGTGGCGCCGCTGGCGCTGCAGACGGCCCGCATCGCCGTGCAGGGGCACGGCACGGTGGGCCTGACCGACGGCGCGCTCGACCTGCACCTGCTTCCGGTGGTGGCGGTCGGCGGCGCCGGCGCCTCGATCCCGGTGCATCTCGGCGGCACGCTCGCGGCGCCGCGGGCGGCGCTTGATCCGGCGGCGCCGGGCGGCCGGTTCGCGCTGACGCTCGGGCCGGCCAAGGCGGCGGTCGATCCGTGCGGACCGGCGCTGGCGGCGGCGCGGTTCGGGGCGCCGGGACCGCTGCCGGATCCGGACACGGCGGCGACCCGGCCGCGCAAGGGGCCGAAAGGCCTCGACATCCTGCGCGGGCTCGGGCTGTTCCGGTGAGCGGGGCGAGGCGGCGGCGGGTCTGGCAGCGGGCGGAGGTGCTGGCGGACGGCGACGGCTATCGGATCATGCTCGACCAGCGGCCGCTGCGGCTGCCGGGCGGGGCGGTGCTGACGCTGCGACGGCGGGAGCTCGCCGAGGCGGTGGCGGTGGAATGGCAGGCGGCCGGCGGCGAGGTCGGCGGCACCTTCGGGCCGGAGGCGATCGAGCTGACCGCGCTCGCGGCGACGCTGCAGGAGCGGGTGGCGCCGGCGCGCGAGGCGATGGTCGCATCGCTGCTGGCCGAGATCGACCGCGACCTGCTCTGCTACCGGGCGGCGCATCCGCCGTCGCTGGTGGCGCGGCAGGAACGGGGTTGGCAGCCCTGGCTGGAGTGGTGTCAACAGATGGTGTCGGCGAAGCTGGTGGTGGGCACCGGGGTGATGCCGGTGACGCAGCCGGAGCCGGCGCTATTGGCGATGCGGCGGGCGCTGGCACGGCGGGACGACCCGGCACTCGTCGCCCTCGGCGTGCTGGCGCCGTTGCTGGGCAGCCTGGTGCTGGGGCTCGCGGCCGCGGACGGGGCGTTGGCGCCGGAGGCCGCGGCCGACCTCGCCCTGCTCGACACGCTGCACCAGGCCGAGCGATGGGGCCTGGACGACGAGGTGGCGCGACGCCGGGACCGGATGGCGCGGGAGGCGGCCGGGGCCAGGCGCTTCGTCGTGCTGGCGCGGGGGATGGTGGCGGAGCGCTGGCTGATCGATGGCCGGGTGCAGGGTGTCGGCTATCGGGTCTGGCTGCAGGCCGAGGCAGGCGCGCGCGACATCCTGGGATGGGTGCGGAACCTGGTCGACGGGCGGGTCGAGGCGGTGCTGCAGGGACCGGCGGAGCATCTGGCCGAGCTGCGGCGATTGGCCGGGCGTGGGCCGCCGGGCGCCGCGCCCGGTCAAGTGAGGGGGGAATGCTGGGCTGGGCCGGTTCCGGCCGGGCCGTTCGCGCGCCGCGCCGATGCGGCGACTCCGGAGGCGGCCAATCATTCGTCGCCTGATCGCAATAACCGCGCGCTCCCGACAAGTTGAAGCTCCTGTCCAGACTGACGACCGGAAACTGTTGCTTGACCGGCACCCGCTGTGATCATTGGTTACATCCGGGCCGCGGCAGGTTTGCTACCTGTATCGGGCTACGGAACAGGATCCCTTGCGATGAACGATGCGCTGGTCGACGCCGTTGCCACCGGCTGCCGAAGCCGTCCGATGAGCCGCCGGCTGCAGCGCCACGTCGCCCGTCTCGCCGCCCGCTGCGCGATGGGATCCTGGCTGGTGCTGGCCGCGATGCCCGTCGTCGTCCTGGTCTGCGCCTTGAGCTGAACGAATCCGGGTCCGGGATCGTCGTGCGCCGACACGCTTCGCGTGACGGCTCCGGCGGGGTCCAGGAGTAGAGACCCTAGCCCTACGGCACCACGATGCTCACCGCCGCCTGCGCCGCGATGCCTTCGCCGCGACCGGTGAAGCCGAGGCGTTCGGTGGTGGTGGCCTTCACCGAGATGCGGTCCGTCCCCACCCGCAGCAGTTCGGCCAGCCGCTCGCGCATCGCCCCGGCGTGCGGACCGATCTTCGGCCGCTCGCAGATCAGGGTGACGTCGGCGTTGACCAGCATGCCGCCGCGGGCGGCGATGCGCTCCCCGGCATGGACGAGGAAGCGGGCGCTGTCGGCGTCCTTCCAGGTCTCCTCGCTGGGCGGGAAGTGCCGGCCGATGTCGCCCTCGGCCAGCGCGCCGTAGATCGCGTCGCACAGCGCGTGGATGCCGACGTCGGCGTCGGAATGCCCGGCCAGGCCGCGCTCGAACGGCACCGTGATGCCGCACAGCACCAGCGCCCGGTCCGGGGCGAAGGCGTGCACGTCGAAGCCGGTGCCGGTGCGCGGCAGCAGTGATGGGCCGATCAGCCGCTCCAGTCGCACCAGGTCCTCCGCATAGGTCAGCTTGATGTTGTCGTCGGAGCCCTGCACCAGCGCCACGGCGTGGCCGGCCCGCTCCAGCAGCGCCGCGTCGTCGGTCATGTCGCCGGCCTGCGCCGCCTGGTGCAGGTCGCGCAGCAGGGCGAAGCGGAAGCCCTGCGGGGTCTGCGCGCGGTAGAGCCCGTCGCGGGGCACGGTGCCGGCGACCAGCCCGTCCCGGCAGCACTTCAGCGTGTCGGCGACGGCGACGGCCGGGATGGCGCCGTCATGCGCGTCGAGTGCGGCCAGGACGCGGCGGACCAGCGTCGCCGGCACGAACGGACGGGCGCCGTCATGCACCAGCACCAGGTCCGGCCGCAGCGGCTCGGGCAGCGCATCGAGCGCCTCCAGGCCGGCGCGCACGCTGGCCTGCCGGGTGGCGCCGCCGGGGACCGCCCGCAGCACGTTGGCTCCGAGCCCGGCCAGCGCGGGCTCCAGCAGGTCGGGGTCGCCGACCGGCTGCAGCACCGACACGTGCGGCAGCAGGCACTCGGCCGCGTGGTGGATGACGGCGCGGCCGGCGAGCGATGCGAACTGCTTCGGGATCTCGGCGCCGTAGCGGCGGCCGGCGCCGGCGGCCAGGAGGAGGGCGGCGATGCGCATCGGCGGTGAATGGGGCGGGGAGGGGGAGCACGTCAAGAAGGCCAGGGGCGCTGCCCCTGGACCCCGCCGGGGCCGTCACGCGAAGCGTGCTCGCGCACGACGGCCCCAGGACCCGATTCGTCAGGGTCGTACCCTCAAGCTGGGACGATTCCCTTGACGAATCGGGTTCCAAGGGCCGCCGGCCCTTGGCGGGTCCGGGGGAGCGCCCCCGCCTTAATGGCCGGACCTGATTGCGCCCCGTCACGCCGACAGGTATTTTGCCCAAATCATGAGCAACTCGATCATCACCGACAGCGTGGCGCTGCCTCCGATCGACCTCGGCGGCGTGGTGATCGAGCGGCCGGTGATCCTGGCGCCGATGTCGGGCGTCACCGACCTGCCGTATCGGCGGCTGGCGCGCCGGCTGGGCGCCGGGCTGGTGGTGTCGGAGATGATCGCGTCCTGGGCGATGGTGCGGGAGAACCAGGCGACGCTGCGGATGGCGGAGACCGCCGACGAGGGCGGTCCGAACGCGGTGCAGCTGGCCGGCTGCGAGCCGGACGCGATGGCGGAGGCGGCGCGGATCGCGGTGGATCGCGGCGCCGACCTGGTCGACATCAATTTCGGCTGCCCGGCCAAGAAGGTCGCGGTCGGCCAGCAGGCGGGCTCGGCGCTGATGCGCGACGAGAGGCTGGCGGCGCGGCTGCTGGAGGCGACGGTGGCGGCGGTGCCGGTGCCGGTGACGCTGAAGATGCGCATGGGCTGGGACCACGGCAGCCTGAACGCGCCGCGCCTGGCGCGGATCGCGCAGGAGGCCGGCATCCGCATGGTCACCGTGCACGGGCGGACCCGGCAGCAGTTCTACGAGGGGCGCGCGGACTGGGGCTTCGTGGCGCAGGTGAAGCAGGCGGTGTCGCTGCCGGTGATCGTCAACGGCGACATCGGCGGCGTCGCCGACGCGCGGGCGGCGCTGGCGGCGTCGGGGGCGGACGGGGTGATGATCGGCCGCGGCTGCTACGGCCGGCCGTGGCTGCCGGCGCAGGTGGCGGCGGCGCTGGCCGGCGAGGCGGTGCCGGCGGAGCCGGGGCTGGCGGACGAGCGGGCGATCGTGCTCGAGCACTACCATGCGATGCTGTCGCACTTCGGCCTCCATCCCGGCCTGCGGCTCGCGCGCAAGCACGTGTCCTGGTACTCGGCCGGGCTGCCCGGGTCGGCCATCTTCCGGGCGGCGATCAACCGGGTCGACGAGGCGGGGGCGGCGATCGCGATGATCGAGTCGTTCTACGACCGCCAGATCGAGGCGGGCGTCGGGCGCGAGCCGCGGTTGGGGCCTGCGTCCGAGGACCTGGCGGCGTGACGGCGGCCACGCTGCCGGAGACGGCGAAGCGGCCGCGCCGCGGGTCCGGCCGAAGTTTGGGCCAGCCGCCGCTGCCGCCGCAGCCGGTGGCGGCGCTGCCGGTGCCGGATGCCGGGGCGATGATGGAGAGCCTGCCGATCCCGGTGCTGCTGCTCGACCGGCGCCACCGCATCCGCTACGTCAACGGCGCCGCCGAGCCGTTCTTCGGGATGTCGCGGTCGCAGCTGCGGCTGCTGGGGCTGGCCGACCTGGTGCCGCCCGATCACCCGTTGTTCCAGCTGCTGGAGCAGGTCCGGCGGAACGGCGTCACCATCGTCGAGCACGAGCTGGCGCTGGAGGGTCCGCGGCTCAGCCGGCAGGGCATCACCGTGCAGGGGACGCCGGTCAACGAGGAGCCGGAGTTCGTGCTGCTGACCTTGCACGACGCCTCTGCGGCGCGGGCGCTGGACCGCCAGCTCACCTTCCGCAACGCCGCCCGCAGCGTCTCGGGGATGGCGGCGATCCTGGCGCACGAGGTGAAGAACCCGCTGTCCGGCATCCGGGGCGCGGCGCAGCTGCTGGAGAGCACGGTGGCGGAGAACGACCGCGAGCTCGCCGTGCTGATCCGCGACGAGGCCGATCGCATCCGGGCGCTGGTCGAGCGCATGGAGATGTTCAACGAGAAGCCGATCGACCGCCGGCCGGTCAACATCCACCGGGTGCTGGAGCACGTGCGGATGCTGGCGCAGCGGGGCTTCGCCGCGCACATCCGCTTCGTCGAGCACTACGACCCGTCGCTGCCGCCGGTCTGGGGCAACCGCGACCAGCTGGTGCAGGTGCTGCTGAACCTGGTCAAGAACGCGGCCGAGGCGATCACCGCCGACGCTTCCCCGGATATCGGCGCCGGCACCGGCGAGATCACGCTGTGCACGGCCTATCACAACAGCGTCCGGCTGGCGGTGAAGGGCTCGGACCAGCGCATGCACCTGCCGCTGCTGGTGACGGTGCGCGACAACGGCCCCGGCATCTCGGAGTCGATCCGGCCGCATCTGTTCGAGCCGTTCCTCACCACCAAGGTCAGCGGCAGCGGGCTCGGGCTGGCGCTGGCGGCGAAGATCGTCGGCGACCATGGCGGGCTGATCGAGATCGACAGCCGTCCGGGCCGCACCGACGTGCTGCTGCACCTGCCGGTGCTGGTCGAGGATGCCGGCGAGCCATAGGTCCGCGCCGCCGCCGAGGCAGCGATAGCACCAGAGTAAAGGTACCGGTTCCGCGATGACGCTGCCCACAGTCCTGGTCGCCGACGACGACCGCTCCATCCGCACCGTGCTGACGCAGGCGCTCGGCCGTTCGGGCTACCAGGTGCGGACCACGGCGAACGCGGCCACGCTGTGGCGCTGGGTCGAGGACGGCGAGGGCGACCTCGTGATCACCGACGTGGTGATGCCCGACGAGAACGGGCTCGACCTGATCCCGCGCATCAAGCGCATCCGGCCCGAGCTGCGCATCGTGGTGATGAGCGCGCAGTCGACGCTGATGACGGCGGTGAAGGCGGCGCAGCGCGGCGCGTTCGAGTACCTGCCCAAGCCGTTCGACCTGAAGGAGCTGCTGTCGGTGGTGGGGCGGGCGCTGGCGGCCCCGGCGGCGGCCGCGGCCGAGGCGCCGCCGCCGCCCGATGCCGACGAGCGGCTGCCGCTGATCGGCCGGTCGGTGGCGATGCAGGACATCTACCGGATCATCGCCCGGCTCACCACCGCCGACCTCACGGTGATGGTCAACGGCGAGAGCGGCACCGGCAAGGAGCTGGTGGCGCGCGCGC
>CAXTVM010000005.1:0-115788 GCA_964247725.1 uncultured Acetobacteraceae bacterium | reverse complement strand
GCGGGTCCGGCACGCTGCGCAGCAGGTGGTCGAGCAGTCCGGTGGACAGCACCGCATCGCCGAGCCGGGTCGCGGTGATGAACAGGATGCGGGTCAGGGTGCGGGCGCTCCGGCTGCGGGTCCCCGCCTTGGCGGGCCAGACGGCCGGTCGTCATAGCTTCAGGCGGAAGCCGCCTCAAGCAGGGCCCATGCGGGGGCCACGGCGATCGCTTGAGGAGGAAGGCCAGGGGCTTTGCCCCTGGACCCCACTGGGGCTGCAGGCCCCAGGCTCCGATCCGTTAAGGGCGTACTTCCACACACGGTATATCTCCTTGCGAATCCGGGTTTGGGGCCCCTGGCCCCAACGGGTCCAGGGCAGCGCCCTGGCCTTCTCCTCACATGCCATCCCCCTGATACGCAGGCCGCAACCCTGCGGCTCGCGGCCAGACCGTCATGCCCCAGGCGGCGTCCGACGTTCTGCTAGCAAAACGGATTACTTGCCCGGCGCGTCGATACGGATGTCGGCAGCCTTGGCCGCCTCATCGAGGGACGACTACAGGATCCCTGGCTCGGTCCTGACGATATCCCTCTGCAGGATCCGATACTTCCGCCTGTTCTTCGCCAGCCAGACATTGAACAGTCGCTCGGCGAGATAGCCGAAGGCGCGGCTCTGGTAGGCGTCGTAGAAATTGTAGGGGATGATCTTCTCGAGAGCGAACAGGATCGGGAACACCCAGGCGCAATATTCGTCGATGGGGTCCTTCCTGGCGACGAACATGTTGTAGTGGGAGATCGAGTTCGTCAGCATGACGAAGTCGAAGGCATTGAGGTATTCCGGCGACCGGAGCGCCACTTCCTCTCTGGCGAGAAACAGGTCGTGTCCGTGATGCGCAATCGAATATTGCTCGAGAAGCGACTGCGGGATCCTCGTATGATCCGCGAACCATTGTCTTTGGATCGGAACGATGATGTCGATCCCCTGGGTCAGTTCGCCGAAATCACTGGCCGAAGCGATCCTGAACTCTCCGAACGGGAGGGCGTGGTCCTTGGGCGCGAAATAGCGTCTGTGGTGAGTGAGCGAGACGAAGTTGGAGGCGTCGTTCTTCCATATCCAGTAGAGAGCCGTCAGCTCGCAGAAGCATGGGTTGAGGCCAGATATGGATTCCCCGGTATCATCGCAGAAGTCGCCGAAACGCGACTCCGCAAGAGCAGCGCCCGTCTGCAGCGTCACGTATCCCGCGCCGTCGGGATAATCGCGCTGCGAGTTGGTGGCGATAAAGATTCGAAACCCCGAGTTCCTTGCGGCTGGCACTCGCTGTCCTCCTTCTTGGCTGCACGCCCCGTGGTGCAACTGCAGTCCCGAGTCAAGTACTTTTGCCCGACAGCGCGAAGATACTGCCATGCTCCAGCAGGCCTGGGCCGGAGAGAGGCTCCGGCACGGGCCAGGTCACCCCGTCCGTCGAGCAGCTGCGCCGGTAGCCGTCGCCCAGCGGGTCCAGATACACGCAGCGGCCGAACGGCGCGATGTCGGCGACGATAGGACCTTCGAAGGGCTGGCCCCAACCCGCCCAGTCCGCTTCGTGCGCCGGCACCCACGGCCCAAGCAGGGACCGGGCGGTCGCCGTCTCGATGTAGCGCGCGCCGCTTCTGAGACTTGCGCCGTAGAGCGTGTAGACGGCCCCGTCCCGCTTGATGGTCGGATCGATCATGTCGCCCGATGCCGTGCCCAGGAGCAGCTTCGGAGCGGTCGGCGATGCGCGGATGGACGCGGATGCGGCCCAACCGACCTCGTAGAACGCGAAGCCGCTTAGGGCGGTGGCACGTCTGGAGCCCGCGAAGACCGCATGCAGGGACCCGTCGGCATCGACGAACAGGTCCGGTGCCCACGCGCCCTCGCGGCCGTCGGTCCCGGTCACGGAAGAGCAGTCGACCGACTGGATGAACCGCCAGGTCCACAGTCCGTCGTTGGCCATGTCCGGGCCGGACGAGGTGTAGACGTCGAAGGAAGCGGACGGCGCCAGACCGTCGACCAGCGTCAGGTTGCTCGCCACCATGACGTAAGTCCCGTCCCACCGCATGACGGACGGATCGCGCAGCACGTGGCCAGGCGGCGGCATCAGATGCGACGGCGTCTCCGTCCAGGACAGTCCATCGTCGCTTCTGGCCATGACGAGGTTCTCGTTGCCGGTTCGATACGCGCCCTGGAACCCCGCGAACATCAGGCGCCCCGCCGACCGGGCGGTGTACTTGCCGCTCAGCTCCGCCGCAGCGGCGGCGACCAGCGCGGACGGCGTCCCGGACGCCAACTCGACCACCGCGGCGACATCTCCGGTAAACCAGTTCTGTCCAGTCCTGCCGTAATACGATCCCCCGAGCATGCACCCGTCCGGACCCAGATCCATCGGACGCAGGAGGCTTGCGGCGGGCGCCGGCACCGAGCTGGCCTGACCGGCATCCTTGAGCAGCGCCAGGCTGGTTCCGTCCAGGCGCCAGCCCGTGATCTCCCAGTTGCCATAGGTCGGGTTGCTCGAGACGTTGAGGGCGAGCGCCGGCCCGACGGTATCGGCGTAGGTCGTGCGGTCGATCTCAAGCTTACGCTGCCGGCCTCCATCGGCGTAGTTCGTGAAGGCGGACAGATAGACCGAGCCCAGCGGCGTGGCGTGATCGGAGCTGTCGCAGCCCACTAGGTCCCGCGTGACCGAGGCGTCCGCACCCGCATCGGGATTGCGGTAGGCGACCAGGACCGCGCCCGGCTCCAAGGGCACGGCGGGGATGTGCAAAAAGTTCATGGAGGCGCCGGCGAAGGACCATGCCGGATGCCCGTTCGCCGATCCGCGGCCGGCGCCGGTTCCGGCGTGATAGGTCGGCTGTTGGGCCGCGCGGTCCTGGCTGAGCGGTCCCATGGCTCCGGCGCCGGCACACTGGTTGCCCACCGCCGCGACGCCGGTTCCATCGGCAGCAGGATTGCCCTTGCTGCCCAGGCTGCCGGTATCGGCCTCCCACCAGCCCAGGCAGTGCGGATCGCTGAGCAGCGACGGCTTGCCGAGGGCGACGGGCTGCGCCTGTGCCGCGACCGTATATGCCACGGCGAAGAGGATGGAGACGGGCGTGGCGGCGCGGTGCATCGGCGTCCACTCCGGCGTGCCGGGAAGCATTCCGGTTCCCATCCGGTGCTAGCGGCGGAGCGGCGCCGCCGCAAGCTCGATCGGCCTAAGCCGACAGGCGACCACAGCGTCCTCATCCGCCGTGTCGGGAGGGTCGGTTCCCCGGCCGGTGATCGAGGCGACCTGATGTCAGGATTGCATCCCATCCCCCCATTGGCTACGAGTGAGGTCACAAGTCGGGCGGAGAGTTGGCATGGAGGCAGTTATCCTGGCGGGCGGGCTGGGGACGCGCCTGGCCGAGGAGACCAGCACGAAGCCGAAGCCCATGGTCGAGATCGGCGGCAGGCCGATCCTCTGGCACATCATGAAGATCTACAGCACGCATGGCGTGAACGACTTCATCATCTGCCTGGGCTACAAGGGCTACGTGATCAAGGAGTATTTCTCCAACTACTTCCTACACATGTCAGACGTCTCGTTCGACATGTCGAACAACAGGATGGAAGTCCACAACGCGAAGTCGGAGCCCTGGCGGGTCACGCTGGTCGATACCGGCGATGCGACCCTGACCGGTGGGCGGCTGAAGCGGGTCATCCCCTACGTGCAGGGCGAAGACGCGTTCTGCATGACCTATGGCGACGGCGTGGGCGACGTCGACATCACCAAGCTGGTGGCAGCACATCGATCGTCCGGCCTGCTCGCCACCGTCACGGGCACGCAGCCCCCGGGACGGTTCGGCGCGCTCAGCACGTCGAACGACTTGGTCACCGGATTTCACGAGAAGCCGATCGGCGATGGCGGCTGGATCAACGGCGGCTTCTTCGTCCTGTCGCCCAAGGTCGCCTCGTATATCGACGGCGATCAGACCACATGGGAGCAGGAGCCGATGGAGGCGCTGGCCAAGGAAGGCCAGCTCGGCTTGTTCCGTCACGAAGGTTTCTGGCAGCCGATGGACTCACTCCGCGACAAGATGCACCTGGAGCAGCTTTGGACGTCTGGAAAGGCACCCTGGCGGGTCTGGGGCGCGTGACCCCCGACCACCGCGGCAAGGAGCAGGCATGATTCTGGGTGAGGCGTACAACGGCCGGCGTGTCCTGGTCACCGGGCACACCGGCTTCAAGGGCAGCTGGCTCTCGGCCTGGCTCCTGCACCTGGGCGCCGATGTCTGCGGTTACTCGAAGGACGTCCCGACCTCGCCGTCCCTATTCGAGCTGGCGTCGCTGTCGAACCGCCTGGAGCATCGCATCGCCGATATCCGCGAGGTCGATGCGGTCCGTGACGCGGTGATGTCGTTCCGGCCGGACTTCGTCTTCCACCTCGCGGCGCAGCCGATCGTCCGCACGTCCTACACCGACCCGCTCGAGACGATCACCAGCAACGTCGTCGGCACCGCCAACCTCCTGGAGGCGCTGCGCGGCGTCGACTGGCCGGTCACCGCGATCGTGATCACCAGCGATAAGTGCTACGACAACGTCGAGTGGGTGTGGGGCTACCGCGAGGCCGACGCGCTCGGCGGCAAGGACATCTATAGCGGCTCTAAGGCGGCCGCGGAGCTCGTGTTCAAGTCCTACTGGCACTCGTTCTTCGGCAGGCCCGACAGCACGGTACGGCTCGCCACGGCGCGCGCCGGCAACGTGATCGGGGGCGGCGACTGGGCGGCCGACCGCATCGTCGCCGACTGCGTTCGCGCCTGGGGCCGCAACGAGCGGGTCCAGATCCGCAGCCCGTCGGCGACGCGGCCCTGGCAGCATGTGCTCGAGCCGCTCAGCGGCTACCTGGCGCTGGGAGCGCACATGGCCCGCAGCGGACGCGCTGACGGGGAGAGCTACAATTTCGGGCCGCGCAGCGAGCAGAACCACACGGTCGTCCAGCTGCTCGGGGATCTTGGCAGGATCTGGGGTTTCGAGAACGCCGAGGAGGCGTACGAGATCACCGGCAACGTCCCGTTCCACGAGGCGGGCCTCCTCCGGCTCAATTGCGACAAGGCGCTGCTCGAGCTCGGGTGGGAGGCGAACCTTTCCTACGACGAGTGCATGAGCATGACCGGCCTCTGGTATCGACGCGTTCTCAAGGACGGCGTCGCGGCCGGCGAGCTGATGTTCGACCAGATCGCCGAGTACGTGCGGATCGCGGGCGAGCGGAGGCGGGTTTGGACGCTGGCCTGAATGCCCCGTTGCTGACGCCGCTGCGCCGGATCCCAACGCAGAAGGGCGACGTCCTGCACGGCATGAAGACGGTCGATCCGGGCTACAGCGGCTTTGGGGAAGCGTATTTCTCGATCGTCCTGCAGGACACCGTGAAGGGCTGGAAGCGCCACTCCCGGATGACGCTCAACCTGGTCTGCATCGCAGGTGAAGTGCAGTTCGTCGTCTACCGCGACGGCTGGAGCCCAGGAGACGCGCCCGCGCTGGACACGTCCCTGTCTCCGGCGGATCCCCAGCTGTATCGACGGCTCACCGTGCCGCCAGGGTTCTGGGTCGGCTTCCGCGGCGTCGGCGACGGCGACAACCTCATCCTGAACGTCGCCAACCTGGAACACGATCCGGACGAGGCGGAGACGGTGCCGCTCGACCGCTTTCCGTGGCCGGAACCGACCGGATCATGAGCACCGGTCCCACCCTTCTGGTCGGCGCCGGGGGGATGCTGGGCAGCGCGTTCCGGCGGCACCTGCCGTCGGATCTGGTCTGCCTCGGCCGCGACCAGCTCGACGTTTCGCAGCCCGAGGCGATCCGCGACCGGATCATGTCCATCGCACCCTCGCTTGTGATCAACTGCGCGGCCGATACCGATGTCGAGCGGGCCGAGGGGGATGCCGGGCCGGCCTATGCCGTCAACGCGCTGTTGCCGGAGCTGCTGGCGCAAACTTGCCGGAAGGCCGGCGCGCGCTTCGTGCACTTCTCCTCGACAGGCTGCTACGGCGACTGGAAACGGACCCCCTACGGCGACTGGGACCCGCTGCGGCCCACCACGGTTCACCATCAGGCGAAGGCATCCGGCGAGGAAGCGGTGCGGAACGCCTGGCCCGACAGCCTGGTGCTGCGTCTCGGCTGGCTCTATGGCGGCGATGCCGGACACCGCAAGAACTTCGTGTGGGCGCGCATGAACGAAGCCGGGAGCGCGGAGGAGATGGTCTCCGATCCGCATCAGACGGGCACGCCGACCTATGTCGGGGATGTCGTCGCCCAGACCATCAGGCTCCTTGATGCGGGACTGTCAGGCACCTTCAACTGCGTGGCGGACGGCGCCGTCACCCGCTTCGACTACGTCCAACGGATCCTGGAGCTGGCCGGGCACGGGACGCGGCTGCGGCCGCGCCGGTTCATGCGCAAGGCGCCGGTGTCGGCAAACGAGGCTGCCGTGAACACCAAGCTCGCCCTGCTGCACCTGGACATCATGCCGCGCTGGGACGAAGCGCTCGCACGGTACGTGACGTCGCTGGCGGCCGCCGCATGAGCGGCAACATCGTCCTGGGAGCCGGGATCGCCGGACTGGCCGCCGCCTACCGCGCACGCGAGCTCGGCGCCGCGATGACGCTCTATGAGGCGTCGCAGACCGCTGGCGGCCTGCTCGACAGCTTCGAGGTCGAAGGCTGGCGGTTCGATAACGGGGTCCATCTGTCGTTCGCGACGGAACCGGAGGTGCGGGCGGTCTTCGACCTCGTGCCCTACGTGGAGCACGATGCCGTCTCGCTGAACTGGGACCGCGAGCGCTGGTTGCGCCACCCGGTGCAGAACAACATGTTCCCGCTGCCCGCCGCCGAGAAGATGGCCCTGATCGCCGGGCTGGTCGAGCGGCCGGAGCTCGAGGTCCGCACCTACAAGGACTGGCTGCTGTACCAATACGGTGACGCCATAGCGGAGCGCTGGCCGCTGGCCTACACGCGGAAATACTGGACGGTCGACGCCGAGGATCTCGGCATCGACTGGATCGGCAACCGCATGCGCCGCGCCGACATCCGGGAGGTGCTGTTCGGCGCGATGAGCCCGGAACCGACCAACACCTACTACATCAGCAAGATGCGCTATCCGGTCCACGGCGGCTACCGCGGCTTCGTCGAGCCGCTGCTGGAGGGCGCGGACCTCCGGGTCGGGTGCCGGGTCGTGTTCGTCGATTGGCGGCAGCGGCAGGTCCGCTTCAGCAACGGCGAAGAGGTGCCCTACGACACGCTGATCAACACCATCCCGCTGCCGGCCCTGGTCGGAATGATGACCGAGGTGCCGGCAGAGGTCCGCGAGGCGGCGGGCACATTGTTCGCGACGCGGCTGGACCTGATCTCCGTCGGCATCGCCCGCCGCGATGTCTCTCCGAGCCTCTGGTTCTACATCTACGATCCGGACATCCTCGCGGCACGAGTCTATTCGCCGAGCTGGAAGGCCCCCGCGAACGCCCCGGACGGGCACAGCTCGCTGCAGTTCGAGATCTACTCGTCCGCGCGTGCCCCGCAGACGGCGAGCATCGAGGACATGAAGCAGAACTGCCTCGACGCCATGGAGAAGATGGGCCTGGCTCGGCGTGACGAGGTCGTGCTGCTGCACCACAAGTCGTTGCTTTACGGCAACGTGGTATTCGACACGGGCATGGAAGCGCGTCGTGACCTGGTGACGTCCTGGGTACGCGGCTGCGGCATCGAGCTCGCCGGCCGGTTCGGCGAATGGGCGTATCTCTGGAGTAACCAGAGCTTCATGTCCGGCCGTCGCGCGGCGGAGGCCGTGCTGGGGTATTCGGCCGCGACCGATTGAAGGTTTCATCCGGCGCCGACAGAAAAGGCTCGCCCGATCCGGGGGCCGGCTGATAGTGCACTCCAAAATCGCGGCCCGCCTTGCCGACAGCACTCCATACCGACTCGAGTCCGGACCGAGCGCGGGGTACAGCGAGGAAGCCCGCGGAGGGCTGGAAGACGCCGCCGCGGCTGGCACCCGCCATGACTGGACCAGCAGAACACGGGGCGAAGCAGCGCCGCCGGGTCCGTAACGCGCTGATGGACAGGCTGCGGGCAGCCCCCCGGCGGGCCCCCGCCCTCGCACCCCCGGTAGCCGGCCGTCAAGGAGGCGGGCTCGGCTCCCCTCGACCCGCGGAGGCGGCACCAGCATGACGCCCGCCTGGAACATCCTGTTGCGCGCTATCCTGCTGCGTGACCTGGTGCCCTCGTTCGAGCGCTAGCCCTTCAAAATCCCGGCGATCCGCGACCGGGGCGAGGTCCGCTTCGAGGCGCCGGTGACGGTCCTGACCGGCGAGAACGACACGGGCAAGTCCATTCTGCTGGAGGCGATCGCGATCGGCTGCCGGCTGAACCCGGAGGGCGGCAGCCGCGGCGTCTACTTCGCCACCCGCGCGTCGCACTCCGCGCCGGCCGACCATCTGCGGCTGAACCGCAGCCCGCGCCGCGTGCGGGACAGCTTCTTCCTGCGCGCCGAGAGCTACTTCAACGTCGCCACCGAGATCGAGCGCATCGACCGCGAGGATGGCGGCGGCCGCTCGCTGCACGAGCAGCCGCATGGCGAATCCTTCTTCGCGCCGTTCATGCACCGGCTGCGCCCGCCCGGCCTCTGTCTGCTCGACAAGCCGGAGGCGGGCGCTGTCGCCGTGGCAGGCAGCTGGCCTTCCTGTCCCGGCTGCACGCGCCGGTGGAGGCCGGCTCGCAGTTCCTGATCGCCACCCACTCGCCGATCCTGACGGCCTATCCGGGCACCGAGATCCTGCTGCTGGCGGACGGCGCGCCGTGCCTTGTCGCCTGCCGGGACACCGAGCACGACCAGGCCACGCGCAATGTCCTCGCCCGCACCGAGACGATGCTCGACATCCTGCTGGACCATGGGGCGGCAGGCGATCCTCGGCCGATCGAGCACGACATCGTTTCGACCGACGAGGAGCCTGTCGATTAGGAAAAGGCCCGTGGCGGCGTCTTGCCCGGACATGAGCAATGATAATCGTTTGCATTTCTTGCCGTCCGGAAAGTGCAGATCACCATCACTACGAACGTGTGACTTTGAGTTTTTTCGCTTCACCCGTAGAACGACGCCATGCAGAAGTTTTCCGACCTGAACGAGCGCACCATTCTCGCTTTGGCGATCTCGAACGAGGAGGAGGACGGCCGAACCTACGCCGACCTCGCGCACGGCCTGCGGGACGACTACCCGTCGACCGCCGCCATGTTCGACGAGATGGCCGAGGAGGAGAGCCATCATCGCCAGGCGCTGATCGACCTCTTCGTGAACCGCTTCGGCGACCACATCCCGCAGGTCAGGCGCCACGACATCAGCGACGCGCCGCGCTATCGCCCGGCCTGGCAGCTGCTGCCGAGCGGCATCGAGGCGGTGCGCCGCCAGGCCAAGACGATGGAGGCCGATGCCAGCCGCTTCTACTCGGAGGCGGTCAAGCGCACCAACGACGCCGCCGCCCGCAAGCTGCTCGGCGACCTCGCGGCCGCCGAGGCGGCGCACGTGGCCAGCGTCGGCAAGATCGAGCAGAGGAGGCTGACCGGCGACAGCGTCGCCTTGGAGGACGAGGAGCGACGCAAGCGGCTCGTGCTCCAGGTCGTGCAGCCGGGCCTGGTCGGGCTGATGGACGGGTCGGTCTCGACCCTGGCCCCGGTGTTCGCGGCCGCCTTCGCGACCCACCTGCCGTGGAACGCCTTCCTGGTCGGCCTGGCCGCGAGCGTCGGCGCCGGGATCAGCATGGGCTTCGCGGAGGCGCTCGCCGACGACGGCAAGCTGTCGGGCCGCGGCGCGCCGCTGCTCCGCGGCCTGGTCTGCGGCCTGATGACGATGCTGGGCGGGATCGGGCACACGCTGCCCTACCTCATCCCGTCCTTCTGGACCGCGACCGGCATCGCCGGCATCGTCGTCGTGATCGAGCTGGCCATCATCGCCTGGATCCAGTTCCGGTACATGGACACGCCGATCGTGCCGGCCGTCTCCAAGGTGATGCTCGGCGGCGCGCTGGTCCTCGCGGCGGGCATCCTGATCGGCAACGCCTGACGGCTCGATGCCCGCTGGCAGTTCCTGACGACGTATTCGGACGCCAAGTTTCTGCGGCTCGCCGACAGACCGCCCCGCTGCGTCGCCTACCGAATGCTGGGCACTGAGAGGTGACGCGCAACGTCTTAACCGGCACCGGGACGATGCTCGACATCCTGCCTGACCATCGGCCGACCGGTTGAGCGAGGGGCACGCATTGCTGGGCTACTACCGCTCCTGCCGGACCACGGATGAAGCCCTCGAGCCCATCCAAATTCCTCTCCCGACGCAGGTGAAGGCCGGGATGAAGCAGATCAAATCCCTTCAGGGAAGAGTTGACTCGACCGTAGTTACAGGCAGCGCAGATCGGGTAGATGTCATCGATATTATTGCGCCCGCATGATTTGCGACGCCGCATGCCGGGTTGAATTGGTTTCTGTCAACGAATGACCTCTGGATGGGCCTCGTGGAGCGCAGCCCGAATCCCGCCCCTCATCACCGGCACCTTGCAGAAGCGGCGATAGCGACCGTCCCTCCGATCAACGAGGCATTTTGTCTGACGGACCATACCGACTCAGACCACACCATCCGGTAAACTGACCGGGTTTCCAGAGGGCGACTGCCCTTCGGCGGGTCCAGGACGGAGCCCTGGCCTTCGCTACCTGCGGGACCGCAGCGCCCGGCCGATCGTCCGCGCCGCCACCGCCGGCCCCACCACCAGCGGCGAGGTCGCCAGCATCGACAGGCTGATCGCGCCCACCAGCAGCAGCGCGGCCGCGACGATGTCGCCCTGCCGGCTGGTGTAGATGTCGCGGCTTCCGTTCGCCTCGGCGTCGAAACGGCCGTGCGCGGACTGCCCGCCCCCGGGGGCGGGCTCGAACAGGTTGCCGTCGCCGGGCGGGACCGCCTTGTCGCCCAGCTGCTCGTAGCCCTTCCTGGCCAGCGCCCGGTCCACCAGGCTCGGCGCCAGGCGGGCGGCGACGATGGCGGGCGGGGTGGACGCGCCCACGAACACGTCGCGGCGCCGGTGCGTGGCCGCGAACAGGATGGCGTCGGCGGCGACCTCCGGCTGGTAGGGGCTGGGCACCTGCGTCTGCCGGCCGGTCTTGTTGCGGGCCCAGTCGAACTGCGGCGTGTTGATGGCCGGCAGGTGCACCATGGTGAGGTGGACCTGGCTGCGGTCGTGGATCAGCTCCGCCCGGAGCGATTCGGTGAAGCCGCGCAGGGCGAACTTGGCGCCGCAGTACGGCCCCTGGATCGGGATCGCCCGCCAGGCCAGCACGGAGCTCACCTGCACGATCGTCCCGGTCTTCATCCGCCGGAGTGCCGTCAGCGTGCCGTGCACGGAGCCGAGGTAGGTGACCTCGGTCACGCGCCGCACCTCGGCCGCGTCCAGTCCCTGGATCGGCGAATAGACCGTCGCCATCGCGTTGTTGACCCAGACGTCCACCGGCCCGAGCGCCGCCTCGATCTCCGCGGCGGCCGCCTCGACCGCATCGGCGTCGGCGACGTCGGCGGAAACGGTGTGGACGCGGACGCCGGTCGCCTCCAGCTCGGCCTTCGCCTCCGCGAGCCGCTCCGGACCGCGCGCGATCAGGCCGAGGTCGTAGCCCTTGGCCGCGAAGGCCCGGGCCGCGGCGCGCCCGATGCCCGCACTTCCACCCGTGATGACAACGATCCGTGCCATGCGACGCTCCGACTGCTGCTTGAAGGTTTGGTGCGTGAGGTTGGCGCCGCCGCCGTGGGACCGGAGGTCCGACACCGCAGGCACCAGCGGCGCGGGGCGGATCGGGTTCCCGAGGGCGATCGTCTCTCGGCGGGTCCAGGGCGGCGGCCCGGCCGGCCCCGGCTTGCCGGACGGCACCGGCTCGCCCAAGTTGCGGCGCATGCTCAAGCTCGCTCCCCTGCCCGATCGCGCCGTGCTCTCGGTGGACGGGGCGGACCGCGTCGCCTTCCTGCAGGGGCTGGTGTCGAACGACGTGTCGCTGGCGGTGCCGGGGCGCGCGGTATGGGCGGCGCTGCTGACGCCGCAGGGTAAGTACCTCGCCGACTTCTTCGTCTTCGCCGATGCGGACCGCCTGCTGCTCGATTGCGAGCGCGCGCAGGCGCCGATGCTGGCGGCCCGGCTGTCGCGCCACCGGCTCCGCGCCCGGGTCGCGGTGGGGGAGACCGGCCTCCACGTCGCCGCGGCCTGGGACGGCACGCCGGAGCCGCCGCCGCCGGGCGTGGTCGCGGCGCCGGACCCGCGGCTCGCCGCCGCCGGCTGGCGCCTGCTGTCCGACGCACCGCTGCCCGCGTCCGAGGCGGACGATGCCGGGTACGACCGCCACCGCCTGCTGCTGGGCCTGCCCGACGGCACGCGGGACTGCGAGTGCGAGAAGACGGTGCTGCTGGAGGCCGGCTTCGACGAGCTTGGCGGCATCTCCTGGACCAAGGGCTGCTACATGGGCCAGGAGCTGACCGCCCGCACCCGCTATCGCGGCCTGCTGAAGCGCCGGCTGGTGCCGGTCAGCGCCGCGGTGGCGCTGCCGCCGCCCGGCACCGTGCTGCTGGGCGAGGGCCGCGAGATCGGCACCATGCGCTCGTCGCGCGAGCAGCTGGGGCTGGCGGTGCTGCGGCTCGAGCACCTGCACGGCACGGTCGCGTTTGCCGGCGGCACGATGCAGGCGCGGGTGCCGGACTGGATGCGGCTCCCGGACCCCAGATGAGGGGGTCGGCATGAGCGACGCGCTGCTCGACCGGGTCGCATTCGACGCCGCCGGCCTGGTCGCCGCGGTGGCGCAGCAGCACGATACCGGCGAGGTGCTGATGCTGGCCTGGATGGACCGCGCGGCCCTGGCGGAGACGCTGGCGACCGGGCGCGTCTGCTACCGCAGCCGCAGCCGCGGCCGGCCGTGGCGAAAGGGCGAGCGCTCGGGCCAGGTGCAGCGCCTGGTCGAGCTGCGGCTCGACTGCGACCGCGACGCCGTGCTGCTGCTGGTCGACCAGACCGGGGTCGCCTGCCATACCGGCCGCAGGTCCTGCTTCCACGAGGCGGTCCGCGACGGGGCCCTGGTCACGATCGCCGATCCGCTGGTCGATCCGGCGCGGCTGTATGGTGCCTGAACCTGTCGCCGGCGTGGCCGAGGCGACGCCAACCGTCTGGCTGCTCGCCGGCGAGGCCAGCGGCGACGTGCTGGGCGCCCGGCTGATGGCGGCACTCAGGCGGCAGCGCCCCGGCATCGCGCTGCGCGGGGTCGGCGGCGTGCGGATGATCGAGGCCGGCCTCGACAGCCTGTTCCCGCTGCGCGAGCTGGCGGTGATGGGGCTGGTCGAGATCCTGCCGCGGCTGCGGCGGCTGTCGCGCCGCCTCGACGAGGCGGTGGCCGACATCGCGCGGAGCCGCCCCGACCTGGTCGTCACCATCGACAGCCCCGGCTTCGCGCTGCGGCTGCTGAGGCGCGTGGGCGGCCTCGGCGTGCACCGCGTGCACTACGTGGCGCCGCAGGTCTGGGCCTGGCGCGAGCACCGCGTGCGCGGGTATCCCGGGCTGTGGGACCGGCTGCTGTGCCTGTTGCCGTTCGAGCCGGCGTTCTTCGCCCGGCACGGGCTGGACGCGCGCTTCGTCGGCCACCCGGTGCTGCAGTCGGGCGCCGACACCGGCGACGCCGCCCATTTCCGCGCCCGCCACGGCCTGTCCGCCACCGCCCCGGTGCTGGTGCTGATGCCAGGCAGCCGGCGCAGCGAGGTGCCGCGGCTGCTGCCGGTGTTCGGCCGCACGCTGTCGCTCCTGGCGGTCCGGCTGCCGGGGCTGGTGCCGGTGCTGGTCGCCTCGCCGGTGGTGGCCGGCACGGTCGAGCGCGCGGTGCGGCGCTGGCCGGTACGGCCGATCGTGGTCACCGAGCTCGCCGACAAGCACGACGCGTTCGCGGCCGCCGGCGCGGCACTGACCAAGTCCGGCACGTCTACGCTGGAGCTGGCGCTGGCAGGCGTGCCGATGGCGGTCACCTACCGCGTCAACCCGCTGACCGCGGCGATCGCGCGCCGGCTGATCCGGGTGCCGCATGTGGCGATGGTCAACCTGCTGGCCGGCCGCCGGCTGGTGCCCGAGCTGCTGCAGCGGGACTGCCGTCCGGACCGGCTCGCCGACGCGGTGGTCGCGTTGCTCGACGACGGCGCCGCGGCGGCCGCGCAGCGGGACGGCTTCGCCGCCGTGCTGCGGACGCTGTCGGCCGGTCCCGAGGCGCCGTCGGACGCGGCGGCGCGCGAGATCCTGGCCCTGCTCGACGAACCGCGCGGGCTCGGAGGCTGAGCGTGCGGCAGGACGCCCGAGCCGCCGCGCCGAACCAGGACTGGACGCTGGTCGGGCCGTTCGGACCCGAGCTGTGGCGGCGCCGGGACGGGCGCTTCGCCACGGTCGAGACCGGGGGCGAGCCGATCAGGCTGCCGACCGATCCGGTCACCTCCGACCGGCTGCGGCTGCGCGACGCGCGCTGCGGCCACACGGGGCCGTTCCCGCTCGCGTTCCGGTTCTGCCCCGAGTGCGGCGTCCCGCTCGCCGAGCCGCCGCCGCCACCGGTGTCGGTCCCCTGGTCGCCGCCGTTCGGGGCGGCCGACGGGCTGCCCGAGATCCAGGAGCCGAGAGCGCCCGATCCCGGCAGCGGCGAGGAGGTGGCGCTGCCGGAGGGGCCGTCGCCGATGCTGGCGGTGGCCGGCACGCCACCGATGCTGCTCGCTTGCGAGGCCGCCGGGGGTCGGATCGCCGCCTGGTCGGAGGGCGCCGCCTTGTGGATCGACCGCGCTTGGATCGCCCCGTGCGTGCGGTTGGACCGGCGGAGCTGGGCCGGGTGCGCCGATGCCGACGGCCTGGCGCTGCCGACCGACGGCGGCCCGGTCTGGCTCGACCTGCGCCAGCCGCGCGGCGTGCCGGTGGTGGCGGGCGACCGGCTGGTCCCGCTGGCCGGGCCTGCGGCGCTGCGCGGCCGGACGATGATGCCGGTGCAGGGGCCGGACGGGATGGCGATGGCGCTGCTCGACCGCCAGGCCGGCGGCTGGACCACGGTCCCGGTACCGGACCTGACCCCGGCGCGGTCGCGCACGCTGTCGGCTCCGGTCGTCTCGGCTGGCATGGCGTTCTGGTACGGTCCGGACGGGCTGCTCACCGCCTGGCACGGGCTGGACGGGCTGCGGACGGGCTGGGAGGCGTGGGCGGACGGGATCCATCCGTTCACCGCGAACCGGCCGGTGCTGGAGCGAAACGGCCAGCCGCATCTGCTGGCGCGGCTGGACCCGCGGACGCTGGCGTTCGTGAACCTCTGCGTTCCATTCGAGCCGAAGCCGGCGGCCGGCTACATGCTCGGCAGCGGCCGGGCCGTGTTCCGCGAGGGCACGCGGATGCGGCTGCCGTGGGACGAGAAGGTGGCGGCCGAGTATCCGCTGCCCGACGACCGCTTCCTGCTGCCGCTGCTGGCGCTGGGCCAGGGCCGCACCGTGCTGGCCGTCTGCGACGGCCGCGACCGGCTCGGCAGCTTCGTCGGCGACCCGCTGGCGGACCGGCATGGGCCCGAGCATCTGTGCACGCTGGTCTACAGCCCCGGTCCGCGGCGGCTGGAGCCGCTCGGCTGCGTGCTGCGCGCGCGCGAGACGTCGGACCTGTCGGTCGTCGTCCACGATGGCTGGCTCTATGCGCTTGGTGCCCTGGACAGCCGCTGCCACCGCTGGCGTCTAGAGCCGGTTTGAGAATGCGTGGTGCCAGCGACCCGACGCGCCCATCGCGCCTGCCGAGGCTCAAGGGAAGTCGGACGCCACTTCGCATTCGGGGACAGGCCTTATGAAATGGGGTCTGGGGCCATCACGCGGAACGTGCTGCGCACGACGGCCCCAGCGGGTCCAGAGCGGCGCCCTAGCCTTCCTTCTGCTTCTCAGTCCCGCCCGCGCCGAGGTGACGTCGCTCTACCTGGTCCAGAACTCCGGCTGGATGGAACCCTTCTACACCGACGCCGGCGCCCCGTTCCGTCCGCTGCTGAAGGCGCTGGTGAGCGGATCGCAGGCGGGCGGCGAGGTGGTGGTCGCGGACTTCGACCAGGACGGCCAGCTGCCCGGCCGCCGGTCGCCGCATGTCGACTACCGCGGCCCCGACGATCCCGCCCGCGTCTCTGCCGCGATCGATGCGATCGACCTGCCGCTGCAGCCGAACGGCCACCTGACCGACGCCGACTTCGACGGCGCGCTGCTGCGCGGCGTCAACACGATCCTGGACGGGCGGCCAGGCATCGTCTGGCTGGTCACCAACAACCGCAACTCGCCCGGCAACAGCCAGCGCGTGGACGAGAACACGCGCGACTTCGCGCAGCGGCTGGCCGACAGCCCGGCGTTGCCGCTGATCGTGGCCTATCCGGTGCGGCTGCCGGCGCGGGGCCGGCTGTATGAGGCGAGCGGCCTGATCATCTACGGCATCGCCTATGGCGACGAGGCCGCCGCCGCGCTGCGCCGGGTCACCCGGGCGCCAGGCCTGGCGCGGCTTTTCGCCGACCCGGCGGTGCAGCTGAAGCCGCTCGACCAGGCGCCGCTCGCCTTCGTCCCGCTGGCCAGCGCGACGCCCGGCCTAGCCGCGTCGCGGCTGGGGGACGGAACCCTGCGGATCGCCGGCGTGCCGGGCGGCCGGGCCTCGTCGATCGGCCTCTCGGGCACGCTCCGCTCCGACTACTACCCGCACGAGATCGAGCGCGCCCGGCTGTCGCTGCGCTGGCAGGGGCTGGACGGCGCGCCGGCGCTGTCGGCCGCGATCGACCCGGCGGCGCTGGACCATCTGGCGCCGGGTGCGGCGGCGCCGGTGCGGCTGCGGCTGGCGGTGCCGGAGATCGACCGCGCACGCGGCCTGGCCGGCTGGCTGCAGCGCGACGTGACGCTGCACGGCGTGCTGCGGATCGACCTGGCCGACCTGTCGCTGGCGCTGGCGCCGGCGTTCGCGGCCAAGATGTCGCAGATCGCGGCGCTGGATCAGTTGCCCTCGGTGTTCTTCGACAACCGCGGGGTGACCGCGGCCTCGGCCAGCCTGCCGGTGACGCTGCTGGTGCATTTCTCGCCCTGGCCGCTGGTGGGCGCGCTGTCGGGCCTGCTGCTGGCGCTGCTGTTGCCGGCACTCCTGCTGGTGCTGCTGCGGCACGAGCGCGAGCACCTCGTCTCGCTCGACGGCGAGATGCGCCGGCTCCGGCTGCGGCCGTTCCAGGTACGGCGGATCACGCGTCCAGGCGGCCGCGCGTTCACGGTGCACGGCCGGCTGTTCGGGCCGCCTGCGGTGCGCACCCCGGGGCCGGGGCCCGGGTGACCTGGAGGCGAGGACCGGTCGTCCGTGCCTCTCTGACCTGCCTATCGCGTCCTGTCGGCTTCATGCAAGCAGACACCAGGGTTCCGGCTGGATGACGAACCCGTCACCCGCCCTGGCGACGTGCGAGAAACCGGGGAAGGACAGGTGCGTGCCGGCGACGACCAGGTCTTCCGCCACGGCGCGTTCCAGAACGGCGCGCCGTGTCGAGACGCCAAGCTGCGGGTCGGTGTCGAAGACGAGGGAGACGTCCGGCCTGGGCGCCTGCACCGCGGGCAGGCTCATCGCATCGCCCCAGATCAGCAGCCTCTCGCCCTTGCTCTCGATCAGGTAGCCGGTATGCCCGGGGGCGTGACCGGTAACGGCGCCGCCTGGATGCCGGGCAATGCCTCTCCTGTCGTGAAGCGATTTGTCCGCATAGAATACGGGGCGATCTGGCAGCGGGCGAGCTCGAAGCTGGACTTCAGGACCTCGGGGGCTGCTTCGCTGGCATCGTCGCTCGTCCAACGAGCAAGCTTGGTTTCGGACACGTAGAGCTCGGCTTTCGGGAAGGCTGCCGCGCCCGCCGCGTCGGTCAGGCCGCCGGCATGGTCGAGGTGGAGGTGCGTCATGAGGATGGCATCCACGTCGTCGGGATCCACGCCTGCTGCGCGAAGATTGCCGGCAAGCCGCCCCGCGGTCGGACCGATGGTATGGCCGGCTCCGGCATCTATCAGAACCGTCCGATCCGCCCGCTGCGCCATGAAGCCGTTGATCACGTCGCGGAACGGCGGCCAAAGCCCTGCCGCGCGACGCAGGGCCTCCTGCTCGTCCGCAGCGGCGCCGACGCAGACCTCCGCTGGCATGACGAGGTTGCCGTCGAACAGCGCCGTTATTAGAACGTCGCCCAGGCGACGGCGGCAGAATCCTGGAACCTGTTCGACCGCGACGTTCATGAGACATCGATTTCCACTCGGAGACGGACGCCATACCGGCGCAGATCGAGATCTCGCGCCACCTCATCCCTGGACCATTCGCCTAATCCATCATCAGGGCCACCGTCGTCGCGGTGCCTTTGACCGCCCGAAGACGGGCGATGGGATTCCAGTAATCCTTGTAACGGACGACGCATCCGTCCTGCATGCGGATCACCGAGATGTAGCGCCGGTGGTAGGCTTCTCCGGTAAGGACGCCTTCGCCGCACCCGGAGAACTCAAGCACGACCATGTCCGGATCACCGACCTCGATCTCCGATACCCCGGTCACCCCGTCGATCCGAAGCAGGGTCCCGAGCTTCTGGAAATTTGCGACGATGGCATCCCGGCCCGCGATCGGCGTGTCCAGTCCGGGCGGTGCATAGGGATGTTCCAGGATGCCATCTGGGGTGAACATGTCTGGAAACGTCTTGGCGCCGGGTCTGAGGCGATCACCCGACGCAACATGGCCGGGAAGACCTCGACCAAGTCAGATCCGGACATAGAGACCTGCATCATGGGCAGGACCGGGCGGGGGGGCGACGACCGAGGCCGTCGTCGCTGCGGCTAGAGCCGTCGGATCGTGGCGGTGGATCGACAGGTGGCGGTAGGTTCGGAAACTATCCAGCCCGATCACGGGAACGGCGGATCATGCTATCCGAACGCGCCCGTGGCCCCCACGCCCGTCGGCTCCTGACCTCCACCCGAGGCGGGACCGCATCGCCCGGATCACGCTCCGCGCCGAGGCGGCGGCCGGAGGCCGGAACGCGTGGCCGGCGCATCGCCGACGAGCACGGCCGTGTCCGACTTGGCTGGAACGGCCGGCCGGCCGTCAGCCCAGCCTTTCCTCCAGCAGCGCCTGCTGCTGCGCCAGGGCGGGTATCCGGCGGTCGAAGCCTTCGAGGTAGGTGCGGTTCCGCCCGGCCTCGGCCTTCCAGGCATGCAGGTCCACCGAGAGCAGCGCGTCCAGCGTCGCCGGCGGAAGGTCGAGCTCGGCCAGGCCCAGCGCCTCGGCCGTCGGCACCGCCCCGATCGGCGTGGTCGCGGCCTCCGCCACGCCGTCCACCCGCTCCACGACCCATTTCAGCACGCGGGCGTTCTCGCCGAACCCGGGCCACAGATAGCGCCCGTTGGCGCCCTTGCGGAACCAGTTGACCAGGAAGATGTGCGGCAGCTGCTTGCCGTCGCTCGCGGCGGCGGCGCCCAGCCTGACCCAGTGGTCGATGTAGTCCGTCACGTTGTAGCCGCAGAACGGCAGCATCGCGAAGGGATCGCGGCGGAGCTCGCCGAGCCTGTTCTCGGCCGCCGCGGTTCCCTCCGACGCCATGTTGGTGCCGAGATAGATGCCGTGGTTCCAGCCGAGGGCCTCGACGACCAACGGGACCGTGTCCGCGCGGCGGCCGCCGAACAGGATCGCCGAGATCGGCACGCCCGCCGGATCGTCCCACTCGGGTGCGATGGACGGGCACTGCGCCGCCGGCACCGTGAAGCGCGAGTTCGGATGCGCGGCGGGCTTTCCGGAGGCGGGATCGTGGCGCTCGCCGCGCCAGTCGGTCAGGTTCTCCGGGGCCCGGTCGGTCAGCCCCTCCCACCACACGTCGCCGTCGTCGGTCATCGCGACGTTGGTGAAGATGGTGTTGGACGCGATCGTCTCGATGGCGTTGCGGTTGGTGGCGGGGCCGGTGCCGGGCGCCACGCCGAAGAAGCCGGCCTCGGGATTGACGGCGTAGAGGCGGCCGTCGCGGCCGAAGCGCATCCAGGCGATGTCGTCGCCGACCGTCTGCGCGCGCCATCCCGGCAGAGCCGGCTCCAGCATCGCCAGGTTGGTCTTGCCGCACGCCGACGGGAACGCGGCAGCGACGTAATGGACCCGTCCCTCCGGGTTCGTCAGCTTCAGGATCAGCATGTGCTCGGCGAGCCAGCCCTCGTCGCGGGCCATCACGCTGGCGATGCGCAGCGCCAGGCACTTCTTGCCGAGCAGCGCGTTGCCGCCGTAGCCGGAGCCGTAGGACCAGATCTCGCGCGTCTCGGGGTAGTGGACGATCCACTTCTCGTCGTTGCACGGCCAGGGCACGTCCGCCTGGCCGGCGCGCAGCGGCGCCCCCACCGAATGGATGCAGCGCACGAAGAAGCCGTCCTCGCCCAGCATGTCCAGCGCCGGCGTGCCCATGCGGGTCATGATGCGCATGGACAGCACGACATAGGCGCTGTCGGTGATCTCGATGCCGATGGCGCTCTTGTCCGAGCCGATCGGTCCCATGCAGAAGGGGACGACGTACATCGTGCGCCCGCGCATGCAGCCGGCGAACAGGCCCCGCAGGGTGTCCCGCGTCTCGGCCGGATCGCGCCAGTTGTTGGTCGAGCCGGCATCCTCCTCCCGGTCCGAGCAGACGAAGGTGCGGCTTTCCACCCGCGCCACGTCGCTGGGATCGGACCGGGCCAGAAAGGAGTTGGGCCGCAGCTGCGGCGCCAGCCGGATCAGGGTGCCGGACGCGACCAGCTCGGCCGAGAGCGCATGCCATTCCGCCTCGGACCCATCGCACCACCGCACCCGGTCGGGCTGCGCCAGGCCTGCCACCTCCGATACCCAGTCGAGCAGGGCCTGATGGCCGGTGGGGTGGAACGCACTCGAGCCCGCTCGGGAGTGCTGCTGCATGGTGGTGATCCCTTCGCCGGAAACGATTTTCTTTGCATCCGCTCTGAGGCAGTTCGGCGGCACCGTCAACTCGGGGGATCATGCGGCCGATGCCGTGGCGGCGCGCGGCGGTTCGGTGCATTCTCCCCAATGGTATGCCCGACCCGACGCCTTCCCCCGATTTCACGCTGAAGCCGCCCGCCGACACCGCCCCGCCGGCTGCCCCGGCCCCGGGCAGCGTGCCCACCACGCCGACCCCAGGCACGTCCGCGGGGGCGCCGATCAGCGCCGCCGCCCTTCCGGGGGCACCCGGCCTCGACGGCACCGACGCCGTGGCGGGCGTCGCGATCCTGCTGGCGCTGGCGGCGGCGTTCCTGTTCCTGCGCGGCGCCGTGCGCGGCCACCTGATCGGCGCGCGCGCCTCGCCGTCGGCGGCCGGCAATGCCGGGTGGGCGCTGTTCTCGTTCCTGATGGCGCTGGCCGTGCTGATCGTGTTCGGGCTGCTCGGCAGCCTGTGGCAGGTCGCGGCGTTCACGGTCCCGCTGCTGCTGCTGGTGCTGGTGACGCTGGTCCTGTTCGTGCTGCTCTACCGGTCCGCGGCGCGCGGCCGGCCCCGGTCGCGCCCGCGCTGAGGGAACCGGCCGATGCCCGACGCCACCCTGCCCACGCCCCTGGACGCCGAGCCGCGCGCCGCCACGCGGCGTGTGCAGCCGACCCTGTTCATCGGCCTCGGCGGCACCGGCATGCAGATCCTGCTCAGGCTGCGCCGGCGCATCCTGGCCGGCGACTGGAACGGCCGGCGCGTCGACGACCTGTCCCGGTTCCCGATCGCCTCGTTCCTCTATTTCGACACCGACCTGCGCACCGCCACCTCGAGCGACCGCGACGGCGCCAGCGACCCGCTGGCCCGCATCGTCGCATTCCGCGAGAACGAGCGGCTGCAGCACGCGGTCGACGTGCGGCGCTACACGCGCGACCTCGACCGCTACCCGCTGGTCGCCGACTGGCTGCCGGTCGCGGACTTCTCGCTGATCAACACCGAGAAAGGTGCGGGCCAGGTGCGCGCGATCTCGCGCCTGCTGTTCTTCGACCAGTTCGCGAAGCTCGCCGACCTGGTGCGCGACCGCAGCGACGGGCTGCTGCGCAGCGTCGGCCGGCAGGACGACCTCGCCCATCTCGGCCTCGAGATCGAGAACCGGCTGCGCGTGGTGGTGGCCTGCTCGGCCGCCGGCGGCACCGGCTCGGGCAGCTTCATCGACCTCGGCCTGATGCTGCGCTCGATGATCCATCCGGCGCCCACCGTCGACCTCGTGCTGCTGCTGCCCGGCGGCTACCACGACCACCAGCGCCAGCGCGTCAACGCCAACGGCTACGCGGCGCTGATGGAGCTCGAGCACGCGATGCGGCCGAACCCGCAGCCGCCGTTCGTCACGCAGTGGGCCGAGCACCAGGGCCCGCTGCCGGGCATCGCGCCGTACGACGACGCCTACCTGCTCGACACCCGCAACGTGCTCGACGACGGGCTGGAATCGGTCGAGGACCTGTACGACATGGCCGCCGACATCCTGTTCGAGGATTTCGGCACCAGCGAGTTCGCCGCCACCAAGCGCTCGATCGCGGTCAACCAGGCGCAGCACAAGCTCGACAACTACGAGCCGCCGCTGCCGGCGCATCTCGGCCGGCAGTCGCTGCGCTACAGCCAGCTGTTCTCCTCGTTCGGCCAGGCCACCATCGACACCAAGGGCCGGGTCGCGGTCGACGCCGCGGTGGCCGAGACCGCCAAGCGGATGCTGAAGGCCTACTTCAACGTGGCGCTGGAGGATTCCGGCCGGCTGCCGACGCCGGCCGAGCGCGACGACTTCCTGGACCGCCAGTTCCACCTGCGGCCGAGCGCCTTCCACCACGTGCTGCCGGGCCAGGCGGACACCGCCACCATCAACGAGCCGGCCCTGATCGACCGGCTGCTGGCCGACGGCAGCGGCCAGTCGGTGCTGGCCGAGATCGACCGCGACCTGCTCGCCACCTACCAGTCCGAAGGGTTCCAGACCGCCGACCCGCGCAACCTGCCCACCCTGGTGCTGCGCGAGTTCGAGCAGCGCCACGAGGACGTGCTGGGCAGCATCCGGCACAAGACCGGCTCCGGGCTCGCCGCCGACCGCATCGTCGCCACCCGCAACCGGATGGCCGCCGAGCGGGACGGCGACGGGCCGAAGGCGCTGCGCGCGGTGCTCTACGACTATCTCGACCAGCGCGACCGCGGCGGGCTGGACTATACCATCCGCCTGGTCGAGGACGCCAAGCTGCAGATGGAGGCCGAGATCGCCCGGCTGGACGCGGTCGAGACGCGCTACGCGACGCGCGCCGGCGACACCCAGCACCGCTTCGAGCAGTCGCTCGACAACCTGCGCGAGGCGGTTGGCCGCCGGTTCCCGTTCGGGCCGGACCGCAAGGCGGCCGAGCGCTACCTCGAGCACCTGCGCGCCGAGACCTCCTACTACCTGGCGATGCAGCTGCGCCGGCAGGCGGCGATCGAGGCGCGCAGCTTCCTGCGCGCGATGTCGGAGGCGCTCGGCACCCGCCGCGGCCAGGACGCCGACGGCAACACGCTGTGGGACGGCGCCGTCGCCGAGCTGGTGCAGGGACGCGCCCTGGTGCGGCAGACGGTGGCCGAGTTCGACGCCGAGATCGGCCTGCTGCGGGACGCGGTGTCGCGCCGCGACCGCGGCACCTTCGTGGTGCTGCCGGAGGCGGACGCCGAGGCGCGCGCGATGCTGGACGGCGACGAGGCCGAGATCGCCCGCTGGGCGCAGGAGATGTTCCGCGACGAGGGCGGCTCGCGCACCCTGTTCCCGATCCTGCGCGACGACCTGGCGCGCAGCGTGCTGCTGAACCGGCTGCGCGGCTACGCCCGCCACCAGCTGCGCGACCGCGCGCAGGCCCTGCGCTCGGCGCAGTCGATCCTGCTCGACATGGCGGCCCGCGACCGCATCGCGCTGTTCGGACGGGCGATGGTCCGCGCCATGCCCTGGCTCGACGCCTCGTTCGACCATCTGGGCGGCGTCTCGATGGGGCCGCGCTACACGCTGCTGATCGCCACCGACGACAAGGACAGCTTCGAGCGCAGCTTCGGCGCCGAGATCGCGCAGGCGATCCCGACCGGACGGCTCGGCATCGGCGCGGCGCAGTACCTGAACTCGGGCCTGCGCGACCGCATCCTGATCTACTGCGAGCTGAGCGGCATCCCGCTCGACAGCATCGACCCGCTGCGCACCGAGTGGCGCACCAGCTACCAGCTGGAGCAGCGGCGGCCGCTGCCGCTGCATACCCACCGCAGCCCGGAGCGGTTCCCCGACCCGGTGGTGCCGACCGGCCAGGAGATCGAGGAGATGCGGCGCAACCTCGGCCTGTTCATGCGCGGCGTCGCCTACGGCATCCTGGTGCGCGGCGCGCGGCCCGGCCAGCCGTACCGGATCGACCTCGGCGGCGGCGACTGGGGCGACGCCGGCACCGAGCGGGTGATCCGCGCGTCGGGCTTCTCGCGCCACCGCGACAAGGTGCAGTCTCGGATCGAGGCATTCGAGCGCGGGCTGGACCCGGTCCAGCTGCTCGCCGCGGCGGCGCTGATCGAGTGGACCGGCGAGCGCGTCTATGCCGCCCGCATGGCCCGGATCGGCCCGAGCCAGACCGACCGCGTCCCGGGCCTGGCGCAGACGCTGGCGCTCGAGCTCGCCGCCTCGCTCCGCGAGCGCGCCGCCGGCGGCGAGGTCGCCCCGGACCCGACGGCGTTGTTCGCGGCAGCCAAGCGCCGCGTCGCCGAGTGGACCGAGAGCATCCCCGGCAGCGAGGCCGACGCCGATCCGGCCGACGCCAACCGCGACCCGGCCGACGCGCCGGACGCGCGCGGTGCGCCGAAGCGCCGCCTGCTGCCCGACCGCTTCACGCCGGAGCGCCTGCGGGCGCTGGCGGCCGGTCCCGGTGCCGTGACTGGATCATCGCCGATCGGGCCATCCGGCTGGCACCTGTCGGTCGCCAAGCGGCTGTCCGGCCCGTTCACGCTGGTCGAGCTGGCCCGGCTGGCGGCGCAGGGAACCCTGCGGGAGGGCACCAACGTGCGGGCGCTGGGCAGTGCCCGCTGGGAGCGCGTCCGCGATGTGCCGGCGCTGGCGGCGCTGCTCGCCGGCGCGCTGCCCGACGACGAGGACGAGCTGCCGGATGACGAGTAGGCCGGATCCTTCCGGCATCGCCGCGCTGATCCTCGCCACGCTGGGTCTGGCCTGGCCCGCCGGCCGGGCCGGGGCCCAGCCCTCGCCGAGCGCGGCCGAGGCGGCGACCCTGCTCGGGCAGGTGATGCCGTCGCTGCAGCCGACGCTGGCGGCGGTGCTGGACCGCGACCCTGCGAACCAGCCGATGCCGTGGCGCGACGACGCGTCCGGCCTGTCCGGCACCGTGGCGGCAGGGCCGTCGACGCGGGCGGGGGGGCCGTGCCGCACGATCCGGGTCACGGTCCGGGGCGGCGCCCGGGAGCTGGCGCTGGACGGGCAGCGCTGCCGCGGCGCGGACGGGCGGTGGGGTCCGGGCCGCGTCGCCGACACCGTGGCGCTCGCCGCGGAGGCGAGCCCCCTGGTCCGCGACCTGCAGGTGGCGCTGCACCGGCTGGAGTACTATCCGGGCGCCATCGACGGCATCGCCAGCGACGGCTTCACCCGCGCGCTGCTGCTGTTCGAGCGAGACGAGGGGGTGCCGCCGACGCCGCGTCCGGACCCGGCCCTGCTCGACCTCGCCGACGCCGCCATCGGCCGCATCCCCGGCAGCGGCGACTGCCCGGCGCCGCGCCCGCTCTCCGACCGCGCCGCGCTGGCCTGCGGCAGCATCCGCTAGATGGCAGCGATGCCGGGACCGTGCGCCGCCTGTGGCGAGGCCCTGCCGCACGCGGTCGGCTTCTGCCCGTTCTGCGGCGCGGCGCGGCGGCAGGCGGCATCCGAGCCGGCGCAACCCGGTCCGATCGCCGACGTGCGGCCGGTGGAGCCCCGCCCCCGGCCCGGCCCGGTGCCAAGACCCGTGCCGGAACCCGCGCTGCAGTCCAAGGAGCCGCCGGAGCCGGCACCGAACGCCGCGGCGGCGCCTGCCGCGCCATACCCACCGCGGCCGTTCCAGCCCGGCTCGGTGCCGCCGGTATCGCCGCGGCCGACGATCCTGCCGATGCCGCCGGTGCAACGGCGTCCGGCCCGCCCCCGGCTTCCGCCGCGGCCGCCGACGGCGGCCCAGCGCCGGGCCCGCGCCCTCGCCCGGCGGCAGCTGCTGCTGGCAGCCGCGATCCTGGGTGGCGGCGCGCTGGCCTGGCAGCTGCTGACCGCGGGGCCGCACGGCGACCTGGTGGTGACGCTGCCGCCAAGCCCGGTCCCCGGCGCGGCCTCGGCGGCGGACGGCGTCGTGCTGGTCGACGGCGTCGAGGCCGGCACCGTCGGCGTCCCGATCCGGCTGGGTCCCGGCCGCCACCTGGTCGGCCTCGCCGCCGGCGGCTGGACCACGCCCACGGTCGCGATCAGGCTGCGCGCCGGCGAGACCCGCCGCGTGCCGCTGCATCCGGTGCCGCACCACGCCGAGCTCAGCCTCGACACCGTGCCCCCCGGCGCCCTGCTCGAGCTGCACCCGGCCCAGGTAGCCCAGGCGGCTCAGGGGGGGCGCCGCCTCGGACGCGCGCCCGCCGACCTTGCCCTGCCGCCCGGCGACTACCGCCTGGTCGCGACGCTGCCGGGCTACCGGCCGCTCGACCAGCCGCTGGTCCTGCTGCCGGGCGAGCGCCGCGTGCTGTCGCTCGCCCTGGCGCCCGACCCGCTGCGCGTCCTGCACCTGCTGGCGCCGCCGGCCGGCGGCTGGAGTGCGGCGGTGATGCTGGACCCGGGCGACCGCTTCACGCTGGTGTTCCAGAACCCGATCCGGGTGCGGGCCGGCGGCCAGGTCATGCTGCTGGACAACGCCAGCAGCGACCTCGGCTCGCTGGCCGGCCGCAGCCTCGCCGTCGCCGCCGTCGGCGACGCGCCGGTGCCGGTCGACCTGCTGGTCCGCAAGCCCGGTCCCGGCTGACGGTCCCGCGCGTGCACGCCGTCTTCTCCGTCCTGCTGCCGATCTTCGGGCTGATCCTGGCCGGTGCCGTGTGCGGCCGCCGCGGCTGGCTGGGCCCGGGCGCCACCGACGGGCTGAACCGTTTCGTGGTGCGGCTGGCGCTGCCGGCGGAACTGTTCCAGGCCATGGCCGAGGTGACCGGGGCGCAGGTCGACCACCCGGCCTTCCTCGGCGCCTACGCCGGCGGCATGCTGGCGACCTTCGCGGCCGGCTTCGCCGCCGACTGGCGCCGTCCGGTCGATGCGCGCCGCCGGCTGTCGGGGGCGGCGATCGAGGGGCTGGCGGCCAGCTACGCCAACACCGCCTTCATCGGCATCCCGCTCTGCCTCGGCGTGTTCGGTCAGGCCGGGCTGCCGCCGGTGGTGCTGGCGACGCTGCTGACCGTGTGCGCGCTATTCGCGCTGTCGATCGCCCTGGTCGAGCTCGACCTGCAGTCGGGCCGCGATGCCGGTGGGGGCACCGCGCGCACCCTGCTGCGGGTGGCCGGTGCGCTGCTGCGCAACCCGCTGGTGGCGGCGCCGCTGTTCGGCGTCGCCGTCAACCTGTCCGGCATCGGCCTGGATGAGCCGGTGCGGCGCTTCACCGGCCTGCTCGGCGATGCCGCCAGCCCCTGCGCGCTGGTCACCATCGGCCTGTTCCTGGCCGAGAGCGCCGGCCGCCCGGCGCCTGCCGCCGCGGTCGCCCGCACCGTGCTGCTCAAGCTGCTGCTGCAGCCGTCGCTCACCGCGCTGCTGGCGTTCACGGTGTTCCGGATGCCGTCGCCCTGGGCGCAGGCGGCGGTGCTGATCGCCGCCCTGCCGACCGGCACCGGCCCGTTCATGCTGGCCCGGCTGTACGGCCGCGAAGCCGAGATCGCCGGCCGCGCCACGCTGGTCTCGACGACCCTGTCGCTGGCGACGGTCTCCGCGGTGCTGGCATGGATCGGATGACACCACGCGAGGCTGCGCCCATGGCCGCTCCGGACCCGATGCGCGAGTTCGACGCGCTGCTGGCCGAGATCGGCGACGGCGTGCCCGGCACCGCCCAGTACAGGCGCATGTGCGAGCTGATCCTCGACGTGCCGGAGAGCCGGGCGCTGGCCCGGATCGATCCGTTCTCGCCCGCCTACCGCGAGGCGGCGATGGCGCTCTATCTGTCGCTGCGCGGCCGGTCCGACGACGGCTATCTCGCCAGCCGCGACGAGCCGCCGGCGACGCCGCCGCCCGCCAATCCCTGGACCGGACTGGTGCCGTGGTCGTTCCGGGACGCCGCCATGCTGTCCGAGCACGTGCTGGCCTGGGGCCACATCCTGTCGCGGCTCGACTTGCCGCCCGGCGGCTCGGTACTCGAATACGGTCCCGGCAGCGGCCAGCTGCTGATCATGCTGGCCCGGAGCGGCTACCAGGCCTGCGGCGTCGACATCGACGCCCAGGCGCTGGACGGGATCCAGGCGCAGGCGCGCCACCTCTCGGTCACCGTCGAGACCGAGTGCGCCTCGTTCGGCGACGGCTTCGGCGACCGCCGATACGACCGCATCCTGTTCTACGAGGCGTTCCACCACAGCTTCGAGTTCGAGGCGCTGCTGCGCCGCCTGCACGACCGCCTCAACCCGGGTGGCCGGATCATCCTGTGCGGCGAGCCGGTGGTCGCCGGCCCGTCGGCGGGCATCCCGTATCCGTGGGGGCCACGGCTCGACGCGCTCTCGGTGTTCTGCATCCGCCGGTTCGGCTGGATGGAGCTGGGCTTCACCCACGACTACCTGATGCAGGTGGCGCGGCGCAGCGGTTGGTTCCCTCGCTACCACGACTTCCCGGCCTGCGGCCGCGCGGCGATCTACGTGCTGACCTCGGCCGCCGAGCAGCCGCCGTCCGAGCCTCCCGGCAGGGGCATCGCCTGGCTGCTGCGGCGGGCGGTCAGCCCCGGCGCCTGGCGGACCCTGCGTCGCTCTCCGGCCGCCGCGCTGGCGAGGGTGCTGGCGGCCCTGCGACGGCCTCGGGCTTGAGGCCGGAGGCGTCCCCGGCCAGGATGCGGGCATGGACAGCGCGCTGCCCGTCATCGACGTCTCCGGCCTCCGTTCGGCGCAGCCGCACGACCGCCGCGCGGTGGCGGCCAGGCTCGGCGCCGCCTGCCGCGGCCCGGGCTTCTTCTACCTGACCGGCCACGGCATCCCGGACGCGCTGGTGGCGCGGGTGTTCGAAGCGGCCGGCCAGCTGTTCGCGCTGGACCAAGCCGCCAAGCTGGCGCTGGCGATGCGGCACACCCGCAACAACCGCGGCTGGTTCGCGCTGGCCGAGGAGCGGCTCGATCCCGCGGCCGCGCCCGACCTCAAGGAAGGCTTCAACATCGGCCTCGAGCTGGGTCCCGCCGACCCGCGGTTCGGGCAGCCGTTCCGCGGCGCCAACGCCTGGCCGTCGCTGACCGGCTGGCGCGCGCTGATGCTGGGCTATTTCGACCGCTGCTGGTCGCTCGGCCGCCTGCTGCATCGCGGCTTCAGCCTCGACCTGGGGCTGGAAGAGGATTTCTTCGAGGACAAGCTCGACGCCCCGATCGCCACCCTGCGGCTGCTGCGCTACCCGCCGGCGGAACCGGGCGCCGGAGCGCCGGGGGCCGGCGAGCACACCGACTACGGCAACGTCACCATCCTGGCCACCGACGGCGTCGCCGGCCTGCAGCTGCGCACCCGGGACGGCACCTGGACCCCCGCCCCCAGCCTCCCGGACGCGTTCGTCTGCAACATCGGCGACTGCCTGATGCGCTGGACCGGCGACGTCTACGCCTCGACCCCGCACCGGGTCGCGGCGCCGGCGCGGGAGCGGCGCTCGGTCGCCTTCTTCCTCGACCCCAACCCGGATGCTGTGGTGGTGCCGGTGCTGGGCGGCCCGGAGGCGCTGCGGCGCTATCCGCCGATCACGGGTGCCGACTACCTGCGCTCGCGGCTGGAGCCCACCTACAGGGTCGCCTGAAACAGGCGCGCCCGCGCGTCCGGGTCCTCGCTGCCGGTCACGTCGGAGACCACCGCGACCGCGTCGGCGCCGGCGCGCAGGCAGGACGGCGCCCGCTCCAGCGTGACGCCGCCGATCGCCACCAGCGGGATCCCGCCGAGCCGGCGCTTCCAGTCGGTCAGCCGGTCGAGCCCCTGCGGCGCCCACGGCATCGCCTTCAGCGTCGTCTTCCAGATCGGGCCGAGGGCGACGTAGTCCGGCCGCACCGACAGCGCCCGGTCGAGCTCCTGCCGCGAATGGGTGCTGACGCCGAGCCGGATCCCGGCGGCGCGGATCGCCCCCAGGTCGGCGCCGTCGAGGTCCTCCTGGCCCAGGTGCAGGAAGCCCACCGCCTCGTCGATCGCCGCCTGCCAGTGGTCGTTCAGCACCAGCACCGCGCCGTGCGCGGCGCAGGCGTCGCGCGCGTCGCGCACCTCCTGGCGCAGCACCGGGCCGTCCGCCCACTTGGCGCGGAGCTGGATCAGCCGCGCCCCCGCCGCCGCCATCCGGCCCACCCAGTGGGCGCCGTCGACCACCGGATAGAACCGCCCCGGCAGCCCGCCGCCCACGCCGGCCCCGCCCGTCATAGGAAGGCCTGGCCCAGCACCGGCGTCGACGGGCTCGCCATCTCGCGCGGCTCCATCGGATCGGCCAGTCGGGCCGCATGGCCGGCCTCGACGGCGAGCCGGAACGCGGCCGCCATCGCCACCGGATCGCCCGCCTGCGACACCGCGCTGTTCAGCAGCACCGCGTCGTAGCCGAGCTCCATCGCCGCCGCCGCGTGGCTGGGCAGGCCGATGCCGGCATCGACCACCAGCGGCACCTCGGGGAAGTGCGCCCGCATCGCGCGCAGCCCGAACGGGTTGTTGAGCCCCCGCCCGGAGCCGATCGGGGCGCCCCACGGCATCAGCACCCCGCACCCGGCACGCAGCAGCCGCTCGGCCGCGACCAGGTCCTCGGTGGTGTAGGGGAATACCCGGAACCCGTCCTCGCACAGGATGCGGGCCGCCTCGACCAGCCCGAACAGGTCCGGCGCCAGCGTGTCGTGCTCGCCGATCACCTCCAGCTTGATCCAGTCGGTGCCGAACACCTCGCGCGCCATCCGCGCCGTGGTCACCGCCTCCCGCGCCGAGTGGCAGCCGGCGGTGTTGGGCAGCACCCGCACCCCCAGCCCCTGGATCAGCGACCAGAACGACTGCCCGGCGCGCTGCCCGGCCGACTCCCTGCGCAGCGACACCGTCACCAGCTCCGCCCCGGACGCCCGCACCGCACCCGCCAGCACGTCGGGCGACGGGTATTGCGCGGTGCCGAGGATCAGCCGCGACGTGAACTCGGTCTCGTAGAGCCGCATCCGCCTCATCCGCCCTGGCGCGGCGCCAGGATCTCGATCGCGCAGCCCTCTCGGAGGGCGCAGGCCCGGCGTCCGCCGGTCGGCACGAAGTCGCCGTCGAATGCCGTCGCCAGCCGGGCGCCGGCGTAGCCGAGCTCGTCGAGCAGGGCGGCGAGCGTCGCGGCGAGGACGTCGCGCGGCTCGCCGTTTACGGTGATGCGCATGAGGTAGTTATCGCCTGCGAGGAGAAGGAAGGCCAGGGGCTCTGCCCCTGGACCCGCCAGAGGCGGAGCCTCTGGACATCATTCCTTAAGAATCGGGTTCCAAGGGCCGCCGGCCCTTGGCGGGTCCAGGGCAGAGCCCTGGCCTTCCTAGAACCGCCTCCACCACCTCCCCCGCCAGCACCGGCGCCAGCAGGAAGCCGTGCCGGAACATGCCGTTGACGTGCAGCACGTCCCCTTCGCGGCGCAGGCGCGGCATGTTGTCGCCGAACGCCGGTCGCAGGTCGGCGGCGATCTCGACGATGCCCCCCTCGGCGAAGCCGGGATGCAGCGCGTAGGCGGCCCCCATCAGCTCCATCATCGAGCGCAGCCTAGGCGGGCCGCGATCCTCGCTCTCGATCATGGTGGCGCCGACCATGAACAGGTCGTCGTCGCGCGGCACCACATACACCGGCGTGCGCGGGTGCAGCAGCCGCACCGGCCGCGCCAGGCCAACGCCCGGCGCCCGCAGGAGCAGCATCTCGCCGCGCACGCCGCGCAGGTCCGGCAGCGCCTCGCGGGCGCCGTAGCCCCGGCAGTCGACGGTCGCATCGAACGATCCCGCCGGCGGCTCAGGCTGCGTGGTCAGCACCGTCCCGCCCAGCGCCCGCAGCCGGTCCGCCAGCGCCGGCAGCGCCTGCCGCGGATCGAGGTGCGCCTCGTCCGGATAGAACAGCGCGCGCTGGAACCGGCTCTCCAGCGCCGGCTCCAGCGCCGCCAGCGCCGAGGCGTCCAGGGTGCGATGGCCGGTGGTGCGGCGCGCGAAACGGGCCAGCTCGCCGCCGTCGCGCGACAGCGCCAGCACCAGCGTGCCGGCAGAGCACGTCGAGGGCACCTGGCGCCGCCACCAGTCGAGGGATGGCAGCGCCAGCGCGGGCAGGTCGGCCGGCGCGGTCTCGGCCTCGCACCAAGGGGCCAGCATGCCGCCGGCCTTCCACGACGCGCCGCCGCCGATCGAGGGCGCCGCCTCGGCCAGCGTCACGGCGGCGCCGGCCTCGGCCAGGCTGACGGCGCAGGCGAGCCCGGCGACGCCGCCGCCGCGGACCAGCACGCGGACGAAGGCGGTCATGCCGGCTCCGGCCGCAGCAGGCGGCCGAACACGTCGATCTCGCCGTTGCCGCAGAAATCGTCCTCGACCGACAGCGCGCCCAGGACGTCCGGTCCCAGCCGCAGCCGCCCGTCGCGCACCGCCTCCAGCATCGCGGTCGCCGCCTCCGGCCGGAACGGCAGCTCCAGCAGCTCCGGACCCCAGCACGCGATCAGCTCCAGCGCGTAGCGCTCGACGCCGGCGTAGATCCGCTCCAGCGTCGGGAACTGGCGCTGCGACAGCCCGTCGTGGCGGAACCGCGGCGCCGGCGGCGAGACGGCGTCGTCGTAGCCGATCACCTGGCCATGCGGCGCGGTCAGGAACGCTTCCAGCATCAGCCCGTAGCCGCCGGTGAAGCTCTCGACGTCGCCGTCCGCGAACGCCCCGAACGCATGGCCGCCGCCGGCCCGCACTTGCGACGCCGCCTGCGACACGCCCATGTAGAGCCCGATCAGCGGCCGCCCGGTCGCCGCCTGCAGGGCGGTCTGCATGGTGGCGCTGTAGCCGACGTCGACCAGGCCGAGCGGCCGCGCGGAGTCCAGCCCGCGCGATGCGGCGTAGGCGCGCAGCTGCGCCAGCGCGCGCCGGCCGTGCGCCGCGATCTCCGGCCGGCGCAGCTCCATCACGCAGCGCACCAGCTCCTCGTCGCCCGGCAGCCTGATCCGGGACGTGTCGGACGCGCTCGGCTCGAGCCCGAGCCGCGCCAGGAAGAAGGCATCCAGCGAGCCGTGAAACCCGGCGCCGCGCAGCACCGGGTCGACGCCGAGCGGCGCGTCGTCGTCGGCCAGGCCTTGCAAGGCCGCCAACGCCGCGCGGCGGGAGCAGTGGAAGTAGTCCGACGGCGGCAGGTCGTTGCGGCCGCTCGCCGTCCGCACCGCGTCGTACAGCCGCTTCAGGAAGTAGCCCTCGCGGGACATGAAGTGCAGGCGTTCCAGGTGGCACGTAGCCGGGTGCGAGGCGAGCCAGGTCACGAACGCGAACAGCAGCGGCCCGAACACGACGGCGCCGGCCTGCTCCGGCTCGGCCAGCGGCGGCGCGCCCGGATCGTCCGGATCGAGATAGGGAGAGTTGAACAGCGCGCAGGCGACCGGGCCCAGCAGGATGTCATCGCCGAGCGGCCGGTCCCCGTCGGCGGCGGGGGCGAGGCCGGCGCCCTCGAACAGCGCCGCCGGGCTCATGACGTGGAAGTGCCGGATGCCGGCGTCGGCGGTGCGGTGGATGTCGGACTGCTCGTTGTCGCCGACATGCAGCAGGCCGGGCTCGGCGGCGGCGACGATCGGCCACAGGTCGCCGCGATCCTTGCGCGCCCGCCGCTCCGACGACAGGTAGACCGCGTCGACCTTACCCAGGAGGCCGAAGCCGCCCAGCACCGCGTCGAACAGCCGGCGCGGCAGGTAGCTGTCGCTGGTCACCACCACGCGGTGGCCCCCTGCCCGCGCCGCGTCCAGGGCCGCGATCACCGCCTGCCGCGGCCGCAGCGTGCGCAGGTCGAGGGCCGCCTCCAGCCCGAGCACGTGCTGGACCGCGTCCGCGGTCCAGCCGCCGGGAGCGTCCCGCCAGGCGGCGCGGAACCGCGCGTGGATCTGGTCGAGGTCGACGTCGCCCTGCCCGTCCGGGGCCAGCCGGGCCGCCGTCTCCGCCGCCCCACGGCGCGCCGCGTAGCCGTCGGCGCCCGGGTATCGCCGTGTAGCCAGCATCTCGATCCAGCGATGCACCGCGTCCGGCATCAGGCAGATCCGGGTCAGCAGCGTGTCGAACAGGTCGAACGAGACCGTGCCCATGCGCTCGATGGTGTCAAGCAGCCCGTCATGCGAGGCCCGAAGGTATTGGTCGAGGTTGCGGGCGCTCCAGCCGGGCCGGATCAGGCCGTGCTCGTAATCCAGCTCGGCGAAGCCGTAGCCGGCATCGGCGGCGGCCAGCACCACGACCCGCTCGATCGCGTGCATGATCGTGCCGTCGGTCTGGCCGAGCTCGGGCGGGAAGTCCTCGCCAGTCCAGCAATGGCCGATCAGCCGGGCCAGCGCGCGCGGACGGGCCCAGAACATGCCGCCGTGCGGATAGTCGAACATGCCGCGCGGCACCGGGACGCGAAGCCCCAGCCGGTCGAACAGCGGCTGCGCCAGGTGCCGGTTCGACAGCCAGGCGTAGCTCCAGTAGCGCGCCTCCTCGCCGGGCGAGGCGGTCAGCACGCCGAGCCGGGGATCGGCCACGAAGCGCTCGATCAGGGCGTTGATCGCCGTCGCCGCCGGCAGCAGCGTGCGCAGCAGCACCTGCCGCCAGCCGGACTGGTCGGACCCAGTGTAGCGCGAGCTCTTGGTGTGCAGGTGCAGCATCAGGTCGTGGCCGGCGATCGCGTCTCGGAACGCCAGCAGGAACGGCCCGAAGTTGCGGCCGCGGTTGGCGCCGACCCGCACCACCAGGTGCGCGTCGAGCCGCCGGCGCGCGACCTCGGCGGCGATGGCCGCCGCCTTCTGCTCGCAGTCGGTGGTCGCCAGCAGCGTGAACCGGTACGGCATCAACGCCAGCGCGTCGCAGATCTCGCCGAACAGCTCGAGGTAGAACACGTGTACGACCACCGCGACCGTCGGCCGCGCCGATGTCACCGGCAGCAGCGTCCACGGCTCCAGCGGCCGGCCCTGCCGGTCGGGCAGCAGCATCGCCGCCACCGGGGCCACGCGGCGGCCCTCGCCGATGCCTGACCCCAGGTAGTGCGTCAGCGGGTCGTCGAGCCCCGCGCGGAGGTGCCAGGCCTGCCGCAGGTAGGCCCGCGCATCGAACAGCGGGCCGGGCGAGGCCCGGGCGGCGACGCCCCGCGTGAGGTAGTGGTCGAGCGCCGGCAGGTCGCTGTCCACCGCCGCCGGGTGGTGCCGGCGATACCAGTCGGCGTCGAACAGCCCGGAGCGGGCGATCGCGGTCCGGTGCCGCGCGACCTCGCGCCAGCGCGCCTCGCCGGCCCGCAGCGCCGCCTCCAGCCCGTCTCCCGGCTCGTCCAGGCCGTCCGACGTCGGCGGCAGCCCGCTCATCCAGCGGCCGCCTCGGCGATGCGCTGCCGGCCGCAGCACAGCTCGAAGCCGTCCTCGCGCGCGACCGCCACCAGCGTCATGCCGGCCTGCTCGGCGACCGCCAGCGCCAGCGTGGTCGGCGCCGAGACCGCCGCCAGCACCGGCGCGCCCATAGTCGCCGCCTTCTGCACCAGCTCGACCGAGATCCGGCTGGTCATCACCACCACCCCGTCGGCGGCCGGCTGCCGCGCCCGCGCCAGCGCCCCGTGCAGCTTGTCGAACGCGTTGTGCCGGCCGACATCCTCGCGCAACGCCACCAGCCCGCGCTCGGGCGTCCAGAAGCCGGCGGCATGCACGGCGCGGGTCTCCCGGCCCAGCGACTGCGCCGGCCACAGCGAGGCGACCGCACGCCGGATGTCGGCGGCCGCGAACACGCGGCCGGCCGGCACCGGGCGCGGCGGCCGCAGCGCCGCGTCCAGGCTCTCGAGGCCGCATAGGCCGCACCCGGTGGGGCCGGCGACGTGGCGTCGCCGCGCGTCCAGCGACCGCATCCCCCGCTCCCCGATCCACAGCCGCAGTTCGATGCCGCGCGGCACGCGGCCATCCGCATCGGGCAGCTCGACCACCTCGATCTCCTCGATCTCGCCGGGGTCGCCGACAACCTCCTCCGACAGGCTGAAGCCGAGCGCGAAATCCTCCAGGTCCGCCGGCGTCGCCATCATCACCGCGTGCGACAGGCGGTTGAAGGACAGCGCCACCGCCATCTCGACCGGGACCGTTCGCAGGCCGGCGGCGAACGCGTCGTCCCGCCAGGCCAGGCGGCGGATCGATCGGCTGGCGGAAATAGTCATGCAGCCCCCTGCGTCGCGTCAGGACAGGCTGGCGATCGCCGGCGTGCGGCCGCCGGACCAAGTGAGGCGCCACAGCCCGCCCTGGCGGAGGTTCTGCACCAGGCTGGGACGGAACGCGACCAGGCACACGCCCCCCGGCCAGCGCGCCGAGGGATACACCAGCCCGTTGCCGCCCGCCGCCCGCAGCCGCCGCGCCAGCGCCTGGCCGCGCGCATAGGCGGGGCCTACCTCCGGCGCCAGCACGTCGGCGTAGGCGCGGTCCCGCGATGCGGCCGGCCGGCGAAGGTCGTGGAACGGGCCGATGAAGTCGGCCACCAGGGCGGCGTAGTCGACATGGGTGTCGTAGCGCTCGATCGCGTCCAGCTCGCGGGTCAGGTGGTAGGCCACCTCGCCGAGCGAGGTCTCGGCGTCCCAGCCGCAGTACCAGGCGCCGCGGCCGGCGTCGTTGAAGCGGTTGCCGCCCGGCCGGACATGGGTGAAGGCCGCGTTGACGAAGCTGTCGTTCGGGCGCCCGAACACCAGCTCGCGCGGGTCGAGATCGGGCAGCCCGCTCTCGCACGCCTGAATGCGGCCGTTGGTGGCGCCCTCCAGCTCGGCCAGGTCGTCCAGCGCTCGCGGGGTGGCGGCCAGCGGCGCCAGCACCGCCGGCTTCAGCCGCCCGCTCGGGATCAGGCGCACGGTGTCGCGCTGCACCAGGCTGCAGGTCGGCGGCAGCGCCGCCTCAGGGCTGCAGGTCGGCGGCAGCGGCGCCTCGGGGGCACAAGCCATGATGGTGCCGGCATCCGGATGGTCCATCGGCGCTACAGCCCGCCGCGGAGAGCGTCGACGTGCTCGCGGACCTCCAGCATGCCCGGGATGCCGCGCTCGATTGCGACGTCGAGCGGCGCGCGGCCGCCGAACAGCGGCCCGCGGTTGGGCAGCCTGATCCAGTCGTCGGCCAGCGGCTCGGAAAACAGCAGCCGCAGCCCCTTGAAGATGCCGACCAGCACGCTGATCCGGGTCAGCATGTCCTGTGACAGCGACCGGTCGGGCCGCGGATCCTCCTGCCGCTTCCATCGGAACCAGCTGCGTTCGGACATGTCGCCGAGCAGCAGGCAGGTCTCCTCCGTGCTCAGCCGCCAGATCTCGCCAAGCCGGATCATGCCGTCGATCGCCGACGGCGTCAGCCGGAGCCGGGTCGCCGGATCGGACAGGTTCAGCCTGCCGTTCGGGACCGGCACCACGGTGGGACGGTCGAAGGCGATGTCGATGTTGGCGCGCATGGTGTCTCCTGGCACCTAACATACTGCCAAATGGCAGCCGTTTCAAGGTCCATGCAGCTTGACTGTCCCAATCCCGCTCCGCACATCACGACCATGCCAAACGCCCCAACCGATCCATACGTGCGTCCCACCGAGCCCACCGCCGATGCGGCGATCGCGGCGATCGGGGAGGAGCTGGACGTGTTCGACGACTGGATGGAGCGCTACCAGTACATCATCGAGCTGGGCCGCACGCTGCCGCCGTTCCCGACCGAGTGGGCGGACGACGCGCACCGGGTGCCCGGCTGCCAGAGCCAGGTTTGGATGGAGTCCGACCTGTCGCAGGGCCGGCTGCGCTTCGCCGGCGCGTCCGATGCCGCCATCGTGTCCGGCCTGGTGGCGCTGCTGCTGCGGGTCTATTCGGGCCGCGCGCCGGACGAGGTGCTGGCCACCGACCCCGCGTTCCTGAAGCGGCTCGGCCTGCTGGAGGCGCTGTCCACCAACCGCGGCAACGGCATCGCTTCGATGGCCCGGGCGGTGCAGCGCGCGGCGGCCCTGGCCTCCGCCTGAAAGTTGACGCGGAGTGGGGCCGGACCGCTCCGCCGGCCCTTGCTTTGTCGGTGCTTTCAGGCCAGCTCAAGCCTATCGTGGACAGACCGCCCAAGCGGATACGGCGGCGAGCGCCACGGCGCGCCGCAGGGGAATGCGAATGCCGTTCGATGGAGCCGATTGGGAAGTCCCGCGGCCGCGCCCCGAGCGGGCGCCTGGCGAACGCGCGTTCAGCCTGCTGCTGCTGTTCCTCGGCTTCTGCCTGCTGATCATGCCGATCTCGGGCGCCGCCCTGGTCGACATCGTCAACTACCTACGAAGCAACCCGTAGCTTTAAATGCCTGGCGCAGAGCGCGTTCGAGAATAGGGCGTGCCGGATGAGAGTGCCACGCCAGCGGCACGGCCGGCGTGACCGTCGAGAACCGGAGCGGAGCGGCCTCGATGGCCGTGAGCAGACGGCAAGCGCAGACGGGCGCGTCGGATCGCCGGCACAGCGCATCCTCGAACGCGCTCAGAGGATGAAGCGGGACAGGTCGCCTTTCTGGGCTAGCGGCGCCACCCGCTCGCGCACGGCGGCGGCGTCGATGCGGATGCTGTCGCCGGGCCGGTCGGAGGCGGTGAACGAAATCTCCTCCAGCAGCCGCTCCAGCACGGTCGCCAGCCGGCGGGCGCCGATGTTCTCGACCCGGTCGTTGATGTCGGCGGCGAGGTCGGCCAGCGCGTCGACCGCATCCTCGCTGAAGTCGAGCACCACCTTCTCGGTGCCGATCAGCGCGCTGTACTGCTTCAGCAGCGAGTGCTCCGGCTCGGTCAGGATCCGCCGCAGATCGTCGCGCGACAGCGGCTGCAGCTCGACTCGGATCGGCAGCCGTCCCTGCAGCTCGGGCAGCAGGTCGGCCGGCTTGGCCAGGTGGAACGCGCCCGACGCGATGAACAGGATGTGGTCGGTCTTCACCGGCCCGTACTTGGTGCTGACGGTGGTGCCCTCGATCAGCGGCAGCAGGTCGCGCTGCACGCCCTCGCGGCTGACGTCGCCGCCGCGGAACCCGCCCTCGGAGGAGCGCGCGCAGACCTTGTCGATCTCGTCCAGGAACACGATGCCGTGGTCCTGCGCGTGCGCCACCGCCTCTCGCGTGAGGCTGTCATTGTCGAGCAGCCGGTCGCTCTCCTCGCGGACGAGCTGGGTCCGCGCCGCCTCCACGGTCATGCGGCGGGCCACGGGGGGCTTGCCGAACATGCCCTTCATCATGTCGCCGAGGTTGATCACGCTCCCCGACGGCAGGCCGGGGATGTCCATCGGCCCCCCTTGCGCCCCCGGCGCGTCGGCGATCGAGACCTCGACCTCCTTCTGCTCCAGCTCGCCGTCCCGCAGCATGCGGCGGAACTTGCCCTTGGTGTCGGCCGACGCGGTGATGCCGACCAGCGCGTCGACCAGCCGGTCCTCGGCCGCCTTCTCGGCATTGGCCTGAACGTCGCGGCGGCGGGTCTCGCGCAGCATGTTCAGGCTGACCTCGACCAGGTCGCGGACGATGCTGTCGACGTCGCGGCCGACATAGCCGACCTCGGTGAACTTGGTGGCCTCCACCTTCAGGAACGGCGCCTGCGCCAGCCGCGCCAGCCGACGCGCGATCTCGGTCTTGCCGCAGCCGGTCGGGCCGATCATCAGGATGTTCTTCGGTACCACCTCGTCGCGGATGCCGTCGGCCAGCTGGGCGCGACGCCAGCGGTTGCGGAGCGCGATCGCGACCGCCCGCTTGGCGTCGGTCTGCCCGACGATGTAGCGGTCGAGCTCTGCGACGATCTCGCGCGGCGAGTAGGTCGGCACGTCCATCAGCGTCGCTCCGCCGCGGCGCCGGATCCCAGCGTCTCCACGATCACCGAGTGGTTCGTGTAGACGCAGATCTCGGCGGCGATCCGCATCGCGCGCCGCGCGACCTCCCCCGCGTCGAGGCCGTCCACGGTCATCAGCGCGCGCGCCGCCGCCAGCGCGTAGTTGCCGCCCGACCCGATCGCGATCACCCCGTCCTCCGGCTCCAGAACGTCGCCGTTGCCGGTCAGCGTGAACGAGCGGGTGTCGTCGGCGACCGCCATCATCGCCTCCAGCCGGCGCAGGTAGCGGTCGGTGCGCCAGTCCTTGGCGAGCTCGACGCAGGCGCGCTCAAGCTGGCTCGGGTAGCGCTCGAGCTTGGCCTCGAGCCGCTCCAGCAGGGTGAAGGCGTCGGCGGTGGCGCCGGCGAACCCGGACAGGATGCTGCCGTCGGGTCCGATCCGGCGCACCTTGCGGGCGTTGCCCTTGATCACGGTCTGGCCGAGCGTGACCTGGCCGTCGCCGGCCATGGCGACCTGGCCGTCGCGGCGCACGCAGAGGATGGTGGTGCCGTGCCAGCCGATCGGATCGGCGCCGGCGGATTGGATGAACTGCATGGGATTGCAGATAGCGCAGGCGATCCTTCCTGCAAGCGCAGCGCCGACAAGGTGCCCGTGCGGCGCCGGCGGTGCCGCGGGAGGTCACGGTCTGCGTCCGTATCGGACGGCGGCTCGGAGACTACCCCCGGGTCGGGGCCTGGAGATGGCGGCGAGCGAGGCGACTCCCCTGACGAACGGTGTCAACAGGCCGCCGGTCACGGAATGGGGCCGATCCGCCGCGACCTCGCCGCCGAAGGTCAGCGTTCCCCGTTCGCGTTTGGGGATCAGCAGGGTGCCGAACAGCCAGTCCCATACCGACAGGAAACTGCCTAGATTCTTGCCGAAATGAGCGGGATCGGAGGAGTGGTGCAGCTGGTGGTGAGCCGGGCTTGCGAGCAGGCGGCCCCAGATGCCGGTGAAGGCGATCCAGAGATGGGAATGCTGCAGATGCTGGACCGTCAGGGTGAAGCCCAGCAGGATGACGTTGGTACCCCACAGGGTGAACTCGCCTCCGGTGGTTCCCGTTAGGGCGTCCGCCGCCCCGTTCGCGATCCCCGAGCACAGCGCGACGATGTTGATGAACACTACGCTATCGACCGGATGTACCCGGAATACCGTCAGCGGCGACAGGGTCTCGGCGGCGTGGTGGACGCTGTGGAACGCCCACAGGGCTGGCACCCGGTGCTTGAGGTAGTGGTCAAGCCAGTAGCCGAACTCGAAGGCGAGAAAGATCAGGGGTGTCCGGATCGCCCCAGCCGCCCACGGTCCCGGCGCCATCGGCGCCACTGGCCCGACCACGGTGGCGAGCATCCCCCTGGTCAGGTGGCCGACCGGGGTCGACGAGGTCACCGCCCAGCTGATCAGCGTGCCCGTCATCAGGGTGTTGAGCAGGAAGAAGCCGAGATCCGCACGCGCGGAGGCGCCGCGCAGCAGCCGGCGCGGCAGCAGCGCCCGCATCAGCACCTTGCCCCGGATCGCCCGCCCGCGCGCCCGGCGCCGCTGCGCTAGCACCCCGAACGCCACCGCCGACGCGGAAGCCAGCGAGAGCAGGGAGAACATCGAGCCGGGCCGCAGCAGAAGCGACACCAGCGGCGCGCCCAACCGCTCAAACAGTCTGACGACGAGGTCGATCGTGCTCATGAAAATCTTCGGCCCGGGGACGCTCTCGTGGCGGCGCAGGCCTATCGTGGCGGGACCGTTGTTACCAAGCGGTGAACGCCGTGCGCGGCCACCGGATCGAACCGCATCGCAGGACCATGCCCGCGCGGTCACCGGGGCCACCCATCCGTTTTTTGACCTCGCGACCCCCCGGGATGACGATGGCGGCGAGACGGCCGGCCAGGGCCTCGTACGACCCGCGGTGCCGCCCTCAAAGGCTTAGGGCCAGCTGGCTGGGGTGGCCGGAGTGGATCAGCCGTTGCGCGGCCCGGGCCAGCGCGCTGGGCAGGAACGGCTTGAGCATCAGGGTCTCGCGCTCGCCCATGACGTGGCCGCTCGCAGACTCCGGCCGGCCGGTGATGTAGATCACCGAGATCCCCGGCAGCAGCATCTGCGCGATCGCCGCCACCACGAAGCCGCTGCGCCGGGTGCCGAGGTCGAGGTCGGTCACCAGCACGCTGGGGGTCCGCTCCGCCCGCAGCACCGCCAGCGCCTCCACCTCGGCGCCGGCGCCGATCACGTCGATCCCCTCGTCCAGCAGCGCGTCCACCAGCGTCATGCGCACCAGCGGATCGTCGTCGAGAACCAGCAGGTCGCACATCGTGGGATCGCCTTCCGCGAACGAACTTCGTTGCGAAGCATTGCCGCCGCCGGGGGGTTGCACACCGGCCCGCCGTCCCGACGCCGCCGTGTCGCCACGGCCACAGCCACCACCATGGAGACGACGATGACCGAGCCCGTCCCCAGGCTCAGCCACCTGCTGGAGACCTCGATCTACGTCCGCGACCTCGACCGGGCGCAGTCGTTCTACCGGCGGGTGTTCGGCCTCGAGCCGTTCCTGGAGGACGACCGCATGCGCGGCCTGGGCCTGCCCGGCAACGCCGTGCTGCTGCTGTTCCTGGCCGGCGGCTCGACCCGGCCGACGCCGACCGACGGCGGCGGCGACATCCCGCCGCACGATGGCGGCGGCAGCGTCCACCTGTCGTTCGCGATCCCCTGGGGCGAGCTCGGCCGCTGGGAGCGCCACCTCGCCGCCGAGGCGGTCGCGATCGAGAGCCGGATCACCTGGCCGCGCGGCGGCACCAGCCTCTACCTGCGGGACCCGGACGACAGCCTGCTGGAACTGGCGACGCCGGGGCTGTGGCCGAACTGGTAGGGGTCAGCGCACGGAAAGCGACATCGACGGACTTCGGCGCGTCGGTCGCCTTCGCAGTCCGCATCAGCGTGGCAGTCGAAGCCCCTCCACGAGGAGAGCCGTCATCTGACCCGCGTGGTTCGGCTTCCCGTCGTAGGTCGACATGCACAGGGTCGAAAACGCACACAGTATCTCGGCGGCGTCCATGTCGGGCCGCACCTCTCCGGCCGCTGCCGCAGTCTCGTAGAGCGTCCGAACGGCGGGCCCGAGGCGCTGATCGAAGCGTGCGAACACGCCTGCGAACACCGGATCGCCGGAGCTGAGCGACTTGGCCAGACCTCGCTTGGTGGCGATGAAGTCGGCATAGACCTGCATCCATCTCGCCAGCGCCTCGAACGGCGGATGTTCCGCAGCAAGGGTAGTTGCGGCTTCCGCGCAGGCGTCCATCCCACCATGGAACACGGCGGCGATCAGGTCGGCCCGCTGGGGGAGCCGACGGAAGAGCGTGCCCATGCCGACGCCCGTCCGGTCGGCGATCTCACGGGTCGTCGCATCCACTCGGGTCGTGGCGAACACGTCCCTCGCCGCCGCGACGAGAGCGTCGGCGCGCAGACGGCGCTCGCCACCCGTTTCCGGCGCCGCATCGGCCCGCCGGCCATTCGATCGAGCGTCCGATACGCATCCCCCCCCTATCGTAGTGTGCAACGCTCCGTGTGTAGAGGAGCGACGCTCCGTTTGTTGCCAATCAACGGAATGCGGCGGCGCTGACAACCTCTCCTCGGGAGATCGCCATGCATGGCAGGCCGGTCGCGCCGGTCACGGGCGCCAATCAGGGAACCGGCTTGCAGATCGCCACGGATCTGGCCGCCGAGAGGTTCACCGTCCTCGTCGGCTCGCGCGACCTCGGGCGCGGCGAAGCCGCTGCCGACGAGGCGGGACCGAACGCCGCAGCACTACAGCTGGACGTGACGGATCAGGCATCGATCACGGCGGCTGCGGAACGGGTCCGCGAGGAGTTCGGCCGCCTCGACGTGCTGATCCAGAATGCGGCGATCTCGACCACCGGCGATCCCGGTCAAACGCTCGAGGAGTATGTGAGCGCGAACCGCCCGAGCATCGTCTCCCTCGACGAGCTGCGCGCCGTCTGGGACACCAACGTGTCCGGCATGCTCCGCGTCTATCGGGCGACGGTGCCGATCCTGCGCGACACGCCGGGCTCCCGCATCGTCAACGTCTCCAGCGGCGCCGGGTCGCTGGCGCTGGTTTCCGACCCGAACTCTCCGCTGCGTCCCGGCTTCAACGCGACCTGTGCCGCCTCGAAGACGGCCCTCAACGCCCTGACGATGGCGATGGCGATGGCGATGGCGATGGCGATGGCGATGGCGATGGCGATGGCGATCGAACTGGAGGCCAACGGCATCAGGGTCAACGCGGTATCCCCCGGCTACATCAAGACGAAGCTCAACGGCTTCGCCGGCACGGATACCCTCGAAGAGAGTGCTGCCGAGGCCGTGCGCGTCGCGCTGATGGGTTCCGGAGGGCCGACCGGCACGTTCACGCACGCGACGATGGGTGTGATTCCGTGGTGACCAGACTCCGATCCCGGCCGAGTGGCCGGCGGCGCGCTACGGCGCGACCGGCAGGCAGAGCTCGAAGCAGGCGCCGGCGCCGGGCGAGGTGCGCAGCCGGACCGCGCCGCCGCTCTGCTGCATGAAGCCGTAGACCATCGACAGGCCGAGCCCGGTGCCGTGCCCGATCTCCTTGGTGGTGAAGAACGGCTCGAAGATGCGGTCGGCCACCGCCTGGCTCATGCCACAGCCGGTGTCGGTGACCGCCACCACCACGTATGGCCCCTCCGGCACGGTGCCCGCGACGACGCCGTCCGGCTCCGGCCCGGACCCTGGCGATGCGTCGTCGCCGGCGCTGCCGATGCCGACGCTGCGGGTGCCGAGCGTGATGGTGCCGGCGTCGCCCATCGCGTCGCGGGCGTTGATGCACAGGTTGAGCAGCGCCAGCTCGAGCTGCGCCGGGTCGACCAGCACCGGCGGCAGCGCCGGCGCCAGTGCCTGCACGATCCGGATGCCGCCGCGGTCGATGCTGCGCGCCAGCAGGTCGTCCATCGCCCGCACCAGCCCGTTGACGTCGACGGCCAGCAGCGCGGTCTCGCGCTGCCGGCTGAAGCTCAGCAGCCGCTGGGTCAGCGCAGCACCCCGCTCGGCGGCGGCGGCGGCGGTCTCCAGCAGGCGCTGCAGCCGCTCGTCCGGCCCGGCGGCGCGCGCGGCCAGCTCCAAGCTGCCCAGGATCGCGGTCAGCAGGTTGTTGAAGTCGTGCGCGACCCCGCCCGCCATGGTGCCCAGCGCCTGCATGCGGTCGGCCTGTCGCAGCCGGTCCTCCAGCGCGCGATGCTCGGTGACGTCGCGCTCGAACGTCGCCAGCGCCCGCACCGCGCCACCCCCGTCGCGCAGCGGTGCCCGCAGCCGCTCCATCCAGAGCTGGCGGCCGCCGCGCTCGACCGGGTGCAGCGTCCGGCCGGCGGCATCGCCCTCCAGCGCCAGCCGGTCCTCGGCCTCGATGCGGGCGAGCTCGTCGGCGCCGGCGAGGCCGGCCGCCAGCACGGGCTCGGTCTGCCCGATGCAGGCCGCGACCGGATGGCCCAGCCGGTCCGCCGCGACCGCGTTCAGGCGGATGTACCGGCCGGCCCGGTCCTTGAAGCTGAGCCCGTCGCCGGCGCTGTCCATCAGCCCGCGCAGCAGCATGCGCTCGGCCCGGAGCGCCGCGTCGAGCCCGGCCCGCGCCGCCGCCTGCCGGATCATCGCCAGCAGCGCCGCCGGCTCCCACGGCTTGTGCGCGTAGCCGGAGATGCGGCCGTCGTTCAGCGCCGAGACCACGGCGCTGAGGTCGGCGTAGCCGGTCAGCATCAGCGCCTCGGCGTCGCTGACCCGGCGCGCGTGGCCCAGGAACACGTCGCCGGTCATGCCCGGCATGCGCTGGTCGGAGACGATCACGGCGACGCCCGGCTCGCGCGCCAGCAGCGCCAGCGCCTCGTGCGCGGAGGCCGCCGCCAGCACCCGGAACTCGTCCTCCAGCAGGTCCTGCAGGGCGACCAGGATGTCGGGCTCGTCGTCGACCAGCAGCACCAGCGGCGGCAGGCCGGACGGCACCAGGAAGGCGTCCTCGCTCATGCCGGGCTCACGCTGGGCTCACGGCGGCGCCGACGGCTGCGGCACCGACACGGTGAAGCGGGCGCCGCCGCCCGGAGCCGCGTCCAGCAGGATGGCGCCGCCGTGCGCCTGCACCACGCTGTAGGCGATGGCGAGCCCGAGGCCGGTGCCGGCCCCCACCGGCTTGGTGGTGAAGAACGGCTCGAACACCCGCTCGCGCAGCGCCTCCGGCACGCCCGGCCCGTTGTCGGAGATGGTGATCGCGTAGAACCCGTCCGCCGCCGCGGTGTGGATGTCGATGACCCCGGCGACGCCGGGGTCCGGGACGCCAGGCCCCGCGATCGCCGGCATCGGCGCCGGGTCGTCGGCCGGTTGGGCGTTCAGCGCGTCCGCGGCGTTGCCGACGATGTTCATGATGACCTGGTTGAGGAGGGCCGGCAGGCACAGCAGCTCGGACGGCGCCTCGTAGCGCCGCGTGACCGTGATCCCGGTTCCGAGCTTGTGCGTCAACAGGGTGAGCACGGTCTCGATCGCGTCCGGCACGTCGACGTTCTGCCGCTCGCTCTCGTCGAGGCGGGAGAACTTGCGCAGGTTGAGCACCAGGTTCTGGATCCGCTTCAGCCCCAGGCTCATGGCGCCGACGCGGTCGCGGGCGCGGGCGAGCTTCGGCGCCGCCGACTCGTCGCCGAGGGCGGGCAGCGCCGCCAGCTGGCCGAGCAGCCGCTCGACGGTGCCCTGGTGGGCCAGGATGAAGGCCAGCGGGTTGTTGATCTCGTGCGCGATGCCGGCGACCAGCTCGCCGAGCGAGGCCATCTTGGCCGCCTGCACCAGCTTGCCCTGCGCCTCGCGCAGCCGCTCGTTGGCGGCAGCCAGCGCGCCGGCCAGGGCGGCCTGGGCGGCGTTGGCGGCGGCCTCCTCGCGGGCCCGGTCGGTGGCGGCCTGGCGCTGCAGCAGGTCCGTCTCGATGCGCGCGGTCTCGTCCTGCAGCAGCTTGGCGCGGACCAGGATGCGGATGCGCAGCGCCGCCGCCTCGGCGCCGGCCGCCTCCGACACCACGTCGTCGATGCCTGCACGGTAGGCCCGCGCGGTCAGCGGATCGGTGCCGCGTCCGTCGCCGTGGCCGAGCCCGACGATCCGGTACGGCGCGCGGCGGACGCCGTCCGCCGGCCCCGCCCCGGCCTCCGGTGCCCTGGCCCCGGGCGCCCCAGCCTGCTCCGGCCGCGCCAGCCCGCGGTGCCGGGCGGCGTCGAGGCGCGCGCACAGCCCGATGCCGTCGAAGGTCGCCGCCAGCAGGTCGACCACCACGCAGTCGACCGCCGGGCCGGCCGGGTCGCCGAGGGCCGCCATCGCCGCGTCGGGGTCGTCGCGGCCGTCCACCTGGTGGCCGTCGCGCCGCAGCAGCGCCTCCAGCAGCAGCGAGGCGGCGGAGCCGCCGTGGTCGCGCACCAGCAGGATGCCGGCCCGGCGGAACAGCCCGCCCGCCCCGGCCAGCCCGGCGACGCCCGGACCCGGCGCCGCGCCGTCCGCCGCCGGTGCGGCGCGCTGGCGCAGCAGGGCGCGGATGCGCAGCACGATCAGCGCCGGGTCGGCCGACTTCGGCACGTAGGCGTCGGCGCCGCTCTGCAGCCCGTCGCGCTCGGCGCCGGGCTCGGAGGCCTCGGTCAGGATCAGCACCGGGATGGTGCGGGTGCGCATGTTGAGGCGCAGCGCCCGGGCGAGCTCGCCGCCGCTCATGCCGGGCAGGTGGTAGTCGGACACAACCAGGTCGGGCAGCGCGCCGTTCAGGCGCTCCAGCGCGGCCTCGGCGCTGGCGGCCCGCTCCACCGCGAAGCCGTGCCGCTCCAGCAGGCGGCGGATCTGCAGCGCCTGGGTGTCGGAGTCCTCGACCAGCAGCAGCTGGCTGCGGTCGGGCGGCTGCGCCGCGCTCACCCGCTCGCTCCCGGGCCCGCTCCCGGCCGCCTGTCCGGCAGCATGTGGGACAGCATCTGCAGCAGCCGCGGCGCGATCGCTTCGATCGGCAGGCTGGCGCAGGAGCCGCCGAGCCGCACCGCCGCCGCCGGCATGCCGTAGATCACGGCGCTGCTCTCGTGCTCGGTGACGGTGTAGGCGCCGGCCCGGCGCATTGCGGCCAGGCCCGTGGCGCCGTCCTCGCCCATGCCGGTCAGCAGGATGCCGAGCCCGCGCCGCCCGAGCGGCACCAGGCTCTCGAACAGCAGCGTCGCCGACGGGCGCTGGCTTGAGACCGGCGGCCGGTCGTCCAGCCGTACCCGGAGCCGGCCGTCGCGATCCTGGGCCAAGCCCAGATGGCGGTCTCCCGGCGCCACCAACACCCGGCCCGGCTGCAGCGGCTCGTCCGCCCGCGCCAGCGCCACCGGCATCGGCACCAGCCCGTCGAGCCAGCCGGCGAAGCCCTCGATGAAAGCCGCCCCCATGTGCTGCACCACCAGGATGGGCAGCGGGAAGCCGGCCGGCAGCGCGCCCAGCAGCCGCGCCAGCGCCGGCGGACCGCCAGTCGAGGCCGCCACCGCCAGCGCCGCGATCCCGGCGGCGGCGGCTTCGGGCCCGAAGCCGCCCGCTGCCGTCGAGCTCGCCGCCATCGCCTGCGCGGCCTCCGCCGAGACCGGCTGGCGCCGCCGGATCACCGGTACCCGGCTCATGATCGCGAGCTGGGTGGCGATGGTGCCGGCGGCGGCGGCGTAGTGCCGCGACAGCGGGCCGTCCGGCTTCTCCACCACTGCCAGCGCGCCCGAGCGCAGCGCGTTCATCGAGATCCGCAGCGAGGCGTCCTCGACGCTGTCGGCGATCACCACGATCGGCGTCGGATGCAGCGCCATGATCCGCCGCGTCGCCTCCAGCCCGTCCATGCCCGGCAGCCGCACGTCCATCGAGATCACGTCCGGCCGCAGGCGCGGGATCGCCAGCAGCGCCTCCTCGGCCGACTCGACGGCGCCGCCCAGCTCCAGCCGCGGGTCGCCGGAGATGATGTGGGCCAGCAGCCGGCGGATCACGGCGGAGTCCTCCACCACCAGCACCCGCGCCGGCCCGCCTGCGGCCCCCCTGGCATTCGGGAAGCCGCTCACGGCAGCAGCTGGGCGATGGTAGCGAGCAGCGTGCCCTGGTCGAACTCCTGCTTGGCGAGGTAGGCGCGGGCGCCCAGCTCGAGGCCGCGCCGGATGTCGTCCCGCTGGTTGCGCGACGTCATCAGCACGGTGGGGATCCCGGCCAGCCGCGGGTCGTCCCGCATCGCCGCCAGCAGCCCGAAGCCGTCGAGCCTGGGCATCTCCACGTCGGCCACCACCACGTCGACCTCCCATTGCGCCGTGCGCAGCGCCTCCAGCGCCGCCAGCCCGTCCACCGCGACCAGCACCCGGTAGCCCTGCGCCTGCAGGATGGTCTTCTCGAGCGTCCGCGTCGTGATCGAGTCGTCGACCACCAGGACGGTCGCCGGCGCCGACGGCCGCACGATGGCGCGTCCGGGTGCCGCCGTCGAACCGCCGGCGCCCGCCCGCCCGGGGTTCGGCGGCGGCGCCGACAGCAGCCGGTCCAGCACCGCCTTCGGCTCCAGCACCAGCACCGGCCGGTTCCGGCCGTCGGCGGCGATGCCCGCGACCAGCCGCCGGTCGATGCCGACCAGGTCCGGCGCCCGCACCAGCAGGGTGGAGACGTCGTGCAGGCGCTCGACCAGCACCGCGCAGCGGCGTCCGCCGGCGGCCAGCAGCACGGCGGGTAGCGCGCCGCCGGCCGGGTCCGGCACGGTGGCGCCTGCGCCGAGCAGCGTCGCCAGGGAGGCCACCGGCGGCAGGACGGTGCCGCCGGCCGCGTCCGCCCCGGCCAGGCGCAGCAGCGGCCGGCCCTGCGGCCGGACGATCTGCGCCGGGTCGACCCGCAGCAGCCGCTCGACCGCCTCCGCGGGCAGGGCAACCACGGCGCCGGCGGCCTCGACCAGCAGCAGCGCCTGCCGCCGGGCAGCGAGCGGCACCGACACCAGCGCGACCGTGCCTCCGCCGTCCCGGCGCCGCAGCGTGGCGGTGCCGCCCAACCGGCGCGCCGCCTCCGCCACGATCGACAGCCCCATGCCGCGGCCGGACAGCCGGTCGAGCGCCGGCGCGGTCGAGAACCCGGGCTCGAACACCAGCGCCAGCAGCGCTCGCTCGTCGGCCCCGGCGTCCGGCGCCGCGCCTGGCACCGCCCCTGGCGCCGCCGGCAGCAGCCCGCGCGCGCGGGCGGTGGCGGCGATGCGCTGCAGGTCCGGCCCCGGCCCGTCATCCTCCACCCGCAGCTCCAGCCGGCCCGCCATCAGCCGCAGCGACAGGTCGATCGACAGCGCACGCCCCGCCGCGCCGTCCGCTGCCCCGGCCGGGGCTTGGCGCAGACCGTGGCTGACCGCATTGCGCAGCAGCTGGATCGCTGGATCGCGCAGCGCCTGCAGCACCTGCCGCGCGGCTCGCAGCGACATGCCGTGCAGCCGGACCTCGAGCGTGCCGCCGGCCTCGCGCGCCAGCTCCCGCGCCATGGCGGCGAGCGGGCCGAATACGCCGTCTGCCTCCACCAGGGCGATCCGCTCGAGCTGCGCCTGCAGCGCCGCCGCCGCCTCGCCCTGCCGGGCGTCCAGCAGGCTCCGGCCCCGCTGCCGTCCCGCCAGCCGCCCCGACAGCAGGCGCAGGCGCTGCCCGAACTGCACCAGCGCCGGGTCGGCGGCGGCCCGGCGCAGGCCGGGATCCTCCCATAGAGCCAGCAGCTCGGCGACCTCCGATGCCGACTCGGCGTGGCCGTCCTGCGTGCGCCCCCGGTGCAGCGCGGCATCCGAAAAGGCGTGCACCAGCTCGGCCATCGCCTCGATCTCCGCCGCCGGCACTCGCAGCGTCGCGTCCGCTCCGACCCCGGACGCCGCCCCCGGCTCGATCTCGGGCTCCATCCCGAGCCGGGCCGCGCCTGCGCCGGGCGGCGGCACCGGTTCCCGCATCCGCGCCTCGATGCCGTCGAGGGCGCGGGCGACGCCGGCGGCGTCGTCCGGCGGCAGCGTCCCGCCGCGCTCGACCGCGCCGAGGAGCAGCGTCTCCAGCCCGTGCGCGATCTCCTCGACCCGCGGCAGGTCGACCGCCCGGGCGGCACCCTTCAGCGAGTGCGCCCGCCGGAACGCGTCGCGAAGGTCGCCGCCGGCCAGCGGACCGCGCTCCAGCATGGTCCGGATCGCGGCCAGGTGTTCGCGATACTCGGCCTCGAACGCCTCCAGCAGCTCCCGCCGCAGCTCTGCCTCGCTCACGGTGGCGCCCACTGCCGCGGCCGGTCCCGGGCTAGATCCGGAACTGCTCGGCCGCCGCCTGCAGCTGCCGCGACAGCTCGCCCAGCCCGAGGGCGGCGGAGTCCAGTTGGCGGGTGCCGGACGCGGTCTGCTGGCTTGCCTGGCGGATGTTGGCCAGCGCCGTCATCACCTGCTCGATGCCGAGCTGCTGCTGGTTGGTCGAGGCCACGATCTGCTGGAAGGTCTGCACCGCGTCCTGGATCCCGACCGCCATCTCCTCGATGGTGACGCGGGCGATCTCGGTGCGCTCGTGGCCGGCGGCGCCGCGCTTCACCGCCTCCTCGGTCAGCATCACCGAGGTGTTGATGCCGCGCTGGACGTCGCCCAGGATCGACCGCACCTGCCCGGTCGCGTCCTTGGCCTGGTCGGCCAGCACCTTCATCTCCGCGGCCACCACCGCGAACGAGCGGCCGTGCTCGCCGGCAGAGGCCGCCTCGATGGCGGCGTTCAGCGCCAGCAGGTGGCTGCGCTCGGAGATGTCGTTGACGCTGGCGACGATGGCGCTGATCGCCTCCGTCTTCTCGCTCAGCGCCACGATGTTGCCGGCCACCGCCTCGCCCTGCGCCTGGATCTGCGCCATCGCCCGGCCGGCCTCCCGCATCGCCGCCAGGCCGCCGGCGCTGGCCTGCGCGGTCGCCTGCGCGCTGGCGATCACCTCCTGCGCGCGGCGGCCGATCTGGCTGCCGGAGTGCGCGATCTGGTCCACGGTGGCGGCGGTCTCCTGCACCGCGGCCAGCTGCTGCTCGACGCCCGCCGCCTGCTGCTGGGTGGAGGCGCGGATCTCGGCCACCGACACGTTGAGCGTCTCCGTGGTCTCGCGGCTCTGCCGGGCGATCCGGCGCAAGCCCATCAGCATGCGGTTGAGAGTGGCGCCGAGGCGGGCGATCTCGGCCGCTCCGGTCTCGGCCGCGCGCACCGACAGGTCGCCGTGCCCGACCGCGTCGATCGTGGCGATGAAGGCGCCGAGCGGCTGCGCCACCGCGGCCCGGATCACCAGCGTGATCGCCGCCGCCACCAGCAGCGCGGCCGCGACCGCCAGCAGCAGGCAGTCCCGGGTCCAGACGTAGACCGCCTCGACGTGGTCCTGGCCGGCCCTGACGCCGCCGTCCAGCGCGCCGGCCGCCTGCGTCATCAGCTGGTCGAACGCGGCGCGCTCCTGGAACAGCGCCGCATCGATGCCGAGTGCGGCCTGCACGTCGCCCGCGCGCATGGCCGTGAACGCGCTCTCGTTGTCGCGGCGGATCTGGCCGAGCTGCCCTTCGCCGGTCCGGTAGGTCGCCGCCACCGTGCGCCACACCGCCCGGCGTGCCGGATCGGCGGCAGTGTCGGCGTAGAGGCCGACGGCGCGCTCGGCGTCGGCGAGCGTCGCCGCGGTGACGTCGGCCTGCCGCTCCCAGGCGGCGATCCCGCGCTCGAGCTCGGCGGTCGCATCCGCCCCGGCGGCCCCGGGCCTGCCGCCGGCGCCCGCCACCTGGCGGCTGAAGAAGCGGTTGGCCAGCACCAGCCGCAGCGTCGACAGCCGGATCTGCGAGTCGTGGACCGCGTCGGCCTGCCGGTAGGCGGCGATGTCGCGGGTGACGATCCGGTCCGTCACCTCGCGCATGTCGCCGATCCCGCCCAGCGCGAACAGGCCGAGCCCGGTCATCAGCAACGTGACGACGCCGAAGCCGAGGAGGATGCGCAGGGACAGCGACACGGCGAGGGCTCCGATCAGGGGCAGCGGGCGGGGTCGTCGAGCGTGTCGATCGCGACGCGCAGGAAGGCGGCATCCAGCAGCACCGCCAGCCGGTCGTCCGGCAGCAGCGCGTGGCGGCCATCGCCGGCCGGACGCAGCGCCGGCAGGCCGAGCACCGCGTCGACGCGCAGCGCCACGCGCCGCCGATCGGTGCGGCGCAGCAGCAGCATCCGGCCGCCGGCGCCGTCGGGTGCGGCCGGGCCGGCTGGCTCCAGCAGCCGCGACAGCTCGAGCAGGCTGTACGGCAGGCCGCCCTGGTTGAAGACGCCCAGCATCGCGTGCGACGCCGCCGGCAGCACGAACGGGACCGCATGGAACGCGGTGGCCCGCACCTCCGCCACCAGCCGCGGCGACAGCGCCGCCAGATGCGGGCCGGCGCTGCACACCAGGTGATCCGGCAACGCGGCGTCGCTCTCGGTCCCGGTCCGGCCGCGAGCGGCCAGCAGCCGGGTGCGCTCGGCCAGCAGGCGTTGGCGATGGGCGCCGGCGGCCGACGACGAAGCCGCCGTCACGGCACGGCCGCGGCGGAGTCGCCGAGCCAGTCGAGCCGGGTCAGCGCCCGCAGCCGCGCCGCGGTGATGCCGTCGCCGCAGGCCAGCTCCTCGTCCGCTGGCCGCGCGGCGGCCGCCCGCGCCGCCTCGGCGATCGCGCGGCGGCCGGCCTGGACACGGCCGGTGTCGGCCAGCAGCAGGCCCAGATGGTAGTGCGCCATGGCGAAGCCCCGGCAGAGAGAGATCGCGCGCCGGAAATCGGCCTCGGCCGCATCGTTCCGGCCCAGCGTCCGGGCCAGCAGGGCGGCGTAGAAGAACAGCGGCGCCGACAACGGGTGACGCCGCAGCATCTGCCGGCAGCGTTCGAGCGCCGCCTCGGCGTCGCCGGCATCGGCCAGCCACCGGACCTGCTCGACCGCGGCCTGCTCGACCGCGGCCTGCTCGACCGCGGCCTGCCCGGTCCCGGAGGGTTCCGTCCGGGCCGCCGCACGCGGGGACGACGGCGGAACCGGGGCAGCGGGACGGACGCGCGCGGCGGGCAGCTGCGGTGCCGGCGGTCCCGGCACCGCGGCCGGGTGCGCGGCCCGCACCCAGGCCACCGTCCGATCGAACGCCACCGCGAGCAGCCCGTCCGGGCTGAAGCTGCCGGCCTCGGCGTGGCCGAGCAGCAGCCATCCATCCGTGCCGAGGCTGTCGCGGAAGCGGCTGATCAGCGCCTGCACCCGGTCGGGATGGAAGTAGATCAGCACGTTGCGGCACAGCACGAGGTCGAACTCGGGCTCCGCCAGCGGCGCGCCTGGCTCCACCAGCGCCAGCAGGTTCTGCCGCTCGAACCGGACCATGCCGCGGAACTGCGGCCGCAGCCGCCAGCGCTGCCCGCCGCCGTCCTCGACCGGGACGAAGTCGCGGTGCCGCTCCGCCTCCGACAGCGAGCGCAGCGTCCACGGGCCGAACTCGGCGCGCCGGGCCGCCTCCAGTGCCGCGGCGTTGAGGTCGGTGCCGAGGATCGAGATCGACCAGTCGACGATGCGCTCGCCGAGCAGCCGGTGCAGCAGGATCGCGATCGAATAGGGCTCGGCGCCGGTGGCGCAGCCGGCGCTCCAGATCCGCAGCCGACGGGTGCTGGCGCGGGCGCGCAGCAGCGCCGGCAGGATCTGGTCGGACAGGGCGGCGAACTGCTCCGCATAGCGGAAGAAGAAGGTCTCACCGACCGTGATCTCGGCCTCGAGCGCGGTCCATTCCGCCTCCGCCGCCGGGTCCGGCACGGCTCGCAGCAACGCCAGGTAGCCGAACGGGTCGGTGCCGCTGGCGGCCATCCGGCGCCGCACCCGGTCGCGCAGCAGCGCGTCCTTGTCCGTGTAGTAATGGTGCAGCGTGCGGCCGATCACCAGCGCCTTGATCGCGGCGTAGGCCGGCTCCGGATCAGCCGGCATTGCACCCCTCGCCCCCGCCTGGGTCCCAGCCCGCGCGGCGCCGCCGGGCGGCCTCGGCCAGCAGACGCAGCCGCTCGTGCTCGTCGTGCAGCAGCAGCCGGTCCGGATCGAGCAGCGCCACCGGCTCGCCCTCCGCCAGCAGCCACCCTGCCACGCAGCCGTGCTGCCAGCGAGAGGCGTCGGATTCGGAGGGCGCCGGCCGCACCGGTTCGAGCCCGCTGGCCCGGTCGACCAGCAACGCGGCCGCATCGAGGCGCAGCAGGTGCCGGTAGAGGCCGTCCGCCTCCAGCCCCAGCCCGTCCTCCGGCACCCGCAGCCCGAGCAGCCGGGCCAGGTCGATCACCGGCACCACGGCGTCGCCCAGCTCCAGGAACCCGGCCAGATGCGGCGGCAGGCCGAGGCGCCGGTGCAGGTTCGGCAGCGGCAGGCACTCGCGCACGCACGCCGCCGGCAGCGCGAGGCCGTGTCCGGCCAGCCTGAAGACCAAGACCGTGTCGGCCATGCGTGCTCCCTCGCCCGTCAGCAGACAAGGCCGCACCCGGTCCGTCAATCGGCCGGCAGTCCGGAAACCCTTGACCGACCGCCGCACGTTATGAGAACGTTATAGGAACAGAAGCGGTCGAGCGGGAGCCGGTCATGCATGCGCGTCCGAACTTCATCGAGCTGCCGTCGCGCGACATCGACGCCGCGAGAGCCTTCTACGCCGCCGCCTTCGACTGGCAGCTGGTCGGCTACGGCCCGAGCTACGCCTGCACGCTGACCGGAGACGTCGACGTGGGCCTGCAGGCGGACCCGCAGGAGATGACGCGGATGCCGCTGGCGGTGATCCAGGTGGACGACCTGGAGGCGTCGCTGGTGCAGGTGGTCAACGCCGGCGGCCGCATCGTGCGGCCGATCTTCGGCTTCCCCGGCGGCCGCCGGTTCCAGTTCACCGACCCCAACGGCAACGAGCTGGCGGCGATGCAGGCCGATCCCGACTAGCCTTCGCGGAACGTGAACCCCTGCGGCACCAGCAGCCCGAACGACAGCAGCACCCGCTTGCGCGGACCGGCCGCCGGCTCCGAGGCGTGCAGGCTGCTGCTCGGGAAGAAGCACAGCAGGCAGCGCTCGGCGACGTCGAAGGCGGTGCCGGCGATGATCGGCCGCCCACCCGCGTCGGGGAGCTGCAGGAACAGGTTGCAGCGCAGGTGGCGGGTGCCGGCGGGGGCGCTGTCGGTGTGAGGATGCACCGCGCCGGACGCCGAGATGATGCTGAGGTAGTTGGTCAGCACCGGCTCCAGCACGCTGTCGGCGTGGCCGGCGACGCGGCAGCGCACCCGCTCGGCGACCGCGGCGTGCAGCGCCGGCCGCTGCGGCAGCTGGTGCACGCGCAGGAAGCTGCGGCCGGTGCCGTTGTCGCGCAGCCAGGGCTCCATCAGCAAGGCCCAGCGAAGCAGCTCGTCCGCCTCGGCCGCATCGACGAAGCCGGCGATCCGCAGCACCTCCGGATCGCGGTCGAGTCGGATGTCCTGCCGGGACAGGTCCTGGACCGCCATCCGTCGCTCTCCATCGCCAGCGGGATGTGCGGCCGTTGAGGCGGGCCGGTCAAGGGAGGCAGGGGCCTTGCCCCTGGACCCCACTGGGGCCGCGGGCCCCAGGCCCCAATTCGTCAAGGTCATGCCTTCATGCAGGGACCACCTTCTTACGAGTCGAGGTTTGGGGCCGTCGTGCGCAGCACGCTTCGCGTGACGGCCCCGACGGGTCCAGGGCAGCGCCCTGGCCTTCCTTCATCCCTTAGGCCGCCGGCCGCCGCACGCGCCCGACCTGGACGCCGATCGCGTGCGGCGCGTCGCTCACCCGCAGCGGCGTGCAGCCGGCCGGATCGCCGTCGGCCTGCGCCGGCAGCGGGCCGCCGCCCGGCACCGTGATCTCCGACGCCCGCCGATGGCTGGCGCCCGGCACCCGGCCCAGCCGGTTCAGCGGCAGCGCCGCCCCGGCCAGCAACGCAGCGGCGATGCCGGCGTGCTCGAACAGGATCACCGAGAAGCCGGGCGCGTCCGGCGCGGCACCCGGCGCCAGCAGGTAGGGGCCGCCATACAGGGTGCCCTTGGTGATGATCACGCTGCCGGCGGTGACCGGTTCGCCATCGATCAGCAGCCGCACCGGCGGGAACCGGTAGCGCGGCAGCTCGCGCAGCGTCTGCACCACGTAGGCGCCCCGGCCCAGCACCCGCTTCACCGGCCGCGATAGCCGGTGCACCACGTGCGCGTCGAAGCCGATGCCCAGCATCTGCACGAACAGCCGGGCGCCGTCGGCGCCGCGCGCGATGCCGGGCCAGAGCGGCACCGTCTCGCCCGCCACCAGCGCAGACGCGATACCGACCGGGTCGGCCGGCAGCGCCAGCTCGTGCGCCAGCACGTTGGCGGTGCCGAGCGGGATGATGCCCAGCCGCATCCCGGGCTCGTCCAGCAGCCCGGTCGCGACCTCGGCGATGGTGCCGTCGCCGCCGGCAGCGACCACCAGGCCGGCACCCAGCGCCGACGCCTCGCGCGCCAGCACCGATGCGTGACCGGCGCGCTGCGTCTCGACCACCTCGAGCCGGACCCCGTGGGCCACCAGCACGTCGAGCACCGCCCAGAGCCGGCCGGCGCGCCGGCGCCCGGCGGTCGGATTGTAGATCACGAGCATCCGCGCGCCCCGCCTCCGTGCGGCGATCATGACCGATCCGGGCCCGCCCGTCCGTGACGTTCGCGCGACGGCCCCGGGACGGCCCCGCGCCGGCATGGGAACCCATGCCGGCGCCGTCATCATCGAAACGTCACGTTCGCTGCGATAGAGCCGGCGTATGAGCCGTTCGCCGCAGCGGACCTTCCAGCCTGGCTGGAGTCGGGGCCCGCCGGAACGGGAGAGGCCCATGGACGCGATGGAGCTCCAGCCGACGATCACCCGCTACCGGACCGTGTTCCTGTCCGACGTGCATCTCGGCACCCGCGGCTGCCGCGCCGACTTCCTCGCCGACTTCCTGCAGCGCACCAGCTGCGAGACGCTCTACCTGGTCGGCGACATCCTCGACGGCTGGCGGCTGCGCCGCGGCTGGTACTGGGACGCCCACCACGACGAGGTGCTGCGGCTGGTGCTGATGGCGGCCCGCGGCGGCACCGACGTGGTCTACATCCCCGGCAACCACGACGAGATGTTCCGGGCCTGGCTGCCGATGAGGCTGGTTGTCGCGGGCGTGCGGCTGTGCCGGGACGCGGTGCACGAGACCGCCGACGGCCGCCGCCTGCTGGTGATGCACGGCGACGAGTTCGACAGCGTGGTCCGCTACGCCCGGTACCTGGCGCTGCTCGGCGACCGCGCCTACGCCGCCTCGCTGGTGGTCAACCGCTGGTTCAACCTCGTCAGGCGGCGGCTCGGCCTGCCCTACCGCTCGCTGTCGGCGTGGCTGAAGCGGCAGGTCAAGGAGGCGGTCAAGGCGATCGACCGCTTCGAGCGCGCGGTGGCCGACGAGGCCCGCCGGCGCGGCGTCGACGGCGTCGTCTGCGGCCACATCCACCACGCCGAGATGCGCGACATCGGCGGCGTGCTCTACGTCAACGACGGCGACTGGGTGGAGAGCTGCACCGCGCTGGTCGAGCATGCCGACGGCCGGCTGGAGCTGCTCGACTGGGCGCTGCGGCGCCGGCTCAGCTTCCTGGCCGAGCGCGGCCCCCGTCCGCGCGCGGCTCCCGCCCGGACCGAAGCCCATCCCGCGGTGGCCTGAGCCGGCGCGCGCGATGACCACCATCGGCACGCCGGCCGGCCGCCGCATCCTGATCGTGTCCGACGCCTGGATGCCGCAGGTGAACGGCGTCGTGCGCACGCTCTCCACGGTGGCGGACGAGCTGCGCCGGATGGGCCACGTCGTCGCCGTGATCGGACCCGACCGCTTCCCGACGATCCCCTGCCCCACCTATCCGGACATCCGCCTGTCGCTGCTGCCCGGTCGGCGGCTGGCCCGCCTGATCGCGGGGTTCGCACCCGACCACCTGCACGTCGCCACCGAGGGCCCGCTGGGGCTGGCGGCACGGCGCTGGGCCCGCCGGCGCGGCGCCGCCTTCACCAGCTCGTTCCACACCCGCTTCCCCGAGTACATCCACGCCCGCACCGGGCTGCCGACCGGCATCGCCTACGCCGTGCTGCGGCGCTTCCACAACGACGCCGCCGCCACCCTGGTGGCGACGCCCACGCTGCGGCACGAGCTGGAGCGGCGCGGCTTCACCCGGCTGCGGAGCTGGTCGCGCGGCGTCGACCTGACGCGGTTCGCGCCCGAGCCGCGCCGCGACTGGGCGGCCGAGCATGGGATCCAACGGCCGGTGTTCCTCTATGTCGGGCGGATCGCGGTCGAGAAGAACATCGAGGCCTTCCTCGCACTCGAGCTGCCGGGCTCGAAGATCGTGGTCGGCGGCGGGCCGCAGCTGGCGGCGCTGAAGGCGCGGTTCCCCGGCGTGGTATTCACCGGGCCGTTCTCGGAGGCCGAGCTCGCGGCCGCCTATGCCGGCGGCGACGTGTTCGTGTTCCCGTCGCGGACCGACACCTTCGGCCTGGTGGTGCTGGAGGCGCTGGCCTGCGGCCTGCCGGTGGCGGCGTTCGACGTGACCGGGCCGCGCGACATCCTGGCCGACGCCGACCCGCGCGCCGGCGCGGTGTCGGACGACCTGCACGCGGCGGCCATGGCGGCACTGGGCGGCGACCGTGGCGCCGCCCGCGCGCACGCCGAGCGGTACAGCTGGACCAGCTGCGCCGAGACCTTCCTCGCCGCGCTGACCCCGATCGGCGTGGCGATGAACGCCGGCGCGAGCAGTGGCGCGGGCACCCTTAGTGCCCGCCCCGGATCGGCGGCCGTCGCCCCGTGACACGGTCGGGCCCGGGTCGAGCGCATCGGGAAGAAGGCCAGGGGCTTTGCCCCTGGACCCCACTGGGACCGCGGGCCCCAGGCCCCGATTCGTTGAGGTCATACTTCCACGTACGGATGATCTTCTTTCGAATCGGGGTTTGGGGCCCGCGGTCCCAACGGGTCCAGGGCAGAGCCCTGGCCTTCTTCTCCAAGACTATCCCCTTTGATGCGATAGCCCAGCGCCGCCCGTGACGCCGCCGCCAGCGGTCGACCCGTTGCCGCCCTGCGCCAGCACCCCGCCCCTGTAGCCTTCATCCTCGCCTGGTGGCGGTCGACGCGCTGAGCTTCGCGATCGTGATCCCGGTGTTGCCGGACCTCGTCACGCTTGCCGGCAACGTTGCCGGCGCGGCGCCGCGGGAGGGTCGGGTTGCGGGCGTTCGGGCTGGTGGAGGCGACGTTCGGGCTCGGCTCCGTGGTCCGCCCTGCGCTTGGCGGCTGGCTCGGCAGCCTCTGGCTGCGGCTGCCGTTCCTGGTCTCCGCGGCGCTGATCGGCGCCAACGTGCCCTACGGGCTGCCGGTGCTGCTGGAAAGCCTGCCGCCGGAGCGGCGCCGGCGCTTCTCCTGGACGCGCGCCAACCCGATCGGCTCGCTGTCGCTGTTCCGGTCTGCGGCTGGACGCTGCGGCTCGACCTCACCTGGTGCTGCGGGCGGGTCGCGATCGGCGCGCGGCAGAGCAGCTTCATCCTTGCCAACCAGATGCGCTTCGGCTGGACGGCATCGCCCAGGCGCTGGCTCGGAGCCTGCCGGTGCGGCACGCGACCCGGCACCTCGGCGCCCGGCGCACCGCGACGGTCGGCTTCCTGTTCGCGATCGCGGGCTGGGCCGCCCGAGCCGCCTCCAGCGTCGCCGTCACGATCGCCGGGATCCTGCCGCTCTCGTTCGACGCGCTGTCCAACCCGGCGATCCAGTCGCCGCCGTCGACCGCGGCAGGGCGAGATCGAGGGCGGACCGTTCTCGCTGCAGGGGATCGGCATGGTGGCCGGGCCGACCGCGACCGGGGCCGCGTTCGATCTGGCCACCATGCCCGGCGCCGGCCTGCATTGGCCAGAGGCGCCGTTTGCGCTGGCCGACCTCGCCGGCGTCGCCGGACGCGGCCGGGCCGGCGATCTCGGCATGCCCGAGGCGGCCTTGGGGCGGGGCCGGAGACCGGGGCAGGACCCCGGTGGGGCGCCGATGTTGCTGACATCTCCCGGCTGGGTTTAGCTGCGCCCGATGGAGGCGGCGGCTGGATCCGCAGCACTCCGGGAGACGATCGATGACCGGCACCCCGACCGCGCCCCCGACGGCGCCCTGGAGCTGGCGCCAGCGCGAGCGAGCAGACCCGGACGGGCCTCTGCCGGTGCGGCGCCGCAACGGGCTGCGGCTCGGACTCTGGGGGGTGATGCACTTCCTGTTCTATTTCCTGCAGCAAATCGCCGAGCTGCTGGCGCCGCTGCTGCTGGTCGTCGGCATCGGCTGGTGGTCGCTGCCGCGGATCGTCGCCGCCGTCACCACCCAGGCCGTCACCAATCAGGCCGTCACCACTCAGGCCGGCAACACCGACAGCCAGGCGCGCGACATCCTGAACACGATCTCGGGCGCCATCCCCAGCGGCATGCACCTGGCCGGCTACTGGGTGACGCCGGGCGGGCTGGTCGCGCTGGGGCTGCTGATGATGGCGGGTGCCGCGGTCGGCGCCACCCTGTCGGCCCTCGCCGCGCGCGGCATGTGAGCCCGCCGCCTACGCCCCCGCCTGCGCCCCGATACGCGCCAGGGGCGGCGGGTGCCCGATCGCGGCGCCCGGCACGCCGTGCGGCAGCAGGCGGTAGAGCCGCAGGCTGGGCGGCCAGCCATGCTGGATCGGCAGCCGCCAGTGCCAGCCCGCCCACAGCGCGGCCGCGATGAGGACGGCGGTCAGCAGCCAGAGCAGCCCGAGGACGGCGTCGCCGCGGCTGAGCAGGGCGCGCGCCGCCGCCCCGACCAGCGGACGCTCCGCCAGGAGCGGCGCCGAGGTCGGCGACGCATCCCCCGCCGCCGCCGCGTCCACCGCCGGCATCGAGGGTTCCGCCTCGACCGGCATCGCCTGCCCGGGCAGTGTCGAGAAGCCGGGCGGCGCCTCCTGCTCGGCCGGGTCGGCGAGCCCGGACGTCCCGGCGGCGGGCATCGCCGCGGCCCCTGCCAGTGCGGGCTCCGGCTCCGGCATCACGCGCCACTCGCTGGCGCAGCGGGCGCAGCGCAGCGTGCGGGGCCGCCGCAGCGACGGGATCTCGTATTCCGCCTCGCAGGACGGACACAGCACGTGCATCGGTGGTCGCTGCCGCTCCGGTCGAAGACCGCACGATGGCACCGATTCCCTTCGATGTGTTGAATCGTGATCCAGCTCCACGAAGTGAGCCTTCGTTATGGCGGCGCCGGCACCGGTCCCGAGGTGTTGGCCGGGATCAGCGCCACCATCCCGTCCGGCGCGTTCCGCTGGGTGCTGGGCGCGTCCGGCGCCGGCAAGTCGAGCCTGCTGCGGCTGCTGAACCTGGGCGCCCGGCCCACCGCCGGCCGGCTCGAGCTGTTCGGCGTGCCGGTGCACCGCGCGCGGCGGGCCGCCCTGGCGCGGCTGCGGCGCCGCACCGGCGCGGTCCTGCAGGACCTGCGGCTGCTGCCCGAGCTCAGCGTGTTCGACAACGTGGCGCTGCGGCTGCGGCTGGACGGGCTGGCGGAGGAGCGGGTGGCGCTGGAGGTCACGGAGATGCTGCGCTGGGTCGGACTCGGGCGGAAGCTCCACGCGCGGCCGCACCAGCTGTCCGGCGGCGAGCAGCAGCGCGTGGCGGTGGCGCGGGCCGTGGTGCATCGTCCGCCGCTGCTGCTGGCCGACGAGCCGACCGGGGCGCTCGACGAGGTGCAGGCGATGCGGCTGATGCAGCTCTTCCTCGAGCTGAACCAGATGGGTTCGACCGTCCTGGTCGCGACCCACAGCGAGGCGCTGCCGCGACGCTACCCACACCCGGCGCTGCGGCTGCAGCGCGGACGGCTGCTCGACGATGGGTGACGGCGGTCCGCTGGTGGCCCCTCGGCCGGCCCAAGACGGGCGCCAGGGCGGGCGTCCGAGCCAAGGCAGGGGTTGGGGTTGGGGCCGGGCGCGTCGCCGGCCGGACGGGCTGTCGCTGCGGCGCGCGCTGTCGGATCGCCTGCTGCCGGCTCTGGTGGCGGCGATGACGTTCCTGGCCGCCCTGGCGCTGGCCGGCGCGGTCGGCGCGTCGGTGCTGGCCAGCCGCTGGAGCGGCGGCGCCGCTGCGGTGCTGACCGTGCAGGTGCCGCGGCCCGACGAGGCCGCCGCCGAAATCGGCGTCGGGACCGCCGGCAGCCGCATCGGCGCGGTGACGGCGCTGCTGGCCGCGGAACCCGCGTTCGCGCTGCGCCGCCGCCTGGACCGGACAGCGCTGCTGGCGCTGCTGCGGCCGTGGCTCGGGTCGGACGCCGGCATCGCGCTGCCGCTGCCGGCGGTGGTGCAGCTGCGCCTGCGCGCCGGTGCTGCGCCGCCCGACAGCCTCGCCGCACGGCTGGAGGCGGCGGCACCCGGCACCTTGCTGGAGCGCAATGCCGGCTGGAGCGACCGGCTGGTGCTGCTCGGCACCAGCCTGCAGGCCTGCGCCGGACTGGCGCTGCTGGTGGTCGCCGGCGTCGCGGTGGCGGTGGTCGCGGTCGCGACCGGGGCGGCTCTGGCGGCGCGCCGGCAGGCGATCGAGATCGTGCACGGGCTCGGCGCCAGCGACGGCTACATCGCCGCGCGCTTCGCCCACCGCACGGCCCGCCTCGCCCTGTCCGGCGGCGTCGCCGGAACGCTGCTCTCGTTGCCGCTGCTGCTGGAGCTGTGCCGGCTGGCGGCGCCGTTCGCGGCACCGGCCGCCCCGGGCCCGCCCCCCGACCAGGCCGGCGCGTCAGTCGGCCTTGCGGGAGATCTGGCGGGAGGGTTGGCCGGCTTGCTGCGACGGGTGCCGTGGCCGCTCTGGATCGGGCTGCCGCTGCTGCCGGCGGTCACCGCGGCGATCGGCTGGGGCACCGCGCAGGCGACGGTGCGCACCTGGCTGCGGCGGCTGCCGTGACCGCTCCCATCCCCCTGGTCCGTCCCCGTCGCCCGTCGCCGCTCGGATTGCTGCGCGCCCTGGCCGCGCTGCTGGCGATCCTGGCGTTGGGCTGGTGCGGCGGGTTCGCCTGGTTCACCTACGCCGCCACCCGGCCGGCACCCAGCGTGCCCGACGCCGACGGCATCGTCGTGCTGACCGGCGGCGCCGGACGGATCGAGGCTGGCCTCGACTTGCTGGAGCAGGACCGCGCGCGGCTGCTGCTGATCTCGGGCGTGTCCGAGCACCTGGAGCTGGCGCAGGTGCTGCGGGCGGCCGGCCGCGGCGTGCCGCGCGGCCTCGGCGAGCGCATCTCGCTCGGCCACGCCGCCACCTCGACGGTCGGCAACGCGATCGAGACCGCCTCCTGGGCCCGGGCCAACGGGCTGCACTCGCTGATCGTGGTCACCGCCGGCTACCACATGCGCCGCGCCGTGGCCGAGATCGGCACCGCGCTGCCGGACGTGGCGCTGTATCGCTATCCGGTGCAGCCGCCGGCGATGGGCCGGGCCGACCTGTGGACGCTGCGGCTGCTGGCGGCCGAATACAGCAAGTGGCTGGCGGTCGAATGCGGGCTGACCGGCAGCGCGCATCTGGGCGAGGTCGCCTGACCGCATGGGTCTGGCCCTGATCCTGCTGCGCGCGACGCTGTTCAACCTCTACTTCCTGCTGCTGACGGTGGCGATGGGGTTGGCCGCGTTCGCGGTCAGGCTGGCGGCCCGCCGCCACGCGCTCGGCTACGCGAAGGCCTGGGCCGGGCTCACGCTGGCCGGCCTGCGCGTGCTGTGCGGCATCCGGGTGGTCGTCACCGGGACCGAGCACCTGCCTGCGTCAGGCCCGGTGCTGGTCGCCTCGCAGCATCAGTCGGCGTTCGACACCCTGGTCTGGATGAACCTGGTGCCGCGGCCGGCCTACGTGATGAAGCGGGAGCTCACCCGCATCCCGCTGGTGGGACCGATGCTGCTGCTGGCCGGCATGATCCCGGTGGAGCGGGACGGCGCCGCGGCGGCGCTGCGCCGGCTGCTGAGCGAGACCGACCGGGCGGTCGCGGACGGACGGCAGATCGTGATCTTCCCCGAGGGCACCCGCGTCGCCGCCGGGCAGCGTGTGGCGCTGCAGCCCGGGATCGCGGCACTCGCCGGCCATAGCGGGCTGCCGGTGCTTCCCGTGGCCACCGATTCCGGCCGCTGCTGGTCCCGGCAAGCGTTCGTGAAGCGGCCCGGCACCATCCACGTCGACATCGCCGCCCCGGTCCCGCCGGGGCTGCGGCGCGCGGCGCTGCTGGCGGCGATCGCCGCCGGCTGGGACGAAGCGGCCAGCCGCCGGCAGCCGCCCCACCCTGTGGATAACACTGTGGGAACCGCTGCTGGCAGCGGGGACGACGGCGACTGGTGAACCGGGCCGGCCGTGCCCGGCGGACCGGGCACGAGGCTGCGGACACGGAGCCCCGGGGCGTGGGAGGCCGTGCCCGCTTCGTGAAGCTCGTTGCCCGGTCTATGGGGATCGGCAGGGTGCGGTCCCGGCCAGGCTGGGCGGGTCGGTGGCGACCGGCTGCGGGCGACCGTCCCGCCGCGTCCGGATGCGCCGCCGCCAGCCTGTGGACGAGTCTCCGGCCAAGCCGCATTCCGTCCGCTTCTTCAACGGCTTCGCCAGCCGCGGCGATGTGATCTATGAAACCAGGCATGCAACTGCCGCATCGACATCGCCACCCGGCGACGGCGCACCGGATGCCGGCCGGCGCGGCCCGAACCGGCCCAGGGGCCGGGGCGGGGGCCGGATCGCGGCGGCGGCCCTGGGTCGCGGCGGTGCTGCTGCTGGGCGCGGCGCTGGCCGGGCTCGACACCCTGCTGTGGCTTCGCCTGGAGCGCACGCTCGATCGCCGCCTGGGCGGGCTGGTCGGCGCCGTCGGCGCCGCCGGATGGCACCTCGAGGCGACCGAAGGCGGGCGCGGCGGCTGGCCGATCGCAGCGACGCGGACGCTGCTCCACCCGACGCTGCACGGCGGCGCCGGACTGCTGCCGGGCGGCATCGTCTGGTCCGGCGACGCCGTCACGCTGAGCCTGTCGCTGCTGCATCCGCGGCAGGCGACGGTGCTGGCGGACGGCACGCAGACGGTGACGATCGCCCCCGCCTCGCCGCTGTCGCAGGCGTTCCGGTTCTGGGGCGCCAGGATCTCGCTGCGGCTGCCGAACCCGGGGGGACGGTCGCGCGACGGCCTGCGCCTGCATGCCGACGCGCTGCACGTGGCGCCGGCCGGCGCCGGCCCGGACGACGTCGCCCAGCTCGCCGAGCTGACCGCCCGGCTGCGTTGGCCGACCGCCGCGACCGCCGGCCCCAGCGATCGGGGCTCGCTGTCGCTGTTCCTCCGCGACGTCGCCTTCCCGGCCCGGTTCGGCGCCGGGGCCGACGACGCCCGGATCGTGCAGCGGGTCCGGCTCGAGGCGGGGCTCGCGGGTCGGGGTGGCATGGCCGGCCCGATCATCGTCCGGGAGGCCAGCATCGGCTGGGGCGGCAGCCGGGTGGCGCTGGCCGGAACCGTGTCGCCGCGCCCCGACGGCGGCCTCGACGGCCGCCTCACGCTCGATGCCGTCGATGTCGCGCAGGCGCTGCGGCGGATGCGCGAGGCCGGCCTGATCGATGCCGGGACCGAGCTCGCCATGGCGGCGGTGCTCGGCCTGGTCGCGGAGGCGGAGCCGGGCCCGCACCTGCGGCTGCCGCTGGCACTCGACGACGGCACGCTGGCGCTCGGGCAGATCCCGCTGCTGCGCCTGCCGCCGCTGCCGTCCCGGTAGGGGCGGCGACGCAAGTTGGCGGCTCCGTCGCGATGAAGCGGGTGCTGCTGCCGTCGGCTGCCGCGATCCCGTCCCGCAGGGGAGCGCCGTCCGAGCCGCGGCCATCGCCGCGACGCTCGGCGGCACCGCGACGGGGGTCGTATCCGGCGCGATGCCGTTCGGCACGGGGCTGACCGACACCGATACCGGTCCGCCACAGGTCGGCCTCGGCAACCGACATCAGGCCCTCGTTCCGGCGCCTTCTCCGCGTCCGGGGCTCGCCCGGCCCGGGACCGCCGGGCGCTGGAGCATGATCCGACCGCACAGGCTTACGGATCATGCTCCAGCTTGTTGTTTCTGCGGGCATCCTTATCCGATCGAACGGGTCCGTTCGGTCGGATGATGCTCTAGCGGCTGGCGAGCTCCCGGTTGAGCCGGTCGACCTCGGCGCGCAGGGCGCGGATCTCCTCCAGATGGTCCCCCTCGCCGGCCTCCGCCGGATGGATGCCCGGGGTGCCGAGGAGCGTCGCCGCCAGCGTCTTCTGCTGCTGCGCGAACTGCGCCATCATCTGCTCCAGGTAGCGCGGCACCAGCCCCTGCATGCTGTCGCCGTAGAAGCCGATGAGCTGGCGCAGGAACACGGTTGGCAGCATGTTGCGGCCCTTGGTCTCCTCCTCGACGATGATCTGGGTAAGCACGCTGCGGGTGATGTCGTCGCCGGTCTTGGCGTCGAACACGACGAAATCCCGACCCTGCCGCACCATGGCGGCCAGGCTGTCGAGGGTGATGTAGATCGAGCTTTCGGTATCGTAGAGACGCCGATTGGCGTACTTCTTGATGACGACCGGTGTTGCCGGGCGGTCGGGTTCCGGCAAGGCATCCTCCATCCGGCATGGACCAGTCAGTAGGGTAGCATGAGCGGAAGGCGGGTGCGCAAACGCGGCCTCCCCCCGCCTGCCATCGAGCGAGCGTCCTTGTCCCGCCGCCGCTGAGGCCACATCTTGGGGCGGCCGATCGCGGACCTGTCTCCGCCATCCATCAGATTTCGAGGAGCCTTCATGTTCGCATGTACCGGCTATGCCGCGCAGAGCGCCGACGCGCCGTTGGCGCCGTTCTCGTTCGAGCGGCGCGATCCCGGGCCGGAGGACGTCCGGATCGACATCCTCTATTGCGGCATCTGCCATTCCGACATCCACACCGCGCGCAGCGAGTGGGGGCCGGCGACCTATCCGGTGGTGCCGGGGCACGAGATCGTCGGCCGGGTCACCGCGGTCGGCGACGCGGTGTCGCGATTCAAGGTGGGCGACCTCGCCGGCGTCGGCTGCATGGTCGACAGCTGCCGGGCCTGTTCGAGCTGTGCTGCCGGCCTCGAGCAGTACTGCGAGAACGGCTTCACCGGGACCTATAACGGCGCCGACAAGAAGACCCCCGGCACGCAGACCTTCGGCGGCTACGCGCAGGCGATCGTGGTCGACCAGGCGTTCGTGCTGCGCGTGCCGGAGAAGCTCGAGCTGGCCGCGGTGGCGCCGCTGCTGTGCGCCGGCATCACCACCTACTCGCCGTTGCGGCACTGGAAGGTGGGCCCCGGCCAGAAGGTGGGCGTGGTAGGCCTCGGCGGTCTCGGCCACATGGGGCTGAAGCTGGCCCACGCCATGGGCGCCGAGGTGACGCTGTTCACCACCAGCCCGGGCAAGGCCGACGACGCGCGCCGGCTCGGCGCGCACCACGTGGTGCTGTCGAAGGATCCCGACGCGATGGCGTCCCAGGCCGGGCAGTACAGCTTCATCCTCGACTGCGTCGCCGCCCAGCACGACATCGAGGCCTATCTGAAGCTGCTCCGGCGCGACGGCACGCTGGTGCAGGTGGGAGCGCCGCCGGAGCCGCTGTCGCTCAACGTGTTCTCGCTGATCCTGGCCCGGCGCAACTTCGCCGGCTCGCTGATCGGCGGCATCGCCGAGACGCAGGAGATGCTCGATTTCTGCGCCGAGCACGACATCGTCTGCGACATCGAGCTGATCCGGCCGGACCAGATCAACCAGGCCTACGAGCGCGTCATCGGCAACGACGTCAAGTATCGTTTTGTGATCGACATGAAATCGGCCGCTTGAAGGCCGTTTCCAAGGACGGGCCCTCGGTGGGGCCCAGGGGCGTCATGCGTGGGCGTACCCGGGACGACGCCCATGGCCTCCCTATGCTTCAGGCGCCGTCCGCTCGAGGCAATCGAGCCCCGACATCGCCACGAACCAGGCCGTAAGCCCCGGCCGCGCGCCGCGCCAGTCCTCGTCCGGGAACCGCAGGTCGAGATAGCCGAGCGCGCAGGCGATCGAGATCGCGCCGAGATCGAGGTGCAGACTGAGCCGCTCGCGCTCGAGCAGGTCGAGCGTGCGCACGATCGCGTGGTGCTCCCGCACCGGCAGCGCGTGATCGGCGCCGAGGCCTGCCATGATCATCTGGCGGCGGTCGATTGCGGCGTCCATCAGCCCGTCGCCGAGCGCTTCCAGCCGCAGGCAGCGCCAGCGCTGCGCGCCCGATTGCGGGATCATCGGCAGCATGTCTGACGAGCCGTTCAGGTACTCGCAGATCACCGGGCTGTCGAACATCGGGAACCCGTCCGCGGTGATCAGGGTCGGGATCCGGCCGAGCGGGTTGGCGTCCACCAGCAGCGCCGGCGCCGCCTCGGCGTCGACCAGGACCAGCTCGATCTGGCGCTCGATCCCGAGCGCTATGGCGCACGCGCGCACCTTGCGGGCGAACGGGCTCGCCTTCGAGTAGAGCAGCTTCATCGGAAGGAATCTTTCCTCGATCGCAGGGCGGCGAGACCAGGCACGTCGTGGGCGTGCAGAAAGGGATTCGTCACCCGCTCCTGACCGAGACGAACCGGCAGCGTCGGAGTTCCCGCCGCCCGCTGCGACGCGACCTCGTCCGCCCGCGCCCGCAGCGCCGCGTTGTCGGGCTCCACGGCGAGCGCGAAGCGGGCGTTGGACTGGGTGTACTCGTGGCCGCAGCACACCAGCGTGTCGTCCGGCAGCTCCGCCAGGCGCTGCAGGCTGGACAGCATCTCGGCCGCGGTGCCTTCCAGCAGCCGGCCGCAGCCGAGGCTGAACAGGGTATCGCCGCAGAACAGGATCGGCCCATCGGCGAAGAAGAAGGAGACGTGCCCGCGCGTGTGGCCGGGCGTGTCGATCACCAGCGCTTCGGCGTCGCCCAGCCGGATGGTGTCACCGGGTGACACCGCGAGGTCCAGCGGCGGCAGCCGGTGCGCGTCCTGGGCAGCACCCACGATCCGGGCCCCGTAGCGGCGGGCCACAGCCTCGGCGCCGGCGACGTGGTCGTCGTGGTGGTGGGTCAGAAGCACGAGGTCGAGCCGCCCGCCGTCCCGCTCCAGCCAGCACGTCACCGCGTCCGCATCGGCGGGATCGACCACGGCGACCGCGCCGGTGGCCTCGTCGCGCAGGCGCCAGGCGTAGTTGTCGGACAGGATCGGGATCGGGGCGACGTCGAGGCCGGACGGCATGGCGGGCACTCCTGGGGCTCGGGCGGCGCGGGACGGCGCAGGGTGCTGCCCGGCATGGTATATCCGCACGATGCTCGAGGACGTCCAGGCCGTCGCCGACTTCTACGCCACCCGGCGCGGCCGCATGGCGGCGCGCCTGCTGCGCCGCCACCTGTCGGCGCTGTGGCCGGACCTTCGCAGCCAGACGGTGCTGGGGCTCGGCTACACCGTGCCGTTCCTGGGCCTGTGGCGTCACCAGGCGCTGGCCTGCATCGACGGCATGACCGGCGGCGCCGACGCGATCGCGGCCGGCGCCGGCTGCCTGGTCCAGGACGACCAGCTGCCGTTCCCGGCCTCCAGCCTCGGCCGGGTGCTGATGGCGCACGCGCTCGAGAACGCCGCCGACGCGCCGTCGATGCTGCGCGCCGCCTGGCGGGCGCTGCGCGACGACGGCCGGTTGCTGATCGTGGTGCCCAACCGCAACGGCCTGTGGGCGCACAGCGAGAGCACGCCGTTCGCCGACGGCGCGCCCTGCTCGAGCTGGCGGATCGAGCGGATGCTGGCGCGCAGCCTGTTCAAGGTGGAACGGGTACAGGGCGCGCTGTACTGCCCGCCGGCGGACCTGCGGCCGCTTCTGCGGTTCGGCCCGGCGCTGGAGGCGGCCGGCCGCTTCGTGACGCCGAAGCTGGCCGGCGTGCTGCTGGTCGAGGCGGTGAAGGACGTCCACGCCGTGGTGCCGGCGGCGGCGGTCCGGGTGCCGGCACGGCGGGTGCTGATGCCGCTGCGGGGGGTGGCGGCCTGAAGGGAGGCCATGGACTCCGCCCCAGGCCCGGCTCGTTGAGGATGCACCTTCATCCAGGGGGCTATCTCCTTGACGAATCGGGTTCCGAGGGCCGCCGGCCCTTGGCGGGTCCAGGGCAGAGCCCTGGCCTTCGCCTTGACCACCCCAGGCGAAGCCTCCATGAACCGCGCCCGATGTCCGCATTCACCCAATCCCTGCGTCTGGTGCTGGCGCCGCCGCACCCGGCCGGCCGGCCGTTCCTGATCGGAGCCGCGGTCGTCGCCGTGGCCGGGTTGCTGGTGCCGTCGCCGGCGGCCCGCGCGGTGGCCGTTCTGGCGGTCGTGTTCTTCCTGTTCTGCCTCTACTTCTTCCGCGATCCCGAGCGGGTGCCGCCGCTGCTGGCCAGCGCCGTGGTCGCCCCGGCCGACGGCCGCATCGTCTCGGTGGCGCGGCTGTCGCCGCCGGCGGAGCTGGGGCTGGGCGCCGAGCCGCGCTGGCGGGTGGCGATCTTCCTGTCGGTGCTGAACGTCCACGTCAACCGTATGCCGGTCGCGGGCGAGGTGATCCGGATCGCCTACCACAAGGGCCGGTTCCTGAACGCCAGCCTCGACAAGGCGAGCGACCAGAACGAGCGCAACGCGCTGGCGCTGCGGCTGGCCGACGGCCGCACGCTGGCCGTGGTGCAGGTGGCGGGGCTGATCGCGCGGCGCATCCTGTGCCACGCGACCGAGGGCGCGGTGTTCGGCACCGGCGAGCGCTACGGCATCATCCGCTTCGGCAGCCGCACCGACCTCTATCTGCCGCCGGGCGTCGAGCCCCTGGTGCGGGTCGGCCAGAGCACGATCGGCGGCGAGACCGTCCTTGCCAGGCTCTGAGCCGGGGACCTGCGAATCGGGGGGCTCCCGGCCGGCACCCCCGCGCCGCCGCCTGCGCCGCCGGGGCCGGCGCGCCCGGCCCCGCTTCCGCGGCCAGTCCTTCAACCGGCTGATCCCCAACATGCTGACGCTGATCGGGCTCTGCGCCGGGCTGATCGGCATGCGGGCCGCGCTGAGCGGGTGGTTCGGCCAGGCCGCGGTGGCGCTGGTGATCGCCGGCTTCATCGACGGGCTGGACGGCCGCATCGCCCGGCTGCTGCGCGCCACCAGCCGCTTCGGCGCCGAGTTCGACAGCCTGTCGGACTTCCTGTGCTTCGGCGTGGCGCCCGCCTTCATCCTCTACCAGTGGGCGCTGCGCGACGTCGGGCGCTACGGCTTCCTGCCCTGCATCATGTTCACGGTCTGCATGGCGCTGCGCCTCGCCCGCTTCAACGCGGCGGTGCTCGGCGACGTACCGCGGTCGCCCGCCTCTCCGGCGCACGCGCAGAACTTCTTCGCCGGCGTCCCGGCCCCCGCCGGCGCCGGGCTGTGCCTGTTCCCGGTGTTCGTCGGGCTGGAGGGCGAGAAGCTCGGCCTGCCTTGGCTGGAGGCGCTGGCGCGGCAGCCGCTGCTGGTCGCCGGGATCCTGATCGTGGTCGCCTTCCTGACGGTGTCGACGCTGCCGCTCTGGAGCTTCAAGAACTTCAAGGTGCCGGCCGAGCTGGTGCTGCCGCTGCTGCTCGGCACCGGCCTCTACGTCGCGGTGCTGGTGGCCGATCCGTGGGCGGCGCTGGCCGCGGCCGGGCTGATCTACACGGTGATGATCCCGTTCAGCCTGCGGAGCTATCGCCGCCTGCGGGCGGACGCCGAGGCGCTGCAGGAGGAAGTGCCCGAGGAGGCGCCGGCGCTGTCGAAGCCGGCGTGAGCGTGCCGGCGGCGCCGTGCACGGCGTCGAGCAGCGCCCGCAACCCGTCCAGAATCGCGCTCGGCGCCGGCGGACAGCCGGGGATCAGGAGCGCCGCCGGCAGCCGGTCGCCGATGCCGCCCGCGACCGCGTAGCCGCCCCCGACCGCGTCGCCGCCCCTGAACGGGCCGCCGTCCAGCGCGCAGGCGCCGACCGCGACCAAGTGCTTCGGCGCCGCCATCGCCGCCCAGCACGCCTCCACCGAACGCAGCAGCGTCCGGGTGACGCAGCCGCTGACCAGCAGCAGGTCGGCATGGCGCGGCAGGGACACGAGCCGAAGCCCGAGCGCGTCCCAGGCGGTGCGGGGGATCCCGTCGAGCTCGAGCGCGCAGCCGCCGCAGCCGCCGCCGGGGAGGTGCAGCAGCGACAGCGCCGGGCGGTCCGCGACCGCGACACCCTTGGCCGTGCTCACTGGTCGGCTCCCGAGACCGACAGCCCGAGCGAGGCGCACAGCAGCGGAAGCTCGTCCGGCGTCATGCCGACCGCCGCCTCCTCCAGGCGCTGCCAGAGCGGCAGCACCGGGTCGTGCACGTGCAGGGCGGCGAGGCGGCCGGCCTGGAGCCTGACCCAGTGCCAGACCGGGCCGTGCCGCGAGGCGGCGGCGCCGAGGCCCTCCACCGCGCCGTCCGGCCGATCCCATCCGTCCGGCGGGCCGGCGAACACGGCGCCGCCGGCGTCGGCCAGCAGCCAGCTGCGGGCGTCGCGGAGCGCGCGCGCGACGCCCTCCAGCCGGAGGACGGCGCGATCCAGCGCATCGCCGGCCGGCGCCTCCCGGATCCCCGCGCGGCCGGCCAGCCGGCGCCCGGCCGCACCGCCCAGCAGGCACCGCAACGACGGCAGGGCCGCCCGCTGCCGGTCGAGCTCCGGCAGCAACGCCGCCAGCCCGGTCTCCGACGGCGCGCGCGAGAGACCGCCGGGGACGATCGAATCCATCATCAGGCGGTGGCCGAAGCTCCGCTCGCAAACGGCGAGCAGCCCCTCGCGCAGCGCGCCCGGCCGCGCCGCTGCGCCGTGCAGCCCGACCGCGCGCAGCGTCCGCACCAGCTGGAGCAGGTCCATCGCCGCCTGCTCCAGCTCCCCCATCAGCCCGCGCAGCGTGTCGGCGCGCGCGGTGATCGGCCAGGCGCAGGCAGCCTCGACCGCGCGCGCGAAGCCGGTCTGGTGCGCCACGCTCGCCTCTGCGTCGAGGCGGGACGCGAGCGCCGCCGCCTCGGCGGGGAGGCGGCCGCGCATCAGCCCGACGACGCCGCGATGGGCGTAGCCGAGCAGCGGCTGCAGCCGCGCGATGCGGTCGCCGTCCAGCGTCAGCCGCAGGTGCACGGGGCCGGCGACCAGCGCCTGCACCGGCCCGATGCCGAGCTCGGTGGCGCCGCGGGCGGCCTCGGCCTGCGTCTGCGTGAAGTCCGGCGGCTCCGGCGGCCACGCCGCCGGACCGGGCCGCGGCGACAGCGGCGCGGTCCGGCCCCACAGCCCGTGGTCGAGCCAGGGGCGCAGCTCGTCGGTGCCCATCGCCTCGACCCCCCACAGATCGCGGACGATCCGCTCGCATGCCAGCACCGCCGGCCGCGCCGGCGACAGCGACCGGTACCGCTTCCCTTCCACCGTCACCGACGCCACCAGCGGCAGGTCAGGACCGTCCATGAACAGCGCGTGCACCGCCTCGCCATCGCACCAGAGCGTCACCAGCGGCAGCGCGTCGCCACGCAGCCGCCGGCCGAGGTCGGCCCAGGCCGCATCCTCCAGCCGGTAGCGGGTCCAAGGCGGCATCGGCAGCGCGGTGCCGGCCCGGATCAGGCCCGCCGCCGACGGCGCGGCGCGCACGGGTCCGCTCACGGCGGGGCCCCCGACGTCGGGGGCGGCTCGGGATACGAACCCGGATTTGGCCACGGCGTGCCGGCCATGCCCTCGGACGCGGCCAGCAGCCAGGCCGCCAGGGCGGGCGGCATCGCCAGCCCGAGCCAGCCGAGCAGCGCCAGCGCCAGCAGGCCGGGGACGGTGGCGGCGGCGAGCCGGACGGGCCGGGCTGCAGTCGTCACGGCGTCCATCGGCGCGATGCCGGACCGTGCCGCCACCAGCAGCAGCGCGGCCACGGCGAAACCGGCCAGCACGGCGGCCGCCAGCAGCGGCAGGTCGCCCGACAGCCGCAGCAGCAGCACCATCCCGGCCGCGAAGGGCGCGAACGGCGGCAGGCCGGCCAGCGCCAGCACCGCCAGGCGCTGCAGCCGGTGGCCGAGGCGGGTGGGCACCGGCAGCAGCGCCACCGGCAGGGCCAGCGCCAACCCGCCCAGCAGCATCAGCCCGGCCACCACGCCGCCGGTGCCGCCGCAGCCGAAGCCCACCGCGGCGGCGCCGAGCTGCAGCGCCGCCGCCAGCATCAGCCGGTCGGCCTGCCGGCGCTGCGCCGGCATCAGCGCGCAGGCCAGCAGCATGCCGAGCAGGCCGCCGCCGACCGGCAGCAGCACGTCGAGCCGCAACAGCCCCGGGGATACCCCCGGCAGCGCGCGCAGGCGCAGCACGACGTCGAGCGCGGGGCCGCCCGCCAGCACCGGCAGCAGCGCCCGGGCCGAGAGCGCATCCACGCCCGACGGCCGGACGCCGACCAGCCCGGCGGAGGCGGTCCAGGCCAGCAGCAGCATCGGCAGCATCAGCAGCAGGACGCCGCAGAGGCGCAGGGTGGGCGGGATGCCGACGATGCCCTGCTGCAGCCCGGCCCAGCCGGCGGCATGCCCTGATCCGACCGCGAGGCAGGCGATGCCGAGCCAGGCCACCAGCAGCAGCCCCGCCGCCAGCAGGCCGTGGTCGCCGTGGCGGCGCGACAGCAGCACCGAAGCCGCCGCCGCCAGCGCCAGCCCGGCCAGCATCGGGAACAGCCAGGCGGCGCGAACCGCCAGGAGGCCGCCGGCAGCCAGCAGCTGCGCGCAGGCCGGCCAGTACGGCCAGGTGCTGCCGGCCGGCGGACGGTCCAGCAGGCGCCAGCCGGCGACCAGCGCCAGCGGCACCGCCAGCAGCAGCTGCAGCGACAGCGCGAGCCGGTCCTGCAGCCACCAAGCGGCGTCCGGCCGCTGCGGCGGCCACAGCAGCGCCGCCAGCGCCAGCGCCGGCGCCGGCAGCGCCGCGGCCAGCGACGCCGCCGGTAGGGCGCGCGACCAGCCGCGTGCCGCGATCAGCGCCAGAAGTGCTGCGGCGAAGGGCGGCCAGGCCACGGCGGCGATCACGGCGACCGCACCGGTTCACCGTGATCGCCGCCGGCTGTCGGCTGCCGCAGCAGCACGCATGCCAGGCCGGCCTCGATCAGCACCAGGCTGGCCGGCGCCGCCGCACCCAGGCCGGGCAGCAGGCAGGCCGGCAGCATCAGGCCGTCGGCCGCCAGCAGCAGCGCGCCGCTGCGCGCACGCGGCGCGCCCGCGGCCAGCGCGCCCAGCAGCCCGCTCAGCAGGATGCCGAGCGACACCGCCATGAGCCCGGCCGGTGCCCCCGGCAGCACCGGCGCCCGCAGCAGCCGGGTCGCCAGCCCGGCCAGCGCCAGCCCGGCCAGCAGCCAGGCCAGCGGCGCGCCGGGGCCCGGGACGGGTGCAGGAGCCGGCGGCGCCGGCCAGCCGCCGCCGATCACGGCATACAGCGCGATGCCGGCGCCGGCGGCGAGCAGGCCGATCAGGCAGCGGCTTGGCACCGGCGCCGGCAGGGTCAGCGCCGCCGCCGTCAGGCAGGCGGCGAGCAGGACCGCATGCAGCAGCAGACGGGCCGGCCAGCGCCGGTCCGGCACCGGCCGCACGAACAGCAGCGACAGCGCCAGCATCGCCTGCGCCAGGGGCAGGACGGGTGCCAGGACGGGTGCCAGGACGGGGGCCAGGACGGGGGCCAGGATGGCGGCCGGCGTCATTCGACCGCGCGCCCGGCCAGCAGCAGCAGCGGCGCCAGTAGGCCGAGCAGCACGGAGGCCGCCGCCAGCTCGCCGCGCGACCCGGGCCGGCCACCGGGCCGGCCCAGCATGCCCCGCGCGGCACTGAGCAGCACGCAGCCCGCCGCCACCCGCAGCGCCCACAGCAGCAGGCCGAGCGGCCAGTGCAGCGGGTTCGCCTGCGCCGCCGCGAGCGACCCGGGCCAGGCCAGCGCCGTCACCAGCTCGATCCAGACCAGGCGCTGCAACCCGGACTGCAGCGCGAACAGGCCGAGATCGGGTCCGGACAGCTCCTGCGCCAGTCCCTGGGACGGCCCCTGGGACGGATCGTCGGCGCCGTCCGAGGCGGCGACGGCCGCCAGCGCCAGCGCCAGCGTCGCCAGCAGCTCCGGCGCCCCGCGTCCGGATGCCGCGGCGCCGTCCCGCAGCGCCGACAGGATCGCCTCCAGGCCGGTGCCGCCGCACAGCAGCCACAGCGTCGCCACCGCCAGCAGCATGCCCGGCAGCGCCAGCAGCGCCGCCGCCGACAGCACCGTCGCGGCGAGGCCGGGCGCGGCACTGCCGGTCTCCAGGCTGCCCAGCAGCAGCGCCAGCCGGGCCAGGCCCAGCAGCGCCAGCACCGTCGGCAGGTCGGCCACGGCACCGGTGGGCAGGCCGAGGCAGAAGGACGGCACCAGCGACGCGGCCGCCAGCGTCACCGCCAACGCCACCACCGTGGCCAGGCTGCCGACCGCCGAGGCGTTGTCGGCCAGCACCGGCTCCTTGGCCATCAGCCAGGCGAGCCGCCGCCACGGCCGCCGTACCGACGCGGCGAGGTCGGCGCGCGACGGCAGCCGCCACGGTCCTGCGCCGATCGCCCCCGCCGCCAGGCGGGCGGCCGCCCAGCCGGCGAGCGCGTCGGACAGCGGCGCCGCCGCCACCGACAGCGCCAGGTGCAGCAGCAGCGCCGTCGCACCGAGCAGCAGCGCGCCCAGGGTCATGTGCCCACGCTCAGCGTCCGTTCGAGAATGAGCTGTGCCGGGTGGATCTGCCGCGCAGCGGCATGCCCGGCGCATCCACCCGGAACCGGAGCAACCTCGATGGCCACGAGCGCACCGCCAAGTGCAGAAGGGCGGGTCGGATCGCCGCCGCCGCGCATTCTCGAACCTGCCCTCATGCGCCGCGCCATGCGAGGCAGAGCCCGATCAGGGCGGCGAACGCCAGCAGCGCCAGGGCCGCGCCCTGGCGCCGCAGCAGCGTCAGCAGCGCGGCGCTGCCCGTCCCGGCCAGGCGAAGCGCCGTCCGCCGCCGCCGCCCGGGGCTCGAACACCAGGCCGGTCGCGCGGACAGCGCGCTCCAGCCTCCGACCTCGCCCGCGAGCTGCCGCCCCACCACTTGCCGGAGCGTGGCGGGCCCGATCTGGGTGAGCGGGTCGCCGAACGGCAGCCAGGGCGGCGGTGGTGCCGCGCCGCCCTCCCAGGCCGGCGCCCGCCGCTCCGGCCGCACCGAGATGCGGCGCCCGGCCAGCAGGCAGCCGGTGATCGCCGCCAGCAGCAGTGCCGCGAGCGGCAGCGGAGACAGGGTGGCGGTGTCGCCGGGCGCCGCCAGGTGCAGCAGCGGCGGCGGATCGGCGTCCAGCCCGACCGCGAGCCCGGCCCCCACCGGCTGCAGCAGGCGCAGCCACATCCCCGGCAGCAGCCCCACCGCCACCGGCAGCGCCAGCAGGCCGACGACCGCCCGGCCCTGCCGCGGCGCCATCTCCCGTGCCGCGGCGCCGCGCGGCGTGCGCGGCCGGCCCAGCGCCGCGACCGCCGCCAGCCGCAGCCAGCCCAGGCCGGACAGCCCCGCCGCGATCACCACCGCCATCGCAGCCGACAGCGCCAGCGCCGCCACGGCCGGGGCGCTGCCGCGCGCCAGGACCAGCACCGCCTGCAGCAGAAGCCACAGCGCCGGGAAGCCGCCCGCCGGCGGCAGAAAGGCCAGGGTCGCGACAGCGATCGCCGCCAGCGCGGTCGCCCGCGGCATCGACTGGATCAGCCCGCCGAGCCGGGCCAGCAGGCTGGCGCCGGCCTCCGCCTCCATCGCCGTCGCCAGCGTGAGCATCGCGAGCCCGGCCAGCGCCTGCGCCGGCAGCAGCAGCAGCACCGCGTCGAGCGAGGCGGCGGCCAGCATCGGCAGGTCGCAGGCCCGCGCCAGCAGGCACAGCGCCGCGCCGAACACGGCGAGCCCGTTCTGCACCGCGAGCAGGCGGGCGACGGCGCCGCGCAGCGTCGGTTCGCGCAGTGCCGCCGCGGCCGCCCGCAGCGCGGAGACCAGCCCGAGCGCGCCCAGCGCATAACCCCAGCCGGCCGGCGGCGCCGAACCGCCCAGGTCGAGCAGGAGCCGCAGCGGCAGGAACAGCCCGACCAACGAGACCACCGCCACCGCCCAGCCGGGCCCGCTGCCGCACAGCCGGCGATGCCAGGCGGCGAACGGCCACAGCCCCAGCAGCGGCGCGATGCCGAGCGCCACCAGCAGCGGCAGCAGCACGGCGGCATCGGTGCGGCCGAGGCCGCCGGCGAGGCCGGCGCGGGTCAGCGAGAAGCCGGTGTCCGGCAGCAGCGCGCCCGTCTGCGCGGCCAGGCCCGACAGCAGCGCGGATGCGCCGACCAGGCCGCCCGCGGCCAGGACCCGGACCCGGTCCATGCGCAGGCCGAAGCCCGGCCGCGGCAGCGCCAGCAGGGTCAGGGTGCCGGCGACCGCCAGCAGCACGAGGTCGCCGGCCAGCATCGTGAGGCCCGCGGCGGCGACGCAGAGCGGCTCGGCGTCGGCGAGTGCCGCGACCAGGAAGGTCAACAGCAGGAACGCGGCGGACAGGCCGTCCAGCTGCAGCGCGCCGCCGCCGCCGACCAGGCCGATCGGCAGCGGCAGCGCGGTCGGGCGCACGCCCGCCAGCAGGGCCAGCGCGCAGAGGGCGGCGCCGATGCCGGCCAGGACGCCGACGCCGCGGCGCAGCAGCCGCGCCACGAGCAGGCCCGACAGCACGGCCAGCAGGCCGGCCAGGATCAGGAGGCTCACCCCACCTTGTCCCGCGGCCCCGTCGTCGCTCGCACCGGTCCCCGGCCCCCGATCCCGTTCCGCCCCATGGTGCGGCAGTCCGCGCCGGCGGCAAAGCGGCTTCGTGCGCTGCGGCACGGGAAGGAAGGCCAGGGCGCTGCCCTGGACCCGTTGGGGCCGCGGGCCCCAAACCCCGATTCATAAGAAGATGGTTCCTACATGAGGGTATGACCTTAACAAATCGGGGCCTGGGGCCCGCGGCCCCAGTGGGGTCCAGGGGCAAAGCCCCTGGCCTTGCTTCTAATGCCGAAGCCTCGCGAGCGGCGGGAACGCCGCGTCCAGCTCGGCGCGATCGGCCTCGGTCAGCCGCAGCGACGCCGCCCGCGCATTCTTCCGCACGTGCGCGACGGTGCCGCCCTCCGGGATGCTGATCACGTTGGGGCGCAGCAGCGTCCAGGCCAGCGCCACCTGCGCCGGCGTGGCGCCGTGGCGGCCGGCGACGCGGGCCAGCGCCGGGGCGCGGAGCAGGGCGCCGGCCTGGCCCAGCGGCGAGTAGGCCATCAGCGGGATGCCCTGCTCAACCGAATACGCCATCAGGTCGTGCTCAACGCCGCGATGCTCGAGGTTGTAGAGCACCTGGTTGACCGCGCAGGCGCCGGGCCGGGCCGGCGAACTCGCCCACGTCGGCCACGTCGAAGTTCGACGCCCCCAGGCGCCGATCAGCCCCTCCCGCCGCAACCCCTCGAAAGTCTCGACGGTCTCCGCCAGCGCGATGGCGCCGCGCCAGTGCAGCAGGTAGAGGTCGATCCGCTCGACCCACAGCCGCTTCAGGCTGCGCCGGCATGCCGCCGGCACGCCGGTCCAGGTCGCGTTCGACGGCAGCACCTTGCTGACCAGCGTGACCCGGTCGCGCAGGCCGGCGATCGCCTCGCCCACCAGCGCCTCGGCAGCGCCGTCGCCATACGTCTCGGCGGTGTCGATCAGCTCCATGCCGAGCTCGATGCCGGCGCGCAGGCCGCAGGTCTCGGTGCGCCGCCGGGCCGGGTCCTCGCCCATGCGCCAGGTCCCCTGGCCGAGTGCCGGCACCGATGTGCCGTCCGACAGCCTCACCTGCCGTATGGCGGCCGGCGGATCAGCCACCCGAGCCGGAACCGGCAGCGGTCTCGGCCCCCGTGCGGTTCGAGTCCGGCGCGGCGGTGGCGGCCTCGTCCGCGAGGCCGTCCGGGATGCCGTTGGTCATGCCGGACCGGTTGAGGTGCGGGTCGGCGCCGGGCGCCTCGCCCTTCGGGGCCGCGTCCTGGTGCGTCGCGTCGTCGTCCATGGGTCTCGTCCTCGACTGCTGCACGGATGCAAGCGGCGGCGGCGGCGGCGGGTTGCCGCTCCGTCTCGACGAGCCGTCCCGGCAAGGCGGCGCCGGCGGCCGATCAGGCCGCCCGGACCCAGCCCCTCGGTTCCTGGCGCCAGTAGGCGAGCCCGTGGCCGGCAGCCTTGTGCTCGGCCCAGCGCAGCCGCGCCGCGGCGACGGCGGCGGGATCGTTGCCGTCGAACAGGTCGAACACGCGCTCGAAGCGCTCCGCGTCCGGCGCCGCGACGCCGTCCAGCAGGAACAGGAACGAGGCGCCGTTCGGCGCCCCGGCATCGGGCGTGATCCAGACCGGCTGCAGCGCCGCCTCGCCGGTCTCGCCCGCACCCTCGGTGCCGTGCGGCAGCCACACCGGCTCCGGCGCCTGCCAAAGCGCGGCGTCGAGCTCGGCCGCCCGCGCGCGGTCGCGGACCCTGACCACGGCGCGCCGGGCGGCCGCCAGCGTGCGCCCGAGCAGGGCCGGCAGCGCCGCCTCGGCCGAGGACCGTGTCAGGTGATAGAAGCCGATCTCGGCCATGGCTGCCTTGCTCCCGCCATTGGGACGGAGGACGCTGGCTGGGACCCCGCCCCTCCGGGATCCCTCTGGGTTCCCCTCTGGATCAAGGAGCCGACCATGTCCAGGCCAACGCCGTCCCGCGCCGCCCTGCCGGCCCTGCTGCTGCTGGCGTCCGCGCTGCTGGCGCCCGGCGGCGCCCTCGCCCAGCGGGCAGCGCCCGACTCCGCGCCGAGCTCGGAGGTCAGCAGCGGCGAGAGGGTCACCGGCCACACCCGCACGGCCAAGTCGAGATACGTCAAGACCAGCCCGGAGCAGCCGGCGCCGGCCACGCGCCAGAGGGTGCAGCCATCGCAGCGGCTGCCCGACGAGCCCAACCAGATCAAGGAGCAGGTCGCCCCGGTACCGGACGCGCCGGTGGCGCCGGGTACTCCGGTCACGCCCGGACATGACGTTCCGACGCCACACCGAAACTGAAAAGCGACGGCGCCTCCAAAATAGCGGCGCCCCGGCCGGCTCCTTAGGAATGCAGGAGCATCAGTATCGGACGGCCCACCATCTGGAACGGGAAATCCATGCTGCTCGGACAGTCCGGTGGTGGCGTACCGCCGATCGGCTGCGACGCCGCCCGCCAGCTGCGCGCGACCGGACCCGGCATCCGGGTCCGGGCCCGGCAGGTCGCGCTGCCGCGCCGGCTGCGCGATCTGGGTCCGGTCCGGCGCCTCGCCTGGATGCTGGGGATGCTGCTCGCGGCCGCCGGCGCGACGCCGGCCGCGGCGCAGCGGCTGACCTTCCACCAGTTCTCGCAGGAGGCCGGCCTCAGCAACCTGGGCATGCACTGCCTGGACCAGGACCACAGCGGCTTCCTGCTGGTCTGCACCGAAGACGGCGCCTTCCGCTATGACGGCCGACGCTTCGAGCCGCTCGGCGGCGACCAGGGGCTGCCGGGCCAGGGCGTGGTGTACGACATCGAGCTCTCCGGCTCCGGCCGGATGTTCGTGGTGTTCAGCAACGCCGTGTTCGTGTCCCGGATGGGCGACGGCCCGGCGCCGGGCCGCGGCCGGTTCATCGCCGCACGTCCCGCCGACGGCCCGATCGAGGTCGCGTCCCCGCATCGCGCCGCCTTGCTCGGCGAGGACCTGCTGCTGCTCGACCGCGACCAGCTCGCGATCGTGCGCGCGCCGTCGGGCGGACCGCCGACGATCCGGCCCTACTTCGATGCCGCCCAGCTCGCCGCGCATCCGGAGCTGCGGCACCTCGTCTCCGTCGGCGTCGGCGCGGACGGGATCTGGCTCGGCTGCGGCGACGGCCAGCTGTGCCACGTCGCGGCGGCCGGCGCCGTCACCGTGCTCGGCGCCGAGGCCGGGCTGCCGCGCCGCGTCTGGTCGGCGATCTTGTCCGACCGGTCCGGGACGCTGTGGCTGCGCTCGCTCGACCGGATCGTCCACCGGCCGGCCGGCGCCGCCCGCTTCGCCGTCGACGCGCTGCCGGGCAGTCCCGGCCGCTACGCCGGGCACGCCGACCGGCTGATGTTCGCAGAGGCCCCGGACGGCCGCATCCTGACCGAGGGTCGCGGCGGGCTGCTGGCCTGGAAGGACGGCGTCTGGAGCAGCCTCGACATCAGCCAGGGCGTGCCGGAGGGCAGCATCGTCGCGATCCTGTTCGACCGCGAGGGCTCGCTCTGGCTCGGCGTGCGCGACCAGGGGATCTTCCGCGGCATCGGCGTCGGCGCCTGGGAGAACTGGAGCAAGCTGGACGGCCTCAAGGACAACGTCGTCTGGCAGATGGCGCGCACCGGGACCGGGCCGCTCTGGGTGGCGACCGAGGGCGGCGTCGACGCGCTGCCGGCGACGGTGCCGCGCGGCCGCGCCGAGCCGTATGCCGAGGGGTCGTCTTACTCGGTCGCCACCACCTCGAACGGCCAGGTCTGGCAGGCGACCGTCGACGGCGTGCTGGGCCGCTACGACCCCGCCACCGGCCGGCACCTGGAGGTGGCCCGGCTGCCGCCGACGAGCCTGCTGTTCGTGGGCCGGGACGGGCGGCTGTGGATCGGCACCGACCACGGCCTCTACCTGATCGCCGACCCGCAGGCGGCCCAGCCGGCGATGCCGGTCCTGGTCCCCGGCTTTTCGGCCAAGATCCGCGACGAGACCGCCGGGCCGGACGGCAGCATCTGGGTGCTCGAGGCGGGCAGGCTGCTGCACCTCACGGGGACCGGCTCGGTGCGGACCGTGATGGCGTCGTCCACCGGGCTGTCGCCGGAGACGCGCAAGCTGGCGTTCGCCCTGGACGGGACGCTCTGGATCGGCAGCATGATCTCCGGGATCCAGCGCCTGCATCTGGGCGGCGACCGCGTGCTGTCGTTCGACCGCATCACCGTGCCCGTGATCGGCTCCAACAACGTGCTGATCCTCTGCCGCGACCGGCGCGGCTGGATGTGGGTCGGCACCGACCGCGGGCTCGACGTCTGGAACGGGCTGGCGTGGCAGCATGTCGACGAGCAGGACGGCCTGCTGTCCGACGACATCGACGAGGCGTCGATCTTCGACGATCCGGACGGCTCGATGTGGTTCGGCACCGGCCACGGCATCTCGCACCTGCTCGATCCCGGAACGGTCTTCACGGCGTCGCCGCTGCACCCGGTGATCACCTCGGCGCTGCTCGGCGGCCGGCCGCTGTCGCGGACGATCCCGTGGTCGCACGATCCGCTGGTGGTCCGCTTCAGCGCGCTCGACTACCGGGACGCGACCTCGGTGCGGTTCCGCTACCGCCTCGCCGGCGTCGACCAGGACTGGGTCGACACCGGCGGCAACGAGGTCCGCTATCCGCAGCTGCCGGCGGGCAAGCTGGTGTTCAGCGTGATGGCGTACGACCCGCTGAAGCGGCGCGCCTCGGTCCCGGTCTCGTTCCAGGTCAGGATCAGCCCGCCCTGGTGGCGGACCTGCTGGTTCAGCATTTGCTGCGCCGTGGCCGCGGCCGCGTCGATCGCCAGCCTCTGGCGGATGGGGGTGCGCTACCTGCTGCTCCGGCAGCGCCAGCTGGAGGCGCTGGTGACGCTGCGCACCGCCGAGATCGAGCGTGCGCGGGCGATCCTGTTCGAGCAGGCGACGCACGACAACCTGACCGGCCTGCTCAACCGTCCCGCCATCATGGACGCCTTCGACGACGCGATCGACGCCAGCATCTGCCAGCGCCTGCCGCTGACGGTGGCGCTGATCGACCTCGACCACTTCAAGTCGATCAACGACAGCTACGGCCATCTTGGCGGCGACGAGGTGCTGCGCGAGGTCTCGCGGCGGCTGACCGCCTCGCTGCGTCCGAACGAGCGCGCGGGCCGCTATGGCGGCGAGGAGCTGGTGCTGCTGCTGCCCGGCGAGCGGCGTCCGACCGAACGCATCCGCGCGCTGCGCGACGCCATGCTGGCGCAGCCGGTCCAGGTCGACGCCTGCCGCGTCGTCGTGACCTGCAGCATCGGCGTCGCCTTCCACGAGCGCGGCGATACCTGCGAGAGCCTGCTGCGGCGGGCCGATACGCTGCTCTACTCCGCCAAGCACGGCGGGCGCGACCGCATCGTCGTCAGCGGCTCGTGCTCCCGGAGCGGCACCGGCTGACGCGACCGGCGGCACCATCAGGATGCGAAGAGCGCCGCCGCCAGCCGCGTCCAGGCCGCCTCGTCCGCCGGCAGCCCGAAGCGCAGCCAGCCCGGCGCCTCTTCGAAGCGCCGCACCAGGATGCCGGCGGCGCCGAGCCGGTCGAACAGGGCCGGCGCATCGGGCGCATGCCCCAGCCTGAACAGCCGGGTGCCGCCGACCACCGCCAGGCCAGCCCGCCGCAGCAGCCCGTCGAGGCGCTCCGCCGCGAGCCCCAGCGTCGCCGTCATCCCGCGCAGCCAGTCGCCGTCGGCGAGCGCCCCGCGGCCGATCGCGATCGCCGGCCCACTCACCGCCCACGGCCCGAGCAGGTGCCGCAGCCGCGCCGCCAGCGCCGGCTCGGCCAGCAGGAAGCCGAGCCGGAGCCCGGCCAGGCCGTGGCTCTTGCCGAACGAGCGCAGCACCAGCAGCCCGGTGGACGGCAGCAGCGGCGCGGCGCTGGCCGCATCCGGCTCGAGGTCGATGAACGCCTCGTCGACCACCAGCGTGCCGCCGCGCTCGGCGCAGCGGGCGGCGAGCGCCGCCAGCCGGTCCGCCGCCGGCCGGCCTCCGTCCGGGTTGTTCGGGTTGCAGAACACCAGCGCCGTGTTCGAAGCCGCCCGGTCCGCCAACGCGTCGAAGTCGGCCACCGCCTCCACCGCCGCCCCGTGCGCCGCCCAGGCCGCCGCATGCTCGCGATAGGTCGGCGACAGCACGATCGCGCGCCGGCACGGCAGCAGCAGCGGCAACAGCGAGATCAGGATCTGCGAGCCGGGCGCCGCCGCGACCCAGCCGGCATCGGGCACGCCGTAGCGTGCCGCGGCGGCCGTGCGCAGCGCCAGCTCGTCCTCCGGCTCCGGCAGCCGGGCGAAGGCGGACGCCGCCACCGGGAAGAAGGGATAGGGGTGCGGGTTGATGCCAGTCGAGAGGTCGAGGAACGGGGCGGGCGCCGTCGGCCAGCACGTACGGGCGACTTGCAGGCGGCCGCCATGGGAAGGCCAGGGGCTCCGCTCCTGGACCCCGCTAGGGCCGTCACGCGAAGCGTGCTCGCGCACGACGGCCCTAGGACCCGATGCTTTAAGAATGGTTTCCAAAGGCCAGCCTTTGGCGGGGTCCAGGGGCAGAGCCCCTGGCCTTCCGCACCGGAGATCTCATCGCCGACACCCTGATCATCGCATTCCTCGCCCTGCTGACCGACGCCGCGGTTGGCTACCCCGACTGGCTGTTCCGCCGCATCGGCCATCCGGTGAGCTGGATCGGCGCCATCATCGACGGGCTGGAGCGCCGGCTCAACCGGCCCGCGCTGTCGGCGCGCCGCCGCCGGATGGCCGGCCTGCTGGCGCTGCTGCTGCTGGCCGGCCTGCCGACGCTGCTGGCGGCGGCGCTCCAGTGGGGCTGCACGACGCTGCTGCCGCGGCCGGAGGCGCTCGCGGCGCTCGGGCTGTGCGCCGGCACGCTGTCGGCGCAGCGCTCGCTGCTCCAGCACGTCCGCGCCGTGCTGCGCGGCCTCGTGCTGCACGGCCTCCCGGGCGGCCGCGCCGCGGTGGCGATGATCGTCGGGCGCGATCCCGAGTCGCTCGACGCGGCCGGGGTCGTCCGCGCCGCGATCGAGAGCCTGGCCGAGAACTTCTCCGACGGCGTGGTGGCGCCGCTGCTGTGGTGCGCGCTGCTGGGGCTGCCCGGCATGGTGTTCTACAAGGCGGTCAACACCGCCGACAGCATGATCGGCCACCTGACGCCGCGTCACGCCGACTTCGGACGGGCGTCGGCGCGGTTGGACGACCTGGTCAACCTGCCGGCCGCGCGGCTGGCGGCGGTCTGGATCGCGCTCGCGTGCCTGCTCGGCCGCGCCACCAGCGGGCGGGTCGCCCTGGCCACGGCCTGGGCGGACGCGCATCGGCACCGCTCGCCCAATGCCGGCTGGCCGGAGGCGGCGATGGCCGGCGGCCTCGGCCTGCGGCTGGCGGGGCCCCGCCGCTATGGCGAGCGCCTGGTGGACGATCCCTGGCTCGGCCGCGGCCGTGTCGACGCGACGCCGGCCGATCTCGATGCCGCGCTTGCCTGCACGATGCGCGCCTGCCTGATCCAGGCCGGCCTGCTGGCCGCCGCGGTCGGGGTCGCCCTCAGCCGGTGACCTGCACGCCCTTCCAGAACGCCACGCGGTCCTTGATCTCGGCCGCGGCCGGCTTCGGGTCGGGGTAGTACCAGACCGCGTTCTCGTTGGTGGCGCCGCCGACCGACAGCGAGTGGTAGCGCGCCGTCCCCTTCCAAGGGCAGGAGCTGGTGTGGGAGCTCGGCACCAGCACGCCGGGCGCCACCGACGCGGCGGGGAAGTAGGCGTTGCCCTCGACGGTGACGATGTCGTCGCTCTCGGCGATCGTCTCGCCCTTCCAGACTGCCTTCATGCCCGCCACTCCCCGGTTCGATCGCGCCTGTCGCCGTTCAGCAGATGGGAGGCCGGCGCGTGGCGGCAATCGCCAGCAGGCGGTCGATGTCGAGATGCGCCTCCAGGTGCCGAGCCAGCGCGTCGAGCGCCGCCTCGACGCCGGCGCCGTGGTCGCGGGGCGCCGCCTCCACGCCCAGCCGGCCGAGCAGGGCCGCGCGGGCCGCGTCGTCCGCGAACAGCCCGTGCAGGTAGGTTCCGGCGACCTGCTCGTCCGCCGACACCGCCCCCTCCGGGGTGAGGTCGGCGCGGCGCAGGAACGGCCGCGCGGCGTCCGGGCCGCCGGTGCGCCCGCTGTGCATCTCGTAGCCGGAGCACGGCACCCGCTCCGGCAGCAGCAGGCCCGACACCGGCTCCAGCACCTTGGGCCCGCCGAGCCGGGTCTCGACGTCCAGCAGGCCGAGCCCGGCCACCTCGCCGGCCGGGCCCTCGCTGCCATCCGGGTCGGCGATCGTGCGGCCCAGCATCTGGTAGCCGCCGCACAGCCCCAGCACCCGGCCGCCGCGGCGCAGATGGGCGGCGATGTCGACGTCCCAGCCCTCGCGGCGCAGCCGGCCGAGGTCGGCGATCGTCGACTTGGAGCCCGGCAGGATCACCAGCGCGCAGTCCCCGGGCAGCGCCTGCCCCGGCGGCACCGGCACCAGTTCGATCCCGGGCTCGGCCGCCAGCGGATCGAGGTCGTCGAAGTTGCTGATCATCGGCAGCAGCGGCACCGCGACGCGCAGCCGCCCCCCTGGGCTGCTCGCGGCGCCGCGCGGCAGGTCGGCCGCGTCCTCCGCCGGCAGCCGCGCCACGGCGTCCAGGAACGGCACCAGCCCGATCGCCGCCCAGCCGGTGCGCCGCGCGATCTCGCGCATGCCGTCTGCGAACAGGGTGGGGTCGCCGCGCATCCGGTTGACGATGAAGCCGTGGATGCGGGCGGCGTCGGCGGGGTCGAGCACCGCCTGGGTGCCGACCAGGCTGGCGATGACGCCGCCGCGGTCGATGTCGCCGACCATCACCACCGGCGTACCGGTGGCGGCCGCGAAGCCCATGTTGGCGATGTCGCCGCGGCGCAGGTTGATCTCGGACGCAGAGCCGGCGCCCTCGACCAGCAGCAGGTCGCAGCCGGCCTCGAGGGCCGCGAAGCTCTCGAGCACCCGCGGCATCAGCGTCGGCTTGATCGCCTGGTAGTCGCGGGCGCGGGCCTGGCCGACCACCCGGCCCTGCACCACGATCTGCGAGCCGGTCTCGCTCTGCGGCTTCAGCAGCACCGGGTTCATGTGCACCGAGGGCGCGACCCCGCAGGCGCGCGCCTGCAGCGCCTGAGCGCGGCCGATCTCGCCGCCGTCGGCGGCCACCGCGGCGTTGTTCGACATGTTCTGCGGCTTGAACGGCCGCACCGCGAGGCCGCGCCGGGTGAGCGCCCGGCCCAGCCCCGCCACCAGCACGGACTTGCCGACCGACGACCCGGTGCCCTGGATCATCAGCGCCGGCCGCGTCGTTCCAGTCGTGGGCGGACTCAGAACTCGATGCCTTCCTGGGCGCGCACGCCGGCGGCGAAGTGGTGCTTGACCGCGACCATCTCGGTGACGAGGTCGGCCGCCTCGATCAGCGCCGGCCGGGCGTTGCGGCCGGTCGCCACGACATGCAGCATCGGCGGCCGGCAGCTAAGCGCCGCCAGCACCTCGTCCAGCGCCAGGTATTCGTAGCGCAGCGCGATGTTGAGCTCGTCCAGCACCAGCAGCGACAGGCCGGGGTCGGCCAGCAGCTCCAGCGCCACCGCCCAGGCGGCGCGGCAGGCGGCGACGTCGCGCTCGCGGTCCTGGGTCTCCCAGGTGAAGCCCTCGCCCATGGTGTGCCAGCGCACCAGCGGGCCGAAGCCCTCCAGCACGCGGCGCTCGCCGGTGTCCCAGGCGCCCTTGATGAACTGCACCACGGCGGTGCGGCGGCCGCGGCCGACGGCGCGCAGCAGCAGCCCGAACGCTGCGGTCGACTTGCCCTTGCCGGCGCCGGTGTGGACGATCAGCAGGCCCTTCTCGCCCACGGTCTTTCCCGCCACCTCGCGGTCCTGCACCGCCTTGCGCCTGGCCATGCGGAGCCGGTGGCGCTCGGCCTCGTCGCCGCCGCTCATGCCGCCGCCCTCACTTCACGTGCACCGGGAGACCGGCCACGACCAGCCGCACGCGGTCGGCGCGCGCCGCCACCGCCTGGTGCAGCAGCCCGGCCTCGTCGCGGAACCGGCGGCCGAGCGGGGTCTCCGGCACCAGCCCCAGCCCGACCTCGCTCGCCACCAGCACGGTGGGAGCAGCGCGCCGTCCCAGCACCGCCAGCAGCGCGTCCGACGCCGCCGCCACGTCATGCCCGCCCAGCATGAGGTTGGTCAGCCACAGCGTCAGGCAGTCGACCAGCACAGGCAGCGGTCCGGCGGCATCCAGCGACTCGGCCAGCGCCAGCGGCACCTCGTCGGTGCGCCAGCCGGGCACCCGGGCGGCGCGGTGGCGGGCGATCCGGTCCCGCATCTCGTCGTCCCAGGCCGCGCCGGTGGCGAGGTAGAGCCACGGCGGCGGCAGCGCGGTGAGCAGCGCCTCGGCGTGCCGGCTCTTGCCCGAGCGGGCGCCGCCCAGCACCAGCGTGAGCCCGGGCAGGGGAGACGTCAGCGCCGCCGCCGCAGGCCCGGGCCGAGCGGCTGGGCCACGGTGATGGCGAGCCCGCTGCAGACGATGCCCAGCATGGCTGGCGGCACCCACGCCGGCCGCACCAGCAGCGGCATCATCACCTGGCGCCAGAGCATGCCGGGCGAGGCCCGATGCAGCCGGGCCAGCAGGCCGTCATCGAGCCGGAGGACGGCGTCGGCCAGGCTGAAGCCCGCCGGCCCCAGCGCTGCCAGGGCGAACGCCAGCACCAGGAAGCAGGCCGCCAGCGCAGTGCAGATCCGGCTCGCCAGCAGGCGCCGGTATCCGATCCGGCCGGCCTTGCGGACGGTCATGCGGCGTCCCCGCAGCCGTGGAGGGCCGGCCGGGCGATGGCCCTAGAACTTCGCCGAGAGTGCCACCGAGCCGAAGTTGAACAGCCCGGACTTGGCATGCTGGAACTCCTGCGTCTGCCAGGTCTGGGTGTAGGTCAGCCGCACTCCGTGATAGAGCAGTGCGGCACCCGCCTCGAGCTCGCCCACGTCCCAGACCTTGGAGACGTGCGGCTCACGCGAGCGGAACGTGCTGCCCTGCAGGGTGGCGTCGTAGCCGACCGCCTGCCCGTCGGCGCCGGCGAAGCCGTACCAGACGAACGTGCGCGTCGCCTTGTAGGCGTCGGTGCCGTCGACGCCCGGCGTGATCCGCGGCGTGCCGAAATCGCTGTTCAGGCCCTGGCCGAAGCGCACCGTGGCGCCGCCCTGCGCATAGGTGCGGAAGTCGCCGCCGGCGCCGAACGCCTCCGGCAGCACGTCGGCGGAGATGCCGTAGCGGGCCAGGAGCGGCAGTCGCCAGGTGCGTCCGGCCTGCAGCTGCAGCACCGGCTGGTTCGGCAGCTGGTGCGACCAGCCGCGGTTGGGGGTGTCGCCGATGATGCTGTGGAAGCCGTTCTGCACCTGGTAGCCCCCGGCATAGGAGCCGAGCACGCCCACCTGCAGCCCGGCCACCGAGCGGCTGACGTCGGTGTCGTCGATCAGGTTGACGGTGGCCAGCAGCACGCCGGCATAGGGCCGGTCGCCGGGCAGCGGCGGGTCGAGCTGGGTGTAGCGGGGCGTGAAGATCAGCTGCTGCAGGCCGATCGCGATCCGGGTGACGCCCGGCCCCAGCAGGGCGTGGTCGAGGTCGGTGATCGGCGTCGGCTGGTTGTCGGTGCCCGAGGTCCAGCCCAGGCGCAGGCCGCTGGTGTAGTACTGGTCCGAGGTGCCCTTGAAGGTGGAGACGGCGTCGTTCTCGACCTGCGCGGTCCAGGTGCCGTACGGGTCCTGCAGCGGCTCGGCCGCCGCCGGTCGGGCGCCGAGGCAGGCGGCCGCCAGTCCGACCGCCAGCCCGGCCGACAAGCCCGGCCTCCGCGCGGCGCCGGTGGGGCGGCCGGTGGGACGGATGGTCAGGCTGCGTGTCATCGTGCTCACTACGTCCTCGACTGCCGGCCGGGTGTTCTAACGGCTTTCGCCGCCGTGGCGAAACCCCCGGGGCCGACGACCGGTCCGGAGGCCGCATGAGCCAGCCCTACCCGCGCGACATGGTCGGCTACGGCCGCGACGCACCCCACCCGCGCTGGCCCGGGGACGCCCGGATCGCGGTGCAGTTCGTGCTGAACTACGAGGAGGGGGCCGAGAACTGCGTCCTGCACGGCGACGCCGCGTCGGAGGCGTTCCTGTCGGAGATCACGACCGCGCAGCCGATCCCGGGGGCGCGCCACATGAACATGGAGAGCCTCTACGAGTACGGCAGCCGCGTCGGCGCCTGGCGGGTGCTGCGCCTGTTCGCCGAGCGCGCCCTGCCGCTCACCGCCTACGCCGTCGGCATGGCGATCGAGCGCCACCCCGAGCTGGCGCACGCGATGGCGGAGGCCGGCCACGAGCTCGCCAGCCACGGCTACCGCTGGATCGACTACCAGCACGTCGACCTCGGGCGCGAGCGGGACGACCTCGCGCGCGCGATCGCGGCGCACCGGGCGGTGACCGGCAGCCGTCCGCTCGGCTGGTACCTGGGCCGCTGCAGCCCGAACACCGCGCGGCTGGTCGCCGAGGAGGGCGGCTTCCTCTACGACGCCGACTCCTACGCCGACGAGCTGCCTTACTGGGACTGGCGCCACGCGGCGCTGCGGGGCGGCCGGCCGCAGCTGGTGGTGCCGTACACGCTCGACGCCAACGACATGCGCTTCGCCACCCCGGCCGGCTATGCCAACGGCGAGGACTTCTTCACCTACCTGCGCGACAGCTTCGACATGCTTTATGCCGAGGGCGGGGCCGAGGGCGGGGCCAGGGGCGGAACGGTGCCGCGCATGCTGTCGATCGGGCTGCACGGCCGCCTGGCCGGGCGGCCGGGACGGGCGATGGCGCTGGCCCGGTTCCTCGACTACGTGCAGCGGCACGACCGCGTCTGGATCTGCCGCCGCATCGACATCGCCCGGCACTGGCACGCGCAGCACCCGCCAGCTCTCGCGACCAATCCGGCGGCGCTTCCTCCTGCTTCGGCTACGAACCCTTCATAAAAACTACACGATCCAGTGATGGACGACGGTGGTCCGTGCAGGCCGCATCGTGCTATGCAATGCTCTGCTCCATCGGGGACGTGCCTTCCATCTCGGCCGGGGCCCTCCGAGAGGCGCAAGCCTACCACCATCGCCATCGGGTGCGTCCAAGCGCGGCGCCACCCTCGAGACCTCGGGATTACGACCGTTGAGAAGTAACAGGACCGACCGCAGCCCCCGTTCCCCACGCCGCGGCGGCTTCGACGACGATTTCGTGCCCTCGCCGGCACCCTCGTTCGGGGACCGCAGCGGCGGCGGCGGTGGCCCGCCACGCCGGCCGATGGGCGGTGGCGGTTCCCAGGTCATCGCCTCCGGCCCCGAGATCAGCGCCAGCGTGAAGTGGTTCAACAGCGAGAAGGGCTTCGGCTTCGTCGAACTGGCGGACGGCTCCGGCGACGTGTTCCTCCACGCCAACGCGCTGTCGCAGTCCGGCCACGACTCCGTCAGCCCCGGCGCCACGCTCGGCGTGAAGATCGGCCAGGGTCCGAAGGGACGCCAGGTCGCCGAGGTGATCTCGGTCGACGAGAGCACGGCGCAGCCCGAGCGGCCGCGGTCGGCGCCCGGCGGCTTCGGCGGCCCGCGCACCGGCGGCGCCGGTGGTGCCGGCGGCGGCTTCCGCAGCGGCCGCTCGGCGCCGGACCTGTCCTCGGCCGAGGAGGTGCGCGGCATCGTCAAGTGGTACAACGCCACCAAGGGCTTCGGCTTCATCACCCCCGACACCGGCGGCAAGGACATCTTCATCCACGCCTCGGCGCTCGAGCGGTCCGGCCTGTCCAGCCTGAACGAGGGTCAGGCGACCCGCGTGCAGGTGGTGCAGGGCCAGAAGGGACCGGAGGCGGCGGCGATCAGCCTCGCCTGATCCCTCCGCGGACCGGCCTCGGCCATTTTAGTTGACGCCCTCCCCTCACCGGGAGGGCGTCGTCGTTTCGGCGCGCTCATTCCGGGTTCCGGGACCCGGACCGGGTGCGGAGACAATTTCATCGAACTGTCGTTGGCCTCGCGCGACGAGTTGCGCCAAAGGGACCCGGAGGTGTCGGCAGCCTTGCCGAAACCATAACTTCTGGTGAGTTCATGTCGTTCAGGAACTGGTGCGGGAATTCGGCCGCCGTCCTCGTCTCGGCCGCGCTGATGCAGCCGACCATCGTCTTCGCGCAGGAAGCTCCGGGCGCCGTCTCCATCGCTCCGGCCAGCAGCCCGCAGGTCATGAGGCTGGCGACCAATCTCGCCGCCCAGCCGACGCTCGGCACCGCCGCCAAGATCGCGCTGCTGCGCAAGAAGGTGAAGTACGTGTTCGTCCTGTTCCAGGAGAACCGCTCGTTCGACTACTATTTCGGCACCTATCCGGGCGCCAACGGCCTGTTCACGTCCCCGGCCGGCAAGACGCCCGGCTTCACCCAGCCCATCGTCAACGTCGACGGCTCGGTGGGCACCATCTCGCCGTTCCTGATCCCGCAGACGGTCAAGACCACCGGCGGCACCGCCCCCGGCTCCACCGTGCAGATCTACCCGGCCGATACCGGCTCGGTCGACCACAGCCACTCGGGCATCCTGGTCAGCCAGGACTTCGTGAACGGCGTCTCGCTGAACGACCGCTTCGCGCTCGACGAGGAGGGCCTCACCACCAATGCCGCCGGCCAGATCGTCAGCAAGACCACCGGCCTGCCCGCGAGCTCGCCGCCGAGCCTGAAGCAGAAGCAGATGGGCGAGCTGGCGATGAGCCACGTCGACTGCGACACCGCCCCCTACCTGTGGCAGTTCGCGGACCGCTTCGCGCTGTTCGACAACTTCCACATGACCGTCACCTCGGCCTCGACCCCGAACGCGATCGCCATGATCGCCGGCCAATCCGGCCTCACGCAGTGGGCACTGCACCCGAGCGAGGGCAGCAACAACACCGCGAGCCCGGTGGTCGCCACCTCCAGCGGCGAGCCGGTGGTGAGCGACAACGGCCCGTTCGCCGGCTCCAACCTCGACCAGGGCCCGTTCAAGCCGACCTACGGCCCCGACGACGTGAGCCCGGCGACGCCGAACCTGAACCAGACCTATGCCAGCCTGCCGCTGTCGTTCATGGGCAAGGACATCCTCAAGACCGTCAGCACCGACCAGAACCCGGCGCTCGACCTGGTCGACGTGCAGAAGGACCTGCAGACGATCGCCGGCAGCGGCAACCAGCCGACCAACTGGGGCTGGTTCCAGGAAGGCTACGACGCGGAGCCGACCGACACGACGGCCTACCCGATCCACAGCTCCTACGTGACCCACCACAACGGGGCCCAGTATTTCGGCTACGTCGGCGACAACCCCACCGTGGCACAGAACCACCTGTACGGCCTGGGCGACTTCTTCTACGCGGTGCAGAACCAGCTGCTGCCGGCCGCAGGCGGCGTCGCCTACATCCGCGGCGGCTACGACAACAACGACGGGCTGGTCCCGCTCGACCCGAACCCCGCCGTGCGCGCCGCCTCTCCCGGCAGCGACGACCATCCGGGTTATTCCGACGGGCAGATCTCCGAGCAGCTGGTGGCCGACGAGGTCAACGCGATCGCCGCCAGCCCGTACTGGAAGGACAGCGCGATCATCATCACCTACGACGAGACGGATGGACTCTACGACCACGTCCCCAACGCGGCGCGCGTCAACGATCCCGAGGGCAACCCGCTCGAGCCGTCGTCGCGCATCCCGGCGATCGTGATCTCGCCCTATGGCAAGTCGCACGCCATCATCAGCGAGGCGTCCGAGCACAGCTCGATCATCAAGTTCATCGACAACCTGTTCAACCTGACCCCACTGGCCGACCTGCCCAACGAGAAGAAGGGCGTGGCGCTGGGCAAGACCGAGTTCGGCCAGGACTACGTCGGCCCCGCCGACGACAACACGCCCGGCGTCGGCAACATGCTGGCCGCGTTCGACAACGCCCGCCTGATGGGGACCGCGGCGCCGCTGCCGGCCTCCTACGCCGAGATCCTGCCGGGCACCAAGCCCACCCTGCCCCACTACGCGGCCGGCGGCTGCTACACGCTCAACATCGTGCCGACCGATTACGTGGGCAGCAAGCTGATCGACCCGGCGCCGGCCGACTTCAACCCGCGCCCGTCCTTGACCCCCGGTATCCCGACCTCGGGTACCTGGACGCCCTGATCGCCGCACGGCTGTCGCATGAGGAAGAAGGCCAGGGGCTTTGCCCCTGGACCCCACTGGGGCCGCGGGCCCCAGGCCCCGATTCGTTAAGCGCATACCTCCATCCACGGATGATCTTCTTACGGATCGGAGTTTGGGGCCCGCGGGCCCCAACGGGTCCAGGGCAGCGCCCTGGCCTTCTCCTTCCACTTCTCCTCAAATTCGATAGCCCTGCCGGTCGCCTCGCCGCACCATCGACCCGACAAAAAGAGGGGAGCCGGATCCGTCCGGCTCCTTATCTTCATATTTGGAGCCTCAAGAGTTGCATCGCCCGTTCAAGCCCACCGCGACGGCCATGATCCTGCTGCTGCTCGCAAACCTTTGCCATCCCGCCCGCGCCGGCACGATCCTCGACAAGGTCCGGGCGGCCGGATCGCTCACCTGCGGCGTGGTCAGCGACGAGGACGACTATTCCGAGGCCGACCGGCACGGCAACCTAACCCGGCTCGGCGCCGACCTGTGCCGAGCGATGGCGGCGGAGATCCTCGGCGCCGCCGACCGCGCCCGCTTTCTGACACTTCGCGACGAGCCCGAGGGATTGCGGACCGTGCGCGACGGCAAGGTCGACGTCCTGTTCGGCGCCACCCCCGATCCAGTGATCGGCCAGGTCTACAAGGTCGGGTTCGGACCGCCGGTGTTCATCGACGGACAGGGCTTCCTGGTCTCGAAGCGCAGCGGCGTGAGGACGGTGGCAGACCTGGCCGGCAAGCCGGTGTGCTTCATCAACGCCGCCCCGCCCGAGCAGACGCTCTACGACGCGCTCGACCCGCACCTGCGCGTGCCCACCACGCACTTCCCGTTCTCCGAGCGCGGCGAGATGGAGGTCGCGCTGATGAACGGGCACTGCGACGTCGTCACCGGCGACGTCTCCTGGATGGCCGGCATCCGGGCCAGCTTCGGCAAGCACGGCGGCGATTTCACGGTGCTGCCCGACACGATCTCGATCGACCCGTTCTCGCCCGCTTTCCGCGACGACGACCCGCGGTGGAACGCGCTGGTCAGCTGGACGGTCTGGGCGCTGCTGCAGGCCGAGGCGCACGGCGTCACCCAGGCCAACGTCGCCGCGATGCGCACGAGTGGCGATCCGGTCGCCCGGCGTCTGGCGGGAGCCATGCCTTGGATCGCCAAGGCGCTCGGCATCGGCGATGACGGCTTTGCCCATGCGATCGCCGCCGTCGGCAATTACGGCGAGCTCTACGAGCGGGATGTCGGCATGGGCTCGACGCTGCGGCTGCCGCGGGGACGCAACCAGCTGGCGGTCAATGGCGGGCTGCTCTGGGCGCTGCCGGTCGAGCCGCTGCAGTAGAGGCCGCGGCCCCGGCGTTCAGGACGCCGAGGCCAGCTGCACCTCGTCGATGACGCGTTCGTGGCTGTCGCGCAGGCTCTTGACCCGGTACTGGTAACCTTGGTTTGTCACCGGCATGGCGCGGACGACGGTGTAGACGCCGCGCGTTACGTTGTTGTCGTACTTGCCCGGGACAAAGGCGACGCGATCGCCGATCGCGAACTTCGGATTCGACATCAGGCTGTTCCTTGAGGGCGGTCCTGCCGAAGCAGGACCGCCGTCTCCAGCTGGATCAGCTGGCCTGCAGGTTGCCCGCGGACACCTTGCCCTGCTGGCCGCGCTCGAGATCGTAGCTGATCTTCTGGCCCTCGTTCAGGCCGGTCAGACCGGCCCGCTCGACCGCCGAGATATGCACGAAGATATCCTTCGAGCCGTCGTCGGGCTGGATGAAGCCATAGCCCTTTTGGCTGTTGAACCACTTCACTGTGCCTGTCGACATCGTACGTCTCCCTCATAGGCCTGCCCGCGGCCAGGATGCCGTGGGTTCCACTTTTCGATTGGGAGATGGAATTCGACGTGCGTTACTACGTAGGGATCGTATCTTCCCGGCCGAAAAGACAGCCGATCCCTCATAAATGGTCGACTGCGATCGGAATGCAATCGGTATCCCGAACTTATGCGCCGTCCCCGGGTCCGGACGGCTGGTTGACGCGCCCGCGCAAGCCGGTCACGCCCCGTCTCCGACCCTCACCCCGCCCCGGGCCCCGGAGACCGACCATGTTCCGCCATCTGCGCTACCGGCCCGCCCTGCTGACGGGCCTGCTGTCGATCCTGGTCGCGGTCCCGCTGGCGCTCGTGCTGCTGCGGCTCCGGCCGGTCACGACGCTGCTGGTCGGCTGGGATTGCGGCGTGCTGGGCTATGCCGCCGTCTTCGCGCTGACGGTGCGCCGCACCACGCCCGACCGGCTGGCGGCGGTCGCCATCCAGCTGGACGAGGGCGCCTGGGGCATGCTGCTGATCACCATCGCCGCCGCGCTGGCGGCGTTGGGGGCGATCGTGGCGGAGCTGGCGCAGGCGCACGGCAAGCCGCAGGCCGGGTGGCTGGACGGGCTCGCCGGCGCCACCGTGTTGCTGTCCTGGCTGTTCGTGCACACGACCTTCGCCACCCACTACGCGCACGAGTTCTGGCGGCGCCGCGGCCTGCTGTTCCCGGGCAACGACACCCCGAACATCGACGAGTTCCTCTACTTCTCGTTCTGCATGGGGGTCGCGAGCCAGGTCAGCGACGTCGTCACGCAATCGGCCGCCATGCGCCGCCTGGTGCTGGCTCACTCGCTGGTGTCCTACCTGTTCAACACCGCGATCATCGCGCTCGGGGTGAACATCGCCGCATCGCTGGCGAGTTGAAGGCCAGGGGCCCTGCCCCTGGCCGTCTTACGGCGGCACCGTCGCCCCCTGCCAGTCGAGCACGTTGCCGGAGTCCTCCGGACGCAGCCCGTCGATCACCGCCAGCAGCCGCTCCGCCGCGAACTCCGGCGTGAACAGCTGCGGGTCCGGCACGTTGCGCTGGAACGGCCGGCTCAGCCCGGTGGCGACGGTGCCCGGATGCAGCCCGACGCAGAGCAGGTCCGGCGTGCGGCGCCGCGTCTCGATGGCGAGGTTGCGCAGGATCATGTTCAGCGCCGCCTTCGAGGCGCGGTAGCCGTGCCAGCCGCCGGAGCGGTTGTCGCCGATGCTGCCGACCCTTGCCGACAACGCCGCGAACACGCTGCGACCCGTCGGCGCCAGCAGCGGCAGCATGTGGCGGGCCACCAGCGCCGGGCCGACTGCGTTGATGCGGTAGCTGTCCAGCAGCGCCTCGGCGTCGAGGACGCGGTAGCTCTTCTCCGGCTGTTGGCGCCCGTCGTGCAGCAGGCCGGTCGCCACCACGACCAGGCGGACCGGCACCTCCATGGCAGCCAACCGCGCCGCCGCCCGCTCGATGCTGGCGGGATCGCCGACATCGATCGCGCCCCGCCGCAGCCGGCCGTCGGCGGCGGCCGGCACGGGCTGGCGGGACAGGGCGAGGACGCCGGCGATGTCCGGATCGTCGGCCAGCCGTGCGGCCAGAGCGCCGCCGATGCCGCCGCCGGCGCCGATCACCACGGCCCAGCCGCCGGTAGGGAGACTGCGCATCGGGCGCCTACCAGCCGGCGCTGCCGGGCACGCCCTTGAACGGTCCGGCGAGGTTGCGCGTGATCCAGCCGCCATAGAACCCGCCCGGCTGCGGCGTCACCCGTTCATCGCCGACGTGGCAACCGTCCATCGGGCCTGCATACACCGCGACGTGGCCGGCCAAGGCAGCGAAGGCGGCGGTCGGTCGCGGATAGCTCCAGCCCGCGCGCACCGCGACCCGGCCACCGGCCCGCAGCGTCCAGTAGCGCGCCATCCCCTTCCACTCGCAATAGCTGGATCCTGCCGTCTCCTCCAGCGTGCTCGGCAGGAAGGCGTCGGGCGGCAGGTAGTAGACCGGCGGATGCGACGTTTCCAGCACCCGCCAGGCGTGCTCGGTCTGCGCGATCACCCCGCCCCCGAACGCGATCCGCACCGGCAGCGGCACCAGCTGCAGCGCCGGCGGCCGCGGATAGTCCCAGACGCTCTCCGGCAGCAGGCGGTCGTCGGCGGCGTCAGTGCACGACATAGCCGCCCGCCCCGCCGACATAGGCTCCGCGCGGCGCATGGCCGTCGCCTTGCCGCCCATTCGACGCAGCGCAGCCGGCGGCGACGCCCGCGCAGGCCAGCGCCAGAACCACCGGCCAGATCCCGCACATCCGCATTGCATGATCCCAGAAGGTCGTGCCGCCACCTTGATCCGAACCGGACCGCAACGCCACCGGGGTCCGGATCGCGGCCTCGGACGGAGCTTTCAGCGGTGGAGGAGGCAGGCGGCCAGCGGGCGGCGGCGCTCCCAGCCGGCGCGCTCCAGCTCGGGGCTGTCGGCTTCCTCCCGCGGATAGCCGAGGCAGAGATAGCCGATCAGACGCCACGCTGCCGGCACCTCCAGCGCCGCCGCCACCGCCTCGGGGTCCAGGATCGAGACCCACCCCAGGCCGACCCCGGTCGCCCGCGCCGCCAGCCACAGCGTGTGCACGGCGACCACCGCCGAATACGCCGCGGTCTCGGGCATGCTGGCGCGGCCGAGGCCGTGGCCCTGACCGGGATCGGGGTCGGCGAACACCGCCAGGTGGCACGGCGCCTCGTCGAGGCCGGCGAGCTTCAGGCGCGCATAGGCGGCCGGCTGGCCGGCGGCGGCGGCACGGTTGCAGGCCTCGAAGCTGGCCCGCACCGCGGCGCGGCGGCCCGGATCGTCGACCGTCACGAACCGCCAGGGCTGGCTGAGCCCGACCGACGGCGCGGTGTGCGCCAGCGCCAGCAGCTGCGGCAGCAGGCCGTCGGGCAAGGGCTCGGGGCGGAAGCGGCGGACGTCGCGGCGCCATGCAAGGAGCTGGGCGAGGCCACCGCAAAAATCCGAAGAGAACGAAGGCCAGGGCTCTGCCCTGGACCCGTTCAAGGCGAAGCTTTGAAGATCCATTCGTTTAGGTTTTCAGGTAGGTGCGGGCGGTTTGGGCGTCGAGCGTGATCTGCGCCTTGAGGGCGTCCAGGCCGTCGAACTTGTGCTCGGCCCGCAGCAGCGTGTGCAGCGAGACCGACAGCACCTGGCCGTAGAGGTCGCCGTCGAAGTCGAACAGGTTGACCTCCAGCCGGCTCTCCAGCGTGTCGTTGACGGTGGGCCTGCGGCCGATGTTGGCGACCCCCGGATACAGGCTGCCGTCGGGCAGCCGCACCGTCACCGCATAGACGCCGCGCGCCGGCTCCAGATGGCGGCCGAGCTGGATGTTGGCGGTCGGGAAGCCCAGCAGGCGACCCCGCTTGTCGCCATGGCGGACGACGCCGCGCACCGCCCACTGCCGGCCCAGCTCCTCGCTCGCCCGCTCCGGATAGCCGTCGAGCAACGCCCGGCGGATGCGGGTCGAGGAGTACGGGCCGCCGGCGTCGGCCAGGGCCGGCACCACGGTCAGCCCGATGCCGAGCGACTCCGCGTGCTCGGCCAGCGTCGCCACGTCGCCGCCGCGGCGGTGGCCGTAGGCGAAGTCGGCGCCGCAGGCCAGATGGGTGGCGCCCAGCGCCCCGTGCAGCACCTCCTGCACGAACCGCCGCGCGGTCAGCAGCGAGAAGGCGCGGTCGAACGGGATCTCGAAGATGCGCGCGACCCCCAGCGCCGCCAGGGCGTCCTGCCGCTCGTCCGACAGCGTCAGTCGGAACGGCGCGTCATCGGGACGGAACAGCTCGCGCGGGTGCGGCTCGAAGGTCAGCACGCCCAGCGGCGCGTCCGGGCGGGCCACATGCAGCGTGCGCAGCAGGTGCGCATGACCCAGATGCACGCCGTCGAAGTTGCCGAGGGCCAGGATGCCGCCGCGCGCATCGGCCGGCAGCTCGGCCCAACCGCTATATCGCCTCGTCATCCGACCCGCACGGCAGCGCAACTCGTGGATAGGGCACAGGCCGAGACGAGCCGGTCAAGACGGATGGCGCGTCCAGCAGCGGATCAGGCGCCGACGGGGCCGCCACCGTCCGACGGACGGCGCGTCAGCCCGGGTGACGCGCCGGCTCGACCGGCGCCGGCTGCGGCTGATAGGCCGGCTGGGGCTGCGCCGGGTAGCCCGCCGGGGGTACCTGGGCCGCCTGCGAGACCTGAGGCGGCGGCGCCAGGTGGGCGCCGTGCTCCATCGACTCGTCCTCGCCCATGTTCTTCTTGAACGACTTGATGCCCTTGGCGAAGTCGCCCATCAGGGTGCTGATCTTGCTGCTGCCGCCGAACAGCAGCAGGACCACCGCCAGGACGATCAGCCAGTGCCAGATGCTGAAGCTACCCATGGGAGATGCCTTTTCCTATCGGTGCGGGTGCCCGGTCACGCCATGACATGGCGCCGTCGGGCCGCTCATGCAAGCGGTCCGGGTCGGCGCTCACCCCCGCTTCAGGGCCTCGATCAGCGCGTCCGCCGCATCCCGGTCCAGCGCCAGCGCGCGCTCGGCGGTCTCGCGGGTGAAGCCGGCGCGGGCCAATGCAGCCAGGGCCCGGTCGTGCCGCCGCGGGTCGGGCGGCCGGAGCCCATCCGGGTCGGCATCCTCATCAGTCCCCACGGCGGCGAACGGGCCGATCCGCCGCCGCCGCGCCTGCACCAGGGCGGCGGCGAGCTCAGTGTCGCGATCCTCCGGCAGCACGCCCTGCGCCAGCTCTGATCCGATGCCGCGGCCTGCCAGGTGGGCCAGCGCCGCCCGCCGCGAGCGGCCGCCGCGGACCAGCGAACGCGCCCGCGCCTCGGCATAAGCGGCATCGTCCAGCACGCCGGCGCGGACCAGCGCCATGGCGACCGCGCGGGCCTCGCGACGGGCCGCCTGCGACTGCGCCGCCACTTCGGCCGCCTCGGCGCCGGCGGCCTCGGCGCGGCTCGCCCAGCGCCGGATGCGCCGGTCCAGCACCCGCACCAGCCCGGCCTCGGAGGCGGCGAAGCGGGCCAGGTGCGCCAGCGACGCCTCCCGCAGCAGGGCCTGGTCCGGCACCGGGCCGGCGACGACCGGGGGCCGCTCGCGCCGGCCCGGAGGAGGAGCGTCCCGCATGCCGGATCAGGCCCGGCACGGCATGGGTGCGGTTTGACTTGAACTCGTGCCGACCCGCATGCTTTCACCCCTTCTCAACCCGAGCGAGCCCGCGCGGCTGACAGACCCAACATGATCCCTGCGCTGATGCCGACCTACAACCGTGCCGACCTCGCCTTCGAGCGCGGCGACGGCGTCTGGCTGTACACGGCGGCGGGGCGACGATTCCTCGATTTCGGCGCCGGCATCGCCACCTCCTCGCTCGGCCACAACCACCCGCACCTGGTCGCCGCCATCGCGGCGCAGGCCGGCCGGGTGATGCACGTCTCCAACCTCTACCGGGTGCCCGAGGCCGAGCGGCTCGCGTTGCGGCTGGTCGAGGCGTCGTTTGCCGACAGCGTGTTCTTCTGCAACTCGGGCGCCGAAGCCAACGAGGGCATGGTCAAGATGATGCGCCGCGCCCAGGCCGCCACCGGCCACCCGGAGCGGACCCGCATCCTCTGCTTCGACGGCGCCTTCCACGGCCGCACGCTGGCGATGCTCTCGGCCACCGGCAACCCGAAATACCTCGACGGCTTCGGCGAGCCCGCACCCGGCTTCGACCACGTGCCGCTCGGCAACATGAACGCGGTGCGCGACGCCATCGGGCCGGAGACCGCCGCCATCATGGTCGAGCCGATCCAGGGCGAGAGCGGCGTCAACGAGGCCGGCACCCGCTTCCTGCGCGAGCTGCGCGCGGCGGCGACCGAGTTCGGGCTGCTGCTCGGGCTCGACGAGGTGCAGTGCGGCATGGGGCGCACCGGCCGGCTGTTCGCGCACCAGTGGGCCGACGTGCGGCCGGACGTGGTCTCGACCGCCAAGGGCATCGGCGGCGGCTTCCCGCTCGGCGCCGTCCTGGCCACCGAGGCGGTGGCGCGCCACCTGACGCCGGGCTCGCACGGCACCACCTTCGGCGGCAACCCGCTGGCCTGCGCCGCCGGCGGCGCGGTGCTGGACGTGCTGCTGGCGCCGGGCTTCCTGGACGGCGTGCAGGCGCGCGGCCGCACGCTGGCCGCCGCCCTGGAGCGGCTGATCGCGGCGCGCCCGGACGTGTACGAGGCGGTGCGCGGGCACGGGACCGCGTCCGGGCTGATGATCGGACTGAAGTGCCGTCTTCCGGTCGCCGCCTTGCAGGAGGCGGCGCTGCAGGAGGAGCTGCTGGTGGTGACCGCCGGCGACAACGTGCTGCGCATCATCCCGCCGCTGGTGGTGAGCGACGCCGAATGCCTGGAGGCGGTGGCCAGGCTGGCACGCGCGGCCGAGCGGGTGGCGCCGCAGCCGGCGCGCGGCGGTCGCCCGCGGTCGCCCGCGGTCGCGATGGCGTCGTGAGCAGCCTGCTGGAGATCCCGCTCGCCGCGGCCGGGATCGTCGCCGGCATCCGTGATGCGCCCGACTTGCGCCATTTCCTCGAGCTGCGCGGCTGCGATGGCGCCGTGCTGCGCCAGCTCGTCGACGCCGCGGCGACGATGAAGCGGGCCCACCGCATGGGCCGGCGGGCGCATCCGCGGCGGCCGTTCGACGGGCTGACGCTGGGGCTGATGCTGGAGAAGCCCTCGACCCGCACCCGGGTATCGTTCGAGGTGGCGATGCGCCAGCTCGGGGGCGACGTGGTGGTGCTGAGCCCGCGCGACATGCAGCTCGGCCGCGGCGAGACCATCGCCGACACCGCCCGCGTGCTGTCGCGCTTCCTCGACGCCCTGGTGCTGCGCACCGACCGTGCGGTGGAGCTGCACGCGCTGGCCCTGCACGCCACCATCCCGGTGATCAACGGGCTGACCGACGCCTCGCATCCGGTGCAGCTGCTGGCCGACGTCATGACCTTCGAGGAGCGTCGCGGGCCGATCGCCGGGCGCGTCGTCGCGTGGTGCGGCGACGGCAACAACGTGGCCGCGAGCTGGATCGAGGCGGCGGTGCGGTTCGGCTTCACGCTGCGGCTGGCGACGCCGCCGGACCTGCGGCCGCGCCAGGAGGTGCTGGACTGGGCAGCGTCGGAGGCCGCCTCGGGCGGGCGCGGCCGCATCGAGCCGATGGCCGATCCCCGCGCCGCCGTGCGCGGCGCCGACTGCGTCGTCACCGACACCTGGACCAGCATGTCGGACGATCCGGCCGAGGGCCGGCACCTGCGGCTGCAGGACTACCGGGTCGACGCCGCGCTGATGGGCGAGGCGGCTCCGGACGCGCTGTTCATGCACTGCCTGCCGGCGCATCGCGGCGAGGAGGTGACCGACGAGGTCATGGAGGGTCGCTGGTCAGTGGTGTTCGACGAGGCCGAGAACCGCCTCCACGCGCAGAAGGCCCTGCTCGCCTGGATCCTGGGCGGCCCGAACTGGCAAGAGCTGGCCGCCAGCGCCTGAGCCCTGGAAGGGTGTGCCGGGGCCTCGTGCGAGACTGGGTTGTGCCGAGTGAGAGTGCCGCGCAGCAACACGGCCGGCGTGACCGCCCGGAACCGCCGCGCAGCGGCCTCCTGGCCGTGAGCAGACGGCAAGCGCAGACGGGCGCGTCGGATCGCCGGCACAGTCCAGTCTCACGCGGGGGAGCCGAGGCGGTGGTAGGCGCGGGAGAAATACATCAGCGCCTCCGCCGGATCGCCGAGGTGGATCGACTGGATCGCGCAGAACACCACGCTGTGGCTGCCGACCTCGACGATGTCGGACACCAGGCAGTCGAACGACGTCAGCGCCTGCTCCAGCATCGGCGCGCCGGTCTTGAGCGTGGTCCAGGTGCCGATCTCGAACCGCTCGGCCATCTCCAGCTTGCTGCTCGAGAAGGCGGCCGACACGTGCTGCTGCGCGTGGGCCAGGGTGTTGACGCAGATCGGGGCGCCCAGCCGGATCGTCGGCCGGGAGCGGACATTGCGGTTGACGCACACCAGCAGCGTCGGCGGGCTGTCGGTGACCGAGCACACCGCGGAGGCGGTGAAGCCGTGGTTGCCGGTCTCGTCGCGGGTGGTGATGATGTTGACGGCGGCGCCGAGCCGGGACATCGCCTCGCGATAGATTGTTGCATCGACGCCCACGCCGTTCTCCTCGGTCCGGAACCCACCCCCATATAACCTTGGGCCGGCGAGGATCGAAAGCGACCGCCGCCCCGGCCGTCCGGCTTGGGGCCGTTCGCCGCGTGCGAGGCGCCGCCGTTGCCAGATCGAAGGCGGGCCAGATCGAAGGTAGGAAATGTCATGCTGATCGCACGAGTGGCTGCCCTGCTGACGGCCCTGGCACCGCTCGCCGGGTGCGGCGTCGACTTCCACCCGCCGCGTCCAGGCGATACCGCCTGCCTTGACGACCAGGTCAAGGATTTCGGCGTGCCGTTCTACCAGGCGGTGCAGATCTGCGGCACGCCCAATCCGGACCTGACCGGCGACACCGACCTGCAGCAATATGCCGGCGCCTACGACATCGACTACCGCATCCAGCCGGCGCTCGACGCCGCCATCAAGCACGGCAACTGGCGCGAGCAGCTGCTGGTCGGCAGCCACATCCCCGAGGATTACAGCCTCACCAACGTCGAGATCGACCAGCGCTGACACGGGGCGCCGGCAGCGGCCCTGCAACCGGCGCCGGCCCGGGCGGTTGTCCGGACACAGCAGCGGAGATCAGGGCCATGGCCGACATCCAGGAGCCGAACAGCTTCGGCGAGGGCAAGCACGGGATCGCGCGCCGGCTCGTCGACGTCTCGACGCGCGCGCAGCGCGACGGCGATCCGGACGAGGCGGAGCGGCTGATGGGCGAGGCGATCCGGGTCGATCCGCAGGCGGTCGAGGATGCCCTGATGGAGTCGCGCCAGGGTTCCGGGCCAAGTGCCAAGCTCGACGCCGCGGAGGTCGGCGACGATGCCGCCGTGGCGGCGATGACCCGGACGGTCGAGCCGGGCTCGGACGCGCCATCGCGATCCGGCGTGACCGGATCGGGCAGCGGCGCCGACGGCTAGAGCATCATCCGACCGAACGGACCCATTCGGCCGGATAGGAGGCCCGCAAGAACGACAAGCTTGAGCATGATCCGTGAGCCTGAAGCGGTTGGATCATGCTCTAGAGGCCCGGTTCGGACCGCGGACCGGCGGTCGTTCGGCTGACGAAGCGCGAGCCGGCCAGGCAGAACCGCCACGGCGTCTCGACCCCACGGGTGATGCCGATGCGGCGGCCGGCCGTCAGCAGGACCGGCCCGGCGCGAACCCGGAACTCGAACGGCGGACGATCGAGACGGTGGTGGTCGAGAGTCCCGGTTACGGCGAGCGCCTGGCACAGGCGGCCGGGGCCGCGGCACAGGTCGCGCAGGACTTCGGTGCCGCGGCGCGCCTGCATCCGGTCCAGCCCGGATGTCGGCTGCAGGGCGCGGATCAGCACCGCGCTGCCGGGTTCGACGCCGCACACCAGGTTCAGGCACCAGTGGATGCCATACGAGCGATACACGTAAGCGCGACCGATCGGCCCGAACATCGCGGCGTTGCGGCGGGTCGGCCCGCTGACGCTGTGCGAGGCGGGATCGGCGCGGTCGTAGGCCTCGGTCTCGACGATCGTGCCGCCGACGCCGTCCACCAGCAGGGTGGCGCCGATCAGCTCGTGCGCGACCGATGCGGCGTCGCGCCGGAAGAACGCCTCGTGCAACACGCTCTCAGACGATGGTGCGCATCAGGCCCTCGAGCCGATCCGCATCCTCGGGCCGCTTGTCCAGGCGCAGCCGCGCCACGCGCGGAAAGCGCAGCGCCACCCCCGACTTGTGCCGGTTCGAGCGCTGCGCCGCATCGAACGCGATCTCCAGCACGATGCCGTGGCGTGGCTCGTGGTCGACCTCGCGCACCGGGCCGTACCGCTGGGTGGTGTTGTTGCGGATCCAGCGGTCGAGCTGCACCAGCTCGGCATCGGTGAAGCCGGAATAGGCCTTGCCGACCGGCACCAGCTCGTCGGCGCCGGCATCGCCCTGGCGCCAGAGACCGAACGTGTAGTCGGAGTAGAACGAGCTGCGCTTGCCGTGACCGCGCTGCGCGTACATCAGCACCGCGTCGATGGTGAGCGGGTCACGCTTCCACTTCCACCACATTCCCTTGGGCCGGCCGGGCAGGTAGGGGCTGTCGCGGCGCTTCAGCATCAGCCCCTCGATCGAGGCAGCCCGGGCGCCGTCGCGCAGCACCGATAGCGCCTCCAGGCTGGGCGCCGCGACGATCTCCGACAGGTCCATGCGGTCCGGCCGCTCGCGCGCCACGAACGCCTCCAGCCGCGTCCGCCGCTCGGTGAACGGCAGCGGCCGCACATCGTCGCCGCGGTCGAAAAGGATGTCGTAGAGCCGCACCGAGACCGGGAACTCGGCCAGGGTCCGCGCGGTCGGCGCCTTCCGGTTCAGGCGCTGCTGCAGGTCGGCGAACGGCGCCACCTCGCCGTCGCGCAGCACCAGCAGCTCGCCGTCCAGCACGGCGTCGAAGCCCATGCGCTCGACGATCTCGGGAAACGCGGCCGAGATGTCGTCGGCGCCGCGCGAGTAGAGCCGGCGGCCGCCGGGCGTCGAGACCAGCTGTACCCGGATGCCGTCCCACTTCCACTCGGCCGCGAACGCCTCGAACGGCAGCGCCGCCAAGTCCGGCGCCTCCAGCGGGTGCGCCAGCATCGGCGGCCGGAACACCGGCGCGTCGGCCGGGTCCGGACGCGGGCCGCGCCCCTCCACCCAGGCGAACAGCTCGGCATAGGGTGGCAGCAGGCCGTGCCAGACCTCCTCGATGTCGTCCGCCGCGATCGTGCCGCCGCTCAGCTCCGCCAGCGCGATCTTGGCCAGCCGCACCGAGGCGCCGACCCGCAGCGCCCCGGTGATGAGCTTGAGGATGGCGTAGCGGACCGAGACCGGCGAGGCGTCCAGCCAGCCGGCGACCAGGGCAGGCAGGTCGGGCTTGGCCGTGGAAGCTAGCGCCGCCACCACCTCGGCCAGCAGCGGCGGCGACGCGTTGGTCGGGCGCTCCGGCCACATCAGCGCCACCGTCTCGGCCAGGTCGCCCACGTAGTCGTATGACCAGGCGAACAGCACCGGGTCGGTGCGGGCCTCGGCCAGCGCCCGGATCAGGCCGGGCTTGGCGGCCTCGAAGGCGAGCTCGCCGGTCACCGCCGCAAGTCCGATGCCGCGGTCTGGGTCGGGCTCGGTTTCGAAGAAGCGGCGCAGCAGGGCGACCTTGGCCAGGCGGCCGGGGGTCAAAGTCAATCTCTCAAGCAACTCGGCGAAGGCGATCATCAGGAAGGAAGGCCAGGGCTCTGCCCTGGACCCGCTGGGACCACCGGTCCCAGACCCGGATTGGTTTCTTCCTCCTCCTCGTCGCCGTAGCCGACCAGGCGGAGGGCGCGGCCGACGCGGCCCTGCGCCTCGGCGGCATGGATCAGGGCCTCCTCGCGGCCGTGCGTGACCCAGACCTCCGGCGCGCCGACATCGACCAGGGTCCGGCACAGCTCGTCCCAGTCGCAATGGTCCGAGATCACCAGCGGCAGCTCGATGCCGCGCACCTTCGCCCGCTGCCGCACCCGCATCCAGCCGGACGCCAGGCAGGTGACCGGGTCGGCCAGTCGCCGCGCCCAGCGGTCGGCGATCGCGCCCGGCGGCGCCAGCACGACGGCGCCGGCCAGCTCCGCCTTGGCGGCGACGGTGGCGGGGCGCAGGTCGCCGAGCGACACCCCCATCGCCTCGTAGGCGCGGCAGACCGGCAGCAGCGCGCCGTGCAGGTAGAGCGGCTCATCGTAACCTGCCTCGCGCAGCAGCCGGATCAGGCGCTGGCACTTGCCGAGGGCGTAGCAGCCGACCACGTGGGTGCGCTCGGGGAACAGCCGTACGCTATCCAGCAGCCGCGCGATCTCGCCCGCCGGCGGCGGATGGCGAAACACCGGCAGCCCGAATGTCGCCTCGGTGACGAACACGTCGCAGGCGATCGGCTCGAACGGCCGGCAGGTAGGGTCGGCGACCCGCTTGTAGTCGCCCGACACCACCGCGCGGCTGCCGCGATGCTCCATCGCCACCTGCGCGCTGCCGAGCACGTGGCCGGCCGGCTGCAGCCACAGTGTGACCTCGCCTTCCCGCAGGATCTCGCCGTAGGCCAGCGCCTGCTGGCTGCCGCCCGACCGCCCTTCCCCCATCCGCACGTCCATGATCGCCAGCGTCTCGGCGCTGGCCAGCACCGCGCCGTGGCCGGGCCGCGCGTGATCAGCATGCGCATGGGTGATGACGGCGCGCTCCACCGGGCGCACGGGGTCGATGAAGAAGCCGCCGGGCTCGCACCACAGCCCGTCGGGCAGCACCTTCAGCCAGGTCTCGGGATGCGGCATCGTGGCACTGCAACCGCCGGGCGGCCGGTCGGGTTGCAGGCGGGGTCCGGCGGCGGGAACCCGGTGCCGCAGCAGCTCGTTCGACCCGCGGCAGCAATGGAGACTTGGCCGATGAGTGGGTTCCTGGGATCGCTGGAAGGCCTGATGCAGAACCAGACGCACGCCGACGCGGCGGGCGGGCTGCTGTCGACGGCGTTCTCCAGCGCCGGTGGCCTGCCCGGCCTGATGTCCCGGTTCGAGTCCGCCGGGCTCGGCGACAAGATGCAGTCCTGGACCGGTTCGGGTGCCAACCTGCCGCTGGCGGCCGAGGAGGTGACGCGGGTGTTCCCGCCGCAGGAGATCGAGAGCTTCGCCGAGGCGCACGGCGTGCCCGCCAGCGTCGCCACCGCCATGCTGGCGCACCTGCTGCCGCACGCGGTCGACAGCCAGACGCCGGGTGGACAGGTGCCGGGCGGGGAGATGCAGAGCGGCCCGGCGTCCCAGGGTTCGGCCATGACCGGCGCGGAGGCGGCGGCCCCGCAGGGCGAAGGCTTCGACTTCGGCGGGCTGGTGCAGCGGCTGATCGGCGGCAGCCGATAGGAACCCTAGCCGCGACGGTTCGCCTTCGATACGCTGGCGCACCAACGAGATGGGGACGGATCGATGACGAACACGGGTTACACGGGCTGGATCGTGGCAGCGATGGTGATGGCGCTCGCGGCGCCGCCGGCCCTGGGCGCCACCAGCCTCAAGGAATGCAGCCTCAGGTATCAGGCCGCGAAGACGGCCGGGACGCTGAACGGCGCCGACTGGAAGACCTTCCGCGCCACCCAGTGCGATGCCGTCGCACCCGTCGGCGCGACGACGGCAGCCGCGGCCACCACCGCCCCGGTTTCGGCCGCCACCCAGGCCCGAGCCACGGTCGCGACCGCCAAGACACCCGCACCCGCCGCGGCCGGCCACCCGCCTGCCGTCACCGGTAATGCCACCTTCCCAACCGCCATCGATCCGAGATACGCCAAACTCAGCGCCGGTCAGGGGCGGAAGAAGACCTGCCTCGACCAGTATCACGCCAACAAGGCCTCGGGCGCCAACGGTGGCCTCGGTTGGATCGCAAAGAACGGCTACTACAGCCAGTGCAACACCAAGCTGAAGGGGGCCTGAACAGGGCCTGACGGCGTTCCTCTACTGCGCCGGCACCCGCATGCGACGGTGCCGGGTCAGCAGGCGCCACGACAAAGCAAGACCGGCGCGCTGCTGATCGAGCCAGGAGCCGCTGGCCAGCGCCTCGGGCGCGCGGGCGTCGCCGGTCTCGACCACGTCGTGGCGGAAGTCGGCGGTGCGGAACAGCATGTCCCACCAGGGGAACACGCCGCCGTAGTTGCAGCTGTTGCGGCCGGCGGCGTCGAGCCCGTGATGGGCGCGGTGGAACTGCGGCGACACCAGCAGGCACTCGCCGAGCCAGCCGAACCCGATCCTGGTGTTGGCGTGGCTGAAGCTCTCGACCAGCCGGATGGTCAGCACCAGCAGCGGGAACTGCATCGGCGGTACCCCGATCAGCAGCCCGGCGGCGATGAACCAGACATAGGTGATGACGTCGTCCAGCACGTGGTTGCGGTCGTCGGACCAGAACGTCATCTGCCGCTGCGCGTGGTGCAGCGCGTGCAGCCCGTACCACCAGCCGAACGTGTGGCTGAGGCGGTGGCGCCAGTACTCGGCGAAGTCCAGCAGCACCGCATAGATCAGGAAGGTCAGCGCCGGCGCCGCCAGCAGCGCCGGGAACAGCGTCTCCAGCGTCGGCGGGATGTAGCCGTGGTCGGTCATCCAGCCGTTCAGCGCGGTCTGGATCCAGTAGAAGCCGAAGAACGTCGCCAGCGGGAACACGCCGATGCGGGCCAGCAGCGTGTAGAACACGTCCATCGCCACCGCGTCGCGGCGCTCCCAGCGCACCAGCGGCCGCAGCCGCTCGGCCGGCACGCAGATGGCGGTGTTCACCGCCACCTGCAGCACGCCGTAGGTCGCGAACAGCGCCCACATGAAGGAGGTGTCCTCCCACTGCATCAGGTGCGCGCGGAACAGCAGCGGCAGCAGCACGGTCTCGTGGATCCAGCCGGCGATCCAGGCGAAAGGGTCGGTCATGGAGCGATGCTATCACGATCGCGGGCGGGGGAAGAAGGCCGGGGCTCTGCCTTGAACCCGTTGGTGCCGCAGGCCCCAAATCCCCGTTCATAAGAAGATGGTCCATGCTTGAAGGCATACCTAAACGAATCGGGGTCTGGGGCCCGCGGCCCCAGCGGGGTTCAGGGGCAGAGCTCCTGGCCTTCCTCCCGATGCGACAACTTGCACCGCGTCGGCAGGTCGGGCCTAGTCTGCCGCGTAATGACCCGCACCATCGGAGATCCCGCATGGCCGCTCGCCGGCTGCTGATCGTCGAGGACGAGTTCCTCATCCGCATGACCCTGGCCGAGGTGCTGACCGACGACGGCTACGAGGTGGTCGAGGCCGGCGACGCCGAAGAGGCGCTGGCGGTGCTGGGCGACGGCGGCGACCTGGCCGTGATGCTGACCGACATCCAGCTGCCGGGCTCGATCGACGGCAACGCGCTGGCCGCCCGCGCGCGCGACACCCGGCCCGACCTGCCGGTGATCTTCATGAGTGGGCGGCCGGATCCGCGCGCCGGCGGCAACCCGCTCGACCTGCACATCAACAAGCCCTACCTCCCCTCGGCGATCTCGTCCGCCGTGCGTCGGCTCATCGGCGAGGGCTGATGCGGCTGGCGGCGCTGAAGCACGGCTACGCGCTGCTGCAGCAGGGCCGGTTCGAGCCGGCGCGGGACGAGGTGGCGCCGTATGCGCAGGGCGGCGACCTCGAGGGCCAGTTGCTGTTCGGGCTGGCGCTCGCCGGGTCCGGCGCGGCCGGGGCCGCCGCCCCCCTGCTCACCGCGGTGGCGGCGGCGCGGCCGGCCAACGTGCATCCCTGCCTGGACCTGCTGGGCCTGCTGCACCGCCAGTATCGCGGCCGCGACGCCGAGGCGGCGTTCCTGGCCTGCCTGGCGCTGACCCCGGACGATTGGAAGCTGCAGCTCAGCCACGGCCAGCTGCTGTACGAGCTGGGCCGGCTCGACGAGGCGATGGCGGCGGTCGGGCGCAGCCTGGCGCTGCAGCCGCAGGAGCCGTCGGCGCTGAACCAGCGCGCGATCATCCTGATCGGGCAGGCGCAGGTGGCCGAAGGCCTGGCGCTGTTCCGCGAGGTGGTGGAGCGCGACCCCGGCAACGCACCGGCTTGGGCCAACCTCGGCTGCACGCTGGCGAACGAGGGCGCGTTCGAGGAGGCGCTGTCGGCCTACCGGCAGAGCATCCAGCTGAAGCCGGCCGAGGCGCAGGTCCGGCTCAATCATTCGATCTGCCTGCTGAAGGCCGGGCGCATGGTGCAGGGCTGGCAGGAGCACGAGTGGCGCTTCCGGCTGCCCGGCCACACCGAGCTGCCGCTGGACCGCCTGCTGCCGACGCTGCGCCGCGACGCCGACCTCGCAGGCCGCAGTGTGCTGGTCACGCACGAGGAGGGGGTCGGCGACACGCTGATGTACCTGCGCTACGTGCCGCTGCTGGCCCGGCTGGGTGCCCGGGTGCTGCTGTGGGTGCCGCCGAACCTGGCGCGGCTGGCGGCGCGGGTCGAGGGGGTGGCCGGCGTGATCGCCACCGACGACATCCGGCTGGAGGCGGACTGGCACTGCCCGTTCATCAGCCTGCCGCGCGCCTTCTCCGGCAGGCCGGAGCTGTGGGGGCTGCCGCCGCCCTACCTGCGCACCGACCCGGACCGGGTCGACGCCGTAGCCGAGCTGCTCCCCGACGATCTCGTCGCCGGCCCCGACCCTAGCCGACCGCTCCGGGTCGGGCTCGCCTGGGGCGGCGCGCCACGGCTGGAGAACCTGGCCGCCAACATGGTGGACCGCAAGCGCAGCATCGGCCTGGCCGCCCTGGCCCCCCTCGCCCGGCTGCGCCACGTCCGGCTGGTGAGCCTGCAGATGGGACCCTACGCGGAGGAGCTGCGGGCGCCGCCGGGAGGCTTGCGGATCGCCGACCCGATGGGTGCGGTCGTCGACATGGACGATACCGCGAGCCTGATGCGTCACCTCGACGTGGTGGTCAGCGTCGACACCTCGGTCGTCCACCTGGCCGGCGGCCTCGGCCTGCCCGTGATCCTGCTCGACCGCTACGACAATTGCTGGCGCTGGTTCCACGACCGCGCCGACAGCCCCTGGTACCCCTCGCTCACCATCATCCGGCAGGCGAGCACGGGCGACTGGGCCGGTGTGGCGGAGCGGCTGGTGCCGATGCTGCAGGGGATGGCGGATGCGCGGCAGCGGGGGCAGCGGGCGGCCTAGGAACGTCCCGTCGTCCGTCCGGCCGGACGGGCCTACATCGCCTTGCGTCGTTCCTTGCCGGCGATGTTCATCTGCCGGCCGGACTCGCCGAAGAACTGCGCCAGGGAGTCGTCGATCTCCACGCCGCCCGTCTCCGGCGACCACAGGAGGTCGAACCGGAACTCCAGCAGGTCGTGCGCCTCCACCGCCTGCCGCAGCACGTCCGTGCACATCAGACAGAAGCGTCATTGCGGCACTGTGAAGATGGCTGGCGCATCCGCCACCCGCTCGGGATGAAAAGCCCAACGGGTGACGCGGCTCCAACAAGCTGGTGGCACGTGGCGGTATGCTGAGCGCTTACCTTCGATCCGATCCTGGTCGGCGACGTCGGCAAGGGTCGTGCAGTTGAACCAGTGGTAGTCCAAGCCCTCTAACTGGACCGGCAGGTACTCGCCACACGGCAGCAGCAGCGGGGCCAGCATCTGGCGCGCCCGTTGGTTCAGGAGCATGTCTCCGCCACTGAATGCGGCTGCGCCGACGCACTCAACCGGCAAGACCTTCGCCTTTCCGCGGGGATTCTCCAGGCGGGGAGGATGCCAGTCGGCCGCACTTGGATGACCGGCTGCCTCACTCCGTCGCTCCCAACCCACGCGGCCGTCATCGTTGCGTATCCGAGTGAACACACCATACGCGAGATCGGCCCCTACCTCATAGACGTTCATGGCGTGTATCCCTCCCAGTCAGGCGGGCTGGCGAGATCGGGACGCGGCAGCGGGCGCTCCAGCTTCCGCAGCGTCTGCTCCAGGACAACCGCACGTGGATCGAGTGATCGGTTGACGAGGTCATCCGACAGCTCGCGCACGGCCTCCAACATCACCGTACGACCTACCTTGCGCCGTCAGCATGCGGCCCACGATGTCGATCCGGCCGGCGGCGAACGCCGCGTCGAGCGCG
>CAXTVM010000004.1:0-139052 GCA_964247725.1 uncultured Acetobacteraceae bacterium | reverse complement strand
GAGCAACTGATTCGTAATCAGTAGGTCCTCGGTTCAATTCCGAGTGTCGGCACCACGAAATCAACGACTTAGCTTGATCTAACCCGCTGCCTTGGAGTCATCTTGCCGATCAGGCATCGCTTAGGCATCTAGAACGTGATGAAGCCGCGGTGCCAGCACGGGGCCGTGTCCAAACAGCAGAAGGGCGGCCCCTTGCGGAACCGCCCTCGTCGTATCGCTCGGCCGGTTGGGGCGGGGCTACGCGGTCGCCATCTCCAGCAGCCCGTCGATCTTGCCCTTCATGCCGCGCAGCAGCGCCAGCCGGGTTTCCTCCGCCCGGTCGGCCCCGATCTGCCGCCCCAGCGCCTGCAGCGCATCCTCGACGTCCTCGACCGTGGCGAGTGCCATGGCCGCGGCGCGGCGCCGGGCCTCCGGGCTAAGGTCGAGCGCGCTGGCGGCGTGGGCGAAGCCGTGCCGGCCCATGGCATCGGCGAGGTTGAGTGTCTCGTCCCAGCCGGGACGGCAGGCGGCATTGTGCATAAAGCTTCTCCCTGATGAGAACGTTAATCTTCCATCAAAGGAGAGACCGTATCAATCGCCTACTGTATTGATCGTGATGCCGGCCCCCGGGGCCACCCCGCGGGGGGTATCTGGACAGGGCGGGGTGGCCCCGGGTGCCTTCAGGTAAGCCGCTTACACGACCGGCATTTCGAAGGTTTCGTGCAGGGGCGGCAGCCGGGACGCCGTCCCGACCGCTCCATCCGTCAGTAGCCCGCCGACAGCGCGCCGGTGGGAAGCGCCGATCGGCCCGGCGTCATCGTCCCGCCCGACGTGGCATAGTCCAGGGCGCCGCCGGGCGGCCCGCCGATCCCGGACGGCAGCGCAGACCGGCTCGGCTGCACGACGGTAGAGGGCGGCGTCGAGCCCAAGCCGAGCGCGCCACCGGATCCGGGCCGCCCGGGCGTCCCCAGCCCGCCCGGCATCATCAGCCGCCCGAAACGCTGCGCCACGGCACCGCTGATCACGGCGGATGGCTGGCCCGACTGCGCGCCCCGCGGGAACACACCGTACAGGCCATTGCCGACCGGGCGCAGGACGTTGCCGCCGCCGAGCAGCCCCAGGGTCAGCGACCTGGCGCCGAGCGCGGTCATGCCGGGCGTGTTGGCGCGGAGCTCCTGGTGGATCTCACTGGCGAGCCCGGCCTGCTCGGGCTGCATCGGGCCGCTCGGCGTCGCGTCCTGCCCGCCGTAGAACCTGGTCGCCTCGCTGTCGATCTGGTTAGGCTTGAGGCCATTGACGCCCGGCGGCGCGGCCGCGCCGGCGCGATCCAAGGCGCCGCCGCGCACGCTGGCCCCCTGCAGCCGCTGGTCCGCGCCGTACTCGCTGGCCCCCGCGCGGATGCCCGCCGCCGCGGTCAGGGCCGAGGCCCGCGTCCGGGCGACCGCCTGCTGGGTCTGCGCCTGGCGGTCGGCCATGTACTCCCGCACGCCGGCCAGCTGGGAGTAGTAGGCGCCGTGCTGCTGCTCGAGCCGGATCTGCGCCACCTGCCGCTGCTGCTCGGCCAGCGTCCGCGCGAACTCGTTGGGGTCCTGGGTCTGCAGCAGCATCGTCTGCAGCCGCTCCGCCGTGACCTGCGCCGGCGGCCCCAGCGGCTTGGTGGGGTCGTGCTCGTCCACCCGCTGCATCCACACGTTGCCCTGGTTGTCCGTGCCGAACCGGGACGTGGCGCCGTCGGGGAAGAAGGCGTTGGCGCGCGCCAGCTGCTGCGCCGCCGACACGCCGTCGCCGGCCTGCAGCGCCTGGTAGGCGTTGATCAGCGAGGTGGCGTTGCCCTGGTGCAGCTGCTGGAACACGAAGTCGCGGGCGTGCGTCATGCCCGCTATGTCGCCCTTGGCCGCGGCCGCGGTCATCAGCGCGCTCTCGGCCTGGCGCCACTTGTCGGACAGCGGCGCCGCGGCGGGGCCCGACCGCGCGATGAAGTTCAGCACCCCGTCCGGGCCGCCCTGCTGCGCCGCCTGCACGATGCCGGCCGGACTCATCGCATGGCCGGGCTGCAGCTGGTCCGGCCCCAGCGTCTGGCCCGGGAACGACTTCGCCATGTAGGCGACGGTGTTCGGGTGGTGCGCGCCCTCGCCGGCGGCGATCGCGTCGGCCGAGCCGTTGCCGCCCTGGTAGGCGGCGACCGACAGCGGCGTGTCGCGGCCGTAGCGGGTGTCGGCCAGGTGGATGTTCTGGGCGGCGAGGTCGAGCGCGTCGGGGAGCTTGGTCGGGTCCCGCGCGCCGGTCGGGTCGAGGTAGCGCGCGGTGGCGGGCTGGATCTGCAACGGGCCCTGTGCGCCGGTGGCGCTGTCGGGTGCTGCGGTGTTCAGGCTGCTCTCGTTGTTCCAGTGCAGCGCCAGGCGGGCGGGCGTCACGCCGTACTTGTCGGCCGCCTGGTCGACCATCTTGGCGTAGGCCGGCGCCTGGGCCATCAGCGCGGCGTAGGGGCGCCCGTCGAACGCGGTGCGGGTGGTGACGTCGTTCGAGGTGCGCGCGTCCGGCGCCTGGCCGGGGGCCGCCTGCTGCGGCAGGGTCATGGTGGCGGGGCCGAGCTCGGGCGGGCTGGCCGCGTCCGACGTCCCCGCGGCGCCCGGCGCGTCCTGCAGCGACGTGGGCGTGCGCCTGTCCGGGCTGCGGAGCGCCTGCATCAGCGCCGACGACGGCGCGGGCACCGACAGGTCGGGCGGCGACGTGGCCTGGGCTGCGGCCGGCAGCGGCGACGAGGTCGCGGCACCCGCCGTGCCGACCGGGTTGACGGCGTTCAGGATGCGGGCGCCGAGCGACGGCGCGGGGCTGGTCGAGCCGGATGCCGGGGACGGTCCTGACGCTGCTGGTGCCGCTGGTGCCGCTGGTGCGGCAGCCGTGGGCACCGGGCCGCCGGCGGCCCACCCTTGCCAGTCCAACGCCGAGCCGGACGCCGGAGACGATCCTGATGCTGCCGGTGCTGCCGGTGCCGGCCCGTCGCCGGCGCTCAACGGGTCGGTGGCGGCCGCGGCATCCTGGGACGACACCGGCGGCGCCGGGGCGGCGGGCGGCGCCTTCGCGGCCAGCGGCGGCAGCTTGGAGACGTCGGCGACCGGGCCCGACGTCGTGGGGATCGCGCCGGCGCTGACCGGCGGCGGCTGGTCCGAGCCGCCGGTGTCCGGCGACGCCGCGGTCGCACCCTCTTGGATCGGCTGCACCGCGGCGCCCGGGTCCTGCTCGGCGTACGGCCCGCTGCTGGCCGCCTGCACGGCCTGGGCCGCCTGCAGGGCGTACTGGCGCTGCTGCAGCTCCTGGTTGGACGCGGTGATGTTCTGCACCGCCTGCGCGCCGCCGAACACGCCCTGGGTGAAGGCGCCGAGGTTGCCGCCTAGCATGGCCGTTGCTCCGATCGTTCAGACGCGAGTCTATTACAGGTAGCAGTCGGAAGGCGATCATTCAGATCAAGGCTCTACAAGAGGACGTCGTTCTGCTATTTTGGTCCTATGAGCGTCGGTGGAGATAGAATAGTTGATGTCGTGCCGAGTGTGCTTGCGGCTTGGCAACCAAGCGCACACCTTCCCTTCATTCCTCGCCGATTTCAGGCGGGGGGTCGATTAGGAGTCGTCAACGGTCCGATATCTGAAAGCCTGCCTTTCACAACCTGCGTTTTATGCGGCGGCCTAATCCAGGATAACGATCACGACTTCGAACATCCTCTACCTCAATGGTTACATCGTTTCGCAGATGACGTCGGTGATGCTAGAGCGCCTTCTTTCGGATATTCTGGCGCTTCACAACCGACGTGGCGTCAACTTTGCTTATCCTCGCATAAAACCTGCAACAAGCAGTTTGCGCGTCGTTTAGAAGATCCTGTAATCTCTCCTATAAAAGCTCTCGTGGATGGTGGAAGTATTACATCGACGGAGGTAGATGTAATCTTTGATTGGTTAGATAAAGTTAAAGCAGCTTCTGCACATATGGGTACAGCGCTCCGCGGTAATGAATTACTATTAGGGTATGAAGGAGTTTCTTTTCCTAACGACCGTATTGGTATGTTTGATCGTCTGGCTTTATTTTTCCGGGTTGAAGGCGCTAAATCAACTCTCGATCTCTGGGACTGCCTCGGCGAAGGCTTTCTGACCACGCCGTCAGCCATTGTATTGCAAATAAAAGACCTAGTAATAATCTATGTTAGCAGTAATTACTTGCTATCTAAGCCGTTCGGATTGAGTACGGTGCTCATGAAATCGGACAATATGTTAGAGCATCTTCCTGGAGATGGTTATATTCGATCAGGCCTTGGCACACGGTTGACGCGGTTGCCTATCGCAAAAATACTAGCGCAGCCAATGCGGCGGCAGCATATGAAAGAGGGGTTTGAGAAGAAAAGTAAATATCTTCAGGATAATGGTGACGGGAAAGTTTATGAACTAGGGCGTGATGGGTGGTTCAGGGTTAAGAAAACTAATTTTTCAAACCTGCGTAAGCTTTCGTATGGAATTGGTCGCGCGCTTGCTGGGCTAGAAACCTTGGAATGGATTCTCCTCTGTAAGCAGCTAGATTATACGCGTTATGGTGTAAGGGGAGACTTTTTCATGAAAAGTATTCCGTCGTTGCTGCAAGAAAAAAGAGCGCTTTTAGAGCTGATATCTTATCTTCGGGGAGGTCTGAGAGTGCCCGAGCGCGACCAGTTCTAAACGAAGCTGACGCGATTAAATAAGAGCAGCCGCTCTAGTTTTCACATTACGGCATATCAATCGCCGCCGGGTTCATGACCTGTTACTGGCGCTGCCAGCGGCGCTGCGATGATAGGGCTGTTCGGATCCAGCCGGTATTGCCACGGATCATAGATCGGGTCGTAGGATCTCGCCTGTGCCGCGCCAGCAGCCTGCTGCGCCGCCACGTAGGCCTGCTGCTGCTCCATCGTCACCCTCGACACGTCTGCCACTGGACGGCTCGGGCTCGGGCTCCGGCTGCCGCCACGCAGCTCCTCGGCCGCCGCGGTCTCGTGGGCGTCCTCGTTCATCAGGAAGCCGTTGCAAACCGCATCGTCCGCTGCCGGCGCGTGTTCCGCGGCTCCGGCGCCAGCGGGCGGGGCCGGGCCAGCCGCATCAGCTCCGGCGGTGGCGGCGCGGGTCCGAACACCTCCCCCAGCAGGGCTAGGAGGTCCGCCTGCTCCCTCGCCTCGCGGGCAGCGGCCGCCCACTCGGGCTCGGTCATGGGGCTAGGGCGGCGGGACCAGAAGGGCATCGCACTGCATGCCCACGTCCGGGTTGCGGATCGGTGAACGGTGCCCGTGGCGGCGCCGGGCGAAGCGATCTTCCGGCCGTGCATGCTCGGTTGGGACGGGCTTGGAACCAGGTCGCGAGGGTGCTGCGCGGTCAAGTTGACCAAGCGATGGCTTGACGCGCCAGCTTGTGGTCAAATCGTTCATCATTCGGTTGCCGCAGCCATGAGAGGGCCAGCGTGGGGCGCCATTGTTTGATCTGTGCCGACCCGGAGAAGCTGCGCATTGCCGCCGAGATGGTGGCCGCCGGCCAGCCGGACCGGGCCGTCGCCGAAGCGCTGGGCGTCGGACGCATGTCGGCGCAGCGGCACCGCGTCGGGCACATCCTCCGCGGCCAGGTGAGCGATGTGGCGGCGAAGCGTCAGGAAGCGGACCAGCGCCAGGCGGCCCTGACCGCACCACGCCCGCCGTTCGACGCGGGCGCCTTCCTGAGCCTGCCGCGGATTGCGGAGGACTTGGACACCCTCGACCGGCAGCTCGGCGCGGTCGCGCTGGCGGCGGCGGTCGACGGGAAGAGCTCGGCGCTGGTGGCGATCGCGGGACAGCAGATCCGGCTCGGCGAGGTTCGGGCGAAGCTGGGCCAAGTCGGCGGGTATGCTCATGACCGGACGGCGGGCGGCAGCAACGGCTCGTTCTCGGTCGTGATACGCGTGGCTGGCAGCCGCGACCCGATGACCATCACGGCCACTGCCCAGTCCAATGGTGAACAGGAAGTGGCATCAGGCGATCCCTGGACGTTCCCGGCACCGCCGGAGCCAGAGCAGCACCCGCTTGCGACTGGCGGTCCGGCCGCCACGTTCCGCGGACTGACGGCATCACCCTGATCCGCGCCGGTCGAGCACATGGTCGAGCCTCAGGCCAAGCCGGAACCGCTCGACGGCATCTTCGGAGGACTGGTCCGGCTCCTGGCGATCGTGCTTCGCGGCTACCGTCTGCCGAGCCTCGTACGCCGTGACCGCATCGTGCGGCACGCGCACGGCGCCACCGATGCGGACGGCGGCCAGGTCCCCTCTGCGCAGCATCCTTCGGACCGTCTCCAGGTGACAGGCCCATCGCTCGGCAAGGCCCTTGGCGGTCCAGAAGGCTGGATCAGGCATCGGCGCCTCGCGATGCTTGGCCGGACACCTGGTCGAGGCGCCGCGCCATCTCGCGGACGTAGTCGAGCAGCATCGCCTCGAGCTTTCCTTCCAAGGCCGCGGAGCGGGCGTCGCTGTCCGCCGCGTCGACCATGAACTGCCGGACGCCTGCCGCAAGCGCCGCGTCCCGATCGTCGCGCTCGACGGCCCGCCATGCCCGGGCGAAGGCTTGCACCCGAGGCACGTAGGCCTCCACTTCGGATCGGCTCGGGGGCTGCGCCTGGCCGCCACGTCTGGGCCGCCCAAGGCTGCCCTTGAGGCCCTCCAGACAGACCCCGCACAAAACCATGGTCGCCATGACCAGGTCGACCATCGGCGGCGGCAAGGCCGATCGGTCCGACGGTGTCCCGGTCATGCCGGGAAGTGCCGGCGGGTATCCGCCGCGCTCCATCGCCGCCAACGGGCCTGCGTGTTTGGGTTCAAGGGCGCATAGGCTTCGGGGCTGGGGTCGGTCGCTTGTGGATCGGCGCGGTCGATCATGCTGGATATGAGCCCGCGCTCCTGCAGCGCCGGATAGACCATCGGCCGGACCGGCGTGCCGTTCTCGTAAATGAACGCTCCGCGCGGCGTCAGCAGCCAGACCTCGTGGCCCTTCGCCTTGCCGGTGGTGGTCGGCCATCCGATGAGGTAGGCGCCGGGTCTCGGCAGCGGCGTGATGGTGACGTCGGTCGACCATCCGAGCAACGCGGTCCCCCGCAGCATGGCGTAGCTCAGGAGCACGTCGAGCTGTCGGGGCGTCAGACCGGGTCCGCGGCGGCCGGCCTTGCGTGCGAGATGCTGCGCCGCCGCCTTCGGGAGCGTGCTGAGGTAGCGTCCCACGTCCGGGCGGCCTGGTGCGCCCATCGCCGCCATCCTGGCCGCCACCGTGGCCTTGGTGCGGCCCGAGGCCGCCTGTTCGGTCGCGCATGCCGTCAGCACCCAGAGGGGACAGCCGAGCCAGGCCTCGATCTCGGCGATGAACGTCCTGTCTGAAGAGGAGGGCCGGGTGCAGATCGCGATCATGCGGGCGCTCCCTCGCCAGACGCTATCTGCTGATACAGCGAAACATAGCCGTCACTGGTCACGGTTACCTCCACTACAGTTTTCGGTAGGAATGGATGAATGACGCTCCCCGTCCTCCACGATAGATCGCTTATCTAGAGTGCATCTTTGCCAAATCTGGGGGATGGAGGATCTCCGGCAACCTGCGGCTGCCCGACGTCGTGGGGGCGTGAATGGCCATTGTATCGTTGGAAGCTGCTGTATCTCTTTTCTTCTTCCATTCCTCCACTAAAGAAAGAAGAAGAAAAAGAGCGTAGATATAATAACGATTTTTCGAATGGAGGATCACGCGGAGCAAGCTCCATGCTGCTCCATCCTCTTCCATGACGGCTCATCGCGTCCTGATCCCGGCCCGGAGATCCGCGGCCGCGATCAGCACGGCTGCCGTCGGGACGTGCCACCCGTTGGCCGCCGCGGTCCGGGCCTGCGTGCAGCCGAGGGCCTTGAGCTCGAGCATGACGGCCCGCAGGCTCTTGAGGTGCCGGATACCCTGGTCCCGCGCCCACATGGAGTAGCCCCGGTGGAGCGCGGCGCTGGATACCCAGCAGCCGAAACTGCCGCCTTGAAGGCCGGGGACCAGGCCGTCCCCAAGCACGGCGTCGCTGATCCACCGGTGGGTGTCGTCGGCGGACTGCCGCTGCTGCTCAATCAGGGCCTGGGTGGTCGGCACCTCGCGAGGGTTGAACCGGCCCAGGTCGATCTTCAGCAGGGCGTCGAGCATCGCCTCCACGCCTCCGGCGCCGGCCTCGGCGTGGAGCGCGTCGAAATAGGCTCGATCCATCTTCCTCTGGACATCCAGCACCAGGAAGCGCCGCGCGTCGGCGCCCGCGAACACCGCCCGCCGGTTGTTCGTCGTCATCATCAAGTGGAGGCTGTTCGGGATGACGTAGCCGCGCTTGCCCTTCGGGTTGATTCGGAGCGTCTCGGCCGTAATCATCGCCTTCAGCGCGTCGGCCGCCTTGTGGTCGCCGGGGAACACCGCCTCCTCCAGCACGACGAAGCTCTTCTCGACGACGGCCTCGTTGAAGTCGCCGACGATCTCCCGGTGGCCGTTCGCCTCATGGGCGTGCGGGCCCAGCATGGCGCGCATCCACCTCGCGACGCTCGACTTGCCAGTGCCCTCCCGATCCGATCGCAGGACGATCATCACGCCAGGGCTGGTTCCTGGCCGCTGAACGACGTGGGCCAGCCAGCGGAGCAGGTACTTGAAGGTCCAGCGGTCGCCGTTGCAGATGACGAGATAAAGGTGCCTGCGCATCCGCCGCCAGGACCCTTGCGCGGGTTCCAGCGCCAAGCCGCGCCAGGTGTTCAGCACCCTTTCGCCTGGCAGGGTGAGCATGCCTTCTGGATCGTAGAGGGATCGGTCGTAGGCGTTCCGGCCCCTGTTCATGCTCCACCAGAGGAACACCGGCACGAACCTCGCACCGCCTTTCCCGTCCGGCAGCTCGACGGCATAGGACGCGAAGATCGCCGCCATCTCCTCCTTGCTGCGCGGCTGGATGGTCCTGTTCGGGCCGATGGTCGCGTAGGTCGCGGTCCCGCCGTGATCGGCGACGAAGCAGCACCGGGCGTTCATCTCGGCGAGTGCCTCATCCGGCGTCATGACGTGCGGCATCGACGACATGGGCGGTGGGGGCTGCCCGGCTTCTCGATCGGCCGCCACGCGGCCCGCCTGCATCGCGTGTCTGTATCCATCGGCAGCGCGGCCGGTGCTGCGGGCCATGGCGGCGGCCAATGCGTCCAGCTCGGCAGGCGACAGGACCAAGGCCACGGCGTCAGCCATTATGGCGTCGGCATCCGCCCTAGACTCATCCGACAGCGTCGAAGCGCGCGTCATGAGATGTTCGACACTACCGCTGGAGGCAGCGGCTGGCGCGGGCTGCGCGGCCTTGAGAAGGACGATGTTCGTGCTCATGCCGTGCTGCGCCCGGAGAACACCGCCGACAGCCGGCGGGCCCGGTCGCTCATCGGGACAGCGTGTGCGACCGCCTCACGCGACCGCACCCAGGCGATGACGTTCGCGACCCGGGCCTCGAGGTCGTCGGCGACCGTCCATGCTTCCAGCACCGCCGGCAGCACCAGGTCGCGGATGTCCTGGTCCCGCCATCCGACCTGCGCCAGCCGCGCGACGATCGCCACCAGCGTCGCGTGCCGGTTGCCGCCGCCGGCGTCGTCCGGCGCGCGTGCCTCGGAGATGACGGCGCGGACCGCCGGCGTGATGAGGCCGCCGAACCGGTCCAGGTGGTGGCGCAGGCGCGCCGTCGGGGCTGCCAGGTCGAGCGAGTGACCGGTGCCGCCGCGGCGGCGGATCGCTACCGGCGCAGCAGCGACGATCGGCAGCCTGGTGACACGCTCCAGCACGTCCGCCAGCTCGTATTCGACGTCGTGAGCCTCGATGATCCGGACCTGGCGCGGCGCTGCCTTGAGGTGCCAGGACCCGGCTATGCGCATGATCCGCGCCGGATCGCAGACTGCGAAATCGGTCCCGGCCTGGCTGGCGAGTACCCGTTGCGCGGCCGCGACGGCATCGGCTGCCAGGTCGCGCACCCGGAAGTAGACGTGCAGCTTCGGGACGTCGCTGGCCAAGCCGCCGCTCTCGACGGTCATCGTCGGGAGCAGGCCGGTTGCCAGCAGGAAATGCTCCCGCCTCGCCAGGGAGACCGGATCGTCGAAGTCCAGGAACAGCGCACGCCCGCGGGTGACGTTGGCCTTCAGCTGACCCAGCCCGTCCGTCGCGTGAACCATGGCGAAAGCGCCAGCGCCGTGCTGCTGCATGAAGGACAGCAAGCCGGCGGGGCAGCACGGTCTGCCGTCCTTCGCCGGGTCGCGGTGTTGCCGGATGCCGCGGCCGAGCGTGCCGTACGCCTTGACCGCATTACGTGGGTCCTTCGTCGGGCTGTCGTCGGCGGTGCGGAAGGCGTGACGCGCATCCGGCGCCGGATCCAGGAGCGCAAGCCAATCGCGCGCCTGCACCCTGTCGAAATCTGTAGTAGGAGATTGCATGTCAGCGCGTCCTTCGCTGGCGTCTCGACTTGGCAGCGGCGGGGCCCTGGCCAGCCTTGCCGCTGCGGCTCGATCAGGCGGCGTGCTGCGCTGCCGCTCGCCGGCCGATGCCGAGGCTGGGATTGAGAGCGCGGGTGGCCCGGTCCGCACCAGCGTCCCGAGCGGCCACACGCGCAGCGATCCACTCTTCGATCTCGGACAGGAGCCAAGCGCGCGCGTTGGGACCGATCGTGACGGACTGAGGGAAGGTGCCGGCTGCCATGTCGCGGTAGATCGCGGACGTGCTGAGACCCGTGCGGCCCTTGACCGCCGGCAGCCGCACCAGTGTGTTAGGCGTTCTAGACGTGGAAGCGATGGACATGCTTGGTGCTCCGTGGTGCCGCACGGGAATGTCTCCGTGCGGCAGCCGGTCGCCGAGCTACGGTTTAAGCTGCCCCGGTGGGCGCGGACTGATCCCGTGCCGGCGCAGCTCCTCAGGCGTCGCGTCGCAGCTGATGAGGGTTGGCTTCCAGCGGCGCCGCGCGGCCACCAGGCGCCCATAGTTCGCCGAGGTGGCGACTTCCGGCTCCGCACCCTTCGACCCAGGCGGGAAGGCGATCCCCAGGACGACATGCAGGACCTGGAAGTAGAGGCTGGCATCCTCGATCCCGGCGCCGTGCGTGCGATCGACGCGCAGCCCGCACGCCTCCATGGCACGTGCGACGTCGCTGGCGAGAACTTCCCGTACGCGGCTCGGCTGACGGCCGCCACCAGGCGCGCGTTTCCGGCCAGGCACCACAGGCGAGAACGAGCGGGCCATCGGTGGTAGCCTGGCCGCGGTCCTGATGATCGGTTCTTGAAGAGCAGCCACCAGCGCCTGGAACTTCGCCTCCGGTCCGCACTCGCCGGCCTGCACCGCTGGCAGCTGTCCGAGCCTCGTCGGCAGCTGCGGGAGCCGTCCGAGAAGCGCTTCTAGATCCTGCACCTTCTGGGCGCCGGTCACGCGGACAGCCGGACGACGTTCGTCTCTCCGGCCTCGATCAGGTCGAGCTCGTCGGCCAGCTGCTGGAGCGCGTCCGCCTGCTCGGTCCGGTAGCGCGACAAGTTGTAGATGGTCGCGACCCGCCCCAGCGCCGACCCGTCCGAGGAGGTCCGCAGCTTGTGCCCCAGCGCAGTCTCGACGACGTGCGGCGCTATGCCGATGTCGCCCATGAAGGAAGCGGCCGTCCGCCGGATGTCGTGCCGGTGCCAGCCGGCCGTGCCGCTGCGGCGCTGGATTGCCTGCGTCTGCTCGTGCCAGTTCGCCAGCACGCCCCCCGCCTCGTTGGCGAAGATCAGGCCGTCCGGCGGGGCGTCGCCGGCCGCGTCCCGCAACAGGCGAGACTGCAACAGGGCTGCGGCCTGGCTCGACAGCGGGACGACGTGCGCGCCGCCTTGCTTCGTCGTCGGGATCGTCCAGATGCCGGCCTTGAGGTCGACGTCCCGCCACCGCGCCTCGCAGGCCTCGTTCAGGCGGCAGGCGGTCAGGAACAGCCAGCGCAGCGCCTGGTGATAGCTCGACGTGCCGAGGGCCTGAAGGATCGCGCGCGTCTCGAGGCGGTCCAGGCGCCGCTGCCGCTTCGCAAGCGCCCCCTCCGGCGGGTCCAGCTGCTCGGCGACGCCGCGCTGGACCAGCCCCCGCTTCGCGCCCCACTTCAGCACCGGCCGAAGGTACCGGACGGCGGCGCCGGCAGAGCTACGCGACGGATGGCCGTCGACGGTCAGCTGCAGCTCTGGGCCGGCAAGGGCCATCGGATCGGCCTGGACGTAGGCAGCGAAGACGTTCTCGATCCGCCGCCGCATCTCCGGCCAGGAGCGGCGGCGCGCGCCAACGTCCCGGGCATAGCCGTCCAGGAGCATGGCGAGCGTCGGGCGCGCGGCGTCCGGTACGGCCACGGCGCGGCGCGCCAGCCTGGCCTCCGCCACGGGATCGCGTCCCTTGCGCACCTCTTCCCGCAGCGTCCGCGCGCCGTCACGCGCTGCAGCCAAGCCGGTCGCCGGGAAGCCGCCGATCGTGAAGCGGCGCGCGTTCCCCGCCTGATCGCGGCAGCCGAGGATCCAGGTCGCTGCGCCGCCGGCGGAGACGCGCAGGCGGAGGCCGGGGCAGCCCCCGTCCGCATGCTCGACCTGGCCGCGCTCGGGCGGCCGGACGGTGCGCAGGAAGGCGGGGGTGAGGGCGACAGGCTTGGGCATGGGACCGCTCCTGCGGCGATGCCTCACGGTCTCAGGCATCATCCAGGCATCATGGTTAACGCGAACCGCTGATACGCCACAAGAAGCCTATGGAGCATCTACCATTACTGACACTGTATTATCTAGGAGATGGGGATGGGCCAGGAACCCGTGAGACGCCCTGAGAACGCCATGCCCGCTTATTCGTAATCAGTAGGTCCTCGGTTCAATTCCGAGTGTCGGCACCATCCGACAGCAGCCTGGTCGGACGGCAGGCCTCATGTCCTCACTCCCACTCGATCGTCCCGGGCGGCTTCGAGGTGATGTCGTAGGTCACCCGGTTGATGCCGCGCACCTCGTTCACGATGCGGCCGGCGACCCGGCTCAGGAACCCCATCTCGAACGGGTAGATCTCCGCCGTCATGCCGTCGGTGCTGGTGACGGCGCGCAGCGCGCAGGCCTGGTCGTAGGTGCGGCCGTCGCCCATCACCCCCACCGTCCGCACCGGCAGCAGCACCGCGAACGCCTGCCAGATCGCGTCGTAGAGGCCGGCCTGGCGGATCTCGTCCAGGAAGACGGCGTCGATCCGGCGCAGCAGGTCGAGCTTCTCGCGGTCGACGTCGCCGGGGATGCGGATCGCCAGGCCCGGGCCCGGGAACGGGTGGCGGCCGACGATCGCCTCGGGCAGGCCCAGCTCGCGGCCGAGCACGCGGACCTCGTCCTTGAACAGCTCGCGCAGCGGCTCGACCAGCCGCATGCGCATGGTCTCCGGCAGGCCGCCGACATTGTGGTGGCTCTTGATGGTCACCGACGGACCGCCGGTGTGGGACACGCTCTCGATCACGTCCGGATACAGGGTACCCTGGGCCAGGAAGTCGGCGCCGCCCAGGGCGTGCGCCTCCTTGTCGAACACCTCGACGAACAGGCGGCCGATGGTCTTGCGCTTGATCTCGGGGTCGGTGACGCCGGCCAGCCCGTCCAGGAACAGGTCGGCGGCGTCGCGGTGGATCAGCCGGATGTTGTGGCGGCCGCGGAAGGTGCGCACCACCTCCTCCGCCTCGCCGGCGCGCAGCATGCCGTGGTCGACGAAGATGCAGGTGAGCTGGTCGCCGATCGCCTGGTGGATCAGCACCGCCGCCACCGAGCTGTCGACGCCGCCGGACAGGCCGCAGATCACGCGGCCGCCGCCCACCTGGTCGCGGATGCGGGCGATCTCGAGCTCGCGGAAGCCGGCCATGGTCCAGCGCCCGGCGCAGCCGGCGACGTCGTGGGTGAAGTTGTGCAGCAGTGCCGCACCGTGCGGCGTGTGCGCAACCTCGGGGTGGAACTGCACGCCGTAGAAGCGGCGCGCCTCGTCGGCGATGATGGCGAACGGCGCGCCCTTGCTCGCCGCCACCGCGGTGAAGCCCGGCGGCAGCCGGGTGATGCGGTCGCCATGGCTCATCCAGACCTGCTCGCGGGCGCCGCGCCGCCAGGTGCCGCCGAGCAGCGCGCTGTCCGCCAGCACCTCGACCTCGGCGCGGCCGAACTCGCCGTGCTCGTGCGCCTCGACCGCGCCACCCAGTTGCGCGCACATCGCCTGCTGGCCGTAGCAGATGCCGAGCACCGGCACCCCGGCCGCGAGCACGCCGTCCGGAATGCGGGGCGACCCTGTTTCCGGCACGCTGGCCGGACCGCCGGACAGGATGATGCCGCGCGCGCCGAAGCCCGCGATCCGCGCCGGGTCCGCGCCGTGCGGCCAGATCTCGCAATAGACGCCGCTCTCGCGCACCCGGCGGGCGATGAGCTGCGTCACCTGGCTGCCGAAATCCAGGATCAGGACCCGGTCGGCATGCAGGGCTGCGTCGAGGTCGCTCATGGGCTTCAGGTCTTCTCCGATGGCCGAGGCGGCGACGGGATCGCCAACCCAGTCGGGCCTGCTATACCGGCGCGTCCGTGCCAGGGCCAGCACGGACGGCCGGCATGGGGCGGGACTGGAAACCGAGACGATGCGCCACTGCCGCCGCTCACCCTGCCGGTCCGGCGCGCCGGCCACCGTCGCGATGGCGGCGGCCCTGGCCGTGGCCGGGTTCGTCGGCGGATGCGGCGGCGGCGCCACGCCCGGCGATCCGGTCGGCGAATGGGCCGGCCGTCTGGTCACGCTGGCCGGCACCTGCCCGGCGCCGCTGCCGGCGCGGCTGCTGGTCGGTGCGCGGGAGGTGTCGTTCCTGCCGTCCGGCGGCGTCCTCGTGCTGCACGGCGAGCGCCGGCCGGACAGCCCGCGCCTCCACGCTCAGCTGTTGCTGGCAGACATGAACCGCAAGCCGCTGCCGATGGTGTTCGACGGCATCCTGGCACCGGACGGCAGCCATATCGACGCCGTTTACGGCACCCCCACCTGCCGCGCCCGCATCGTGCTGGTGCGGCCGGCCGAGCATCCGATCAGCCGAGCCTTCGGCGGCTGAGACGAGCGGCCGGGGCCCTGCCCTGGACCCATTGGAGCCGCGGCCCCAAACCCGGCCCGTAAGGACAAAGCTCGCACATGTAAGGTGCACCCTCAACGAATCGGGGTCTGGGGCCGTCGTGCGCCAGCACGCTTCGCGTGACGGCCCCGGTGGGGTCCAGGGGCAAAGCCCCTGGCCTTCTTCCCAATGCGATCGCCCTGGACCACCGGCGCCTTGGACCACCGGCGCCCGGGACTTGCGGATGCGGGGGTCTTCGGCTACATCCCGGCGCCGCTGGCGATGCACCCGTAGCTCAATTGGATAGAGCACCAGACTACGAATCTGGGGGTTGGAAGTTCGAGTCTTTCCGGGTGCGCCACCCGGCCCGCAGCGCCCGGGCCCGACGTGCGCGAAAACCCGCCGCTCGCTTTCTTATGACTGTTACAACGTGACCGACCCGGCTAGGCATGAGGGACCGACCCTAGCCGCTGCGTTGGAGATGACCCTGGCCGACATCGTGCCCCGTCCGTTCGTGCAGGACCCCGCATGAGCCAGTTCTGGCTGTTCCACCCGCGGGGGCCGATCGCCCAGGCCGGGTTCCACTCGATCCTGATCGACGTCGGCGCGATGATGCTGATCATCGGCCCGACGACGCTGCTGCTGATGTGGTGCATCTGGCGCTACCACCGGTCGAACAAGAAGGGCGCCTACACGCCGGGCTGGAGCCACTCGCTGCCGGTCGAGATCGTGTCCTGGGGCTTCCCGCTGGCGATCGTGGCGTTCCTCAGCTTCTACTCCTACAGCAGCACCTATGCGGTGGACCCGTTCGGCCCGCGCCTCATGGCGCCCGGCCAGAACGTCGACGCCGACCGCACGCCGATCGACGTCGACGTGGTCACGACGGACTGGCAGTGGCTGTTCATCTACAACGGCCGGCGCATCGCCGCCGCGAACGAGCTCGTGGTGCCGGTGAACACGCCGATCCGGTTCCGCCTGACCTCGGCGACGGTCCCGAACGACTTCTACATCCCCCAGCTGGTCGGCGAGATCGACATCATGCCGGGGATGCTGACCCGGCAGGCCATGATCGCCGAGCGGCCGGGCGTCTACGAGGGTTTCGCCGCGGACTACAGCGGGCCGGGCTTCTCCTGGATGCAGTTCAAGACCCGGGTGATGCCGCGCGCCCAGTTCGACCAATGGGTGGCCGACGTCGCGCAATCGCCGGTCCATCTCGACCAGGCCGCGTTCGACAGCTTCGCGACGCCCACCATCAACAGCAGCGGCAAGACGATCCACTTCTCGCAGGTGGACGAGGGGCTGTTCCCCCGCGTGATCCAGAACGTCATGGCGGGGAAGACCTATCCGACCCCGCAATCCTTCACCGAGAAGAAATCCTCCTACCAGAACGGACGCAGGCAGCCAGAAGGCGGCGCTTCGCCCCACGAGCCAGGGATGTCGAACTGATGGTTGACCTGAGAGGACCCTGGACCCCGCTGATGGGTCGGCTGACGTGGCAGGACATCCCGTTCGACAGTCCGATCGTGTTCGGCGCGTTCGCGTTCGCCGCCACGCTCGCCGTCATCATCCTCGGCCTGCTCACCTACTATAAGGCCTGGGGCATCCTGTGGCGCGACTGGCTGACCAGCGTCGACCACAAGCGCATCGGCATCATGTACATCGTCGTCGGCGTGGTGCTGCTGTTCCGCGGCTTCGTCGACGCGGTGATGATGCGCACCCAGCAGGTGATGGCGGCAGGCCCGAACTCGCCCGGGTACCTGGGTGCCGCCCACGGCTACCTGCCGCCGTACCACTACGACCAGATCTACGGCTCGCACGGCACGATCATGCTGATCTTCGCCGCGACCCCGATCCTGGCCGGGTTCATGAACTACCTGCTGCCGCTGCAGATCGGCGCGCGCGACATGGCGTTCCCGTACCTGAACGCGGTGGCGCTGTGGATGACCGCGGTGGGTGCGGCACTGGTTATGCTCTCCCTGTTCGTGGGCGACTTCAGCCAGGCCGGCTGGGTCGGGCTCACCCCGCTCACCGAGATGTCCTACAGCCCCGACGTCGGCGTCGACTACTGGGCCTGGGCGATCGAGATCGGCAGCATAGGCACCACGCTGGGAGCGGTGAACATCATCGCCACCATCATCAAGATGCGTGCCCCCGGCATGACTTGGCTGCGCCTGCCGCTGTTCACCTGGACGGCACTCACCACCAACGTCATCGGCCTCACCGCCTTTCCGGTGCTGGGCGTGGCGCTGGGCCTGCTGCTGCTCGACCGCTACATCGGCACCCACTTCTTCACGACCGGGCTCGGCGGCAACTTCATGCTCTACAACGACCTGTTCTGGATCTGGGGCCATCCGGAGGTGTACTTCATCATCCTGCCGGCCTGGGGCATGATGTCGGAGATTATCCCGACCTTCTCGGAAAAGCCGCTGTTCGGCTATACTGTGATGGTCGCGGCCACGCTCAGCATCGGCTGCATCTCCTGGACCGTCTGGCTGCACCACTTCTTCACCATGGGTGCCGGCCCGATCGTCAACATCTTCTACAGCGTCTCCACCATGCTGGTGTCGATCCCGACCGGCGTGAAGGTCTTCAACTGGATCTTCACCATGTATCGCGGCCGGCTCACCTTCACCACGCCCATGCTGTGGGCGGTCTCGGCGATCTTCATGCAGCTGATCGGCGGCCTGACTGGCATGATGCTGGCAATTCCCGCCATCAACTACATGACCCACAACACGGTGTTCGTGATCGCGCACTTCCACACCATCGCGATGGTGACGATCTTCGCCTCCGTCGCCGGGATCACCTTCTGGTTCCCCAAGGCGACCGGGTTCAAGCTGGACGAGGCCAGCGGCCAGCTGGTGTTCTGGCTGTTCATCGCCGGCACCTTCACCGTGTTCACCGCCATGTTTGGCCTGGGCTTCGACGGCATGCCGCGCCGCCTGTCCTACATCCCCTACGCCAGCTGGCAGCCGCTGATGATCGTCGAGGAGCTCGGCATCCTGATGTATTGCGGGTCGATCGGAGCCCTCATCTACCAAGTCTACGTCAGCATCCGGAACCGCGACCAGAACCGGGTCGACATCAACGCCTGGGGTACCACGCGCAGCCTGGAGTGGATGACGCATTCGCCGGTGCCGGCCTACAACTTCGCGGTCATCCCGCACGTCAACTCGCGCGACGAGTGGGCCTGGCGCCGCGAGAACGGGTACGCCAACTCGACCCCGGACGCATACGAGGACATCGAGATCCCACTCAACACGCCGGTGCCGATGTTCCTGGGGGCGGCCACCGCCGTGTTCGGGTTCGCGATGGTGTTCCGGATCTGGTGGCTCGCAGCACTGGCGCTGATCGCAGTGTTCGCCATCATCATCGCCCGCTCGTTTGGCGGCACCAGCGGATCGGTGATCACCGCCGACGAGGTGCGCCGCACCGAGCAGGAGGCGGCCCGCGCCGGCCGTCGCAATGTCGGCGCCAAGCGTCCGGAAGGCATCCTGGCGACGCTGGCCACGAAGACGCCGGGATGACCGGCGCGATGATCCAGGCGACGATGCAGCCGGCTCGGGGGCGGGAGTGAGCATCGGTGCTGGGCTTGGCCCACCGGCCGACCCGTCCAAGGTAACGCTGTGGGCGAAGGTCGACCACGAGCACGACATTATCAGCACGCGCCTGCTCGGCTTCTGGCTCTACATGCTGAGCGATTCGCTGATCTTCGCGGCCCTGTTCTCGGCCTACGAGGTGCTGACCTACGACACCAGCATGGCCGGGGGCCCGACCCCGAACCTGGTCGCGTCGCCCACCCACGGCTACATCGCGACGGTGGTGCTGCTGACCAGCGTGCTGGCCTACGGCCTCAGCATGACCGCGCTGAAGCGCAACCAGCCCCGGGTGGTGATGGTCTGGATGGTGGTGTCGGCCCTGATCGGCATGGGCTTCCTTGGCCTGGAATGGTCGGAGCTGGCCCGGCTGGTGAGTGCCGGCGACCCGCCGCAGCGCAGCGGCTACCTGTCGATCTTCTTCACGATGATCGTGGTGCACGGCATCCACATCGCGATCGGCCTGCTTTGGATGGGCGTCATGCTGGTGCAGGTCGCGCGCAGCGGGCTGACCGTGCTGGTGGTCTACCGGATGGCCAACCTGAAGATCTTCTGGCTCTACCAGGCGCTGGTTTGGACCTTCGTCTTCACCTTCGTCTATCTGCGGGGTTCGGTCTGATGGGCATCGACAATCGCAAGCCCTGGGAACATCCCGAGATCAGGGGAGCCAGCGACCTCCAGTACGTGGTCGGCTACGTGCTGTCGCTCGCCCTGCTGGGGCTGTCCCTGTTCCTGGTGCGGACGCATGCCGGGACCGCGGTCGTGCTCATCTCGGTGATCTCGTTCATCTCGGTCCTGACGGTGATGGCGCAGCTGATCCTGCTGTTCCACCTGGATTTCTCGGAGGCGCAGCGCTGGAACTCGCTGACCCTGATGCTGAACGTGCCGCTGCTGATCCTCTCGGTGGGGCTGACCTCGATCATGTTCCACGAGCTCTACGTCCACGTCATGGCGCCGAGCATGATCGCACGCTGAGCACGGTCGCGGCGCATGACGGTGTCCGGTGAGCCGGGCTCGACGTCCCGGATGGAGAGACCGACCGCTGACGACCTGATCGAGATGCTCTCCGCCGTGCTGGCTGGAGAGCACGACCTGGTGGCCAACGCCGCCAACACCGCCGCCCTGCTGTTCCAATCGCTGCCGGACGCGAATTGGGCCGGCTTCTACTTCCTGCATGGCGACGAGCTGGTGCTGGGTCCGTTCCAGGGCCGCGTCGCCTGCGTGCGCATCCCCGTCGGCCGAGGGGTATGCGGCACGGCTGCCGCGCGGCGGGAGACGGTCATCGTCGCGGACGTGCACGCGTTCCCGGGCCACATCGCCTGCGACGCCGCCTCGCGCAGCGAGATCGTCGTGCCGCTGATCCAGGACGGCCGCCTGCTCGGCGTGCTCGATATCGACAGTCCGGTCGGGGATCGCTTCACGGCCGCCGACCGGGCGATGTGCGAAGCCGCGGCGGCGCTGCTGGTGCGGTCGCTATCAGAGACATGATCCCGATCGCGGCGGCGCTCGCCGTGGTGGTGCGTGCCGAGGCGGTCCTGCTGGTGCGCCGCGCGAACGCGCCGGACCAGGGGCTTTGGTCCTTCCCCGGCGGCCGGATCGAGGCCGGCGAAACGCTGTTCGCGGCGGCCGAGCGCGAGTTGCTCGAGGAGACCGGGGTGCAGGGGCGGGCAACGTGCCTGCTCGACGCGATCGACGTGTTCGACCGCGACCCGGACGGGCGGCTGCGGCGGCACTTCATCCTGCTGGCGGTCGCCTGCGACTGGCGGCACGCCAGCCCCGCCGCCGGCGACGACGCGCTCGATGCGGCCTGGTTCGCAGTGGGCGGACTGCGCGATGCCGATCCGGATTTCAGCGCCGACGTCGCGCGGATCGCCCGGGCCGCGGCTGGGTAGGCCGTCGGCACACGAATGAGGAAGAAGGCCAGGGGCTTTGCCCCTGGCCTTCTTCTCCGTAACTACAGCCTTGGACGTCAAGCGATCTGCAGGTTCTGCACCGCCGCCTCGAGCTCCTGGAACGTCGGCATGTGCTCGTTCGGGACCATCTTGCGGCCGCTCTCGATGCTGATCTGCGGCGGGTTGCCGTGCAGGTGGGCGACGATGACGGCGCGGATCAGCTCGTAGTACTTGGACTCCTCCATGACCACGGCGCTGAGCCTGGCGGCGATCGGCGCCACGATGCCGTAGGCCAGCAGCACGCCCAGGAAGGTGCCGACCAGGGCGCCGCCGATCATCTCGCCCAGCACCGCCGGCGGCTCGCTGATCTTCGACATCGTCTTGATGACGCCGAGCACGGCGGCGACGATGCCCAGCGCCGGCAGCGCGTCCGACATGCTCTGCAGGGCGTGGCAGGGATGCAGCTCCTCGGTCAGCGTCTTCTTGAGCTCGCGCGCCATGATGTCGTCGAGCTGGTGCGGGTCGTCGGCGTTCATGCCGACCATCCGGAAGTAGTCGCAGATCATGCTGCCGGCGTGATGGTTCGCCAGCACCTTCGGGAACGCCCCGAACGCGCTGCTGGTCTCGGGCTTCTCGATGTGCGGCTCGATCGCCGTGGCGCCCTTGCTGCTGGCCAGCCGCACGAAGAAGTACAGCAGGCTCAGCATCTCGACATAGTCGCCCTTCTTGTACGCCGGTCCCTTCAGGACCTTCTTGAACCCGCCGATCGTGTGCTTGATGTCGTGCATCGAGTTGGCCATCAGGAAGGTGCCGACGGCGGCCCCGAGGATGCTCAGCAGCTCGAACGGCATCGAGGCGAACAGCGGGCCGATCGCGCCGCCCGACGCGATGAAGCTGCCAAACACGCACAGCAGCAGGAACACGAGCCCGCCGATGGTGAACACGGCCGCTCAGCCCCCGCGCGGCGCGGCTGGCACCGGTGCGGCCGACGCCGGCACGGCGTGGGCCGGGGACTGGGCGGCGGTCGCGGGATACTGCCGGCGCAGCGTCAGCACCACGCGGCGGTTGGCGCTGGACAGCGGGTCCGCCGGCAGCAGCAGGTGACGGTCGGCGTACCCGGTGACGTCGGTGATGCGGGCGTCCGGCAGGCCGGCGCCGACCAGCAGGTCCCGCGCGGCGTTGGCGCGGCCGGACGAGAGCGTCCAGTTGGTCGCGGTCCCGGGGGCCCACGGCGCCCCGTCGGTGTAGCCGCTGATCGATAGCGGCTCCGGCAGCGTGGCCAGGAACGGCGCGACCTTGCCCAGGAGTGCGGCCGCGCGCGCGTTCAGGGTGGCGGCGCCGCGATCGAACATCGGCCGGCCCTCCCGGTCCATGATCTGGATGCGCAGGCCTTCCGGCGTGACGTCGATCGCCATCTGGCCGGCGACGTCCGCGAGTGCCGGGTCGGCCGCCACCAGGTGGCGCATCTGCTCGGCGGCATCGGCCAGCCTGGCCTGCTCGGCCGCACCCCTCCGTGCCAAGGCAGCGGCGGCCTGAGCCGCACCAGCGCCGCTCGCCGCGGCGGCATCCTTGCCGGCCGCCGAGGACGGGGCGGACGCATCGTCGTCATCGGCATCGGCATCGGCCGGCGTGCCGTCGCCATCGCCCCCGGACTGGCCGGCGGCGACCTGGCCGGCGGCGGCCTGGCCTGCGTTCGCCGACGGGGCAGGCTGCGGCGGGATCGGCGCCGGCGGCGTGCCGGTGCCCTTGTTCACCAGGCTGGTGCCCTTGTCGAGCGGGCTGACGCCGCCCGGTACCAGGCCGGCGCCGGAGAACCCGTTCTCGACGCTGGCCAGCGGGCTGAAATAGGCGGCGATGCCGCGGCGCTGCTGCTCCGTGGTGGCGTTGAGCAGCCACATCAGCAGGAAGAACGCCATCATCGCGGTCACGAAGTCGGCGTAGGCTACCTTCCAGGCGCCGCCATGGTGGCCGGCGGCGACCTCCTCCACGCGCCTGATGACGATGGTGGTGCCTTCGCCCTTGCCGTTCTTGCCGCCCCTGCCAGGTTTCTTGGCCATACGGCTCCCGCTTCCGTCGCTCCGTGCAGGCGGCATTCTGGGAGGGGGGCGTTAATTCCCGGCTAACGGGCGCGCAGCCCCGGGGTCAGGACCGGCGTCATGACCGCCTGGGCGTGCGCTGGTTGACGCGCTCGCGCAGTTCCTTGCCGGCCTTGAAGAACGGCACCGCCTTCTCGTCGACCGCGACCGGCTCGCCGGTGCGCGGGTTGCGCCCGGTGCGCGCGTCGCGCTGCTTGACGGTGAAGGCGCCGAAGCCGCGCAGCTCGACCCGCTCGCCGCGGGCCAGAGCGGCGGTGACCTCGTCGAAGATGGTGGAGACGATCAGCTCGACGTCCCGGCTGAGCAGGTGGGGGTTGGCGGAGGCCAGCTCGGCGATCAGTTCCGACTTGGTCATCCGGTTCCCCCGAGCGAGGGGCTAAGGTTGCCAGAGCGAAATGGCTCCGTCAAGCGCAAGCCCTTGCAGTAGAACGGTTTTCGTCGCGGCCTCGCCCAATAGGGCGGCCATTGCCGACCGGACGGCGACGCCGGCCAGACCGTCCGCGCCGCCTCCCAGCTGCGTGCGCAGCCAGCCGCCGGCCGGCCTGCGGCGCAGCGTCTCCACCGGCAGGTCGAAGGACAGGTGGTCGTGCTGGGCGAGCCAGCGCCGGGCGTCGCGCTCGTCGCCGATCTGGTCGACGAGCCCGAGCCCGATCGCCTGGTGGCCGGTGTAGGGGCGTCCGTCGGCCAGTGCCAGCACCCGGGCGCGGTCCATGTGGCGGCCGGCCGCCACCATGTCGACGAACTGGCCGTACAGGTCCATCACCACGCCCTGCAGCATGACCCGGCCCTCCGGCGACAGCGGCTTGACCACGCTCGGCTGCCCCTTCAGCGGCCCGGACACCAGCTCGTCGACGCCGACGCCGAGCTTGCCCAGCAGCCCCGACACGTCCGGGCTCTGCAGGATGACGCCGATCGAGCCGGTGAGCGTGGCGTTGGAGGCGAAGATGCGCGCCGCCGGCACCGCGATCATGTAGCCGGCCGACGCGGCCACGCCGCCCATCACCACGACCACCGGCTTCCTGGCCGCGAACCGTGCGATCTCGTCGTGCAGCGACTCCCCGCCCGCGACCGAGCCGCCCGGGCTGTCGATCTCGAGGATCAGCGCCTTGACGCCCGCCGCCTTCAGCGCGTCGTCCATCAGCGCCAGGCGGTCGCGGTCCTCGGTGATGAGGCCGTCGACGCGCAGCCGCGCCAGGTGCGGCGCCGCGGCCAACCCCCCGGCGGCGGGCGCGCCCGGCCGGCCGCGCAGCCCCAGCGTCGCCAGCAGCGCCAGCACGAAGGCCCCCACCGCCAGCGCGCGCCACAGGGTGAGCCGGCGCCGCAGGCGCAGCCGGTCGACGACGAGGTCGGCTTCGAGGCTCATGGGGAGGTGTCCGGTCAGGTCGGACAGGACGTTATGGCCAAAGCCCCCCGACGGAAAAGACCGGATCGTTCCGCGGTCGCCGCGTCCCCGGAGTCGGGGTGGGGGTCAGGGCGCGCGGCGCATGCGCGATGCGCTTCTGTCGCCAGCGGGTTCCGGGCTATGCTTCACGTCGTTCGACATCGAAGGTCGCAGCCTCGCCCATGCAAGTCGCCCCGCCGCCGAACCTCGCCAGCCGGCTCATCCCGGAGCGCCTCGCCTCGCCGCAGCTGCAGGCGCTGATCCGCCGCCGCCTGGCCGAGCTGGCCGGCCTCGGGCTGGTCGCGGTCGCGGTCGCCATGCTGGTGGCGCTGTCGACCTACAATCCGCGCGATCCATCGCCGGACACCGCCACGGTGGCGCAGACCAGCAACCTCGCCGGGCCGGTGGGGGCTGCCTATGCCGACCTGATGCTACAGTATTTCGGCCTGGCCGGCGCGCTGCCGGTGCTGGCGCTGCTGGCCTGGGCCTGGCGGATCGGCTCGCGGGGTGGGCTCGGCAGCCTGACGCTGCGGGTGGTGGCGCTGGTCTGCATGCTGCCGGTGGCGGCCGCGGTGCTGGCCGGCGCGCCTCTGCTGCTGCCGCACGGCGGCTGGCCGGGCACCGCCGGACCGGGGGGCGCGGTCGGCGTGTCGCTGGGCCAGACCGCGATCGAGGCGGGGCAGTCGACGCTGGGCGCGGTCGGCGGCGTGCTGGTCTGGCTGCTCGCACTGGCCCTCGGCCTCCTGCTGGTGCCGCTCAGCCTCGGCCTGTCCGGCGGCGAATGGCGCGCGGTCTGGCGCGGCGCCGGACGCACCGTGCGCTATCCGCTCGCCCGCGCGCGCCGCGGCCGCCTCGGGTCGGCGCGGCCGTCGCTGCGGCAGCGCTTGAGCCGGGGCCTGGGCGGGGGCCGAGGTCTGGGGCGGAGCGCGGCGGCTGCGACCGCACTCGACGAGGACGATTTCGATCACGTCATGCCGGGCGAGTCGCCGTTCGCCCAGGCGGCGCATTGGGCGGCGCAGCGAGCGTCGGCGTCGCAGGCGGGGACCGGGGCCCGCACCGAGCCGATGCCCCTGCGTGAGCGCCGCGAGCCCAGCCTGCGCGGCATCGCCGCCCGCGATCCGGGCACCCGGGCGCCCCGCGCCGGCGGCGAACCCGCCCCGCGCGGGCGCGGTCCGGACGCCGAGCCGCCGCGCCCGCAGCTGGGCTCGAACGGCTGGGTGCTGCCGCCCGGCGCCCCGGAGGAGCCCGAGGACCTGCCGGCGCTGCCGCTGCGGTCGCGCACGGCGCTGCGCGCCTCGCGGAAGGCGACGCGCGAGCTGCCGCCGATCCAGCTCGGCGGCCCGGTCGAGCCGACCGCCGCCCCGGCGGACGCAGCCGCGCCCATCCGCCCGGCGGCCGGGTCCCACCCGCCGCAAGCCGCGCCGCCGATCGCTTTCGGCGGCGTCCCGCCGACCACTTCCAGCGGCGTCCCGCCGGCGGCCAAGGTCGGCATGCTGTCGATCGCGCGGCTGCTCGGCGGCCGCGACGAGGCCGCCCGCGCCACGCCGCCGCGGCCAGCTTCCCCCCGCTGGCAGGACGAGACGGCGACGACGGACGGCCCGTGGCGGCTGCCACCGACCTCGCTGCTGAAGCCGGCGCCGCCGCGGGCCAGCATCGGGCCGTCGCCGGAAAGCCTGCAGGCCAACGCCCGGCTGCTGGAGACGGTGCTGTCAGACTACGGCGTGCAGGGTGCGATCGGCGACATCCATGCCGGGCCGGTGGTGACGCTCTACGAGCTGGAGCCGGCGCCGGGCATCCGCTCGGCGCGCGTGATCGGGCTGGCCGACGACATCGCCCGCTCGCTGTCGGTGACGGCGGTGCGCATCGCCACGGTGCCGGGCCGCAACGTGATCGGCATCGAAGTGCCCAACGCCCGGCGCGAGACGGTCTACTTCTCCGAGCTGCTGGACGCCGACGCCTGGGTCGAGCATCCGGCGCGGCTGTGCCTGGCGCTGGGCAAGGACATCTCGGGCGCGCCGGTCTATGCCGACCTCGCCCGCATGCCGCACCTGCTGATCGCCGGCACCACCGGCTCGGGCAAGTCGGTCGGCATCAACTCGATGATCCTGTCGCTGCTCTACCGGCTGAGCCCGGACGAGTGCCGGCTGATCATGATCGATCCGAAGATGCTGGAGCTGTCGATCTACGACGGCATCCCGCATCTGATGGCGCCGGTGGTGACCGAGCCGGCCAAGGCGGTGACGGCGTTGAAGTGGACCGTGCGCGAGATGGAGCGGCGCTACCGCGGCATGAGCCAGCTCGGCGTGCGCAACATCAACGGCTACAACGAGCGGGTCGCGGCGGCGCGCGCCGCCAACGAGACCATGACCCGCAAGGTGCAGACCGGCTTCGACCCCGAGACCGGGCGGCCGATCTTCGAGGAGCAGAACCTCTCGCTGGAGAGCCTGCCTTACATCGTGGTGGTGATCGACGAGATGGCCGACCTCATGATGGTGGCCGGCAAGGAGATCGAGACCACGGTGCAGCGCCTGGCGCAGATGGCGCGGGCCGCCGGCATCCACGTGATCATGGCCACCCAGCGCCCGTCGGTCGACGTCATCACCGGCACCATCAAGGCCAACTTCCCGACCCGGATCTCGTTCCAGGTGATCAGCAAGTTCGACAGCCGCACCATCCTGGGCGAGCAGGGCGCGGAGCAGCTGCTGGGCCAGGGCGACATGCTCACCATGACCGGCGGCGGCCGCATCACCCGCGTGCACGGCCCGTTCGTCGGCGACGGCGAGGTCGAGGACGTGGTGCGCCACCTGCGCGCGCAGGGCGAGCCGGTCTATGTCGACGAGGTGACGTCGCTGTTCGAGGAGGAGGGCGGCGGCTCCTCCGGCGGCGGCGGCTCGGGCGGCGGCAACGGGCTCGGCGGCAGCGGGTACGACGGCGAGACCGGCCTGTTCGACCAGGCGGTGGCGCTGGTGGCCCGCGAGGGCAAGGCATCCACCAGCTTCATCCAGCGGCACCTCTCGATCGGCTACAACCGCGCGGCCAAGCTGATCGAGCAGATGGAGAAGGAGGGCATCGTCAGCCCCGCCAACCATGTCGGCCGCCGCGAGGTGCTGGTGCGGCGGAGCGGCCAGGAACAGGAAGAGTAAGAGCCTCCGGCGGCCAGGGGCAAAGCCCCTGGCCTTCCTTCACAACAGGAACGCCAACGCCTCGTCGCATGGCCCCTCGACCTTCAACGTCAGCAGCGGGTCGGCGCGGGTGCGGCCGAGATTGACCACCGCGATCGGCGTGTCGGCCTTCGCCGCCGCCTGGACGAAGCGGAATCCGGAATAGACCATCAACGAGGAGCCGACCACCAGCAGCGCGTCCGCCCGGTCCAGCGCCGCATAGGCCGCCTCAACCCGCTCCCGCGGCACCGTCTCGCCGAAGAACACCACGTCCGGCTTCAGCAGCCCGCCGCAGCCTGGGCAGGACGGCACCCGGAAGCCGGCGAAGTCGCGCCCCTCGAGGTCGGCGTCGCCGTCCGGCGCATGGGCGGCGTCGAGATCCGCCCAGTCCGGGTTGAGCGACAGCAGCTCGCGCTGCAGCAGGGGACGCTCCACCCGATAGTCGCAGGACAGGCAGCGCACCACGTCGAGCCGTCCGTGCAGGTCGATCACGGCCACGCTGCCGGCGGCCTGGTGCAGGCGGTCGACGTTCTGGGTCAGCAGCAGCTCGGACTTGCCCAGCGCCTCCAGCCGGGCCAGCGCCCGGTGGGTGGGGTTCGGCCGCGCCGCGCCGAAGCTGCGCCAGCCGATCAGGCTGCGCGCCCAATAGCGCTGGCGGGTGTCGTGGCGATTGGTGAATGCCTGGTATGTGACCGGCTGCGGCCGCTTCCAGTTGCCGGCAGCGTCACGATAATCCGGTATGCCCGAGCCGGTGCTGCAGCCGGCGCCGGTCAGCACGAGCAGCCGGCGATGGCAATCGACGAAGTCCTGGAGGTCATGCGTGTCCACATGCGTCAGATGGGAACGCGCGGCACGGGCCGCCAGCGACGGCGTCGTCCGGCATCCCGTGCCGACGGGTCGCTTGCCAGGCCGGCCCGCGCCTGCCATGCGCGGGGCCGCACAGGCCGGAGCCCGGGCATGACGAGCCGCGACATCGCCCTGGACGAACGCCCCGCCGCCCTGCTCGGCCCGGATGCGACCGGGCGCGCTGCGTTCGCGATCCTGCTGTCGATCACGCTGTGCCACCTGCTCAACGACGCGCTGCAGGCGCTGCTGCCGGCGATCTACCCGCTGCTCAAGCGCAACTTCGCGCTGTCGTTCGGGCAGATCGGGCTGCTGACCTTCACCTATCAGGTCACCGCCTCGCTGCTGCAGCCGCTGGTCGGCCAGTTCACCGATCGCCGCAAGCTGTCCTGGTCGCTGCCGGCGGGCATGGCGTTCACGCTCGGCGGCCTGCTGTCGCTGTCGCGGGCGGGCGGCTACGGCCACCTGCTGGGCGGCGCCGCCCTGCTCGGCATCGGCTCCTCGATCTTCCACCCCGAGGCCTCGCGCATCGCCCGGATGTCGTCGGGCGGCCGCCACGGCTTCGCGCAGTCGGTGTTCCAGGTCGGCGGCAACGCCGGCACCGCGTTCGGCCCGCTGATGGCCGCCTTCATCGTGCTGCCGCTCGGCCAGTCCAGCCTGGCCTGGTTCGGCCTGCTGGCGCTGGGCGGGATCGCGCTGCAGGTCCGGATCGGGCGGTGGTACAAGGTCCAGCCGCCGGCGCCGCCGCGCACGTCCGGCAGCGGCCAGGCCGGCCTCGGGCGCGGGCAGGTGGCGCGGGCGATGGCCGTGCTGATCGCGCTGGTGTTCTCCAAGTACTTCTATCTGGCCAGCTTCACCAGCTACTACATCTTCTACCTGATCCACCGGTTCGGGATCTCGACCGCGGCGGCGCAGACCGACCTGTTCGTGTTCCTGGGCGCCACCGCGGCCGGCACCTTCATCGGCGGTCCGGTCGGCGACCGCATCGGCCGCAAGTACGTGATCTGGGCCTCGATCCTGGGCGTGCTGCCGTTCAGCCTGGCGCTGCCGCATGTCGGGCTCGGCTGGACCATCGGGCTCAGCGTGCTGATCGGGCTGGTGCTGTCGTCGGCGTTCTCGGCGATCCTGGTCTATGCAACCGAGCTGCTGCCGGGCCGGGTCGGCATGGTGTCCGGGCTGTTCTTCGGGCTGGCATTCGGCATGGGCGGGCTGGGTGCGGCACTGCTGGGCCTGCTCGCCGACGCGCGCGGCATCGCCTTCGTCTATGGGCTGTGCGCGTTCCTGCCGGCGATCGGCATGCTGACGGCGCTGCTGCCGGACCTCGACCGGGCCGCGCGTGCCGGCACCATGCGCTGATCCTCCCGCCGATCCTGTTCCGCGACCGGCACTTCGTGGTGCTGGACAAGCCGGCCGGGCTGCCGGTGCATGCCGGCCCCGGCGGCGGCCCGTCGGTCGAGGATTGCCTGCCCCTGCTCAGCCGCCGCGACGACGGGCCCTGGCTGGCGCACCGCCTCGACGCCGACACCGCCGGCTGCCTCTTGGTGGCGCTGCGCAAGGCGCCGCTGATCGAGGCGCAGGCCTGCTTTGCCGAGGGACGTGCCGAGAAGACCTACTGGGCGGTGGTGACGCCGCCTCCGGCGGAAGATGCCGGCCTGATCGACCGGCCGATCGCCAAGCACGCCGACCGCGGCGGCTGGCGCATGCGCGCGGATCCGGCCGGCCAGCCGGCGCGCAGCGAATGGCGCGTGCTGGGGCGCCGCGGCCCGCAGGCCTGGCTCGAGCTGCGCCTTCTGACCGGGCGCACCCACCAGGCCCGTGTGCATTGCGCGTTGCTCGGCAGCCCGATCCTGGGCGATGCGATCTACGGTGCGGCCGACGGCGCGCGGCTGCACCTGCTGGCGCGTTCGATCGCGCTGCCGCTGGAGCGGCCGGTCACTGCCGTGGCGGAACCGCCGGCGCACATGCTGGAGGCTCTGCGGGGCCTGGGGTTCAGGCCAGGGCTCTGCCCTGGACCCGCCAAGGGCCGCGGCCCTTGGAGCCCATTACTTAAGTAAAGGAGTCCAGAGGCTCCGCCTCTGGCGGGGTCCAGGGGCAGGGCCCCTGGCCTTACGGCTTCCGGAACTTCAGCACGACGTTGTCCGCCTCGCCGATCGCGGCATACTTGTCATGGTCCGTGGCCCCCAGCGCGTAGGTCGGCGGCAGGGTCCAGACGCCCTTCGGCCACTGCGCGGTGTCCTTCGGGTTGGCATCCATCTCCGAGGTCCCCACCAGCACGAACCCGGCCTGCCGGGCCAGCGCGATCGCGGCGTCCTGGTTGACGTAGCCGTCCTTGGCCTGCGGATCCTGCGCCACGTGGCGGTTGCCGCGATGCTCTTCCAGGCCGAGCACGCCGCCGGGCTTCAGCACGCGGTAGAACGAGGCCAGCATCCGCGGCGCGTCCCCGGCCTTCATCCAGTTGTGCAGGTTGCGGAACGTCAGCACCAGGTCGACGCTGCCCGGCGCCGCCAGCGGCTGCGAGCCGTCGGTCACCGTCACCCGCACCTTGTCGTAGAGCTGCGGCGAAGCGGCCAGCTTCCTGGCCATCGGCGCGTCGGGCGCGAGCGGCTTGGGCTGTGCGATGACGTAGGTGCCGCGCTGGCGCAGGTAGGGGGCCAGGATCTCGGTCCAGTAGCCGCCGGACGGCCAGATCTCGACCACCGTCTGCGTCGGCTTCAGCCCGAAGAACGTCAGCTCCTGCGCCGGATGGCGCGCCGCGTCGCGCGCGACGAAGCCGGGGCTGCGCGCCGGATCGGCGATCGCCGCCTTCAGGGCCGGAATCGGTGTCTGGGTTGGCGCCGCGTCCGCCGCCCAGGCGGCCAGCGGCGCCAGCGACAGGGCGGCCGAGAGCGCGCCGCCCAGGGCGTGGGTGCGCCATCCCGGGCCGCGCGGCCTGGTGCGGGCGGTCAGCGTGATCGTCATGCCGGGCTCTCCTGTCGGATCATGCCGCCAGGATAGCCGCTCCGCCGGCGCGCGATAGCTGGCGCGGCTCAGCCGGGAACCGCCGCCTGCACCTGGAGCCGTTCGGGGAGCAGGTGCTGGGCGAAGAACGCGTCGGCGATGCGCTGCTGCTCGGCGACCACGTCGGCCGTCATCGGCTGCACGCCGTAGGTCAGCCGGCCGAGCGCCCGCCGCACCACCGGCACCGGCAGGCCGGTATCGGCGGCCAGCATGGCGCTGGCCTCGTCCTTGTGCGCCTCGGCCCAGGCGTCCGAGCGCGCGATCTGGGCCAGCAGAAGCCGGACCAGGTCGGGGTTGCGGGTGGCGAAGCCGCGCTCGGCCAGGAAGAACTGGCGGTTGGGGACGATGCCGTCGGCCCGCACCAGCACGCGCGCCGACGACGCCACCTCGACCGAGGACAAGTACGGGTCCCAGATCGCCCATGCGTCCAGCCGGCCGCTGTCGAACGCCGGCCGCGCCGCGCCGGGTACCAGGAACACCGGCCGGATGTCGGCCATCGTCATGCCGGCCTTGGCCAGGGCCGCCAGCAGCAGCCAGTGCACGTTGGAGGCGCGGTTCAGACCGACGGTCTTGCCGCGCAAGGCCGCGACGTCGCGGATCGTGCTGGTCGACGGCACCACGATCGCCTCGCCGGACGGTGCCGGCGGCTCGTGGCCGACATAGACCACGCGGTCGCTGGCGGCCTCGGCGAAGATCGGCGGCGCGTCGCCGGTGATGCCGAAGTCGATCGCGCCGGAGCCCATCGCCTGCAGCATCTGCGGCCCGGCGGCGAACTCGCTCCAGACCGCCCGGTCGCCGGTCCCGGCCAGGGCGGCCTCCAGGTAGCCGGTGTGCTTGAGCAGGATCAGGGTGCCGTAGCGCTGGTAGCCGATGCGGATCGTGCGCGGGCCGGCGGCCCGGGCCACCGGCAGGCCGCCGCCGATCAGCGTCTGGGCGAGGGTTGCCTGGAGCACCCGGCGTCTGGTGGTGGACAATGCACGGTCTCCCTCTCGGCTGCGTGCATTGCATGATTGCACGATCTGATCCAGCCTATTGCTGGCATGTCGAACGGTCGTCGACATGGCGTCCGCGGCGCCGGATCGTCCGTGCGCCGCCCGTTCCGGGAGTGTGCGATTTGGCACCCGACACCCATCAGGCCGATCTCGTCCCCGACCTCGCCCGGTCCGGGCACGGAGCCCGCGAGGCCGACGTGCTCTGGTTCCTGCCGACGCACGGCGACGGCCGCCACCTCGGCTCGCAGGTCGGCGCCCGCCACGTCACGCTGAACTACCTGAGCCAGGTCGCCCGCGCCGCCGACGAGCTCGGCTACTTCGGCATGCTGCTGCCGACCGGAAAGTCCTGCGAGGACAGCTGGGTGGTCGCGTCCTCGATGATCCCGCTGACGCAGCGCGTGCGCTTCCTGGTGGCGGTGCGGCCGGGCCTGTCGGAGCCGTCGATGACGGCGCGGATGGCGGCCACCTTCGACCGCCTGTCCGGCGGCCGGCTGCTGGTCAACGTGGTCACCGGCGGCGACCCGGTCGAGCTCGCCGGCGACGGCGTGTTCCTGGACCACGCCGAGCGCTACACGGCGACCGCGGAGTACCTCCAGGTCTGGCGCCGGCTGATGGCCGGCGAGACGGTGGATTTCGAGGGCCGTCACGTCCGGACCAAGGCCGGGCACCTGCTCTACCCGCCGGTGCAGGCGCCGTATCCGCCGCTCTATTTCGGCGGCTCCTCGGAGGCGGGCCAGCGCGTGGCGGCCGAGCAGTGCGACGTCTACCTGACCTGGGGCGAGCCGCCGGCGGCGGTGGCGGAGAAGATCGAGGCGGTCCGCGCGCTGGCGGCGGCGCAGGGGCGCACGATGTCGTTCGGCATCCGGCTGCACGTGATCGTGCGCGAGACCTCGGAGGCGGCGTGGGCGGCGGCCGAGGCGCTGATCCGCCATGTTGGCGACGACGACATCGCGCGCGCGCAGGCGGCGTTCGCACGTTTCGACAGCGTCGGCCAGCAGCGCATGGCGCGGCTGCACCAGGGCGGCCGCGACCGGCTCACGATCTCGCCGAACCTGTGGGCCGGGGTGGGGCTGGTGCGCGGCGGCGCCGGCACCGCGCTGGTCGGCGACCCGGACGAGGTCGCCGACCGCATGCGGGAATACATGGCGCTCGGCATCGACCGCTTCATCCTGTCCGGCTATCCGCACCTGGAGGAATGCTACCGCTTCGCCGAGCTGGTCTTTCCACGCCTGCCGCTCCGCGCCACCACCGGCAACGGCTATGGACCGGCCCGCCATGCCGGCCCGTTCGGCGAGATGATCGCCAACGTGGGCGCGCCGGCGCGATGACGGCGGCCTTGCCGGCATGGTCCCCGCCGGGCGCCTTGACACCCTTGGCCAGCCGGCGGCCGATGTCGTAAGAGCGAGACGTGCTCGGATCGTGCAGCCGGGCCGACAAGGGTGCGATCCGCGCTCCAGGACAACGTGCTCGACAGCATGGGGAAACGATTGATGCGCGCCTTCCAGGGACAGTTCTCCGACAACCAGCCGATCCGCCGCAACGTGGCCGAGAAGCAGAAGCAGCTGCGTGACCTGCGCGAGACGCTGTCCTCGATGAAGGCGCACACGGCGCCAGCCCTGCGCGACAGCGTGCGCAAGCGGATCGCCGAGCTCGAGGTCGAGCTGCGCGGCACCGGCGCCACTTCGATGCCACCGCCACGCCGCTCGATCTGACGGACCACGGCGCAAGAGGCTTCGCCTCCTTCGCCAGCTGCGACGGGTCAGCCAAGACCTAATCGAACTCAGTCGGCAGCTCCGGCTGCCGGCGGTGCGCGAATAGCCGCGCGATCTGGTGCGGCAGCACGCGGCCGGTGGACAGGTCCACGGAGATCTCGTGCTCGGCCCAGTACCGGGCGTCGCTGGTCTCGATGTTGGCGCCCGGCAGCGGCGACGGATCGAGCAGATCGCACAGGAAGAACAGCTTGTAGATCGAGAACGGTCCCGACGGGTGGTGGCCCTGCCGCGCGCGGTCGTGCACCAGCGCCAGCTTGGTTGCCCGCACACGATAGCCGGACTCCTCCAGCACCTCGCGCTCGGCGCATTCCGACGCGGTCTGGTTGACGTCGGCCCAACCGCCCGGCAGCGTCCATCGCCCGCCATCGGCCAGCTCCCGCACCATCAGCAGCCTGCCGTCGGCATCGAACACGGCGCCGCGCACGTCGACCTTCGGCGTGGCATAGCCGGTCTCGGCCACGAACGTCGCCTGCAGCGTGCCGGCATCGATACCGTCGCCGCGGGCGGCCATCATGCGGGCGGCGAGCGACGTCAGCGCCTGGTAGCGCTCGACGTCATAGGGGTCGCGGGTGAAGGCGAGGCCGCTCTGCGCCACCGCCTGGACCTCGCGCGCCCAGACCAGCCAGTCCGGCTCCCGTCCGTCACCCATCACGCCCCTCCCCCGCATTGCCGGCCACCAGGATCGAGACCGACTTCACCAGCGCCAGCAGGTCCAGGCCGGGCCGGAGCTCCAGCCGCCGCACCGAGTCCGCGGTGATCCGCGCCAGAAGCAGCGGGCCGGCGGTGCCGTCGCCCGGGACCAGCACCACCACCGCCACCGCCAGCCCATCGAGCGGCCTTATCTCACGCACTCGCACCGGCAGCACGTTCTGCGCGCTTGTGACCGGCATCGGACCGTTCACGGCGAGCAGGATCACCTCGCCAGCCGGCACGCCCAGCCGCAGCGCGGCCCCAACCGCCTCCGCACGGAGCGGGACCCGCAGCGTGAAGCCGCCCGCCCGCACCTCCGTCAGCCCGCGTGCGGGGTCGTGCGCCGTCACCCGCCCGTCCAGCAGCGCCTGCGCATCCGCCCGCTCCGACAGGCCGGCGCCGGCCAGGATCGCGGCGATCGGGCCGCAGCCGGTGCAGCGCCCATCCTCGATCAGCGCCAGCGTGTCGCAGAGCCGCATCGCCTCGTCGAGCGCATGCGTCACGTAGAGGATCGGCAGCCGCAGCCGGTCGCGCAGCCGCGCCAGGTAGGGCAGAATCTCCGCCCGCCGCGCCTGGTCCAGCCCGGACAGCGGCTCGTCCATCGCCAGCAGCAGCGGCCGCGACAGCAGCGCCCGGCCGATCGCCACCCGCTGCCGCTCGCCGCCGGACAGCGCGCGCGTGCCCCGGCGCAGCAGCGCGTCCAGCCCGAGCAGCGCCACCACCTCGTCGAACGACGGGAACCCCTCGACCGGAACGCCTCGCGCCCGCCGGGCGCCGTAGCGCAGGTTGGCGGCCACCGAGAGGTGCGGGAACAGCCGGCTGTCCTGGAACACCATGCCGATGCGCCGACGCTGCGGCGGCAGCCACACGCCCGGCCCCGACAGCACGCGGCCATCGATGCGGATGGCGCTCCAGTCCGGCCGGAACAGCCCGCACAGGGCGGAGACCAGCGTGCTCTTGCCGGCGCCGGACGGGCCGAACAGGCCGACGATGCCGGGCAGCGGCGCCGATATCGCCAGGTCCAAGAGGCGGCCGGTGGGGTATCGGTGACGCAGGGCCAGATCGAGGGTCAAGGAAGGAAGGCCAGGGGCTCTGCCCCTGGACCCCGCCAGAGGCGGAGCCTCTGGACACCATTCCTTAAGAATCGGGTTCCAAGGGCCGCGGCCCTTGGCGGGTCCAGGGCAGAGCCCTGGCCTTCCTTCACCGCACCCGCCGCAGCAAAAGCTCCGACACCATCAGCCCGGCCAGCGCCAGCAGCATCGACACGCCGGCCAGGCGCGCCGCCACCGGCTCGCCTCCCGGCTCCTGCAGGGCCGCGTAGATCGCCAGCGGCAGCGTCTGGGTGCGTCCGGGGATGTTGGCAGCGAACGTGATCACGGCGCCGAACTCGCCCAGGCTGGCGGCATAGCCGATCGCTGCGGCGGCCAGCACGCCAGGGGCGGCGAGCGGCAGGGTGACGGTGACGAAGCGGTCGAGCGCGCCGGCGCCGAGCCCCGCCGCCGCCTGCAGCAGCCCGGGATCGATCGCCTCCAGCGACAGCCGGATGGTGCGCACCATCAGCGGCAGCGTCATCACCGCGGTCGCCAGCGCCGCACCCGCGGTGGTGAACGCCAGCCGGGCATGGAACAGCCGCCAGAGCAGCGCGCCCAGCGGACCCTGCACGCCGAACAGGAGCAGCAGCAGCCAGCCGGTCACCACCGGCGGCAGCACCATCGGCAGGTGCACCAGCGCGTCGAGCAGCGGCCGGCCGGGCAGCCGCGGCCAGGCCAGCAGGGCGGCCAGCAGCAGCGCCACCGGCAGCGCGCCGCCCACCGCCAGGACGCCGACCCGCAGCGTCAGCCAGACCGCCACCCACTGATCGGGTTCGAGCATCGCGGCACCCGGCCGGACCGGGACCCTAGCCGCCGACGCTGGTGAAGCCGTCCCGGCGGAACACCGCCTGCGCCGCATCGCCGTGCAGGAAGGCGAGGAACGCCGCCGCCTCGGGGCTGTCGGTCAGCACCGCCGCCGGATAGCGGATCGGCGGATGGCTGTCGTCCGGGAAGGTGCCGGCCACCGCCAGACCAGGTGCCGCGGCGACGTCGCTGCCGTACACCACCCCGGCCGGCGCCTCGCCGCGCTCCACCAGCAGCAGCGCCGCGCGCACGTTCTCGGCCGGCGCCAGCCGGCCCGCGACGGCCGTCCACAGACCGAGCTTGGTCAGCGCCTGCTTCGCGTAGATGCCGGCCGGCACCGAGGCCGGGTCACCCACCGCCAGCCGGCCGCCGGGTCCCAGCAGCGACGGCAGCGACAGCGCCGGGCCGATCGCCACCGGCCGCAGCGCGTCCTCCCGTTCCACCAGCACCAGCGTGTTGCCGACCAGGTCGCCGCGGGTGCCGGCGCGGAGCCGCGTGCGGGCGGCCAGCCAGTCCATCCATCTCTCGTCGGCCGAGACGAACAGGTCGGCGGGCGCGCCCTGCGCCACCTGCTGCGCCAGCACCGAGCTTGCCGCGAACGAGAGCTGCGGCAGCGGATGCCCCGCCGCCGCCCAGAGCCGGGCGATCGTCTTCAGCGCGTCGGCGAGGCTGGCGGCCGCGAACACCGTGACCGGCGCGGCCGCGGCCGGCGCCGCGCGCGCCGTCCGCGCCCCCGGCCCGGCGGCGATCGCCAGCCCAAGCAGCAGCAATTGCAGCAGGGCCGGGCCGGGCCGCAACCCCATCGCAGCCCGTCGATCACGTTCCGTCATGGCGCAGCACCCCACCGCAATCCGGCCATCTTGCGGTCCCAGCCTCCGACCGTCGACCGGTAACGTTCGACCGTGCTCCCGGCGGAGGTCCCGCATGACGATCGCCCTGCCTCCCGACGCATCGATCGGCACCGCCTCGGACGTGGCGCGGACGCTGCGCCTGCTGCGCGAGCGCGTGCCGCTGGTGCACAACATCACCAACGTCGTGGTCGCCAACAGCACCGCGAACGCGCTGCTGGCGATCGGGGCGTCGCCCTGCATGGTGGAGGCGGCGGAAGAAGCGCCCGGGTTCGCCGCCGTGGCCGATGCGCTGGTGGTCAACCTCGGCACGGTGACGGCGGCCACCGCGCGCAGCATGCGGGCCGCGGCGGCGGCGGCGCGCGACGCCGGCACGCCCTGGGTGCTGGACCCGGTGGGGGTGGGGGCGCTCGGCTTCCGCTCCGAGGTCGCGGTGGGGCTGCTGGCGCACCGGCCGCAGGCGATCCGCGGCAACTCGTCGGAGATCCTGGCGCTGGAGGCGCTCTCCTCGCCGGACGTGCCGCAGCGGATCGAGGCCGGGCGCGGCGTCGACAGCGCCCACGCCGTGTCCGCGTCCCTCGACGCCGCCCGCCGCCTGGGCCGGCGCACCGGCGCCGTCGTCACCGTGGGCGGCGCGGTCGACCTCGTCACCGACGGGGAGCGGGTGGTCCGGGTCGGCAACGGCCACCCGATGATGGCGCGGGTCACCGGGCTCGGCTGCACCGCCACCGCGATCATCGGCGCCTGCCTGGCGGTGGCGGAGCTGATGGCGGCGTCCGTGCACGGCAGCGTGCTGCTCGGGCTGGCCGGCGAGCTGGCGGCGGAACGGGCGCGCGGCCCCGGCTCGCTGCAGCTGGAGCTGCTGGACGCGCTGTATCGCCTCGACGACGCGACGCTGCTGGCGCGGGCGCTGATCGAGGGGTGATGGGGGCCGATCGTTGACAGGCCGGCCGCCGCTGTGGTCGGTGCGCCGACTCGGTCGCGGGCGGGCGCCCGGCGGGCGGCGGGCCCTGACAGCGTGAGGATGGGTGCCGATGCGTGAGCCGAGCCGACTCCCGCATGGCCTGCTGGCAGCATTCCTGGTCACGGTCTCGATGCTGTCCTGGCCGGCCGGTTCAAGCCGAGCCCAGGATCGGCGGGCCGCCGTCCCGCAGGAAGCCGGGCCGGCGGCCGTCGCCGATCCGAGCCGCGACCATGACCGCGACGGGACCGGTGCCGCGGGGGCCGGGGCCGCGTTCGACGACCTGACGCCCGCGCAGCGGCGCCGGCTGCGCGCGCTGCTCGACGAGCCGGCGCAGGGCGCCCCGCCCCGCCCTGCCCCGTCGGGGCCGGCGACCCCTGCGGCGGCCGCCCCCGCCGCCAAGCCCAAGGCCATCAGCCTGGCCCCCGACAGCCTTGCCGTGGGGGTGCTGGCCCAGGTCGGGCTGGTGCAGCGGACGCTGGTCGCCGAGACGTGGCAGTTCGGCCGCCTGTTCGCCGACATCGGCCTGGGCGGCCGCTGGCTGCAGCGCGAGCTGCTCAACCCTGCCGCCCGCGCGGCGCTGTTCGACGTGCTCTGGCGCAGCGCCGCGGTCATGGTCGCGGCGCTGGCGGTGGAAAACCTGCTGCTGCGGGCGTTGCGCCGGCCGTTGCGCGGCCTCGCCCGCGAGGCCCGGATCGCCGACGAGGAGCGGGAGTCCGAGTTCGACGCCGCCGAATTCGACCCGCCGGAGCTGGTGCAGGCCGGACCGTCGCCGCCCGCCGCCGTGCTGGCGGTGGCGCCGCTGCCGCACGCGGCGCTGCCGGGCAGCCCGATCCTGCCGACGCGGCCGCCGCCGGAGCCGGTCGCCGCGACGGCGGCCCCCGGGCCGGCAGCCCTCGAACGGGCGACCGGGCCGGATGCGGACTACGGCGCGACCCCGGCGGAGACCCGGTCGCGCGACGCGGCGCACCGGCGGCGCACGCTGCGGCTGTTCCGGCGGCTGCCGTTCGCGCTGCTGCGGCTGCTGCTGAAGCTGTTGCCGGTGGCGCTGTTCCTGGCGGTCGGCTACGGCGGCGTCACCCTGTTCGCCGCGGCGCCGCGGGCGCAGCTGGTCATCGTCGCCGTGACCAACCTGTATGGCGCCGGCCGCGCCGGCTGGCTGCTGGTCGACATGGTGCTGGCGTCGCGGGCACCCGGCGTCCGCCTGCTGCAGCTCGGCGACGGGACGGCCCGCTTCCTGACCCGCTGGTGGAGCTGGCTGCTGGCGATCCCGGTGGCGGCGATCTGCATCGCCGATGTCGGCCGCATCCTCGACCTGCCGGATCAGGCGGCGCTGGCGGTCGTGCGCGCGGTGGTGCTGGCGGAGCACGTGCTGCTGGCGGTGCTGATCTGGCAGGTCCGGCGCCCGGTGGCGGCCAGCCTGCAGCCGCCGAAGCGGCTGCGCCGACGCAGCCTCGGCCGCCTGCTGGCCCGGATCGCCAACCGCTGGTGGATCGTCGCCCTGTTCTTCGACGGGGCGCTCTGGGTGGTGTGGGCGGCGCGGATCCGCGGCGGCTACGCGCTGATGCTGCACCTGTTCCTGGAGAGCTACGGCGTCATCCTGGCGGTGCGGCTGGTCGGCATCATGCTGCTGGGCGGGCTCGACCGCATGTTCCGCATGGCACCGGACACGGAACTGGGCCATCCCGGGCTGGAGCGGCGCGCCAACCGCTACTACCCCGTGCTGCGCCGCCTGCTCACCTGGGCGCTCGTCGCGGCCGGCGTGGTCGGCCTGCTGCAGGCCTGGGGCGTCCCAGCTTTCGCCTTCTTCACCCACGGCACCATCGGTCGGCGCCTGCTGTCGGCCATCGTCACCATCCTGGTGGCGCTGGCGGTCGGCGTCACGGTGTGGGAGATGGTCAACGGCACGCTCGACCGGCAGATCGAGCGATACCGCGACACCGACCAGCTGCCGCGGGCCACCCGGCTGCAGACCCTGCTGCCGATCCTGCGCACGCTGCTGCTGGTGGTGCTGGGGACGATCCTGGCGCTGACCGCGCTGAGCGAGATCGGCGTCGACATCGCGCCCCTGCTGGCCGGTGCGGGCATCGTCGGCGTGGCGGTCGGCTTCGGCTCGCAGAAGCTGGTGCAGGACTTCATCACCGGCATCTTCCTGCTGGTCGAGAACGCCATGCAGGTCGGCGACACCGTCACGGTGGCCGGCATCACCGGCACCGTGGAGCACATCTCGATCCGCACGCTGCGGCTGCGCGGCGGCGACGGCGCGATCCAGATCATCCCGTTCTCGTCGGTCTCCACCGTCGCCAACATGAGCCGCGACTACGCCGTCGCCGCCGTGAGCGTGAGCATCGCGTTCTCCGAGGACACCGACCGGGTGTGCGGGCTGCTCACCGCCATCGGCGCCGACCTGCGCGGCGAGGCGCCGTTCGCCGACATGATCCTGGGAGACTTCGCGCTGAACGGGGTCGACAGCCTGGGCGAGTATGCGGTGGCGATCAGCGGCACCGTCCGCTGCACCGTCGGCGGCCGCTGGCCGGTGCAGCGCGAGTTCAACCGCCGGTTGCGCGAGCGTTTCGCGAGCCTGGGCATCGCGCTGCCGCAGGCGCACAAGGCTATCGTGGTGCCGGGCCTGGCGCAGCTCCTCGATGCGCATCCGGCTGCACCCCGGCCGCCCTCGACCCAGGATGTCCATGCCCATGGCTGAGCGCACGCCAGACCCCGCCCTCCCGGACGACCTCCCCACCCTCGACGACCTGACCGCCACGCTGTCGCGGGACGGCTACGCCTTCGTCGGCGCCGACGCCATGCGCACGCTGCTGGACGACCGGGCGCTGGAACGCTGGGACAGCTTCGCCGCCAGCTGGGACCATCTCGGGCTCGACCGCTACATGGCCGACGGCGGACGCTACCGGCGGCGGCGCCACGCGGTGTTCGCGGTGGGGTCCGCCACGGGCTCCGGGGAGCAGGGGCTGATCGAGCGCAAGCCGCACCAGCCGCACTACCAGAGCCGCGACTACAACGAGCTGAACGGCGGCATCGAGCGCTGGTTCACCCCGGTCGAGGACGCGGTGGCCGGCCACCCGGCCCTGCGCGCGATCCTCTTCACCTGCCTCCGGCTGTTCGAGGGCCTGACGGCACCGGGCGCCCGCCCGGAGGTGTGGCACGTCGAGCTGCACCAGTTCCGCATCGAGCCGTCTGGGGACGAGGACGGCCAGCCGACGCCGGAAGGTCTGCACCGGGACGGCGTCGACTGGGTGCTGGTGCTGCTGATCGCGCGCGCCAACATCGAGAGCGGCGTCACCAGCATCCATGACGGGCAGCGCCGGCTGCTCGGCAGCTTCACCCTGACCCGCCCGCTCGACGCCGCCTTCGTGGATGACGGGCGGGTCTATCACGGCGTCACCGCAATCCAGGCGCTCGACCCGGATGCGCCGGCGCACCGCGACGTGCTGGTGGTGACGTTCCGCCGGCAGTAGCCGGCGGAGGGACCTACTTCTTCTTGGCGGCGGCCCTCGGCGCCTTCGCGGCGGGCTTGGCCGGGGCGGCCGATGCGGCCGCGGGTGCCGCCTTGGCCGCCTTCGGCGCCTCGGCGTTCAGCGCGTCCTTCAGCGACTTGGCGGAGCGGAAGCGCGCCGCCCGGCTGGCAGCGATCGCGATCGACTCGCCGGTCTGCGGGTTGCGGCCCTGGCGGGCGGAGCGCTCGGAGATGTCGAAGATGCCGAGGCCCGAATAGCGCACCTCCTCGCCGGCGCGGAGCGATTCGCTGATCGTCTTGGCGACGGCCTCGACGGCCTGGGCGGCGCTGTCCTTCGAAAGGTCGGCCTCTGACGCCACCTTGGCTACGAGATCGGCGTGATTCACTAGGTTTCCTCCGGTTGATGATGGGCAGCAACGTTCGCCATGGATAAGGTTTCGGTGCCGCAGCGTCGAGGGGACCCGGCGGCCCTGCTCGGCCCGCAGAAAAGGACAGCACCCGGCGGATTCCGGCAAGCCCCCCGCGTGCTCCGCCACTCGCCAGGCCGCGGTCGGTGCGACAGGATGGCGGCCCGACCGCAGGTGGCGCCCGACTTCAGGCGGCGATGGAGCACCGGACCATGCAGAACGAGACCCTGACCTACGAGGCCGACGGCCTCACCCTGCGCAGCCAGCTGTTCTTCCAGGAGGGCGGCGGGACACGGCCGGCGGTGCTGGTGTTTCCCGAGGCGTTCGGCCTCAGCGAGCACGCGATCTCGCGCGCTCGCCGGCTGGCCGAGCTCGGCTACGTCGCCCTGGCCAGCGACCTGCACGGCGATGCGCGGCTGATCGAGGACATGCAGCAGGCGATGGGCGCGCTGCAGCCGATGCGGGAGGACGCGGCGCGCACCCGCGCCCGCGCCGGCGCCGGGCTGGCGGCGCTGCTGGCGCGTCCCGAGGTCGACGGCGCCCGGGTCGGCGCGATCGGCTTCTGCTTCGGCGGCAGCATGGCGCTCGAGCTGGCCCGTTCCGGCGCCGACGTGCGGGCGGTGGTCGGCTTCCACAGCGGCCTCGCGACGCCGGCGCCCAGGACGGACGCCAAGGCGATCCGCGGCCGCGTGCTGGTCTGCATCGGCGCCGACGACCCGATGATCCCGCCCGAGCAGCGTGCCGAGTTCGAGGCCGAGATGCGCGAGGCCGGCGTCGACTGGCAGATGCATCTCTACGGCGGCACCGTGCACGGCTTCACCAACCCGGCCGCCGACCGCCGCGGCATGCCGCACGCGATCCGCTACAGCGCGGATGCCGATGCGCGGTCCTGGGCGTCGATGCGGGCGCTGTTCGACCAGGCGTTCGCCTGACGCGGGATCGAGCCTTGCTCGGGGATCAAGGGGGGATCAAGGGTGATGTGATCGCGGCACCCCCGGGGCCGCGGCAACCCGCCCGATTGGGTGGTGTTCAGCGGCGATGCAGGGTGCGGATCGCGTCAACGACGAGCTCGAGGTCGGCTTCGACCAGGTGTTCGAGACCGGGTGGAGCCAAGCCGAGCGGTGCGGCTACGGCATCATGCTGCTGTTCGCGGCTGCGGGCCTGGCCGGCCTGTTCGGACGCGGGCCCTACAGCCACCGCAGCGCCACCAGTGCCGCCTCCGCGATGACGGTCGACTTCGAGCCGATCGCCCGCTCCCAGACCCCCACCCAGGTCACGTTCCACCTCGGCAACCCGACCGCCTCGCCGACGCTGCGCCTGTTCCTGGACAACCGCTTCGCCGAGCCGATGGGGCTCGGCAAGATGCTGCCGATGCCGGTGCGGAGCGACGCCGTCGACGGCGGCCTCCTGCTGACCGTCGCGGTGCCGCGCGGTGCCCGCGGCGTCCTGCTGCGCATCACGCTGGAGCCGGTGACCCTCGGCCCGCAGCGTCTGGTGGCCCGCCTCGACGACCACGCCCCACTGGCCTGGACGCAGTTCGTGGCGCCGTGAGCGCCTCGCCATGAGCGTCATCATCCGGGCCGCGGTCGCCTACCTGATCCTGCTGCTGGCGGTGCGCCTGATCGGCCGCCGCATGGCCAGCATGATGGCGCCGTTCGACATCGTCGTGCTGTTCCTGTTCGGCGGCGCGCTGATGGCGGCCGTGCTGGGGGACGACCACTCGATGACGGCGGCGGTCAGCGTCGTGTTCTCGATCGGTCTGATGCACGTCTCGGTCTCGGCGCTGAAGGCGCGGCTGCCCTGGATCGGCCGCCTGGTCGACGGCACCCCGGTGGTGGTGTTCGAGCGCGGCCACTGGCACCAGGACCGCATGCGCCACCTGCGCATGCTGGAGAGCGACGTGATGGCCGCGGTGCGCCAGCCGGGCCTCATGCGGCTGGAGCAGGTGCGCTACGCCGTGGTCGAGCGGGACGGGAAGATCTCGGTCATTCCTGATGAAGCGTAGAAGACCAGGGGCAGAGCCCCCGGCCTTCCCAGCCACTGGAGTGGCGCCACGGTTATGACCTGGCGAAGCTGGTCGGCCTCAGTTCCGGCACGCTCTACCCGCTTCTCATTCGCCCTCATGACAGAGGCCGGCTCGAGGCGAAGTGGACGGAGCCCGAGCGGCCAGGCCGACCCGCACGACACGCGTACAGGCTGTCCGCCGACGGTCTGACCTACGCTCGGCAGCTCGATCAGAAGCCGGCGGCGTGACCGGGCCGGGCCGGCGGCGGCCGAGCGCCCGGCTGCTCGCGTCCGCCAGCGGCCGCATGCGCCAAACCCACGCGGACTCGGCCGAGGCCATGCTGGTCGAGGCGGAAGCCTGCACGTCCGAGCTTGATCGGCTGGACTGGGCGTGGGCTGCTGGACGGCAAGCCTGCGCGCATCCCGCGTCTGGGACGGCATCGTCTATTGCACGGCACTGCCGACCGGGCTCGGTCTGATGGCGGCGTACGAGTGGAGCGCCGACGAAAGCCGGGTGACGGTCGTCGTTCTCGGCCTGATCGCGATGCTGCTCGGCGCGCTCCGACCCCGCCAGGCCATGCTTTCGGGGGCGCTGGTCGGTCTGGTGGTCGCCGGCGTGATCGGCTTCGAAGCGTTGAGCGGCATACGGCCGCCATACGAGGAACGGGCGCAGACCCTCACGCACGGTCTCCGCTGGATGATCCTGCTGGTGCCCGCCTTGTCTCCGGCGGCGGTGGGCGCGCGGATCGGCCGCTGGATGCTGTCCGCCCTGCCGTCGCCGCGAGACCGCGGACCATCCCGCCCCCCGGCCAGGATCTGCCGAGCGAGGCGCCTGCCGCGACGCTCATGTTCTGGCTCGTCAAGATCTGCGCGACCACGCTGGGCGAGACCGGCGGGGATGCGGTCTCGATGACCCTGAAGCTCGGCTACGCCCTCGCACGGCGATCTTCATGGTCGTGTTGGGCTTCGCGCTGGCCGCCCAGCTCCGCGTCCGCCGGTATCGCCCAGGCGCCTACTGGCCGACCGTCGTGGCCACCACCACGGTGGGGACGGTGACGTCCGACTTCATCGACCGCACGCTTCGGCTCGGCTACGTGCGGTCTTCGGCCATCCTGCTGGGGCTGCTGGTCGCCGCGCTCCTCGGCTGGCGCGTCATGACGGGCCGCATCGCCGCGGACCGCATCGCCTCGCGCCGGGACGAGATGTTCTACTGGTAGACGATCCTGGTCTCCAACACGCTCGGCACCGCGCTGGGCGACTTCACCGCCGACCGCAGCGGCCTCGGGCTCGGGTTCAAGAGAGGCGCCTTGCTGTTCACGGGCCTCATCGCGCTCGTGGCGGCACTGCATCGGATCGGCCGTCTGCCGGAGACGATCCTTTTCTGGGCCGCCTACGTCCTGACACGCCCCCTAGGTGCGACGCTGGACGACACGCTGACCAAGCCCCACGCGCAGGGCGGCTTCGCGTTCGGACGCGTCACCGCCTCGCTCGCGATCGGGGCCGCCATGGTGGCGCTGATCGACGCGGCCGAGGAGCCGGCGAAGAAGCGCGGCCCTTACAAGAAGCGGACAGTGGCATGAGCGACGACTGGACCCCTTGGAAGCGGATCGAGAGCTCTGATGGACGGCAGTGGATCGATATAGAGACGCGGGGTGCAGGCGTGGCGCGCTTCGTAGAGACTCACGTTCTTCCGGTCAGAGACGAAGACTGCCCAACTTTGGTTCACTTCTCAGGTTTCTACGCCGATCCAGACCTGGCGGGGTCGGACGCTCGTCGTTTGATCCCGTGGCTGCGAGCGCCAAATTCAAACTGAGACACTACCGACGGCTCGGCGCACGAGGTCTCCTATTGGCTTGCCATCATCATCATCCGTACCGGGGCGACCAACATCGCGGACTACCTGGCGTTCCGCGTTCGCATTCCGGCCGTGCTGCTCGCGTCCGGGCTTGCGGCGCTCATCGCGGTCCTGGCATGGAGCGGATCCGCACCCCGTGCGCGGACCGCCATGGCTTCGACCAGCCCCACGCCTGCGCGGACGAACATGACCCACTGGGCCGCGACGCTCGCGGCGGGCGTTTTCGGAACGGTCGCCGGAGACGTCTGTTCGCACCGGTTCGGCCAGGGTCCTGCATCGATCTAGGACTGCTGCTCATGGCCCTGCTCGCCGTGGCGAAGTCGCGTGCCGCAACCCTCGTGGCGGTCTACTGGTGCGCCGTGACGCTCGCCCGCACCGCCGGCACTTGCATCGGCGACTGGTGCGCGGGGAACAGGATCGTGCATGCCGGCTTGCCGCTGTCGACCCTGCTGACCGGGACGGCGTTCGTCGCGATCCTGATGGTCTGGCGCAGCGCTCAGCGGGACGCACGCGCGACCGTGTGAGCCACGGTGCGAGCCGCATCGGGACGGCACGCCGCCCTGACCTCGGGATCGAGGTTCCTCAGCGGCGTGGAGGCATGGCAGCTTGCCGAAGAGGAAAGCCCAGGGCCGTCATCGAGATCAGGACCCACGACGAGGGGGCCACCGGAGGCTCATGCTTCGAGCGTCGAGGAGGTTGCGAGACCGCATCCAGGCGCGTGGACATCAACACGCAGCTCGACGTCCTGACGACCCAGATCGCCCGGACGCGCGACGCTCGGGTGGCCGAGCTCGGCAGGGCGCCTCAAAAGCCGGCCGACAGGCGCGACACGCCGGTCCGTGCCGGCCGCGGCAGCGCGGACCCGGTCAGGGCGACCGCATTTGAGGAGACGTGAAAGGAGAAGGCCAGGGCGCTGCCCTGGACCCGTTGGGGCCGTCACACGAAGCGTGCTGCGCACGACGGCCCCAAACCCCGATTCGTAAGGAGATGATCCCTGTATGAGGGTATGACCTTAACGAATCGGGGCCTGGGGCCCCAGTGGGGTCCAGGGGCAAAGCTCCTGGCCTTCTTCCTCATGCGATCGCCGTACGGACCATGTGGGCCCTTCGCATGCCGGGCGTCCGCGTGACGAGCCGCGTCGTGGCGGACGCCCGCCTACTCCGCAGCCCCGTTCGGCGGGCCCTGCACCACCTCGACCAGGTCGCGCGGGCGCAGCCATCGCTGGAACGCGGCCTGCACTTGCTCGGCGGTGGTGTCGTAGTAGTGCTGGGCGGCGCGCTGCGGCTGGTCGAGCGGCAGGCCGAGATCGGTCAGATGCAGGTCCTCGTAACCGATGTCGTCGTAGCTGGCGCGCGCCATCGGCAGCTGGCGCAGCAGCGAGGCCTTGGCCCGGGTCAGCTCGTCGGGGCTGACCACGCCACGCTGCATCGCCTCGATGTCGCGTACCACGAGGTCGCGCGCCGGGCCGATCTTGTCGGGGTCGGCGCCGTAGGTGACCGAGTAGTCGCTGCGCGTGCGCGACCATTTCAGCGAGCTGCTGACGCTGTAGACGTAGCCGCCCTTCACCCGCAGGTCCTGGTAGAGCCGCGACGAGAAGCCGTCGCCCAGGATCTCGTTGCCGAGCGTCAGCGTGAAGTGGTCGGGGTCGTCGACCCGCACCGCCAGCGCCTCGGCCAGGTTGATGGTCGATTGCAGCGTGCTGCGGTCGGGCACGTAGTCCCGGGCCGGGCCGTTCGGCGGGATCGGCGGCAGGTCGATCGCGGGTTTGGGGCCGGGCGCGGTCCAGCCGCCGAACTCCCGCTCCACCGCCGCCCGCGCGTGCTCGGGCGTGATGTCGCCGACGATCACGATGGTGGCGAGGTCGGGCCGGTAGGTGCGGGCGTAGAACGCCTGCGCCCCGGAGGGCGTGAGGGCCAGCACCGTCCGCGGCGTCGCCTGGCGCAGCGACGGGTCGCCGGCCGGCACCACCGCCTTCAGGGTCGCGCGCCCGAACAGGTAGGAGGGCGAGCCCAGCAGCCCGGCCAGGCCGCCGGCGGTCTGGCGCTGCACGATGCGGAACGCGTCCGCCGGGAACACCGGATGCAGCTCGTTGTCGGCCAGCAGCGCCAGCCCGGCGTCGAACTGGCCGCGCAGCACCTTGAGCGCGAAGCCGCTGCCGGCGCTCTCGTCGGCGGCGATGGCGTCGAGGGCGGCCTGGAAGGCGAGCCGGTCCTTCGAGCGGCTGCCATAGTCGAACATGCGCTCGACCACGCTGGCGACCCCCTCCTGCCCGCGCGGCTCCTCGGTCCCGGTGACCTGGCGGATCTGGCCGTAGAGCGAGACCGTGTTGGTGACCTGCTCCGGCTGCACGACCAGGCGCAGCCCGTTCGGCAGGATGCTGACCGAGGGCGCCGGCGAGGCGGCGGGCACGTGCAGCTCGGCCAGCGCCGCCGCCGCCCAGTCCGGCAGCGCCACCGGATGGCCGGGCGCGGATGCGAACGACTCCGCGCCGCCGAAGCCCTTGCCGGCGATCGGCTTGCCGGAGTCCTGCGGCGTCAGCACCGCGGTCACCTCGTGCGCGGGGTCCAGCACGGCGCGCGCGATGCGGTCGACGTCGGCGACGGTGACCGCCTTGTAGGCGGCGGCCAGGGCATCGGGCGAGTCGAGCCCGTCGAACGCCAGCACGTTCGACCAGCTCTGCGCCAGGCCGCTGATGCTGTCGTTCTGCTCGCCGATCTGCGCCACCTCGCGGCGCTTCGACGCCTCCACCAGCTCGGCCGGCACGCCGTCCTTCGCGACCCCCGCCATCACTCCGCGCAGCTTGGCCAGCAGCGCCGTGCTGTCGCCGCCCTTGGGGAAGGCCGCGAACACCACGCCGTAGCCGACGTCGGGCTTGGGCCGATACAGGAACTGCGCGGCCAGCGCGTCGCCGGCCGGCACCAGCGCGTAGAGCGAGCCGCGCTCGCTGGACAGCACGTCGCCCAGCACGTCGGCGGCGGCGAAATCCTTCGCGCGGGAGCCCGGCATCCGGTAGGCGAGCGTGGCGATTCCGACCGGATAGTCGGTCGGCAGCGACAGCGTCTCCGGCTTGACCGGGCCCAGGGCGAAGCTCGGGTGCGGCGGCAGCGCCTTGGGCTCGATGCCGCCGAACGCGGCGCGCACGTCGGCCAGCGCGCGGTCCGGGTCGACGTCGCCGGCGATCACCAGGATGGCGTTGTTGGGCGCGTACCAGCGCGACCAGAAGGCGCGCAGCAGGGTGGCGTCGGTGCGGTCGAACGAGGGCCGGGTGCCGAGCGCGTCGTGCGCGTACGGGGTGCCGGCGAACATCGTGGCCTGCAACTGCGAGAGATAAGTGTAGGCCGGGCTGGACAGGTCGCGCGACACCTCCTGCTCGATGGCGCCGCGCTCCTTGTCCCAGTCGGTCTGGTCGAGCGTGAGGCGGCTCATCCGCAGCGCCTCGACGCGCAGCACCACGGCGAGGTCGTCGGCGGGCGCGGTGTAGTAGTACTGCGTGACGGTCTCGGTGGTGTCGGCGTTGTAGGAGCCGCCGAGCTTGGAGCCGATCTCGGCGAGCTGGTCCCGGTCGAGGCCCTCGGAACCGCGGAACATCATGTGCTCGGTGGCGTGCGCGGTGCCGGGGTAGCCGGGCGGCGCGTCGTTGGAGCCGGCCAGGTAGTTGATCTCGGTGGTCACCACCGGGGCCAGCCGATCGCGCACGATCACCACCCGCAGGCCGTTCGGCAGCGTGGCGCGCAGCGCCGAGTCCGCGGCGGTGGCGTGGGCGGCCGGCGCCGGCGGCGTCGCGGGCCGCGGGTCGGGACCGGTGGCGGGAGCGGCGTGCGCGGCGGCGGACAGCCCCAGGGTGGCCAGCCACGCGGCGGCGGTCCCCAGGACAGTCCCCGGGGCCCTCGTGGTCGTCCGGTCGCGCATCCAGTCCTCCCGCCCCAAGTCCCGCCCGCGACCCTAGTGGCCGCCCACCGGCCGGCATAGCCACCGGCCTATGAACGATGCGTCACCTGGCCGATGATGCCGCCGATGCCCCAGCCGCTTCCCCCGGATGCCGCCGCCGCCCGGGACGACGCTCGAGATGGGGGCTTCACGCTGCTCGAGGTGCTGGTGGCGTTCGCGATCGCGGCCCTGGCGCTCGGCGTGCTGTTCGAGGGTGCCGTGGGCGGCATCCGCAGCACCCGCATCGCCGACCGCACCGAGGAGGCGCTGTCGCGGGCGCGGTCGCATCTGGCCGCCGTCGGCCAGGGCACCCCGCTCGGCCCCGGCACCCAGGAGGGCGACGACGGCAGCGGGTTCCATTGGAGCGTGCGCATCCGGCCGCTGCAGTCCGCCCTCACCAGCTCGTCCAGGGTCGTGCTCTACGCGGTGCAGGTGACGGAGTCGTGGAGCGAGGGCGACGCGCGGGACGACGCGACGCGCAGCGTGGTGCTGCGCACCGAGCGGCTGGGCGTGGCCCATGGCGATGCGTCGTGAGGGCGCGGGCCGCCGGCCGCGCCGGCTTCACACTGGCGGCCGGCGACGCCGGCTTCACGCTGCTCGAGATCGTCGTGGCGCTGGTGGTGCTCGGCATCCTGCTGGTCACCCTCTCCCGCGGCGTGCAGTTCGGGCTCGCCGCCTACGAGCGGCAGGACGGCATGGTCGCCACCGCCGGGCGGCTGGAGGCGGTGGACCGCACGCTGCGCCGGCTGCTGGTCCTGCTCGATCCCGGCACGCCGGTCGACGGCGACAGCGTGGTCGGCACGCACCATGCGCTGGCGTTCCGGTCCCCGCTGCCGCCGGCCGCCGCCGAGCGGGCGCCCGGGGTGCCGGCGGACGGGCTGTCGGACCTGCGGCTGTCGGTGGACGACCGGCACCGGCTGGTGCTGGCTTGGCTGCCGCACCGCCACGTGCTGCCGAGCGGTCCGCCGCCGGCCCCGCACGAGACGGTGCTGCTGGACGACGTCGACCGGATCGACGTCGACTACTGGGGCGACGGCATCTGGCACCAGCGATGGGACCGGCCGCTGGTGCCGGCGCTGATCCGCATCCGGATCGTGTTCCCCGACGGCGACCGTCGCCGCTGGCCGGACATCGTGGCGGCCCCGGTGCGCGACCAGCCGTCCGGGTGACCCTCGCCACGACCGTGGCGCGACCGTGGCGAGACACAGAACGACACCGCGCCCGGCGTTCCAAGCGACCGCCCGTTGCTCTATAGCGGCTCGCATGCTCCGAGACGCCCTCGCCTGGTGGTGCCGCCAGATGCTGGACCTGGTGCCGGCGCGCCTCGCGCAGCCGGGTCCCTCGGTCGTGGGCGCGGTGGTGGTGGAGCCGGTGGCGGGCGGGGACGGCGCTCGGGTGCTGCGGCGGCAGGCCGGGATCGAGACGCTGCTCGGCCACGTGGCGCTGCCGCATGCGGACGCCGCCAGGATGGAGGAGGTCGGGATAGCGGACGCCGCCGCCGCGGCGCTCCGCGCGATGGTGGCCGATGCCGGACCCGGCGGCGGCGCGGTGCTGCTGAGGCTGCCGCCCGGCTCGGCGCTGCAGCGCGACGTGACGCTGCCGCTCGGCGCCGAGGCGGCGCTCGAGCGCGTGCTCACCTACGAGATGGACCGGCTGACGCCGTTCGTGGCCGCGGACGTGTTCTTCGCCTGGACGGTGCTGCGCCGCGACCGCGAGGCCGGCCGGCTGCGGCTGCGTCTGTCGCTGATCCCGAAGGCGCCGCTGCTGCCGCTGCTGGACACCTGCCGCGCTGCCGGCGCCGCGCCGCGGGCGATCGAGGTCGAGGCGGCGGACGGTCGTGGCGCAGACGGTCATGGCTCCGATGGCGGACGGCTCAGCATCCCTCTGGCGCACGATCGCCCGGTCGCGGCCAGGCGGGAGCGGCGGCGGCTGCTGCTGGCCGGCGGCGGCTGTGCCGCTCTGGCGGCGGCGGCGATCCTGCTGCCGTTCGCGCTGCAGTCGGTGGCGTCGTCCCGGCTCGACCGCCGGATGGCCGCCCTGCAGCCGCGGGTGGAGGCGGCGGCCGCGCTGCGCCGGAGGATCGCCGGCGGCTCGGCCGGCGCCGACCTGGTGGCCGACGAGCGTCAGCGGCTCGGCGACACCCTGCAGGTGATCGCGGCCGTGACCCGGGTGCTGCCGGACGATACCTTCCTCAGCGACCTCACGCTGCGCCAGGGACAGCTCACCATCAGCGGGCAGTCGCCGTCGGCGGCGGCGCTGATCCCGGCGATCAGTGCCGATCCGGCCTTCGCGGCACCCGCCTTCTCGGCCCCGGTCACCCGCATCGAAGGCCAGAACACGGACCTGTTCTCGATCCGCGCCGGAGTCGCAAGATGATGGTCGCACGATGATGGCTGCGCTCGGGGGCGCCCGCGCGCTGCCGACCGGCCGCCCCGGCCGGCTGCTGGCGCTCGGCATCGCCCTGCTGCTGCTGCTGGCGCTGTGGGAGGCGATCGGCGCGCCGCTGCTGGGGCTGTATCGCGACCGGGCCCGGGCGCTGGGCGAGCGGCGGGCGATCGCGGTCCACATGGCGGGGCTGGCCGCGCAGCTCCCCGCGCTGCGCCGCGCGGCGGCGGCCGGCAGCGTCCGCTCCGGCCCGGTCGCCCTGATCGCCGGCAGCAGCGACGCCATCGCCGGGGCGGCGCTGCAGGAGCGGGTGCAGCGGATGGCGACCGGGCTCGGCGCCACCCTGTCCAGCAGCGAGAGCCTGCCGCCCGCGCCGGCGTCGGCGCAGGCGGGCTATCGCCGGGTCGGCGTGCGGATCACGGTGACGGCGCCCTACGACGTGATGGTGCGCCTGCTGGCGGCGATCGAGCAGGCCTCGCCCTCCATGCTGATCGACGACCTGCAGCTGCACGGCTCGCGGATCCAGCTGCTGGAAAACGCGCCGATCGAGGGCTCGCTCACCGTGCTGGCGTTCCGCGGCGGCGCCAAGGCGGGCGCTTCCGCCGCACCGGCCGCCGCCGATGTCGACCCGCCCGACGGGGCCGGTCCGTGAGCGGCCACCATGAGTGGTCTATGGGCGGTCCATGAGCGGTGTGGACGGCTCCGGCGGCATCCGGCCGCGCCCGTTGCTGTGGCTGGCGGCCGGATGCGCGTGCGTGCTACTCGCAGCCCTCGGGCTCGAATATCACTCATCCGTGAAGCGGGAGACGCGTCTGGCTCACTCACTCTCGGCACCGGCAGCGGTCGCGTCGGCCGCCGGCGCAGGCGCTGCGATACGGCCTGGTCCGGCGGCGCCCGCGGCCGACCTGGTGCGGGACTGGAGCGGCACTGCGCTGGCCCGCCCACTGTTCAGCCGGCAGCGGAGGCCGGCGGCGACCGCGGTCGCCGGCCCGCGGCAGCCGCGGCTGGCCGGCATCGTGATCGGCCCGTCCGGCGCCCGGGCGATCTTCGCCGGCGACGGCAGCGCGCGCGGCACCGTCGCCGGCGTCGGGCAGCAGGCCGGCGACTGGAAGGTGCTGGCGATCGCCGCCGACGGCGTGCAGGTGACCGGGCCCGGCGGCAGCCGCACGCTGCGCCCGTCGCGTGACCCGAACGGCTCGCAGGTGGCCGACACTCCGCCGCAGCATCCCTCGATCTTGGACCTGCTGCGGTCCCGGACGCTAAACGCCGGGCCGCCGGTCCCGCAGTACAACGGCAGCCCGTTCGTGTTCGGTGGCGCGCCGCGATGACCCGCCCGGCCGGTCTTGCCGTCGCCGCTTCGGCGCGGCGGGCGCTGCGGGTGCCGGTGCTGCTGTCGCCGCTGGTGCTGGCGATCGCCGGCTGCAACCACACCGAGGAGCCGGTGATCCGGCCGCTGCCGCCGCTGGCCGGCGACACCGCGGCGGCGCAGCCGCGCATCAACGGCGACATCGGCACCACCGACCAGCTGTCGGCGCCCCTGGTCAGCTACGGCCGCAACCGCGAGCCGGGGGTGCGAACGACCGTGCAGCCCGCCGCCGACGGCAGCGTCAGCCTCGACTTCGCCGACACCGACATCCGCGACGCCGCCAGCCAGATCCTGGGCGGCCTGCTGCACGTCACCTACACGATCGACCCGGCGGTCAAGGGCACCGTCACGCTGCACACCGCCGCCCCGCTGGCCTCGTCGCAGCTGCTGCCGACCCTGCAGCTGCTGCTGGCCCAGGTCGGCGCCACCCTCTACCAGAGCGGCGGCGTCTACCGCGTCGTCGCGGCCGCGGCGGCGAACCCCGGCGCGCCCGGCAGCGCCGCCGCCGCCGGCGCGCCCCCGGTGCTGGCCGGCGGCGACGCGTTCGCCGGCAGCGCCATGGTGCCGCTGCGCTATGCCGGCGCCGAAGACCTCGCTAAGGCGCTGCAGCCGTTCGTGCAGTCGGGCGGCCGCATCACGGCGGTGCAGGGCTCCAACGCGCTGCTGGTGGCCGGCGACCCGCCGGTGCGCGCGACCCTGGTGTCGCTGATCCACGCCTTCGACATCGATGCCCTAGCCGGACAGTCGTACGCGCTGCTGCCGGTCGATTCCGGCAGCGCCAAGGACATCGCCACCTCGCTGCAGGACGCGCTCAAGGGCCGCGGCGGCGCGCTGTCGCAGGTGGTGCGCGTGGTGCCGATGGCGCGCGTCGACGCCGTGCTGGTGGTCGCCAACGCCCCGCAGTACATCGACGACGCGCGCCGGCTGTTCGGGCTGATCGAGCAGGTGCGGCGAACCACGGTGCGCTCCTGGCACGTGTACTACCTGCAGAACAGCCACGCCAACGACGCCGCCTACGTGCTGCAGCAGGCCTTCACCCCGAACGACGTGACCGCGCAGCCGACGCCGGCGCTGCAGCCGGCGCAGGGCGGGCAGCAGGGCGTCGGCGGCAGCAGCGGCGGCGGGATCGGCTCGGGCAGCGGCTTCGGGAGCGGCGGCGGGCTGGGCTCCACCGGCGGCCTCAGCGGCGGCGGCCTGGGCTCGGGCGGCGGGCTGGGCAGCATCGGCTCCGGCGGCGGGCTCGGCACCGGGCAGGGGGGCCTCTCCACCGGCCAGTCGGCGCCTGCCGGCGGCCAGGCGGCCGGCGCCAACCCGCTGCTGGGCGGCCTCGGCGGCGAGGGCGGCGGGGGCGAGGCCCGCACCATGCGGATCATCCCCAACCCGCAGAACAACGCGCTGCTGGTCTATGCGACGGCGCAGGAGAACGACACCATCGGCCAGATGCTGCGCAAGATCGACATCCTGCCGCTGCAGGTGCGCATCGACGCGGTGATCGCCGAGGTGCAGCTGAACGACCAGCTCCAGTACGGCACCCAGTTCTTCTTCAAGTCGGGCGGCATCAACGGCATCCTCAGCAACGGCACGCAGTCGATCACCGGCACGCTGGCGACCGCCGCCTTCAGCACCACGCTGCCAGGCTTCGTCATCGGAGCCGCGTCCGGCAACGGCGGCGCGCCGTTCGCGATCAACGCGCTGCAGCAGGTCACCACCGTGCACGTGCTGTCCTCGCCCGAGCTGCTGGTGCTCGACAACCAGACCGCGCAGCTCCAGGTCGGCCAGCTGGTGCCGATCCAGACCGGCTCGCAGACCAGCGCGCTCGGCTCCGGCTCGGTGTTCAACCAGGACACCTACCAGCCGACCGGCGTGATCCTGCAGGTGACGCCGCGCGTGAACGACGGCGGGCTGGTGACGCTCGACGTCTCGCAGCAGGTCAGCTCGGTGGCGAGCCCGGCCACCAACACCATCACCAACCCGACCTTCAACAACCAGTCGGTGGTGTCGCGCATCGTGGTGCAGGACGGCCAGACCGCCGGCCTCGCCGGGCTCATCACCGACACCTCGACCCGCGCCAACAACGGCATCCCCTGGCTGAAGGACATCCCCGTGCTGGGCCTGCTGGCCGGCAACCAGGCCAACAACCGCCAGCGCACCGAGCTGCTGATCCTGATCACGCCGCACGTCGAGCACGACCAGCGCGACGCGCGGGCGCTGACCGAGGATTTGCGCGACAGCCTGGTAAACGCCGCCGCGGTGCCGGACGAGCTGGGGCCGCAGCGCCAGACCGGCAGCTCCGACCCGCAGCGCCGCGTCCGCAACGCCGTCGGGCTCGGCCCCTGATCCGCCGCATGGCGCGGCCGGGCGCGGGCGAGCGCGGCTTCGCCCTGCTGATCGTGCTCTGGACCCTGGTGATGGTCTCGCTGCTGGTGACCGCGATCACCGCCGCCGGCCGCGGCCGCCTGCGCCAGGCCGCCGACCTGCGGCGCAACGCCCAGCTCGATGCCGAGGCCGCCGGCGGCGTGCAGGAGGCGGTGTTCCACCTGCTCGACGGCGGCCGCAACCACTGGCCCGCCGACGGCAGCACGCATCAGGTGGGCGCCGCCGGCAGCCGCCTCGCCCTGCGGATCGACAGCGAGACCGGCCGGGTGAACCCCAACCGCGCGGCGCCGGAGCTGCTGGACGGCCTGCTGCAGGCTGTCGGCGCCGACAGCCGGCAGGCGGCCGCGATCGCCACCGCCATCGTGGCCTGGCGCACGCCCGGCGTCGGCCAGGACGGCAACGCCCCGGCAGGTGCCGGCGGCTTCAGGCCACCCGGGGCGCCGTTCGAGTCGATCGCCGAGCTCGGGCTGGTGGACGGCATGACGCCGGCGCTGCTGGCGGCACTCGAACCCCACCTGTCGCTCTACCGCAGTGGCGACCCGGACCTGCCGTCGGCCGATCCGGTGGTGCTGCAGGCGATCGAGCTCGCCGCCGGTCCCGGCGCCGCGGCGCAGGAGGCGCCCCCCGGCCAGCCGCCGCCGCGTCGCGACGAAAGCCTGGTCGCGGTCACCGCCACCGCCACCGACGGCGCCGGGCACCGCGCCGCGTGCCGCGCGATCGTGCTGACCGGCGTCGGCGAGACGGAGGACCATCGACCCTTCCGCATCATGCAGTGGAACCCCTGAGAGCCCATTCGAGAATGCGCTGTGCCGGCGATCCGACGCGCCCACCTGCGCTTGCCGTCTGCTCACGGCCAGGAGGCCGCTCCGCTCCGGTTCTCGGCAGACACGCCGGGCGTGCCCCACCGCTGACGCGGCAGGGCACTCTCACTCGGCACGCCCCATTCTCGAACGGGCTCTGAGACGTCCAAATGGCCTTCGGCACGACGATGGACCTCAGCCTGGGTTTGCTCTAACCGCTGGGTTGGACCAGACGAAGACAGCCGACCATGCCCACCGCACTCATCACCGGCATCACCGGCCAGGACGGCGCCTATCTCGCGGCTTTGCTGCTCGAGAAGGACTACCGGGTGGTCGGCATGGCGCGGCGGTCGGCGTCCGCCGACATGGTCAGCGCCCGGCTGCGCTGGCTCGGCGTGCTGGACCGGATCGAGCTCGTCGACGGCGACCTGCTCGACCTGTCGTCGCTGATCCGCATCGTGCGGCAGGTGGAGCCGGACGAGGTCTACAACCTGGCCGCGCAGAGCTTCGTCGCCGCGTCCTGGCAGCAGCCGCTGCTGACCGGCCACGCCACCGGCATCGGAGCGGCCAACATGCTGGAGGCGGTGCGGCTGGCCCGCCCGCAGGCGCGCTTCTACCAGGCCTCGTCCTCGGAGATGTACGGCCTGATCCAGGAGCGGGTGCAGACCGAGCGGACGCCGTTCTACCCGCGCTCGCCCTACGCGGTCGCCAAGCTGTACGCGCACTGGATGACGGTGAACTACCGCGAGAGCTTCGGTCTGCACGCCTCGTCCGGCATCCTGTTCAACCACGAGAGCCCGCTGCGCGGCATCGAGTTCGTCACCCGCAAGGTCACCGACGGCGTGGCCCGGATCAAGCTCGGGCTGGCGCGCGAGCTGCCGCTGGGCAACCTCGACGCCACCCGCGACTGGGGCCACGCGCGCGACTCCGTCCGGGCGATGTGGCTGATGCTGCAGCAGGACGCGGCGGACGACTACGTGGTCGCCACCGGCCGCACCACCTCGATCCGCGAGCTGTGCCGACTCGCCTTCTCCGCCGCCGGGCTCGAGTACCGGGACCACGTGGTCACCCGCTCCGACCTGATCCGGCCGGCCGAGGTCGACGTCCTGCTGGGCGACGCCTCCAAGGCCCGGGAGCGGCTGGGCTGGCAGGCCGAGATCAGCCTGGAGGACATGATCGCGGAGATGGTCGAGGCCGACCTGCGGCGGCACCGGGGCAGCCAGGCCGCCGTCGCCCCGCCGGTCGTCCCGGTGCGCTGAGCCGGCCGGGCGTCGTGCCGCACGTCCGGCGCATCCTCGTCACCGGGCTCGCCGGCTTCGCCGGCCGGCACCTGGCGCCGGCGGTGGCCGAACAGATGCCGGATGCGGAGCTGCTGGATCTCGGCTGCGACCTCACCGAGACCGATGCGGTGCGCGACGCCGTCGGCCGGCTGCGGCCGGACGCCTGCCTGCACCTGGCGGCGATCGCGGCGATCCCGGCCGCGCGCGCCGATCCCGACCGCGCCTGGGCGGTCAACCTGCACGGCACGCTGGGCCTGGCCCGCGCGTGCCGCGACCTCGCCCCCGCGGCGCCGTTCGTGTTCGTGTCCAGCGCCGACGCCTACGGCGCCTCGTTCCGGCTGGAGCGGCCGCTGGACGAGACCGCGCCGCTGTCGCCGATCAACACCTACGGCGCCACCAAGGCCGCCGCCGACCTCGCGATCGCGGCGATGGCGGCCGAGGGCCTGCCGGCCATCCGGCTGCGGCCGTTCAACCACGCGGGGCCCGGGCAGAGTGCGGATTTCGCGATTCCGGCGTTCGCCCGCCAGATCGCGCTGATCCGCGCCGGCCGCCAGGAGCCGGTGCTGCGGACCGGCAACCTGGACGGGTTCCGCGACTTCCTCGACGTGCGCGACGTATGCGCGGCCTACGCGCTGTGCCTGCGCCACGCCGAGCGGTTCGAGCCCGGCAGCGTCATGAACATCGCGTCCGGCACCGCGCGCCGCATCGGCGACGTGCTGGCCGGCCTGCTGGCGGTGTCGGACCTCGCGGTGCGGATCGAGCACGACGCCGCCCGTGCCCGGCCGACCGACATCCCGCTGGCCATCGGCGACAGCCGGCGCTTGCGCGAGAGGCTCGGCTGGGTGCCGGCAATCGCCTGGCAGCAGACCCTCCGCGACGTGCTCGACGACTGGACGCTGCGGGTCGCCGAGGAGGGCTGACTCCGGCATCCGTCGACCGCAAGAGAGATCCGCCATGGCTCCCATCCTCGCCGATCGCCTGACCAGCCGGCTGTTCCGCTACCTGGCCGTCACCAGCCAGAGCGACGCCGCCGCCACCACCCTGCCCAGCACGCCGGGCCAGCACGAGCTGGCCCGCCTGCTCGAGGCCGAGCTGGCAGAACTCGGCCTGGCCGACATCCATCGCGACCAGAGCGCCATCCTGACCGCGCGGCTGCCCGGCACCCGCACCGGCGCGCCGCGGATCGGCTTCTGCGGGCATCTCGACACCGTGGACGTGGGGCTGTCGCCGCACATCCGCCCGCGGCTCGTGCACTTCACCGGCGACGATCTCTGCCTGAACCCGGACCGCGACATCTGGCTGCGCACCGCAGCGCACCCCGAGATCCTACCCTATGCCGGGCAGGACGTGATCGTCGGCGACGGCACCAGCGTGCTCGGTGCCGACAACAAGGCGGCGCTGGCCGTGATCATGACGCTGCTGGAGACGCTGGCCGCCGAGCGGCCGCCGCATGGCGACGTCTGCATCGCCTTCGTGCCGGACGAGGAGATCGGCCTGCGCGGCGCCAAGGCGCTGCCGCTGGAGCGCTTTCCCGTCGACTTCGCCTACACCATCGACGCCTGCGCCACCGGCGAGTTCGTCACCGAGACCTTCAACGCGGCGCAGGCGATGGTCACCATCGAGGGCGTGACCGCGCACCCGATGTCGGCCAAGGACGTGCTGGTCAACCCGCTGCTGGTCGCGGCCGACCTGATCGCGCGCCTCGACCCGCGCGACACGCCGGAGCACACCGACGGCCGCGACGGCTATTGCTGGGCGAACGGCCTGGTCGCAAACGCCGCCACCGCTCGCCTCACGATCTCCATCCGCGACCACGACGACGCCCGCTTCGCCGGGCGCAAGACGTTGGTGGCGGACGCCGTCGCCGCCACGCGAGCCGCTCACCCGCGTGCCCGCCTCGACTGCGACATCGTCGACACCTACGCCAACATCGCCTCCTGCCTCGGCGACGACCGCCGCAGCGTCGAGCTGATGCGGGCGGCGTTCGACGAACTCGGCATCGTGCCGAAAATCATCGCCATGCGCGGGGGCACCGATGGTGCCGCGCTGTCGGCGCGCGGCATCGCCACCCCCAACTACTTCACCGGCGCGCACAATTTCCACTCCGAGTTCGAGTTCCTGCCGGTGCCGGCCTTCGTCCGGTCCTACGAGGTGACCGCCCGCATCGTGTCGCTGGCCGCACGCTGACGTGGCGGCACGGCCACGCCGACGGGTGCAGGAGGCCGTTTCGCGGTGATTTGTTAGACGTTCGTTCATGGATACGGTGCAGCATCGGGAGGTCTCCAAAAGGAGCTGACATGAACCCGTTCCTGCTCATCCCCGCCAAGCCCGCGGCGAACGACCTGCTCCCGATGGACGAGGGCAAATCCTCGCTGCGCATGATGCGACTGCACGAGGACCTCACCGCGCTGGCGACCGCGATCGACAATGGCGGCTGGGCCAGCGTCACCATCGTACAGACGCCGGACCGGCTGCAGGTGTCCGGCCAGGGCAGCGGCGAGAGCGTGACCCCGCTGCTGGCGATGGCGCTGCTGGCCGATCTGGAACGGACCATCGCCGCGGCCGAGAAGGTGCGTGCCAGCCTGCCTCCGGCCTGGCGCCAGCGCTTGATCGGGTGAAGGCCAGAGCTGTGCCCTGGACCCGCCGAAGGCCGTCACGCGCAGCGTGCTTCGCACGACGACCCTTGGACCCGATCCTTTGAGAATGGTTTCCAAAGGCTCCGCCTCTGGCGGGGTCCAGGGGCAGAGCCCCTGGCCTTTCCCTGGATGATTTCCTATGGGAGCGGCCATGCCGCGCACCCTGCTGCTCAAGAACGCCGCCCTGCTGCTGACGATGGACGCGGAGCGCCGCGAGATCGCGGGCGGCTTCGTGCTGGTGGACGGCCCCCGCATCGCGGACCTCGGACCGCCGGAGCGGCAGCCCGACGCGGCCGACGAGATCATCGACCTGTCCGGCCACCTGCTGATGCCAGGCTTGGTCAACACCCACCACCACATGTTCCAGAGCCTGACCCGTGCGGTCCCGGCGGCGCAGGACGCGCCGCTGTTCGACTGGCTGCGGGCGCTTTACCCGATCTGGTCGCGGCTGACCCCGGAGATGATCGGCGTTTCCACGCAGCTGGCGATGGCCGAGCTGATGCTCTCCGGCTGCACCACCTCCAGCGACCACCTGTACCTGTTCCCCAACGGGATCCGGCTGGAGGATCAGCTCGAGGCCGCGGAGGGCGTGGGCTTGCGCTTCCATGCCGCCCGCGGCGCGATGAGCGTCGGCGAAAGCCAGGGCGGCCTGCCGCCCGACCGCCTGACCGAGGCCGAGCCCGCCATCCTGCGCGACACGCGGCGCGTGATCGAGGCGTTCCACGACCCGTCCCGCTTCTCCATGCGCCGGATCGTGGTCGCCCCGTGCTCGCCGTTCTCCGTCAGCCCCGGCCTGATGCGCGACGCGGCGGCCCTGGCGCGCGCCACCGGTACGCGGCTGCACACCCACCTGGCCGAGAACGACAGCGACGTCGCCTACAGCCTCCAGCACTTCGGCATGACCCCCGCCGAATACGCCGGTTCGGTCGGCTGGCTCGGCCCCGATGTCTGGCACGCCCACTGCGTCAAGCTGGACGACGCCGGCATCACGGCGTTCGGCCGCACCCGGACGGGTGTCGCCCACTGCCCCTGCTCCAACATGCGCCTCGCTTCGGGGATCGCGCCGATCCGGCGCATGGCGGCACATGGGATCGCGGTGGGACTCGGCGTCGACGGCTCGGCCTCCAACGACGGCGGCGACCTTCTGGCCGAGGCGCGCCAGGCGATGCTGCTCTCCCGGGTCCTGCACGATCCGGCGGATGGCGCCATGACCAGCGCCCGCGATGCCCTGGAGCTGGCAACCCTGGGCGGGGCGGGCGTGCTCGGGCGCGACGATATCGGCGCACTTGCTCCGGGCATGGCGTCTGACCTCGTCGCCTTCGACCTGCGCCGGCCAGCCTATACGGGGGCGATGCACGATCCGGTGGCAGCGCTGCTGTTCTGCGCCCCGCAGCCGGTGGCGCTCAGCGTCGTCAACGGGCGCGTGATGGTGCGCGACGGCGTCCTGTCGACGCTCGACCTGCCGATGCTGGTCGAGCGACATAATGCTTTGTCGCAGCGGCTTCTCGCTGGTTGAAGAAAAGGAAGGCCAAGCGGCTCTGCTCCTCGACCCCATCGGGGCCGTGAGCCCCGAGCCCCGATTCGTCGGATTTACCCTCAGGGATGAACTGTTTCCTTGCAAATCGGGGCTCGGAGCCGTGGTGCGCAGCAGGCTTCGCATGACGGCTCCGACGGGTCCAAGGCAGCGCCCTGGCCGTCTCCTCCGGAACTGTTTCCCGAACCTCTAGGCGGCCAGCAGCTTCTCGGCCAGCGCGGTATGCTGCTGGTCGGCCTGCTTGGCCTCCTCGAGGCTTTTCTGCATGTCCTGCTGCGCCTGGGTCAGCCCGAGGTGCCCGGCATAGTTCTGCAGCGTCCCGAACGCGGCGATCCAGTAGTGCAGCGCCAGCTGGCCGGCAGCGACGATGCCGAGGTCGCGGCTCTGGTCGTCAGGTGCCATCTGCCGGATCCTACGGCTCACCTCGTAATGGGCTTCCAGGATCGGGTTTCCCGTATCCTGGGCGGCGCCAACCTCCTCGGAAGCCCTGCCCAGGCGATGCGCCCACGTCTCGGACGTCTGGTGTCCCGCCTGCAGCGCCGCCTTCAGTTCGGGATGGTTGGCGTCGCCGTGGATCTCGGCGGTCGCCTTCTTCGCCACTTCGCCGCCGGCCCTGAGGGCCTGTATGCCCTGCGCGACGAGTGTCTTGATGTTCTGGTCAGCCATGGAGTGTCTCCAGCCCAAATCTGTTGGGCGGGCAGGCGAACGTCAGCCGAACTCGTGCAGTTCGCCTGCCACGGCGACGTGACTGGAGCTAGCGGCGCGCGTCCAGGCTGCGGAACGAGACCAGCTTGCCCTGCTGGCCATCCCACAGCGCCAGGCGAGGACACTTCAGGCTGGCGCGCAGCGTCAGGCGCGGCACCGCCTGCAGCGGCGGGTTGGCCTCGTGGCAGGCCCGCAGCCGGTAGTTCGGGATGCGGCTCGACAGATGGTGGATGTGGTGGAAGCCGATGTTGCCGGTCAGCCAGTGCAGCACGCGGGGCAGGTCGTAGAACGAGGAGCCTTGCAGCGCCGCGGTGTGAAAATCCCAGGCCGGCTTCGGCTGCCAGTAGGTGTCCTCGAACTGATGCTGCACGTAGAACAGCCAGATGCCGATGGTCGCGGCCAGCAGCATGACCGGCAGCCAGCCGAGCAGCAGCGGTATTGGGCCGAGCGTGACGACCAGTGCCGCCGCCGCGGCCAGCAGGCCGAGATCGGTGCCCAGCACGCTCACCCATTCCCGCCAGCGGCGGCGCGGGCTGCCGCTCGGAAAGCGCTGGCTGATCAGGAACAGCCAGGCCGGACCGATCCCGAACATCACCGCCGGATGGCGATACGCGCGGTAGAACAGGCGCCTGCGCGGCGACAGCGCATTGTATTCGTCGAGGGTCAGCGTCGTCACGTCGCCGATACCGCGCCGGTCCAGGTTGCCGCTGCCGGCGTGATGGACCGCATGGCTGCCGCGCCAGAACCGATAGGGCGTCAGCGTCAGCACGCCCAGCACGCCGCCCACCAGGTCGTTGGCCCAGCGCGCCGGGAAGAACGAGCCGTGGCCGCAATCGTGCTGGAACATGAACATGCGGACCAGCAGGAACGCCGCCAGCGGCACCAGCGCCAGCACCCACCACAGGCCCCAGTGCAGGCCACCCAGGATCGCCGCCATCGCCAACGCGAACGGCAACGCCGTGGTGACGAGCTGGACGCTGGCGGTCCAGCCGTTCGGCTTCAGGTAGGGCGCCACCATGGTGCGCCATGACGCCGCCGATGCAGGCGGGGTGATCGACTCGAGCTTCGGCTGGTGCATGCGAGGGGTGGCGGCCTGGCTTTGGGAGAGGGACATCGTCTTGAGGCATGCAGCCTAGCCGGAACGTGACCGGCTGTCTGTCACTATAGCGGTCTGAATTGTGAAGGATCGGTAAATGACGGGGAAATGACCTGCGGCGATGACGGGGCCGCGACCTCGCCGCGATATCGGATGCAGACGACCGAGCCCGCTGTCATCCACAACGATGCCGCACGCGGTCGGGGGATCGGCGCCACCCGACCTTGCGCCGTGCCGCGATGGACGACACATCCCGTGCCAGACGCGACGATCCGGGCCATACAGGCTCATGACGACCGGACAGCAGCCCCGGCGATGTCCCAACCGGGGCAAGCGCCTGCCGTGAACATCGTCGACTGCCGAGAGGATCCCCCACCATGACCGACTTCTTCGCCCGGACCCTCTCCGACGACCCGCTGATCGCCGGCGCGCTGCAGGCCGAGCTGCAGCGCCAGGACGATGGGATCGAGCTGATCGCCAGCGAGAACATCGTCTCGCCGGCGGTGCTGGCCGCGCAGGGGTCGGTGCTGACCAACAAGTATGCCGAGGGCTATCCCGGGCGCCGCTACTATGGCGGCTGCGCCGAGGCCGACGTGGTCGAGACCGCCGCGATCGAGCGTGCGACCCGGCTGTTCGGTTGTGGCTACGCCAACGTGCAGCCGCATTCCGGCGCCCAGGCCAACACCGCGGTGATGCTGGCGTTGCTGAAGCCGGGCGACACCTTCCTCGGCATGGCGATCGATGCCGGCGGACACCTCACGCACGGCGCCAAGCCGACGGTGTCGGCGAAGTGGTTCAACGCGGTCCAGTACGGCGTGCGGCGCGACGATGGGCTGCTCGACTACGAGCAGGTCGAGAGCCTGGCGCGCGAGCACCGCCCGAAGCTGATCATCGCCGGCGGCTCGGCGATCCCGCGTCGGATCGACTTCGCCCGCTTCCGGGCGATCGCCGATGCGGTCGGCGCGCTGCTGCTGGTCGACATGGCCCATTTTTCCGGCCTGGTCGCCGGCGGGGCGCATCCGAGCCCGTTCCCGCACGCCCACGTCGCCACCACCACGACGCACAAGACGCTGCGCGGCCCCCGCGGCGGCATGATCCTGACCAACGACGAGACACTGGCGAAGAAGTTCAACGCCGCCGTGTTCCCCGGCACCCAGGGCGGTCCGCTGATGCACGTGATCGCCGCCAAGGCGGTCGCCTTCGGCGAGGCGCTGCGTCCGGACTTCCGGGACTATGCGGCCCAGGTGGTGGCGAACGCGCGCGCGCTGGGCGAGGCGCTGATGGCGCGCGGCCACGATCTGGTCACCGGCGGCACCGACACGCACCTGGTGCTGCTCGACCTTCGCCGCGCCGGCCTCACCGGCAAGGCTGCGGAGGCCTCGCTGGAACGGGCCGGCCTCACCTGCAACAAGAACGGCATCCCCTACGACCCGCTGCCGCCGGCGCAGACCAGCGGCATCCGCCTGGGCTCGCCCGCCGCCACCACGCGCGGCTTCCGCGAGGCCGAGTTCCGGCAGGTCGCCGGCCTGATCGCCGACGTGCTGGAGGGGTTGCGCCGCAACCCGGACGACAACAAGGCGGCTGAGACCGCAGCCCGCGAGCAGGTGCGGGCCCTGTGCGCCCGCCATCCACTCTATCCGGCGCGCATCGCCCGGGCCGCCTAGCCGTGGGCGAGGTCGTGGGCGAGGCGGTCGCCGTCAGCGCCTCGGTGCTGGCACAGGCTATCGGCGCCCGCACCCCGCTGCACGCCCTCCATCTCGAGCTCGGTGCCAGGATGGTGCCGTTCGCCGGCTACGAGATGCCTCTGCAATACGCGGCCGGCATCATGGCCGAGCACCTGCACGTGCGCGCCGCCTGCGGGCTGTTCGACGTGTCCCACATGGGCCAGGTCATGCTGCGGCCGCGATCGGGCGACGTGCGCGACGCCGCTCTGGCGCTGGAGCGGCTGGTGCCGGTGGACATCGCCTCGCTGCCGCCGGGGCGGCAGCGCTACGCCCTGTTCACCAACGCGGCCGGCGGCATCCTGGACGACCTCATCGTCGGCAACCTCGGCGACGCGCTGTTCCTGGTGGTGAACGCGGCCTGCAAGGAGGCCGACATCGCCCACCTGGAGGCCCATCTAACCGACGCCTGCCTGATCGAGCCGCTGGCCGGGCAGGCCCTGATCGCGGTGCAGGGCCCGGGCGCGGAGGCGGCGCTGTCCGCCCTGGCACCCGAGGTCGCCGGCATGCGGTTCATGGACGTGCGCCGGGTCCGGATCAAGGGACATGACTGCACCGTCTCGCGCTCGGGCTACACTGGCGAGGACGGCTACGAGATCGGCCTGGCGGACGCGGGCGCGGAAGCGGTGGCGCGGCGCCTGCTCGGAGATCCCGCCGTGCAGCCGGTCGGCCTCGGCGCCCGCGACAGCCTGCGTCTGGAAGCCGGGTTGTGTCTGTACGGCATCGACCTGGACCCCTCCACCACTCCGGTGGATGCCGCCCTCGAATGGTCGATCCAGAAGAGCCGGCGCTATGGCGGCGCTCGCGCAGGCGGCTTCCCGGGAGCCGAGATCATCCTGCAGCAGCTCATGGGCGGCAGCGCCCGCCGCCGGATCGGGCTGCGTCCGGATGGACGCGCGCCGCTTCGGACCGGCGCCCGGCTGTATCGCGCGGACGACCTGTCGGCCTGCGTCGGCAGCGTCAGCTCGGGCGCGTTCGGGCCTAGCCTGCGGGCGCCGGTGGCGATGGGCTACGTCGCCCACGGCCTGAGCCAGCCCGGCACCGTACTGATGGCCGAACTCCGGGGCCGCCACGTGCCGGTGACCGTGGCGCCGATGCCGTTCGTGCCGCCGGCCTACAGGCGGTAGGAAGGCCAGGGGCTCTGCCCCTGGACCCCGCTAAAGGCTCGGCCTTTTGAAACGATTCCTTAAGGATCGGGTTCTAGGGCCGTCGTGCAAGGCACGCTGAGCGTGACGGCCCTAGCGAGGTCCAGGGATAGCGGCCCTGGCCTTCACACTGTGAGTGCGCCCAATAGCGCCTGCCGCGCCGGCGCAAAGCCTGGATCGTCGTGACGCCGCGGCCGCATCATCCCGATCGGCACCGTCCGCGAGATGCGGCCGCGGTCGAGCACGACGGCGCGGTCGCCGAGCAGCAGCGCCTCGTCGACGTCATGGGTGACCAGCAGCACGGCGCAGCGCCGGCGTTGCCACAGCTCGGCGACCATCGCCTGCATGCGCAGCCGCGTCAGCGCGTCCAGGCTGGCGAACGGCTCGTCCAGCATGAGGAACTCCGGGCTCCGGACCAGTGCGCGGGCGATGCCGACCCGCTGCGCCTCGCCGCCGGACAGGGTCAGCGGCCAGGCCTGCAGCCGGTGGCCGAGCCCGACCTCCTCCAGCGCCGCCACCGCCCGGTCGCGCGCGTCGGCGCCGGGCAGGCCCAGCGCCACGTTCTGCCAGACCCGCCGCCAGGGCAGCAGCCGGCTTTCCTGGAACACCACGGCAACGTTGGACGGCACCGAGACCGTCCCCTCCTCCACCGGGTCCAGCCCGGCCAGCGTGCGCAGCAGCGTGGTCTTGCCCGAGCCGCTGCGACCCAGCAGCGCCACGAACTCGCCCGCGCCGACCGCGAGGTCGAGGTCGTCCAGCACCAGCTGGTCGCCGAAGCGGCGGTGCAGCCGCTCGATGCGGATCGCCGGCCGGATGCCCGGATCGGGACGATACGCGACCGTCATGCCGGCCGCCCGATCCGGCGCGAGGCCGGCCGCCAGACCAGCAGGCGCCGCTCCAGCACCCGCACCATCTGGTCGCTGACCAGGCCCAGCCCGGCATAGATCAGCAGACCGACCAGGATGATGTCGGTGCGCAGGAAGTCCTCGGCATCCATCATCATGTGGCCGATGCCCGAGTTGGCGTTCACCTGCTCGGCCACCACCAGCATCAGCCAAGAGATGCCGACCGCCAGGCGCAGCCCGACCAGCAGGTCGGGCAACGCCGACGGGAGCACGATGTGGCGGATGGTCTGCGCCCGCGACAGGCCCAGCGTAGCGCCCATCTCCAGCAGCTTCGGGTCGACCGCGCGGATGCCCTTGAACAGGTTGAGGTAGATCGGGAACACCGCGCCGAGCGCCACCAGGGCGATCTTGGGCAGTTCGCCGATGCCGAACCAGAGGATGAACAACGGCACCAGAGCCAGGGCGGGCAACGTGCGCATCATCTGCATCGGCGCGTCGATGGCGTCCTCGCCGATCCTGGACAGGCCGGCCAGCAGGGCGAGCAAGGTCCCGGCCGCCACCGCGATGGCGAGTCCGAGGCCGGCCCGGGCCAACGACACCATCAGGTTGTGCGGCAGGGTGCCGTCCGCGGCGAGCGTGCTCGCGGTGCCGAGGATGCGCCAGGGCGACGCCAGGGTCTGCGGCGAGACCGCGCCGGTGGCCGAAGCGAGCTGCCAGACCGCCAGGATCAGCAGGGGCGACGCCAGCCGCCGCAACGGACCCCAGGATCGGGCCCGGCGCCGGGCAGCCGGGACGGCCCGCGGCGCCGCGGGCGCGGCATCGATGGCGCCTCGATGTCCGGCGATCAGGTCGAGCATGATCCGGTCCTACCCGATTGATGCGGTGGATCAGGAAAGCATCGCAAGCGCGCGTGCGTCAAGATTCATGCGATAGAGCATCGTGGTTCGTGCCGGAGATGTCGCAAGGGACCGATCATGGCCGACGCCGTAAACCGGATCTCAACCTGTTTCCGATATTCATGCCGCAACAGGCCCACGGAGATGGTTGTGCCCCTCGATACCTCCATGAACGTCCTCATCGTCGACGACTACAAGACGATGCTCCGGATCATCCGCAACCTGCTGAAGCAGATCGGCTTCAGCAACGTCGACGAGGCGACGGACGGCGTCGAGGCGCTGTCGAAGCTGCGCGCGAACACGTTCGGGCTGGTCATCAGCGACTGGAACATGGCGCCGATGACCGGGCTGGAGCTGCTGCAGGCGGTGCGCGCCGAGCCCAAGCTCAAGACCCTGCCCTTCATCATGATCACGGCCGAGAGCAAGACCGAGAACGTGGTTGCGGCCAAGCAGGCCGGCGTCTCCAACTACATCGTCAAGCCGTTCAACGCCGAAACGCTGCAGGGCAAGATCGAGAAGGTGCTGACCCATGCCTGATCGCGTGCCGGACGTGAAGGCGCTGTCCAAGAGGCTGACGTCGATCTGCTCGTCGTATCCGACCGTTCGGCCGGAGATGGTGGCGGAGGTCGTGCGGGCGGTGATCGACACGCTGGGCAGCGAGCTGTCCCAGCAGGATGCCGAGCTGCTGAACGAGATCGAGGAGCTCGGCAGGACGATCGCCGTCGCCAAGGAGGAGATCGCGGCCCTCGGCTCGGACAAGGACGCGAACCGGGACGTGTCCGCCGCGAGCGAGGAGCTCGACGCGGTGGTGCAGCACACTGCCGATGCGACCAACGCCATCCTCGAGGCGTGCGAGCTGCTCGACGAGACGTCGGCCCGGCCGGACGGTCCGCAGGCCGCAGTGGTGCAGGACGCGACCATGCGCATCTACGAGGCCTGCAGCTTCCAGGACATCACCGGCCAGCGCATCACCAAGGTGGTGAACACGCTGAAGGTGGTCGAGGTCCGGGTGAACAAGATCGTCAACACCTTCGGCCGCCATCGCTGGGAGGAGGCGCTGCCGGCGAACTGCGTCGAGCAGCGGCCGGATGCCCACCTGCTGAACGGTCCGCAGCTGCCGGCCTCGGCAATGGGGCAGGCCGACATCGACGCGCTGCTGGCGGATTTCTGACCCAGGGCCCACCCGACATCGGCTAGGAAATGATCCGGCAACCATGCCCTAGCCGATGAGGAACCAGAGCCGGAACAGCAGCGTCTCGATCCGGGTCTGCCGCAGCAGGCGGCGCATGCGCAGCATTGCCAGCAGCCTGCCCGGCAGGCCGCCAGCCAGCGCCCGCTGCAGCAGCAGCAGGTCCTCGACGGCGGGAGCCGAAAGGGCCTGCCGGTAAGCCACCAGCCCCGCCACGTGACGCCGGAACAGCCGCATGAAATCGTCCGGGCCGCGCCGCAGCGCCATTAGGCCGCGCCGCAGCGTCGAGTGCGGCGCGCCGACCGCGTTCAGGCGGTGCTGACGGTAGAGCATCACCGGCACCGGATCGGCGATCAGCCGGCCGCCGGCAGCGCTGACTACAAGATACGACCACCAGTCGTGCAGGGTGCCGTCGGGCGGATCGCTGGCGGCGACCAGCGCCACGGCGGCCGGGTTCAGCATCACCGTGCAGCCGGTGGCGACGTTCTGGGTCAGCGACGCCGGGAACGCGGTCGGCCGGCCGCGGAACGGCGACAGCCCGAGCGGCGCCAGCGCCTCGTCGACGAGCTGCTGGCGCGCGAAGTAGAGCGCCGGCCGGGCCGCCGGGCCGGCCGCCAGCGCCAGGGCACCGCGCTGGAGCTTCTCCGGCAGCCAGACGTCGTCCTGATCAGCGAACGCCGCGGTCGTGCCCGGCGGGACCTGCCGGAGCAGGGCGAGAAAGGAGGCGGCGATGCCGAGATGGCCCGCCGGCCCGCCTGCCGCGCGGCAGCGATCGCCGCCGGCCGCCTGCATGAACTCCCGCATGACGGCGACGGTGCCGTCGGACGAGCCGTCGTCGCGCCACAGCAGCGTCCAGCGGCCGAAGCTCTGCCGCAGCAGCGACTCGAGCTGCTGCGGCAAGTAGCGGGCCCCGTCATAGGTCGACAGCAGCACCGCCACCGGCGGCGCCGCGGCGGCGTCCGGCCTGTCGTCCGGGCCGGCCCCGGGGTCGCAGGCCTGCCGGCTGGCGGCCTCGCCGGGCGAGGCGAACCTCTGCGAAGGCCTCTGCTGCCAGGCGACGAGGGCGGCGGCCCCGTTCAGGACGCCGCCGGCGCCAGCAGCTGGTCGACGGTGCGCACCAGGCTCTTGTGCCAGGGCGGCAGCCGGACGCCGAACACCCGCTCCAGCTTGTCGCAATCGAGCCGGGAGTCGGCCGGACGCCGTGCCGGGGTCGGCCAGTCGGCGGTCCGGATGGCGACCACCTCCGGCATCGGGCGGCCGTGCTTGCGCGCCGCCTCCAGGGCGGCGACCGCCAGCCCGTGCCAGGTGGTCTCGCCGGTGCCGGCGGCGTGGAAGATGCCGGCATAGGAGTCCTGCCAGCCGCCGGTCTCGATCCGGGCCAGGATCGAGAGGATCGCGTCCGCCAGGTCGTCCGCAGCGGTGGGGCCGCCGCGCTGGTCGCCGACCACCTTCAGCACCGGGTTCTTCTCGCCGGCGTTCAGCATGGTGCGGACGAAGTTCTTGCCGGTGGCGGAGTAGACCCAGGAGGTGCGCAGCACCACCGTGCGCGGGTTGGCCGACAGCGCCGCCTGCTCGCCCTCCGCCTTGGTGCGGCCATAGACCCCGGTCGGCGAGATCGGGTCGGTCTCGACATAGGGCCGGCCCTTGTCGCCGTCGAACACGTAGTCGGTCGAGACGTGGATCAGCGGCACGCCGGCCTCGGCACAGAGCCGGGCCAGGCGCCCGGGGCCATCGCGGTTGGCGCGCGCGGCACCGTCCGCCGCCGTCTCCGCCGCATCGACGGCGGTCCAGGCGGCGGCGTTCACGACGGCCACCGGCCGCACGGCGGCAAAGCAGGCGGCGATCGTGTCCGGCTGGTCGAAGTCGAACTCAGGCCGGCCGACCTTGCGGATGCGCGGGCCGCCCAGCCGGGCCAGCGAGGTGGCAAGCTGACCGGCGCCGCCGCTGACCAGGACCGGGCCGCCGGGGGGGAGCTCGGCCATCAGTACTGGAACCAGCCCTGGGCGGCGGAGAAGGGCGGCGCCGCCTTGTCCTTGTCCGACAGCAGCGCCTCGTCAGGCTTGATCGGCCAGTCGATGCCGATCTCCGGGCAGTTCCAGATCACCGCGCGCTCGCTGTCCTTGTTCCAGACGTCGGTGCACTTGTACATCACCTCGACGTCATCGGTAAGCGTGCAGAAGCCGTGCAGGAACCCGGGCGGGATCCAGAGCTGCGCCCAGTTGTCGCCGGACAGCTCGGCGCCGACCCACTGGCCGTAGGTCGGCGAGCCGGTGCGGGCGTCGACCGCGACGTCGTAGATGGTCCCCTTCGAGCAGCGCAGCAGCTTGCCCTGCGCGTGCGGTGCCAGCTGGCAGTGCAGCCCGCGCACCACGCCGCGCTCCTTGGAGAACGAGTGGTTGTCCTGCGCGAAGGCGAGCTCGATCCCGGCCTCGGCGCGCAGGCGGGGGGCGTTGTAGGTCTCGGAGAAGAAGCCGCGGCTGTCGCCGAACTTAGGCGGCGTGATCAGGACCACGTCAGGGATAGCGAGACGGTCTACCTTCATCGCGGGCGGCTCCTCCGGTCGGTCGGTCGCGTCAGGCGTGCACGCCGTCGGCGAGTTCCAGCAGCAGGCGTCCGAGCTCGGTCTTGGACAGCTTGCGGGCCTGGTCGCGCAGCGAGTGGGCGTCGATGAAGCCCATGCGGAACGCCACCTCCTCCGGGCAGCCCACCAGCATGCCCTGGCGCGACTGGATGGTCTGCACGAAGGTGCCGGCCTGCATCAGGCTGTCCGGCATCCCGGCATCGAGCCAGGCGCAGCCGCGGCCGAGCCGGTCGACGTGCAGCGACCCCTCCTCGAGGTAGAGGCGGTTCAGGTCGGTGATCTCGAGCTCGCCACGCGAGCTGGGCCTGATCCGGCGCGCCATCTCCAGCACGCGGTTGTCATAGAAATACAGACCGGTAATCGCCCAGTTGGACTGCGGGTTGGCCGGCTTCTCGACCACCTCCAGCGCGCGGCCGCTCTCGTCGAACGAGACCACGCCGTAGCGTTCGGGGTCGCGCACCTGGTAGGCGAACACGGTGGCGCCTTCGGGCCGGGCCGAGGCGGCCCGCAGCAGCACGCCGAGATGGTCGGCGAAGATCAGGTTGTCGCCCAGCGCCAGCGCGCACGGGTTGCGCCCGAGCCAGTCGCCTGCGATCAGAAACGCCTGCACGATGCCGTCCGGGCTCGGCTGCACGCGATACTCGAAGCGCACGCCGAGCCGCGAGCCGTCGCCCAGCAGCCGCTCGAACTGCGGCAGATCGGCCGGCGTCGAGATGATCATGATGTCGCGGATGCCGGCCAGCATCAGCGTGCTGAGCGGGTAGTAGATCATCGGCTTGTCGTAGACCGGCAGCAGCTGCTTGCTGGCGGCCAGCGTGATCGGGTGCAGCCGGGTGCCGGAGCCGCCGGCGAGCAGGATGCCCTTCATGCCGGTCTCGGACGGCCGGGTCATGCCGCGGTCCCCAAGCGCTGTCCGGTGTAGCGGCCGGCCCGGATCGCCTCCCACCAGCCGCGGTTGTCCAGGTACCACTGCACGGTGCGGCGGATGCCGGTCTCGAAATCGTGCGCCGCCCTCCAGTCCAACGCCTGCTCGGCGTGGCTGGCATCGATCTCGTAGCGCCAGTCGTGGCCGGGCCGGTCGGTGACGTAGCGGATCAGCCGCTCGCGCGGGCCGGCCGGATCGGGCAGCAGCTCGTCGAGGGTGCGGCAGATCGCGTGGACCACCTGGAGGTTGGAGCGCGGCTGGCGGGCGCCGATGGCGTAGGTCTCGCCCGGGCGGCCGGTCTCCACCGCGCGCACCAGGGCGGCCGCATGGTCCTCGACGAACAGCCAGTCGCGCACGTTGGAGCCGTCGCCATAGACCGGCAGCTCGCGGCCCTCGATGGCGTTGATGGTCACCAGCGGGATCAGCTTCTCGGGGAAGTGCCAGAACCCGTAGTTGTTGGTGGTGTTGGTGACGAAGGCGGGCAGCCCATAGGTGTGGTACCAGGCGCGCACCAAGTGGTCGGACGCCGCCTTGCTGGCGGAATAGGGGCTGCGCGGGTCGTAGGGCGTGGTTTCGGTAAACGGTGGGTCGTCCGCCTCCAGCGCGCCGAACACCTCGTCGGTCGAGATGTGATGGAATCGAAACGACGACCGCGGCTCCCCCTGGAGGCCGGACCAGTAGGCGCGGGCCGCCTCCAGCATCGAGAAGGTGCCGACGACGTTGGTCTGGATGAACACCGCCGGGCCATCGATCGAGCGGTCGACGTGGCTCTCCGCCGCCAGGTGCATGACCGCGTCCGGCCGGTGCTCGGCGAACAGCGCGGTCATCCGCGGCAGGTCGGCGACGTCGGCGCGGACCAGCGTATGCCTGGGATCGCCCAGCGCCTCCTCCAGCGCGTCCTCGGAGGCGGCATAGGTCATCTTGTCGACGTTGACGACGCTGTGCCGGGTCGCGCGGATCAGGTGCCTCGCCACGGCGGAGCCGATGAAACCGCAACCGCCCGTCAACATGATCCGCATCTGTCGGTCCCCGTCGGCGCCGTGCCACCTTGTTCCAGCTTGGCAGCGACAGGCCGTGCAGGCAACCATCGCCGGGCCGGTCGCCGGCGGGACACGGGTACCGACCCGGGGGCCGGCGTTCGTTTCGGTGGCCGACGTGGCCCGGTCGGGGAGAAGACGGTGTTTGCCGACGCGCTCAACACGCAGCTGCTGGCCGCCCTCGATCGGCCCGACCTCCGGGTCGTCGCCGACCGGCGGCCGATCGCCTTCGACGCCCGGCTCGACACGCCGTTCCGGGCCGACCCGGGCGGCCGGGTGGTGCTGGGGCCGGCGTGTCTCGGACCGGAACGGGTCTGCGCGTTCCACATCCGCCACGCGCTCGAGCTGTCGATGCTGCTGGACGCGGCGGAGCCGCTAGGGCTGCTGGACGCGGCGGAGCCGCTAGGGCTGCTGGACGCGGCGGGGCCGCTGGGGCTCCTGGACGCGGCGGGACCGCCGGATGGAGACCGTCGGACGGACGATCCGCCCGGCGTGGACGACCTGCCGGTGCTGGCCGGCCTGTGCGCGGCGCGCACCGCGGCGCGGTTCTGGCTGCTCGATGCCGTGTCGGCCGCGGCACCCGAGCCGGAGCCGGCCGCGTGGCTCCGCGCGATGGCCGCCGCCACGATCCCCGACCGCGCGCTGCTGGGCCTGGTCTGGGGCGGGCTCCGCGACCTGCAGGAGCCGTCGCACCGGCCGCGCCGGACGGCGGACGGCCAGAGGGATGGCCGGACGGTCACGGACCGCGTGGTCCGGCACCTTGCCGCCTGTTGGGACCTGCTGGGGCCGGCCGAGACGCTGATGGCGCAGGGCGGCGATGCCCGGCTCCGCGTCGACCCGCTGACGGGCCTCAACGGCTACGGCTGCAGCCACCGGCCGCGGCCGTGGGCGATCACGTTCGCCTCCTCGACCGCGTCCTCGCTGTCGGAGCGCGGCTTCGGCGGGGCGGAGGCGGCGCGCAAGCGGCTGGCGGTGGCGATCCTGGCCGGCCGTGCCCCGGCGGCGCTGCGCACGGAGAGCGGGCGCGTCCGCGCGGCGATCGCCGCCCATTACGGGCTCGCTGATACGGCCGGAATCGTGCTGGCCGCGTCCGGTACCGACAGCGAGGTGCTGGCGCTGGCGGTCTGCGCGCTGCCCAGCGCCCTGGTTGGTGCCCCGGCAGGCGCGCACGGGCCGGCACGGCCGATCAGCAACATCCTGCTCGCCCCGGAGGAGACCGGCACCGGGGTGCCCTTGGCCGCCGCCGGGCGCCACTTCGCCGGCGACACCGCCCGCGGCGGCACGGTCGAGAAGGGCGCCCTGATCGAGGGCCTGCCCGCCGACACGCGGGTGCTGCGGGTGGCGATCCGCGACCGGACCGGCCGGCTGCTGGCGCCGGCGCAGGTCGATGCCGAGTGCGAGCGCCTGGCCGGGGCCGAGGCGGCGCAGGGCCGGCTGGTGCTGCTGCACCGGCTCGACCTGTCCAAGACCGGGCTGCTCGGCCCCAGCATGGCGTGCCTGCAGCGGCTGCAGGAGCGGCTCGGCGACCAGCTCGAGCTCGTGGTCGACGCCTGTCAGGCGCGGCTCGACCGCCGGCGCCCGCGGGACTGGCTGCGGCGCGGCTGGATGGTCATGGTCACCGGCTCCAAGTTCTTCACCGGGCCGCCGTTCTGCGGCGCGCTGCTGCTGCCGCCGCACCTGGCTGGGCGGCTGCATGGTCCGGGATCGCTGCCGGCCGGCCTCGCCGACTATGGCGGCGATGCCGACTGGCCATCCGGCACCGTGACCGGACGCCGCGACCACGGCCAGGTCCGCCCCGGGGAACGCCAGGTCAATCTGGGGCTGGTGCTGCGCTGGCAGGCGGCGCTGGCCGAGATGGCGGCGTTCGCGCAGGTGCCGGACCGGCTCGCCCGCGAGCGCACCGCCACCTTCCTCGCCGGCGTCGAGGCGGCGATCGCGGCCAGTGCCGACATGGTGGCGGTGGACGTGCCGGCGCCGGCGCGGGAGACGCTGCCGGGCCCGACCGGCGAACCCGAGCCGGGCTGGGACCAGCTGCAGACCATCCGCAGCGTCCTGGTGCTGGAGCCGGGTGCGGGCGCCTCGCGCCGGCCGCTCGGCATGGCGGACGCGCGCAGGCTCTATCGCTGGCTGAACGCCGACGTCGCCGCGGCGCTGCCGCCGGACGCGCCGGAGGCCGATCGCGCCCTGGCCCGGCTGCTGTGCCATGTCGGACAGCCGGCGCCGGTCGCGGACAATCGCCTGGACGGCGCCATGGCCGGGGCGCTGCGGATCTCGGTGGGCGCGCGGCTGCTGTCCGGCGAGCCGTCGCACGAGGGGCTCGGAGCGCCGGCGCGGATGGCGCGCGAGATCGCCGACGTGCGGCGGATCATCGACAAGGTGGGCCTGCTGCTGCGCTGCTGGCCGGCGCTGGAGCGGCTTGACCCGGAGCCGTGCTTCGCGCCGGCGGCGACATCCGGCTGAAGGCGAGAAAGGCCAGGGGCCCTGCTCCTGGGCCGGGCTGCGGCCGTCGTGCGCGGCACGCGTTCGCGTGGCGGTCCGGAACCCGATCCGTCCGCAGGTGTCGGAGCCTGGCGGGAAAGACGAACGCATTGGGGGAGCTTGGGCAACCCGGTGAGAGTTCCGGCGTATCTAGACCGCCAAGTTCTGGACCCAGCTCCTTGCCGTACCCGGCACGCTAACCCTGCTCAAGCACGTCGGAGCTGAAGATCGGCTCCGAAGCTTCAGCGCTCGCCAGATCATTGCGTGGACAACGGTCAAAGTGGATGTGCCCGACCCATTGCGACTTGTGACGTGGCTCCCCGGCGCACAGGCGGTGCGATGAGATCCTAAAGGCGTATCCACGAGGCGGCGGACTGACGTCGGCAGTGTTCTGGCCATGTCGCCGAGCGAGCCGCCTTGTTTAATGACGAGAACCTGCCGATGTCGTCAGGTTCCCTTGACTCCGACCCTGGTCCAGGACACGGTCATGGTCTTCATCTCCGATGACCCGCAAAGTCGGCTTTGGCGACTGGTCTTACACGCCGTCGCCACCATACGGGACAGGCCCGGCGATACGCCGTTACTCGGGTCGGTCGTTCATGGATGACATTACGCCAGGCGGGTTCCGGCCATCCTGCTCAGCTGACGAAGACCGCTACCGATCAACAAGGCTCCTTCGCAAGACCGGCTGATACGTTGCCAGGCTTCGACAGGGAATTATCTCATGGAACCGCGTCTCACGCCTCAGCACGCGCCGGTCACCTACGTTCCGGTCTCCATGCAGAAGCAACTCGTCGTCAACCGTCGCTCGATGGCCGGGAAGCCGTACGAGCCGTTCTTCCTGCCGGAGATCACGGTTCCGGTCGCCGCCGCCGGGATGCTGCGTGCCGGACCGATGCCCCGCGAGCAGACGCTCACCCCCAGCCTGGCCGATCTCGGCCGTCTGCTCGATCATGCGCCGGACTTCCCGGACAACGGCTACGCGCTGCTCGACGGCCCCACGGCCTATGCCCAGAGCCGAGTCGTCATGCCAGGCGTCACCACCGCACACTTCGAGTGGTGGTTCACGTGGCATCCGCTCGAGAAGGAGCGCTACATGCTGTGGTTTCCACAGGCGCACATCAACAACTCAGTCGTCGACCCGTCACGGCTGGCGGACACGTCGCTGAGTTTTGGTGAGCGCCTGTATGAAAATCCCAATGCGGTCGACGAGTACATCGGTCCGACCTCGCTCAAGATCGTCATCCATTTCGCGCCACCGGAGTCCCTCGGCCTCGATAAGGCGGCGCTGCGGCGGGCGGGATTCACGACGAGCGCCAGTGGCACCATCCGCATCGCCGACGCACCCGACACCACCTTCATGCTCATGCTGCATCTCGCGCGAGACACGCCAGCGGGCATGGAGCTCTTCAGCCGTTACTGGATCGGCGCCCATCCCGAGTTCGTCCGGTTTCCCGGCGGACGCGACACCCCGGCGCTTCTGTCCAGGATGGGCATGACCGCCGACGCGATCGAACGACTGGCTTATGAGATGGCCGTGCACGACATGACCGAATTCGCGCAGCTCGGGCGAATCCTGCCAGGTCTGTTCACGACCTTCGGGCAGGCCTGACATCATGAACGCTTGAGGCTCCCGCCTCTCGCGGCGTCCCACCGGAAGGACCTCGACGATGCGCATCGCGCTCGAAGAACATTTCGTCATCGACGAGCCCGCGCACGTCGATCGCTGGCTGACGTTGGTCCCGGAGGTGCCGAGGGAGATCATCGCGAAGATCAAGCCTGCTCTCTGCGATATCGGCGAGGCGCGGATCGCGGCGATGGCGGAAGCCAACATCGACTTCGCGGTGCTCTCGAACGTCGGCACCGTCCAGGGTGCCCTCGATCCGGTGACGGCGATGGCGCTGGCGCGGCAGGCGAACGACCGTCTCGCCACGGCCGTGCAGGCGCATCCCGATTGTTTCGCCGGCTTCGCCACGGTGCCGCTGCAGGATCCGAAGGCGGGCGCGGACGAGCTCGAGCGGGCGGTGCGCGATCTCGGAATGAAGGGCGCTCTGATCATCGGTCAGACCGATGGCCGCTACCTTGACGACGACCGCTTCAGCCCGCTCTGGGAGCGGGCGCAAGCGCTCGATGCGCCGATCTATCTGCATGCCGCGGACGCTGCCGTGATGCCGGCGACCTATGCCGGACGCCCCGAGCTGGAGGGTGCGACGTGGAGCTGGACGGCGGAGACCGCCGCGCACGCGCTGCGGATCATCTTCGGCGGCGTGTTCGACCGGTACCCGAAGGCAAGGCTGCTGCTCGGACACATGGGCGAGACGCTGCCCTATCTTCTCTGGCGCCTCGACAAGCGCGCGGCCGCCTTCACTCAAGGCACCGCGATCAAGCCGTCCGACATCTTCCGCCGCAACATCGCGATCACGACGGCCGGCACGTTTTCGGACGCGCCGCTCGACTGCGCGCTGAAGTCGCTTGGCGAGGACTCCGTCATGTTCTCGGTCGACCACCCGTTCGAGGACATGACGGAGGCAAGCGCCTGGCTGGACGCCGCTCCGATTTCCGAGATCGTGCGCGAGAAGGTCTCCGCAGGGAACGCCAGACGCATCCTCAAGCTTTAAGGTATCTGGGTGCAAGGAAGGCCAAGGGTTTTGCCCCTGGGCCCCACTGGGGCCGCGGGCTCCAGGGCCCGATCCGTTAAGGGCATACTTCCACGTACGAATGATCTTCTTACGAATCGGGGCTTGGGGCCCGTGGCCCCAACGGGTCCAGGGCAGCGCCCTGGCCTTCCTTTCTCAAACCTTATCTGCCAGATCTCCCTCGATGCCCCAGCCAGCCGCCTTCCTCGACACCCCGGCCCTGGCGCCCGGGATCACACGCTTCTGGCTGATCCGGCACGCGCTGGTAGAGCAGAACGCCCGGCTGCGGCTGTATGGTTCGCTCGACGTGCCGCTGTGCCCGGAGAGCCTGGTGGCGCAGGCGCCGATGTATCGGGCGCTGGCAGCCCGGCTGCCGCAGGACGCCATCTGGGTGGCGACGCCGCTGTCGCGCACGCACCGCACCGCGCAGGCGATCCAGGAAGCGGGCTATCCGGAGACCGCGTGGACGGTGGAGCAGGGCCTGATCGAGCAGTCGATGGGCGAGTATCACGGGCTGCGGCATCACGAGCTGCCGGACCGGCTGGCGACGGCGCCGCACCCGTTCTGGCCGATCTCCGCCGAGGAGGTGCCGCCGGGCGGCGAGAGCATGGAGCAGGTCTGCGACCGCGTCGGTGCCGCGCTCGACCGGCTGGCGGAGCGGCATGACGGGCGCGACATCGTCGCCGTCAGCCATGGCGGCGCGATCCGGGCGGCCTGCGCCCATGCGCTCGGGATCCGCGCCGCGGCGGCGCTGCGGCTGTCGGTGCAGAACCTGTCGCTGACGATCCTGGAACGCCATCCCGCCGCCTGGCGCGTGGTCGCGATCAACGAGCTGCCCGGGATCTGATCGGAGGCTCGGTCCCTAATTTCCCACGGTGATGGTGCCGGGGCCGCTGACCTCGCTGTTCAGCGGCCCGGTGACGCGGGCCAGTCGGATCGACCCGAGGCCGGCCACCTGGGCATCGCCGACGTCCAGGTTGCCGCTGCCGACAGCGTGACCCGCGCCGCGCCCTAGATCCGGTCCAGCTGGACGGTGTCGTCGCGGCTGAGCGTCGCGGCCAGAGTCGTGGCGCCGGCGTCCCGGAACCGGATGGCGCCGGACAGTCGCACCGCGAGCGGGCCGCCGATCGGGCCGATCGTGTAGTCCATGCCGCCCACGTCCTCGATTGCGAGCGCGAATGCGGGCAGCACCCTCAGGACGAGATCGAGCGTCGGCACGAACGCCCGATCCGGCTGCGGCCGCCAGCAGCCGGCGGCGACGGAACGCAGCCGGGCGAAGGTGCCGGTGTCGCGCGCAGGCGGTCAAGCTCCTCCTGATGGTCGGCTGTCGCATGCACCGTGGCCTGGTCGCTCAGGCCCGGATCACCGCGGATCTCGATCCGCCGGACGCAGGACCCCTCGATGCCCAGGCTGGACCCGCCGAGACGGGCGTCGAGCGTGGCGGCGGCGGCGGCCGATGCCAGTGGCACGAAGAGCAGCTGAGGCAGGACTGCAGAATGGCGGGACACCGGCGACGACCTCATGCGGATGCCGGAACTCCGCAGACGCCATGCCAAATCATGAAATGCGGTCGATCGGCTAGATGGCTGGTCATACGGGGGCCGCCGAGCAAAACCGCCAGGTCTTGGCCGTTCTGGCCTGCCGGCGCGGTCCGGGTGATTCAGGTCCGGTTAAGGATTGGCCCGCTATGTTCGGCGGCACGCAGGGCAGGACGTCGCCGACCATGGCCAACGACCAGACGATCGGGGCGACATCGACCGCCGTGATCGCGGTGTCGCCCGCGGCCGGCGGTGCCGCTCCGGCCAAACCGTCCGGCTTCTCGTTCCGCGAGCTGCTGTCGGATCTGAACCCGCTGCAGTACATCCCCGGAGTGGGGGCGATCTACCGCGCCGTCACCGGCGACGAGGGCAACGCCGACCTGCGCTTCGTCGCCTCGCTCGGCACCAGCTTCGCGCTGGGCGGTCCGGTGGGCGTCGGCATCACCGTGGCCGAGCGGGTGACCGGCATCGACCCGGAGAAGATCGCCCGGCACCTGCTGAGCGGCCTGTTCCACTCCGGCAAGCCCGCGCCGGCGGCGCCCGCGGCGGCACCTTCGTCCGGCGGCGGCACCCGGACGCCGGATGCGGCGCGGCCATGGACGGCCGAGGAGCTGGCCGCCTACGGCGTGAAGAGCCAGGGCGGCGAGCTCAGCGCCGGCAAGCTGGGGAGCGCCGACGTGCTCAACACGCTCGAGCTCCGCCGGCTGGCCAGCGGCTACGCCTGAAGAAAGCCCAGGAGCGCTGCCCCTGGACCCGGCTGGGGCCGTCACGCGCAGGGTGCTTCGCACGACGGCCCTAGGACCCGATTCTTAAGGAATGGTTCCCAAAGGCTCGGCCTCTGGCGGGGTCCAGGGACAGAGCCCCTGGCCTTCTCCTGCCGTCCGCCCTGCCCTATCTGCTCCGCATGGCGCGAGGCAGACGACAGACGGCGGACAATCTGCCGAAGCGGTTCGCGGACTGGTTCACCGGCCGCGGCTGGACGCCGCGCCCGCACCAGCTCGACGTGCTGGCGGCGGCCTGCGCGGGCGACGACGTGCTGCTGGTGGCGCCCACCGGCGGCGGCAAGACCCTGGCCGGCTTCCTGCCTAGCCTGGTCGAGCTGGCCGAGGGTGGCGACGCGGCCGGCCTGCACACCCTCCCCGGCCTGCACACCCTCTACGTCAGCCCGCTGAAGGCGCTCGCCACCGACATCGCCCGCAACCTCACGGCGCCGGTCGACGAGATGCGGCTCGGCATCCGGATCGAGACCCGGACCGGCGACACCCCGGCCGACCGCCGGGCGCGGCAGCGCGCGACACCGCCGCAGATCCTGCTCACCACGCCCGAAAGCCTGGTGCTGCTGCTGTCGCGGCGCGACGCCGACACGATGTTCGGCAGCCTGCGCCGGATCGTCATCGACGAGGCGCACGCGCTGGCAGGCTCCAAGCGCGGCGACCAGCTCGCCCTCTGCCTGGCGCGGCTGCGGCTGCTGGCGCCGGACGCGCGCCGGATCGGGCTGTCGGCGACGGTGGCGCACCCCGACGCGCTCCGCGCCTATGTCGGCACCCCGCAGGCGCCGGCGCGCATGGTGGTGGCCCCGCCGGGGGCGCCGCCGGCGCTGTCGATGCTGCTGCCCGACCGCCACGTGCCGTGGTCGGGGCGGATGGGGCTGGCCGGCGCCTCGGTGATCCTGGAGCGGATCGCGGCGGCCGGCATGACCATCGTGTTCGTCAACACCCGGGCGCAGTCCGAGCTGCTGTTCGCAGCCCTCTGGCGCATCAACGAAGACACGCTGCCGATCGCGCTGCACCACGGCAGCCTCGACGTCGGCCAGCGCCGCCGGGTCGAGGCGGCGATGGCGCGCGGGCCGGGGGCGCCCGGAGGCCTGCGCGGCGTGATCGCCACCTCCTCGCTCGACCTCGGCATCGACTGGGGCGGCATCGACCAGGTGATCCAGGTCGGAGCGCCCAAGGGCGTGTCGCGGCTGCTGCAGCGGGTGGGACGCGCCAACCACCGCATGGACGAGGCCTCCAACGCGATCCTGGTGCCGGCCAACCGCTTCGAGGTGCTGGAGTGCCAGGCGGCGATGGCGGGCGTGCGGGCGATGGAGCTGGACGGCGAGCCGCCGCGGCCGGGCGGGCTCGACGTGCTGGCGCAGCACCTGCTGCTGATGGCGGCCAGCGCGCCGTTCCGCGCCGAGCGCATGTACGACGAGGTGCGCACGGCGCAGCCCTACGCGGCGCTGTCGCAGCGGGACTTCGACGACGTGCTCGGCTTCGTCGAGGACGGCGGCTACGCGCTGGCCGCCTACGAGCGCTACGCCAAACTGTTCCGCGACGCCGAGGGCTGGATCCAGATCCGCGGCGAGCGGGTGGCGCGGCAGGCGCGGATGAACGCCGGCACCATCGTCGAGGCGCCGGTGCTGAAGGTGAGGCTGGGCGGATCCAAGGGCGGCGGCGGCTTCACGTTGGGCGAGATCGAGGAGGGCTTCGCCAACATGCTGCGCCCTGGCGACGCCTTCCTGTTCGCCGGCCGCAAGCTGCGGTTCCTGCGGCTGCGCGAGGCGACGGTGGAGGTGGCCGAGGGCGGCACAGGAGACCCGGTGGTGCCGACCTACGCCGGCTCCAAATACCCGCTCTCGAGCGGGCTCGCGGCGCGGGTGCGGCAGATGCTGCACGATCCGGCCGCCTGGGCGGCCTACCCGGAACCGGTGCGCGAATGGCTGGAGCTGCAGCGGGAACGTTCGGCGCTGCCGGGCCCGGACGACCTGCTGGTGGAGATCTTCCCCCGGCACGGCCGCCACTTCCTGATCGCCTACTGCTTCGAGGGCCGCAACGCGCACCAGACGCTGGGCATGCTGCTGACGCGGCGGCTGTCGCGCGCGGGTGCGGCGCCGCTCGGCTTCGTCGCCACCGACTACGCGATCGCGCTTTGGTGCGCGAGCCCGCCGGACGATATCCCGGCCTTGTTCGCGCCCGACATGCTGGGTGACGACCTGGAGGACTGGATGGCGGAAAGCTCGATGCTGCGGCGCACCTTCCGCAACGTCGCCGTCGTCGCAGGCCTGATCGAGCGCCAGCACCCCGGCCAAGGGAGGAGCCAGACCGGCAGCCGCAAGCAGGTCACTGTCAGCAGCGACCTCGTCTACGACGTGCTGCGGCGCCACCAGCCCGACCACGTGCTGCTGCGCGCCACCCGCGCCGAGGCCGCCGGCGGGCTCACCGACATCGACCGGCTGGCCGACATGCTGGTGCGGGTCGAGCGCCACGTCCGCGTCGTGCGGCTGCCGCGGGTGTCGCCGCTGGCGATCCCGGTGATGCTCGACATCGGCCGCGAGTTCGTGCGCTCGGCCGACGACGAGGATGCCATGCTGGCCGAGACCGAGGCGCTACTGGCGGAGGCGAGGGGCGAGGCCGAGCCATCCACCGCGGAGCTGGTGCTGGCACCCGGGCACGCGCAGGAGCTGCGCCGCCTGACCCGTCAACCCGGCCGCCGGCGCGGCGAGCGGGACAGGCGGCCGGACCGCCGGACCGCCAGGCTGTCGCGCGGCAGGCAGGCGTGACCGCGGCGCCGTTCCACCTCGCCGGCGAGCGGGTGATGTTGGATCCGGCGGGCGTGCTGTACTGGCCGGCCGCGAAGCTGCTGGCGGTGGCCGACCTGCACCTCGAGAAGGGCAGCGCCGCCGCCCGCCGCGGCAGCCTGGTGCCGCCCTGGGACAGCCGGCTGACGCTGGACCGCCTGCTCGCCCGGATCGGGCACTGGCGCCCGGACATCGTGGTGGCGCTGGGCGACAGCTTCCACGACCCGGGCGGCCCGGCGCGGCTGCCGGCGGCCGAGGCCGAGCGGCTGCGGCGGGTGGCGGCGGCGGCGCGGCTGGTCTGGGTGCAGGGCAACCACGACCCGGTGCCGCCGGAGGGGCTGCCGGGCGAGCACGGCGACAGCTTCGCGCTGGGGCCGCTGGCGTTCCGCCACGAATCGCACGGGCGGCGGGCGGCAACGGGACCGGGTGCCGAGCGGGCGGAGATATGCGGCCACCACCACCCGAAGGCCCGGCTGCCGACGCGCGGCGGCACGGTGTCGCGGCCCTGCTTCGTCGCCGATGCCGGCCGCATGATCCTGCCCGCGTTCGGCGCCTATGCCGGCGGCCTCGACGTGCTGCATCCGGCGATCGCGGCGCTGTTCCCCCGTGGCGGGCGGGCCTTCCTGCTCGGCACCGAGCGGCTGTTCAGCTTCGCGCTGGCCGAGATCGTGACGATCCGGGGCGGAAACCCCGGCCGGGGCGGAGCTGTTTGATCCTCTGGCAGAAATCAAGGTTGACCGGGATCATGGCGGCGCGGAAGGCAAGGATCGGCACGAAGCACGAGGCGTCCGGGGCGCGGCACGGCACCGGAGGCGCGACGGCGGTCACGCTGCTCTGGTTCCGACAGGACCTGCGCCTGGCCGACAACCACGCCCTGGCCGCGGCGCTGGAGCAGGGCGGGCGGGTGCTGCCGGTGTTCGTGCTGGATCGGTCCACGCCGGGCCGCTGGGCGCCGGGCGGCGCCTCGCGCTGGTGGCTGCACCACAGCCTGGAGGCGCTGTCGCGCCAACTCGGAGCGGCCGGGGCGCGGCTGATCCTGCGCCGGGGCGATCCGGCGCGGATCATCCCTGAGCTGGCGCGCGAGGTCGGCGCCGGTAGCGTGCGGTGCGGCCTCATGCACGAGCCCTGGGCGCGCCGCCTCGATGCCGGGATCCGCCAAGCCTTGGAGGCCGACGGCATCGCGTTCGCGCAAGCCCGAGTGTCGACGCTGTTCGACCTCGATGCGATTCAGTCCAAGACCGGCAGCCGCTACGCCGTCTACACCCCGTTCGCGAACGCCTGCCGGGCCTTGGCCGATCCGGAGTCGCCGCTGCCGGCGCCGAAGCGGATCCCGGCTCCGGACCGGCTGCCCGCGAGCGACGTGCTTGCCGACTGGGACCTGTTGCCGAGTACCCCCGACTGGGCCGGCGGCCTGCGCCGCGGCTGGACCCCCGGCGAGGCGGGTGCGGCCCGGCGGCTGCACGACTTCCTGGACCACCGGCTCGACGGCTACGGCCAGTCGCGCAACATCCCCGGCGATCCGACCGGCACCTCGATGCTGTCGCCGCACCTGCACTGGGGCGAGCTGTCCGCGGTGCAGGTCTGGCACGCGGCGCAGGCGGCGGCGGCGAAGCGCACGGGCAAGCGGGCCGGCGGGTACGAGGTGTTCCAGGGCGAGCTGCTGTGGCACGAGTTCTCGGCCTACCTGCTGCGCCACAACGAACACATGCCGGACGCGCCGCTGCGGCCGGCGTTCGAGCGGCTGCCCTGGCGCCGCGACGCCACCGGGATGCGCGCCTGGCAGCGCGGCCGCACCGGGGTGCCGATCGTCGATGCCGGCATGCGCCAGCTCTGGCAGCTCGGCTGGATGCACAACCGGGTGCGGATGATCACCGCCTCCTACCTGGTCAAGCATCTGCTGATCGCCTGGCAGGACGGCGAGGCCTGGTTCTGGGACACGCTGGTCGACGCCGACCTCGCCACCAACGCGGCCAGCTGGCAGTGGGTCGCCGGCAGCGGCACCGACAGCCAGCCGTTCTTCCGCGTGTTCAATCCAGTGACCCAGGGCCGCAAGTTCGATCCCGACGGGCGCTACGTGCGCCAGTACGTGCCCGAGCTGGCGGCGCTGCCCGACCGCTGGCTGCACGAGCCGTGGGAGGCGCCGCGATCGGTGCTGGACCAGACCGGGCTGGTGCTCGGCCGCGACTACCCAAGGCCGATCGTCGGGCTCGACGAGGGCCGCGACCGCGCTCTGCAGGCGTTCCGGGAGCACGTGCGCGGTCCAGGCAACGGGAGGGGCGCCGAGGCGGGCATCGGAGCGGGCGGCGATGCGGACGACGAGGATGCCAAGCCGGGTTCGAAGCCCCGCCGCCGCGCCGCCGCGTGACACCGATGGCGATCCCGGCGGACCGGAGCTTGCGCATCGTCGGCGACGTGCATGGCGACGCCAACGCCTTCAGCCATGCGGTCGCGACCGAGCGCTTCGTGGTCCAGCTCGGCGACCTGGTCGATCACGGGCCGGACAGCGCCCGCGTACTGCGCACCATGTTCCGGCTGATCGACGAGGGGCGCGGCCTGTTCCTGCTCGGCAACCACGACCGCAAGCTCGGCCGGGCGCTGGCCGGGCGCAAGATGCGCCCCGACCCGCCTCTGGAGGCGACGCTGGCGCAGCTCGACGAGGCGCTCGCTGGGCGGGCGCTGGACGAGATCGGACGGGCGCCGGCCTGGCTGGTGCGCGGCCGCGCGGTGTTCGTGCACGGCGGCTTCCACACCGGCATGCTGCACCAGGAGCCGCCGCCGGGGCTGGAGCGGGTCACGCACCTGCTGTCGCGGGCCTTGTTCGGCGAGACCACCGGGCGGATGCAGGAGGATGGCTTCCCAGAGCGCCGGCTGAACTGGATCGACCACATCCCCGAGGGCTTCACCGTCTATTGCGGACACGACCAGCGCAGCACCGATGGGCGGCCCTGGCTGAAGCGCGGCCGCGCCGGCGGCCGGGCCATCTTCACCGATACCGGCGCCGGCAAGGGCGGCCACCTCGCCTGGATCGATCTGCCGGCCCTGACCGGAAGCGGAGGCCAGAACGGCGGCGACATCGCGATGCCTCCGGCACCTGCGGACGGCTCGCGCACGGCACCTTGATGCCGGCACACAAGCTGTGCAGGGATCGGGCGATCCGGCGGCGGGGGCGGGGCGGATGGACAGGGCGGCGACGCAGGCGGACCACGACGAGCACGACCCGATGCGGACGCTGGCCGGGCTGCGCCGCAGCATCGACAACATCGACGCCGCCCTGGTGCACATGCTGGCCGAGCGGTTCCGCTGCACCCAGGCGGTCGGCCGGCTGAAGGCGGCGCACGGCATGCCGCCGGCCGACCCCGCCCGCGAGGCGCAGCAGGTGGCGCGGCTGCGCAAGCTGGCACGCGACGCGGCGCTGGACCCCGACTTCGCCGAGAAGTTCCTGGCCTTCGTGATCCGCGAGGTGATCCGCCACCACGAGGCGTTCGCCCGCCCGCCCGATGCTGCACCCGACGCTGCACCCGGTCATGGAACGTGACGGGCCGCCGCCGGCTGCTGCTGCTGCGCCATGCCAAGGCGCTCGAAGGGCCCGGCGCCGGCGGGGCGGCCGGCGACCATGCGCGCGACCTGTCCGAGCGGGGCTTACGCGACGCCGGCGGCCTCGGCCGCACGCTGCGGCAGATGGGACTGCAGCCGGACCTGGCGCTGGTGAGCAGCGCGCTGCGCACCCGCCGCACCTGGGAGACGATGGGCCCTTTCGAGGCGCCGGCACCGGCGGCGGTGATCACCGATCGGCTCTATCTGGCCACGCCCGGGGAGCTGCGGGCGGCGCTGCGCGAGATCCCGGAGCCGCCGGGTTCGGTCATGCTGGTTGGCCACAACCCCGGGCTGCACGAGCTGGCGCAGCAGCTGGCCGGGGGCGAGTCCTCGGCGGCATCGGTGGAGCTGCGCGCCGGGCTGCCGACCTGCACCGCGGTGGTGATCGAGATCGAGGGCGAATGGAATTGGCTGCGTCCAGCGGCCGGCAGCCCGCCACGGATCATCCGGCCCTGATCCCGCCCGCCGGCCGCCGCGCAGTTGCCACCTTATTTCCTTCGCCTCTATCCTGGGTTCCCTCATCCCGACAGGGTCCATCCGACGGCGCCGCCCGTCGATCGGGTGCTCGGACCGGGCCGGCCCACCAGTCCACAGGAATGCCCGCCATGAGCGCCACCGCCCCCACGCAAGCGACCATCACCTATGACGGCAAGACCGCGACCCTGCCGATCCTGACCGGCACGCTGGGGCCGCAGGTCGCCGACATCCGCCGCCTGCAGGGCGAGCTCGGCCTGTTCACCTACGACCCCGCCTACGGCACCACGTCGGCGTGCGAGAGCCGGATCACCTACATCGACGGCGACGAGGGCGTGCTGCTGCACCGCGGCTACCCGATCGACCAGCTGGCCGAGGGTGCGAGCTTCCTGGAGGTGGCCTACCTGCTGCTGAACGGCGAGCTGCCGACGGCGGCGCAGAACGCCGGGTTCGAGGCGCAGATCAAGCAGCACACCATGCTGCACGAGCAGCTGCGACACTTCTTCAACGGCTTCCGCCGCGATGCCCACCCGATGGCGATCCTGTGCGGCACCGTGGGCGCGCTGTCGGCGTTCTACCACGACCACCTGGACATCGCCGATGCGGGCTCGCGCGAGGTCTCGGCGCTGCGGCTGATCGCCAAGGTGCCGACGCTGGCGGCCTGGGCCTATCGGTACACCATGGGCTTCCCGTTCATCTATCCGCGCAACGACCTCGGCTACGCCGAGAACTTCCTGCACATGATGTTCGCGATGCCGTCCGAGGACTACGCGGTGAGCCCGGTGCTGGCGCGGGCCATGGACCGCATCCTGATCCTGCACGCCGACCACGAGCAGAACGCGTCGACCTCGACGGTGCGGCTGGCCGGCTCCACCGGAGCCAACCCGTTCGCCTGCATCGCCGCAGGCATCGCCGCCCTGTGGGGTCCGGCGCATGGTGGCGCCAACGAGGCGGTGCTGAAGATGCTGGCCGAGATCGGCACCAAGGAGAACATCCCCGACTTCGTGGCCAAGGTGAAGGACAAGAACAGCGGCGTGAAGCTGATGGGCTTTGGGCACCGGGTCTACAAGAACTTCGACCCGCGCGCGAAGATCATGCAGCGGACCTGCCACGAGGTGCTGCGCGAGCTGGGCATCACCGACGAGCCGATGCTCGACCTGGCCGTCGAGCTCGAGCGGATCGCGCTCGAGGATCCCTACTTCGTGCAGCGCAAGCTGTATCCGAACGTCGACTTCTATTCCGGCATCATCCTGAAGGCGATGGGCATTCCCACCAGCATGTTCACCGTGCTGTTCGCGGTCGCCCGGACCGTCGGCTGGATCAGCCAGTGGAAGGAGATGATCGAGGAGCCCGGCATGCGCATCGGCCGGCCGCGGCAGCTCTACATCGGGGCGCCGAAGCGGGATCTGGTGCCGCTGGCGCAGCGGTAGAGGAAGAAGGCCGGGGCTCTGTCCTGGACCCGCCAAGGGCCGCGGCCCTTGGAACCCATTCCTTAAGTAAATGAGTCCAGAGGCGAGCCTCTGGCGGGGTCCAGGGGCAGAGTTCCTGGCCTTCCTTACTTGTTCACGTAGGTCGCAATGATCGCCAGCGCGGTGGCGATGGCGCCCGGGCCGTTCGGGGTGCCGTAGCCGGTGGCGGAGTCGTAGCCGGCGGCGGTCGTGAGCGAGCTGTCGGTGTTGAAGCTCAGGATCGAGTAGCCGCCATCGGTGCGCAGACGCAGCGTGGTCAGCGCGCCCGGGTTCTCGGGAAGGCCGAGCAGCCCGAAGCCGTCCGCCGTCGTGGTGGTGCCGTTGGTGGTGATGCTGCCGGCCACCTGCTGGGTGGCGGTAAGCGGGACCACGTCGGACAGCACGGCGCTGGCGTAGTACGGGAGCATCGGGCCGGGCAGGCCGAACGACGAGCCGGGCCGGAAGGCGCCGGTGTCGGGGTTGAAGCCCGCGGTCTGGTTCACCATCGCCCACAGCGCCGAGAACACCGGCGAGGCGACGCTGGTGCCGCCGATCGCCTCGAACACCGACGGCGTGGTGGCGCTGGTCGGCGTGACCACGATCGCGCCGGTGTAGGGGTCGGCGATCATGCTGAGGTCGGGCTGCTGGCGTCCGGTGCCGGGCAGCGCCTGCTGCCAGGACGGCTTGGCCAGGAACGCGCTCTCGCCGCCGCCGCCGCCGGCATAGAAGCCCTGCAGCAGCGGGGTCGCCAGCGGCGCGGTGGTGTAGCCGAGCTGCGCCCGATAGTTGCCCCAGCTGGTGTCGACCGGCCCGCCGGCGCCCGGAATGGCGAGCGAGGTGCCGCCGACGGCGGTGACCCAGGGCGAGTCGCTTGGTGTCGACACGTCCTTCGCGCCCAGCGCGGCATCGTAGTCGCCGCTGTCGCCGGTCGAGAAGTCGAGCGTGATGCCGGATGCGGCCGCCTCCTCGCCGAGCAGGTTCCAGTAGTCGATGGTGGCGGTGTCGCTCTCGGTCTCGCCCTCGCCGTAGCTGTTGGAGACGACGTTGCCGACATGGTTGTCGATCACGTACTGCACCACCGCCTGCAGCGAGCTGTCGTTGTTGTCGGGCGCCACCGCGAGCACGATCTTCGCCCCCGGCGCGATCGCATGCGACAGCTCGATGTCGAGCGCCACCTCGCCGGCCCAGCCGTAATCGACCTTGGTCGGCGCGCCGGCGGGGGTGATGATCTGGAAGTTGTCGCTGGTGAACGGCGCGACACCCACCGCGGCGAAGAAGGTGTTGGCGTCGGCCAGCGCGGTCGGCGAACCGTAGGCGTCGACGATGACGATGGTCTGGCCGGTGCCGTCGATGCCGTAGCCGTAGGCCTGGTCGATGCCGTAATGTGCGGCGATCTGCTGCGGGGTGTAGGCGCAGGTGAGGCCGTTGAAGGCGTAGGTGACGCCGGAATAGGTGGCGGTGGTGGCAGCGTTGCTCAACGTCGCCGAGCCGGTGCCGAAGCACTGGTCGGTGAAGCTGGTCAGCGGCGAAGTGGCGGCGGCGCCGGCGGCCGGCACCGCGACGCCCGGGACCGCCTGGCCGGAGGCGTCGGTCGGGTGAACGTGGAGCGGGCGCAGGCTGCCGCCGGCCAGGCCGGCCACGCCGCTGACGCGTCCGGCGAGCGCCCCCTGCGGCGCCAGGACGGCGGTGTTGGCGAGGATGCTGCGGCCGTTCAGGCGCAGCGCGTGGATCTGCGCGCCGAAGGCGCGGCCCAGTGCTGCGGCGTCGCCGGTGACGGCGAGGCTGGTGCCGTTGGCGCTGGCCCGCGTCACCAGCAGGCCGTAGCCGGCCAGTGCCCGGCGCACCGCCGCCAGGTCGCCGGCCTTCGGGCCGAACGAGGCCAGCTCGGCCGCGGTCATCCAATGGCGGAACAGCGGGTTGCCCTGGGTGTAGCGGGCGACCAGGGCCGCCTCGAAGCCGGCCCTGTCGGCCATCGGCAGCTGCACCGTCGCCGTCATCGCGGTCGCCGCGGCGACGGGGCCGAGATCCTGGGCGCCGGCCAGGTGGCCGGGCAGCGTGGCGGCGCCGGCCGGCAGCGACACTACGGAGGCGGCAAGCAGCGCGGCCGCGGCCGCAGTCCGGGCCCGGACCGTCCTTGAGAATGCATTCATGTAATGGAATTCTTCCAGTCTATGACGTTGCGGACGCGTCAAGATGGGCTGGAAGGCCGGCGGCTGGTCTGGTCCCGCATCGCCGCCCCGCCATCTTGGTCCGGAGGCAGTCTGCGGGCGACCGCGTCAGGCCACAATCAATTTGTTGCCAAGGTATGGATTACCGATCCGGTTCTAGTCGCAGTCGCACCCAGGCGTCTCGCCGTCGGCCTGGCGCACCACGTGGTGGTCGATCCACTCCGACACCAGCCGGCGCGCCTCGCTGATCGGGGCTTCCGGGTGATGGATGCGATAGAGCGTGGTGCAGGCGTGGAACGCCCGCATGTCCGGCGTGCCGCACTCCCGCAACTCCCGGTAGGCGGTGACGACCGCGCGCTCGCAGTTGCGGCCAATCGGGGGCCTACGGGTCACTGTCAGGATCCTCTCTCGAGCGGCCAGTTGCGAACGGCTCGCAGAACTGCCCCTCCCTTATGCGCAGGCTGGCCGGATCGTTTCAAGGAGAACCTCAGCCAGGCGTCGGTGCATCTCGGCCTGTGGGCACCTCGGCCTGTTGGGGCCGCTCATGCGATGCGGTGGCCGATCCGGGCGAAGCGGGCGACGATGGTGGCGGCGATCCGCCCGGCCTCGTCGAGCGGCGTCCGCCGCCAGGGCGCCAGCCCCTCCTCCAGCGGGCGCACCTGGTCCAGCGTCACCAGCCGCGCCGACAGGCCGCCGTCCCAGGCGATGCGGCGGCCACCGGGCGTGGGCACCACGAACACCGGGGCGGAGGCGGCGCAGGCTTCCGCCAGGCCTTGCGCGCCGGTCCAGGCGGCGACCACCGCGTCGGCGCCGCCGAGGAAGCCCAGGGTCGGGTCGTCGCCCGGCTCGCCGCTGCGGTGGACGAGGTGCAGGCAGTTCGACAGGCCGGCGGCGAAGGCGTCGGCGATGGTAGGTGGGCACTCGGCGAGGGCGGCGGCCAGCACGCAGCCCTGGCGGGCCCGCGCTATCTGCGCCAGCCGCCGCGCCAGCGCCTGCACCCCTTTCGGGTCCGACAGGCCGCCGCCCAGCAGCACCACCAGGCGCGGATGCGGCAGGTGCGCCAGGCGGTCGGCCCAGAGGTCGCGGGCCCGCGCCAGCAGCGCCGGCGAGACCACGTGCGGCGGTCCCAGCGTTGGCACCAGCCGCCCCCGGTGCGGGCCGGCGGCGGTCCGACCGGTGGCGGCGTCGACATCGCCGGCGGGCAGCACCATCAGGTCGAACGGATAGCCGGCGAAGCCCCGAGGCAGCGGCGGCCGGACACCGGCGCAGTGCACCAGGCGGCAGCCGTGACGGGCGCGCAGCAGAAGCGACTGCGCCGCCGATCGCGAGCCCGCCGACACGATCAGCTGCGGCCGGCTGCCGGGGCGGACCTGCCCGGACGGGCCGGCGCTGCCGATGCGGCGGAACGGCACGCCAAGCCGGCCGGCGATCGCGGCCGCCTGCCCGGACGCCGCGGCGTCCCTGTCCTCCAGCACCCAGACCGGCGCATCCGGCAGCGCCAGCAGCCTCGTGTCCATCGACGCCCGGCCTCCACGGATTGCCACCCCGGGGCAGGATAGTGGAGATTGCGGCAGCGCTCATAAAGGGACCACGAGCATGAGCAGACCGACGAGCCCGCGGCCCGCCTCCCGACCGGTGCCGCCGGACGGCGGGTTGTCCATGAACCGGCTGGCCAGCAGCGACTGGGACCGCGACGCGGCACTCACCACGGCGCGGCTGCTGCTGGAGATCAAGGCGATCAACTTCCGCCCCGAGGAGCCCTACACGCTGACCTCGGGCTGGAAATCGCCGGTCTACATCGACTGCCGCAAGATCATCTTCTTCCCCCGGGCGCGCGGGAAGATCGTCGAGCTCGGCGTCGAGAAGATCGGCCGCCACGTCGGCTACGAGAGCATCGACGTGGTCGCCGGCGGCGAGACCGCCGGCATCCCGTTCGCGGCCTGGATCGCCGACCGCATGCTGCTGCCGATGGCCTACGTGCGCAAGAAGGCCAAGGGCTTCGGCCGCAACGCGCTAATCGAGGGCGACATGCCCGACGGCATGCGCACGCTGCTGGTCGAGGACCTGACCACCGATGGTGCCTCGAAGATCGCGTTCGCCAACTCGCTGCGGGAGGCCGGCGCCATCGTCGACCACGCCTTCGTGGTGTTCTTCTACGGCGTGTTCCCCGGCGCCCACCGCACGCTGTCGGAGATGGGGGTGTCGCTGCACGCGCTCTGCACCTGGTGGGACGTGCTGGAGGCCTGCGCCGAGCGCCCGTACTTCTCGGAGGCGGCCGGCGCCGAGGTGCGCCGCTTCCTCGAGGACCCGTGCGCGTGGTCGGCCCGGCACGGCGGCGTCGCCAGCGTCGAGGAGGCGGCGGCGGCCAAGCAGGCGAAGCTGGCGGACGCCTGATGTCGGGCGGCGTGCTCGCCTTCGATTCCGGCATCGGCGGGCTGTCGATCGTGGGCGAGCTGCGCCGCCTGCTGCCGATGGCGCGGATCGACTACCTGGCCGACAACGCGGTGTATCCATACGGCGAGCTCGCCGACGAGGTGCTGGTCGAGCGGGTGTGCGGGGTGATCGGGGCCGCGATCCGGCGGCTGCGGCCGGCCCTGGTGGTGGTGGCCTGCAACACCGCCAGCACGATCGCGCTGGGCGCGCTGCGCGAGCGGTTCGCGGTGCCGTTCGTCGGCTGCGTGCCGCCGATCAAGTGGGCGGCCGAGCTCAGCCGTACCCGCCATATCGGCCTGCTGGCCACCGCCGCCACCGTGCGCCGCCCCTACCTCCGCGCCCTGCAGGAGCGTTACGCGCCCGACTGCCGCCTGATCGCCTACGGCGCGCGCGACCTGGCTGACCTGGCCGAGGCGGCGTTCCGCGGCCACCGGATCGATGCGGACGCCGTGCGCCGCGAGCTCGACCGGATGTTTGGCCAGCCCGGGGGCGAGCGGATCGACGTGGTGGGTCTCGGCTGCACCCATTACGGCGTGCTGCTGCCGAGCCTGCGCGCGCTGTCGCCCGCTGGGATCACTTGGCTTGACCCCGCCGCCGCGGTGGCGCGCCGGGCGGCGGGGTTGGCCGGACCGGCCGGCGGCGGCGGCGGCGGCCTGGCCTGGTTCACCGCGTCTACCGCCGCCGATGCCGGGCTGCATGCCGCCCTGGCGCAGTTCGGCTACGAGGCCGCACCCACCCGGTTCGAGCCTTCGGCCTCGGCGTCCGATCGGGCGGCCTGACCTAGGGAGCCCTTGAGCTGTTACAGCGTCAGCCGGAAGCACATCGTTCCGACGACGATTCTCGCAGGCGTTGGCCGCTACTCGCTTCGCGTTACTGCGAACTACCGCATCACCTTCGCATGGGATGGTCAACAAGCGATCAATGAGGATCTAGAGGACTGCCACAAGACCGCGACCTGCGCTCAATCGCATATTTGCGTCAGCACATCGCACAGGAAGCGAAGCTATGATTTATAACTTTTCCAATTTTCGTACTTCAAGCGTTTGGCACGTGTATTATCCAGCCGTTCGGGCTGGGTCCCGGTGACGAGGCCGTGGACAATTTCGTCCTCTGGGCTTTTGCCGCATGCCATGTCGCAGCCGTGCTCACGGTAGCTGGTTGGCGGCGGATAGATGCTGATGCCACAGCACGTCGCGTCGCAAGGGTTAATGGCATATGTGTGACTTGGTGACTGGCCTGAACCTCTTTGTGATGGCTTGGACAACGTCATGCCGTTCATTCCCGCAAACTCTTTTCCCGCCTTCACGCCAGAACATCCCGGGTTTCAGGTCCGGGACGGCCTTGATCATGTTCGGGTCTCGGCCCGTCAGGCTGCCAGAGCCAATGGGGGTCACAGCACCAACGCTCGGCAACGTCCTCCTGGGACGTTCCGGGATCACGCCCGACATGCGCTGCGGCTGGCCGCTACTTCGGCAACTCGGCTCAGTCTGGGTCGGCCTCTAAGAACTGCATGATCTATTGCACCGGGAGCGCGTCCTGATGTCGCAACTCGACAAGATCGAGCGATTGGAGTTCCAGCCAGCTTGACGGGCGACCGTATCCGGTTGCTACCGTGATCAAGGCGCCGTCGCCCCAGCGAGCAAGGCGGGCCATAAGTCTGTGCAACGGGTAGCAGAACATCCGCAGATGAGTTCACCGTAGTTCGTGAGGTTATCAGCGTCCGCGGCTGACCGTATAGGCCGCGATCTCGCCCAGCAGGCCGCGGATGCGGCTGTCCGGGAACACCGACAGCGCGTCCTGCGCGCGTTCGGCGTAGTCGGCCGCGCGCCGCAGCGTGGCGTCGATGGCACCGGTGGCGGCGATCAGCTCCAGCGCGTGGTCGAGGTCGTCCGGCCGCTGCTCGCTGTCCTCGATCACCCGGCGCCAGAACCGGCGGTCGGGCTCGTCGCCCGCGTGGTACGCGGCCAGGACCGGCAGCGTGATCTTGCCCTCGCGGAAATCGTCGCCGACGGTCTTGCCGAGCAGGCGCTGGTCGGCGGCGTAGTCGAGCGCGTCGTCGACCAGCTGGAACGCCATGCCGAGGCTGGTACCGTAGGCCTCGAGCGCGTCGACCTCGGCCGCCGGACGGTCGGCCACCACGGCGCCGACCCGGCAGGCGGCGGCGAACAGGGCGGCGGTCTTGCCGTGGACGACCTCGAGGTAGCGCTGCATCGAGGTCGACAGGTCGTTCTGGGTGACCATCTGCAGCACCTCGCCCTCGGCGATGGTGGCCGCCGCCTTGGACAGGATCGCCATCACCTCGAGCGAGCCGTCCTCGGTCATCAGCTGGAACGAGCGCGCGAACAGGAAGTCGCCGACCAGAACCGAAGCCTTGTTGCCGAACACCGCATTGGCGCTGGCCAGGCCACGGCGGAGCTGGCTCTCGTCCACCACGTCGTCGTGCAGCAGGGTCGCGGTGTGGATGAACTCGACGCAGGCGGCCAGGTTGACGTGACGGCCGACCCTCGGCCCCGGCCGATAGCCGCAGAGCCGCGCCGAGGCCAGGGTCAGCAGCGGGCGCAGCCGCTTGCCGCCGGCTGCGACCAGGTGCGCGGCCAACTGCGGGATCAGCGGCACCGGGCTGTCCATCCGCGCGATGATGGCGCGGTTGCAGGCGCTCATGTCGTCCTGCAGGAGCTCCGACAGGGCCGAGAGTGCCGCCTCGCCCTGCTCGCCGGCACCCAGTCGGGTGCCAGGGCCAGTACCAGAGCCCGCCTCGAAGCCGCGAGAGGCCATGGCCGAATGCGGCGGAGGGGTGGCAAGGTCCAACGGCGTCCCTCCACGCTCCGGGGTCGGCGTGGCAGCATATGGGCGGCGGCGGATGGGTGGTCAAGCAGCGGCCGGGGCGCCGGCCCAGGTCGAAACCGATGTCGGAACCGAGACCGAAACCGACGGCACCCTGCTCGGCGGGCGGGTGATCTACCGGCAGTTCCGCGATGGCTACCGCACCGGGATCGAGCCGGTGCTGCTCGCCGCCGCGGTGCCGGCCGGGCCTAGCGCGCGGGTGCTGGAGGCGGGCTGCGGCGCCGGCGCGGCGCTGGCCTGCCTCGGCGTGCGCCAGGGCGGCCAGGGCGGCGGAGCGATGCACGGGACCGGGATCGAGCGGGATGGCGCGACCGCCGCCCTGGCCCGGCGCAACCTCGACGTCAACGGCCTCGCCGGCTGGTCGGTGCTGGCCACCTCGGTGCATGCCGCCTGCGGCGATCCCGGCCTGGTTGCCGCCGGACGCTTCGACCACGCGATGGCGAACCCGCCCTGGCACCGCGCCGAGGCCAGCCACTCGCCGTCGCCACGCCGCGACCTCGCCCGGCGGGCGCCGGCGGGCACGCTGCCGGAATGGATCTCGGCGCTGGCAGGAGTGCTGCGGGCGGGCGGTACGCTGACGCTGATCGTGCCCGCCGCCCGGCACGCCGAGGCGGCATCGTCCCTGCTGGCGCACGGGTTTGGCGGCATCCGGCTGCTGCCGCTCTGGCCGCTGGCCGGCCGGCCAGCGCGGATCGTGATCGTGTCCGGCATCGCCGGCGGCCGCGGCGACGACATGCTGCTGCCCGGGCTGGTGCTGCACCGGCCGGACGGCGGCTTCACCGAGGCGGCGGAAGCGGTGCTGCGCGAGGGGGCGGCGCTGCCGATGGAGCGGCCGTCCAAGGTCCGGGGGTCCCGCCCCGGGGGCCGCTGACGACCCTCCCGCTCCGGCGGTCAGGTCCCGGCGCAGCGGAGGTGCCACAGGCGCTGGTAGGCGGCGACCATGCCCTCGATCACGCGGCGCTGCGCCGCAGGGGCTGCGCCGCCGCCCGGCGCCAGCATCGCGTCCAGGATCGACAGCAGCCGGTCGGCGGCGTCGAGCTCGCCGATGTCGCAGGCCTGGTGGGCGGCGGCGAGGATGCGCTCGGGCAGCCGCCGCTGCTGGCGCGGCAGAGCCGCCGTCGCGTGCAGCAGCATGCCGAGGCCGGCCTGGTCCTCCGGCCCATCCTGCGCCGGTCGGTAGGCCGGAGGCTTTTCTAGCTGCTGCACGTCCTGCATGACGACCCTCGAAGACCGGACGGGCCACGATCTCGCCCTGCCGCAATCCAGCATCCTACCGTTAATTTTTGGTTGAGATACCGCGGTTCCCGCCTAGGGCGGGGACCGTCAGGCGCCGGTCGGCGTCAGCCTGACCTTGACCGCGACCGGGCCGGTGTCGGTGGTCTCCGGCACGTAGTGCACGACGTCGCCGGCCTGCAGGGTCTCGAAGCGACCGTTGGTCACGCTGTCGCGGTGGAAGTAGAGCTGGGTGCCGCCGTTATCGATCAGGAAGCCGTGGTCCGCGCCGGGCTCGATCAGCGCCACCTGGCCCGACAGCGGCCCGTCCGCAGCACCTTGGGCCGATCCGCGGCGGCGCTCGCGCAGGCCCGACAGCTGCTTCTCGATCGCCTTGAAGGCGTCGCGCACCGTGGTGTGCACGTCCGGGTGCGCATAGCGCTCCTTGGCATGGTGCGGCTCCCGCGATACTGCCAGTTCCCGGCCGCGCACCGACAGGATGACGTGCACCTCGTAGAGGTTGCCGGTCTGGTGCTGCTGGTGCAGCGCCTCCACCGAGACGCGGCAACCGGTCAGCGGACCATGGCGCTCCTCGAGCCGCTCCACCTGGCGACGGATCTCGGCCTCGACCGATTCGGAGGCCTGCAGGTTGTGGAAGGCGATCTCAAGCGGACGGTCCATGGTGTGTCTCCGGGACGGTTGGACGGCGGGGTCCCCCGGCACGCCGGGAGACCTGGCGTCCACCCTTCAACGGATCGCGACCATGCCGGGTTCCGATGGGGCGGGGCCGCCTCAGGCCGGAACGGCGGTCGCCTCGTACCAGTCGCTGCCGATCGAGGAGGTGAACGCCTCCTCCCAGGTGCCGCTGGTCGACGCGCGGCTGTACTCGGTGGAGCGGTTCTCGAAGAAGTTGGCGTGCTCGACGGCGTTCAGCAGGTCGTCGAGCCAGGGCAGCGGGTTGCTCTCGACATGGTAGAGCGGCTCCAGCCCCAGCTGCGCCAGGCGGCGGTCGGCAATGAAGCGGATGTAGGTCTTGACCTGGGCCGCATCGAGCCCCTCGACCGGGCCCAGCTCGAAGGCGAGGTCGATGAAGGCGTCCTCGTGATGCACGATGGTGGCGCAGATGTCCGCCAGCTCCTGGCGCAGCTGGTCGGTCCAGATCTCCGGGTTCTCCTGGATGAAGGTGCGGAACAGCCGGATCACGGAGAGGCAGTGCAGGGTCTCGTCGCGCACCGACCAGGTGACGATCTGGCCCATGCCCTTCAGCTTGTTGTGGCGTGGGAAGTTCAGCAGGATCGCGAACGAGGCGAACAGCTGCAGCCCCTCGGTGAAGGCGCCGAACGCAGCCAGGGTCTTGGCGATCTCGTGCTTGGAGTCCACCCGGAAGCCCTGCATGTAGTCGTACTTGTCCTTCATCTCCTTGTAGCCGAGGAAAGCCGAGTACTCCGCCTCGGGCATGCCGATGGTGTCGAGTAGGTGGCTGTAGGCGGCGATGTGGATGGTCTCGATGTTCGAGAACGCCGACAGCATCATCAGCACCTCGGTGGGTTTGAACACCTGGCTATAATGCTTCATGTAGCAGTTGTTCACCTCGACGTCCGACTGCGTGAAGAAGCGGAAGATCTGCGTGACCAGGTTCTGCTCGGATGCCGAGAGGTTCTTGTGCCAGTCCTTGACGTCGTCGGCGAGCGGCACCTCCTCGGGCAGCCAGTGGACCCGCTGCTGGGTGAGCCAGGCGTCGTAGGCCCAGGGGTAGCGGAACGGCTTGTAGACCGGGTTCGCGGTCAGCAGGTCGAGGCGGGTGCCGACGGGATGCTGGTCCATGGTGGGGAAACTCCGAAGCGAGGACGCCGTGGCGGGCCTTGCGGCCTCATCCACGAGTCGTGGGCTGAGTATGGCCCGGCCGGCGAATAATACCAGATATGGTGGCGACGCATCGTTGGCCTACCAGGCGTGGGATCATCCTAACTCCATGATTCTACAACTTTGCCTCCGGCAAAATCAGCCGCGCACGTCGGCGATCTCGGTGGCGCCGAAATCGTCGCGGGCCAGATGGGCGAGCACCGCCCGCGCCGCGGCCTCCGGCGTCGCCAGCGCGCCGTCGTCGTGAAATGCCTGGAACCGCTCCCGCTGCGGCGACGGCACGCTGCGGATGACTGCCTGCATCGCGGTGTCGATCATGCCCGGCGCCAGCGACACCGCCCGCACCCTGCCCTCGGCATTGATCGCGCGCACGAAGTTGTCGAGCCCGGCCTTGGCGGCGCAGTAGGCGCTCCAGTGCGCGATGCCGCGCCGCGCGGCGCCGGACGAGATCGCCAGCACCCGGCGCGGCACCGCCCAGTCCGCGGTCGCCCGCAGGAAGCCGGACGCGGTCAGCATCGGCGACACGAGGTTGAGCCGCATGTGCGTCTCCAGCGCCCCTGCCGTCAGCTCCTCCACCGCCGCCACCGGCTCCACCATGCCGGCGTTGAGGATCAGCGAGACCGCCTGCGGACGCGGCCCGTCGGCCACCGCCCGCACCGCCCAGTCGTACGCCGCCTGCGCGTCGGCGAGGTCAAGCGAGGTCCAGCGCAGCCGGTCCGCGGCCAGCGGCGCGGCACCACGGGCGCAGGCGGCGACGCGGTGGCCGGCGCCCAGCAGCTGGCGGACCATCGCCGCCCCCAGCCCACGCGAGGCGCCGGTGACCAGGACGAGGTCGGTGTCGTTCATGACCGGACGCTCCCATAGGTGACGCTGACCTCGCCGACCCCGGCGCGGGCGCCGACGAGGCGGTCGCCGGGCTGCACCGGCCCCACCCCGGCGGGGGTGCCGGTCATGATGAGGTCGCCCGGCAGCAGCGTCACGTGGCGCGACAGGAAGGCGATCGTGTCCGGCACCGTCCAGATCATCTGCGACAGGTCGCCGGACTGCCGGACCTCGCCGCCGACCGACAGCGTGAGGGCGCCGGCGCGCGGATGGCCGATGCGGGACGCCGGCGCCAGCGTGCCGATCGGGCACGACTGGTCGAACGATTTCGCAAACTCCCACGGCCGGCCGAGCCGCTTGGCCTCGGCCTGCAGGTCGCGGCGGGTCATGTCGAGGTCGACCGCATAGCCGAACACGTGCTCCAGCGCCGCGGCCGGATCGATGTCGCGGCCGCCCTGCCCGATCGCCGCCACCAGCTCGACCTCGTGATGCAGCGAGGCGGTCTGCACCGGGAAGTCGAGCTGGCCGCCGCCCGGCACCACGGCATCGGCGTGCTTGGCGAAGAAGAACGGCGGCGCCCGGTCCGGATCGCCGCCCATCTCGCGGGCGTGGTCGGCGTAATTCTGGCCGACGCACCAGATCCGCCGCACCGGGAACGCGCTCCCGTCCTCGACCGGGATGGTCGGCACCTGCACTGTGATTGGTCGCATCTTAAGTCATGAGTGCTTTATTTGAGAAATACGGCCTTCCGATAAACTATATTTCGCTGCAACTTCTCGTCCTGACATTCCGGCAGCAAGATCATTCTTTATTGCTGATAATCGAAAATCAGCAATATTTTTTTCAAGTCTAGCTATGTCTTTACCCTGATTTATAAGAATTTTGGCATGTGTCTGCAACTGTGCGTTCATCGCCTCTTGTGCCTTTGCCACAGATGCCAGTGCATTCGCGATGTGCGTCGAAGGACTACGAGCCATTTTTACTTCCTATCTTTATTGGTCTAACACTAAAGCACAATCTTGAGCAACCTCCGTCCACACTTTGGAGATTAAGCTAAAAGTTGACACGGCAATGCAGAGCAAGTTGAGGGATAAATAGATGTTTTTTAACAGATCACAGCCTCTACTCCTTTGATCTAATCCAGCAGTTCTTGGCCAGATAGCATTGCGGAGATTAGCAGCGGCTAGAATGGAGTGTCATCAACCGTGTTTCTGCTGCGCCGGAACACCATTGAGATGGTCCGGCGCAGATCTCTAAGTGACATTTTGCCGCGTGGCTGCACCTACTCAATCAGTACTTTCTACTCGATCCAAAATGAATAAAGCAAAAGGCATACAGGTAGCCATCATCACCACACCCAAACCATGTACGAACAGCAGTCAAGCTTTCACAAGCCTCAATTTGGCTTTTGAAGCCTTGATCGGGGATCGGGCATGTCCCTCCTGTTGACTGACTGCTCGCCTCAGCCTGAGGTCAAGCGCCTTGTGCGCTTTGGCAGCCGACGTTTTCGCGTCCTTGATATGAGCTTCCGGACTACGCATCGATTTAGCCTCCAAAGTTTAGCTGAGTGAAGTTAGACTAAAATTTTCTTCCAGCGCAACCATCCATATCGATAAAATTAGCTGATCCCTCACGTTCGGCTCCGTCGCGATCATCCGTGCCACCGCGGGGCCCAGCTTCTGCCGGAGCTGGCCGATATAGACGCGCAGGTACTGCACGTCCTCGACATGCGCCGGGCCCCACAGCGTGCCCAGCAGCTGGCGGTGGGTCAGCACCTTGTCCTCGTGGCGCATCAGCATCGCCAGCAGCTGGTACTCGCGCGGGCTCAGCACCACCCGCTCGCCGCCCACCCGCACCTCGTGGCGGGCGGGGTCGAGGCTCAGCGCGCCGCACACCGTCGGCAAGCGCGCATCAGACCACGCGCAGCTTCGCGCGCGCCGCATCCGCTAGGAACCGGCTGCGGTTGCCGGTCACCCTGTCGATCGCCTGCAGCAGGTCTTCCGGCAGCATGACGTTGACCCGAACCGCCCGCGGCGCCGCGACCCGCGCATCGACCAGGAAAGCCACGGCATCCACATTGTGCGGATCGCCCATCACGGCGTCGAGCCCGGATGGGGGCGGCACCATGTCGCCGTCCGCCGTCATGCCTTCCAGGTGCAGCGCCAGAGCCTCCGCCGCCGCACGCCGGGCCTCCTCAAGGGTGCGGCCGGCGGTGACGCAGCCAGGCAGGTCAGGGAAGTCCACGCCGTAGTCGCTGGTCGCGTCCTTGCGCAGCAGCGCGATGTAGGTCGCCATCGTCATCGCCTCAGTTTCACGCCGGCCTGCCTCTCGATGCTCCTGAGCGTGCCGATCGGCAGGTCACGCTTGGGATGCGGCACCGTCACGCGGCCGGGGCGGGTGGGATGCTTGAACTGCCAATGATCGCCCTTGGTGGCGATGTGGGACCATCCGCCAGCCTCGATCGCGCGGATGATGTCCCGGCTATTCATGTGTATTTTATACACATAATTGCCGGCGGGTTCCAGACGCTCAAGCCGACGGGATTAACCGATACCCCACGTTCGGCTCCGTCGCGATCATGCGGGCGACCGCGGGGCCCAGCTTCTGCCGGAGCTGGCCGATGTAGACGCGCAGGTACTGCACGTCCTCGACATGCGCCGGGCCCCACAGCGTGCCCAGCAGCTGGCGGTGGGTCAGCACCTTGTCCTCGTGGCGCATCAGCATCGCCAGCAGCTGGTACTCGCGCGGGCTCAGCACCACCCGCTCGCCGCCCACCCGCACCTCGTGGCGGGCGGGGTCGAGGGTCAGCGCACCGCAGACCAGCGGCTCGTCCGGCCGCGCCTCGCTGGACGGGTCCTGGCGGCGCAGCACCACGCGCAGGCGGGCCAGCAGCTCGCCCAGCCCGAACGGCTTCTCGACGTAGTCGTCGGCGCCGGCGTCGAGGGCGGCGATCTTCTCGGCCTCGCGGTCGCGCGCGGAGAGCACGATCACCGGCACCGCGCTGAACTGCCGCAGCCGCTCCAGCACCAGCTTGCCGTCCAGGTCGGAGAGGCCGAGGTCGAGCACGATCGCGGCCGGCGCCTGGCTCGCCGCCAGCCGCAGCGCCTCGGCGCCGGTGTAGGCGGACACGGTGCGGTAGCCGACCGCCTCGAGTGCGGGGCGCAGGAAGCGATGGATCTGCCGCTCGTCGTCGACGATCAGCACCGCCAGGCCGTCGGTCGAGCTCATGGCGCGGCCTCCGGCCCAATCTGGATATCGGGCTCGATCTCGGGCTCGGCCTCGGGCGCCGCCGGCAGCGTGATGGTGACGAGCGTGCCGCGCCCGGCGCCGGGCAGGCCCTGCGGCACCGGGCTGGACGCGGCGATGGCGCCGCCCATGACCTCGACCAGCCCGCGCGCGATCGCCAGCCCGAGACCGGTGCCCGGCACCACCCGGTCGCCGTGCTGCGCGCGGTAGAAGCTGTCGAACACGTGCGGCAGCTCGTCTTCGGCGATGCCGGTGCCGCCGTCGACGACGCGGATGACCGCATGACCGCCCTCGGACGCGATGGCGACGTCGACCGGCGGCTCGCCGCCCGGCTCGGGCGTGACGGAGTACTTGAGCGCGTTGTCGAGCACGTTGAACACCACCTGCTCCAGCAGCAACGGATCGGCCAGTACGGCGGCGGGCACCGCCGGTCCCTGCACCGAAACCAGCGACGGGTCGTCCAGCCGGTCCACCGCCTGGCCGACCACCGCCACCGGATCCACCGGCACCAGCCTCGGCACCACCACGCCGCTCTCCAGCCGGGTCATGTCGGTGATGTTGGCCAGGAACCGGGTCATCCGCATCGTGTCCTCCTCGATCGCCAGCAGCAGGTCGTCGCGGGTATCGGAGCCCAGCCGGCTCCAGGCGGTGCGCAGCGTCTCGGCCGCCCCGCGGATGCCGGTCAGCGGCGTGCGCAGGTCGTGCGACAGCGAGTTCAGCAGCGCGGTGCGCAGCTTCTGGGTCTCGTCGCGCGCGGTCGCATCGGCCGCCTCGCGCACCAGCCGCACCCGCTCCAGCGCCAGCGCCGCCTGGTCGGCCAGCGCCTGCAGCGCCTGCAGCGCCGGCCCGTCCAGCGACGCCGCCGGCTGCACCGCGAGCAGCCCGACCAAGCCGCTGGCACGACCGTCGGGGGTCTTGGCGGCGGCAGCGTCGATGCGGATCGGCAGGAATCGCCAGGCCGCCGCCGGCAGCGTCGCGGTGCCGCGCCCGGCCGTCTCGCCATGCCGCCAAGACCATAGCGCAGCCGCCCAGGAGGCCTCGTCCATGGTGTCGGCCGGCGGCTCGGCGGCGCGGATGTCGAGCTCGCCATCGGTCTCGCGGCCGGCCAGCACCAGCGCCCGCGACCCGATCGAGGCCGCCTGCCGCACGATCTCGTCCTGCAGCTCGCGGTCGGTCACCGGGCCGCCCAGCGCGCGGGAGAAGGCGCCGATCCGGCGTAGCCCCTCGATCCGGCCCTGCGCCGCCCGCGCGGTGGCGCCGAGGCGGCTTGCCACCATCCCGGTGGCGGCGGCGACGGTGCCGAACACCAGGATCGCCATCACGTCGCGCGGCTGGTCGATCGTGAGCGCGTAGAGCGGCGGGATGAACAGGAAGTTCCAGGCCAGGAACGACACCAGCGCGGTGCCCAGAGCCACCGTAAGCCCGTACAGGGCGGCGCCGCCGACCACGGCGGCCAGGAACAGCATGCCGAGCGCGTCCGGCTGCACCAAGTCGCGCAGCAGCTCGCCGAGCCCGACCGCGAGCCCCACCAGGGCAGTCGATACCGCCCACGGCCGCCAGCCCGGCGGCAACGCGATGCGCGGCGCCCGCCGGCGGCGGGTCCCGGCCCCGGTCGGCACCACCTGCACCGCATAGTCCGGCGCCCGCGCCAGCAGTGCTCCCGCCAGGTTGCCGCGCCAGACCGGCCCGGCCAGCAGGCGGCCGAGCGGGCTCCGCCGCCGGGTGCGGCCGACCACGATCTGCGACACGTTGCGGCCCTGCGCCACCTCGAGCGCGATGCCGACGATGCCCTCGTTGGCGCTGCGCACCGCCCGGGTCTCGATCTCGGCGCCGAGCTCGGCGGCCAGCGTCATCAGCCGCGCCACCGCCTGCGCCGACGCCGCCGGCTCGCCCGCCGGCTCGACGTGGAGGGCGAGCCACGGCGCGTGCAGCGCGTCGGCCAGACGCTTGGCGGCGCGCAGCACCGGCTCGCCCGCCTCGGGCCCCACCAGCGCCAGCACCCGTTCACCCGCCGGCCAGGGTCCCGGGATGCCGCTCGCCCGCATGTAGTCGAGCAGCCCGGCATCGACGTGCTGGGCGGTGCGCCGCAACGCGATCTCGCGCAGCGCCTGCAGGTTGCCTTCGCGGAAGAACCCGCCCAGCGCCCGCGTCGCCACGTCCGGCCGATACACGCGGCCGGCCGCCAGGCGCGCGCGCAGGTCGGCCGGCGACAGGTCGATCAGCTCGATCTCGTCGGCCAGCTCCAGCACGTGGTCGGGCAGGGTCTCGGCGACGCGGACGCCGGTGATGCGCAGCACCGTGTCGTTCAGGCTCTCCAGGTGCTGGATGTTGAGCGTGGTCCAGACCGGGATGTCGGCCGCCAGCAGCTCGGCCACGTCCTCCCAGCGCCTGGCATGGCGTCTGCCCGGCGCGTTGCTGTGCGCCAGCTCGTCGACCAGGATCAGCGCCGGCCGCATCGCCAGCGCCGCGTCGAGGTCGAACTCCTCCAGCACCTGGCCGCGATAGGGGATCCGCAGCCGAGGCAGCACCGGCAGGTCGCCGAGCTGCGCCGCGGTCTCGGCCCGGCCGTGGGTCTCGATGATGCCGGCCACGATGCCGGTGCGGCCCTCGGCCACCAGCCGGCGCGCCTGGGCCAGCATCTCGAAGGTCTTGCCAACGCCGGGGGCTGCCCCCAGGAAGATCCGCAGCGGCGCGCGCGACGCCTTGGCCTGCGCCGCCAGCAGCGCTTCCGGATCGGGCCGACGCTCCGGCTCCCAGCGCATTATCTACCCCATGCGAGGAAGGCCAGGGCGCTGCCCTGGACCCGCCAAAGGCCGGCGGCCCTTGGAACCCGATCCTTAAGAAACGGTTTCCAAAGGCTCAGCCTTTGGCAGGGTCCAGGGGCAGGGCCCCTGGCCTTACTTGGCTCCAAGCGCATCCAGCGCCAGGTTCAGGCGCAGCACGTTGACGCGTGGCTCGCCGATGATCCCGAACGCCCGGCCTTGGGTCACCTGCGCCAGCAGCGCCTGGACCTGGTCCAGCGGCAGGTGGCGCGCCTGCGCCACCACCGGCGCCTGCAGCGCGGCGTAGTCGGGCGAGATGTCGGGGTCGAGGCCGGAGCCGGACGTGGTGATCGCATCCATCGGGATGCTGCCCCTGGCGGCGCCCGCCTTCTCCAGGGTGGCGACGTCGCCGGCGACGCGGTCGTGCAGTACCCGGGCGGTCGGGCCGAGGTTGGAGGGCGCCGAGGTGCTGGCGTCGTAGGGCGCGGGCACCGTCTTGCTGGGGTCCTTCGGATCGGTGCCGGTGATCGCCGACGGGCGGGCGTGGAAGTAGCGGTCGCTAGTGAAGGCCTGGCCGATCAGCGCCGAGCCGACCGGCTGGCCGTTCCGCCGGATCAGGCTGCCGTTCGCCTGGAACGGCAGGGCGACGCTGCCCAGGCCCACGAACAGCAGCGGGAACACCAGCCCCAGCAGCAGGGTGAACAGCACCACGAGCGAAACCGCCGGCCGAAGATGGGTGAGCATGGGCGGGGTCCTTAGAGGCTGTTCGAGATTGGGATGTGCCGGACGAGAGTGCCACGCCAGCGGCACGGCCGGCGTGACTTTCGCGAATCGGAGCAGCGGCCTCCTGGCCGTGAGCCCGCGGCCAAGCGCGGAAAGGCCCGTCGGATCGCCGGCACACGCCATTCTCGAACGGCCTCGCTCAGGTGAAGATGTGCAGGGCGGTGAGTACGAGGTCGATCAGCTTGATGCCGACGAACGGCACCACGATGCCGCCGAGCCCGTAGATCAACAGGTTGCGGCGCAGCAGCGAGGCGGCGCTGACCGCCTTGAAGCGCACGCCGCGCAGCGCCAGCGGCACCAGGGCGATGATCACCAGCGCGTTGAAGATCACCGCCGACAGGATGGCGCTCTGCGGCGTCGACAGCCGCATGACGTTGAGGGCGGCTAGGCCCGGATAGGCCACCACGAAGATCGCCGGCAGGATCGCGAAGTACTTGGCGATGTCGTTGGCGATCGAGAAGGTGGTGAGCGCGCCGCGGGTGATCAGCAGCTGCTTGCCGATCTCGACGATCTCGATCAGCTTGGTGGGGTCGCTGTCGAGGTCGACCATGTTGGCGGCCTCGCGTGCCGCCTGGGTGCCGGTCTGCATCGCCACGCCGACATCGGCCTGCGCCAGCGCCGGCGCGTCGTTGGTGCCGTCGCCGCACATCGCCACCAGCCGCCCCTCGGCCTGGGCGGCGCGGATGTAGCCGAGCTTGTCCTGCGGCGTCGCCTCGGCGATGAAATCGTCGACCCCGGCCTCGCCGGCGATCGCCGCCGCGGTGACGCGGTTGTCGCCGGTCACCATGACGGTGCGGATGCCCATGCGGCGGAGCGCGGCAAAGCGGTCGCGGATGCCAGGCTTGACCACGTCCTTGAGCTCGATGACGCCGAGCAGGCGGCCGTCCTCGGCGACCGCCAGCGGCGTGCCGCCGGAGCGCGCGACCCGCTCCACCGCCTGGGTGAAGGCGGCCGGCGGCCTGGTCTCGCCGATCGCGCTCAGCAGGCTGTCGACCGCGCCCTTGCGCCAGGCGCGGTCGCCGGCATCGAGCCCGGACAGCCTGGTGTTGGCCGAGAACGGTACCGGGACCGCGCCGTCGGGCGCCATGGATACGACGTCGTGGCGCTCGCGCGCCAGGGCGTGCACCGAGCGGCCCTCCGGGGTCTCGTCGCCGACCGAGGCCATGGCGGCGGCCCGCGCCAGCTGCGCCGGCTCGATGCCGGGCACGGCATGGAAGGCCGCCGCCATGCGGTTGCCGAAGGTGATGGTGCCGGTCTTGTCGAGCAGCAGCGTGTCGACGTCGCCGGCCGCCTCGACCGCGCGGCCGGAGGTGGCGACCACGTTGAAGCGCACCAGGCGATCCATGCCGGCGATGCCGATCGCCGACAGCAGGCCGCCGATGGTGGTGGGGATCAGCGTCACCAGCAGGGCGGCCAGCACCGGCACCGCCAGCACGGTGCCGGAATAGTGCGCGAAGCCCACCAGCGTCGCCACCGCGATCAGGAAGATGATGGTCAGGCCCGCCAGCAGGATGTCGAGCGCGATCTCGTTCGGCGTCTTGGCCCGCGACGCCCCCTCGACCAGCGCGATCATGCGGTCGATGAAGGTGGCGCCGGACGCGGCGGTGATGCGCACCAGCAGGCTGTCGGACACCACCTGGGTGCCGCCGGTGACGGCGGAGCGGTCGCCGCCCGCCTCGCGGATCACCGGCGCCGACTCGCCGGTGATGGCGCTCTCGTTGATGGAGGCGATGCCGCGGATGATCTCGCCGTCGAGCGGGATCAGGTCGCCGGTCTCGACCAGCACCACGTCGCCGACGCGCAGCTCGGTCGAGGACACGGTGCCGAACAGCGCCGGATCGTCGGGGTTCAGCACGCGCTTGGCCAGCGTCTCGTTGCGGGCGCGGCGCAGGCTCTCGGCCCGGGCGCGGCCGCGGCCTTCGGCCATCGCCTCGGCGAAGGTGGCGAACAGCACGGTCAGCCACAGCCAGAAGGCGATCGCCAGCGCGAACGCGGGCTGCGCGCCCGGGATGAACAGCTCGCGCACGCCCAGCACGGTGGTCAGCAGGGCGACCACCTCGGTCACGAAGATGACCGGGTTGCGCGCGAGCTGGCGCGGGTTGAGCTTGGCCACCGCGTCGCGCGCGGCGCGGGACGCGATCCGGCGGTCGAACAGCGAGAACGCGGCGGTGCCGTCGACGCTTGGATTCGAAGTGGAGACGTTGGCGGACATCATCTGGCCTTCAGAACTCGTTCGAGGATGGGACATGTCGTTCGAGAACCGGAGCGGGGCAGCTCCCTGGCCGTGAGCACCGGCAAGTGCAGGGCGCGCATCGAATCGCCGGCACGCGCCAATCCCAAGCGTCTTTCCTCAATAGGTTGTACCGGTGTGCAGCACATAATGTTCTGCGATCGGCCCCAGCGCGTCGGCAGGCAGGAACTGCAGCCCGCCCAGGATCACGATCACGCCGGCCAGCAGGCCGACGAACAGCAGCCCGGTGGTGGGAAAGGTGCCGGCGGTCATGCCGAGCTTGGGCTTGAGGCCAAGCGAACCCGCGATCGCCAGCACCGGCACCATCACCGCGAACCGGCCGAACAGCATGGCGCACGCCTGGCCGTAGGCCAGCAGCGGCGTGGTCGCGGTGATGCCGGCGAACGCGCTGCCGTTGTTCTGCGTGGCCGAGGTCCAGGCGTAGAGCATCTCGGTCAGCCCGTGCGGCCCGGCGGCCGAGATCGCGGCCAGCCCCGACGGCAGCACCAGCGACAGCCCGGCGCCGCACAGGATCCACAGCGTCAGGATCAGGAGGGCCAGCATCGCCAGCTTGATCTCGCGCGCCTGCACCTTCTTGCCGAGATATTCCGGAGTGCGGCCGACCATCAGGCCGGCGACGAACACCGAGAGCAGCGCGAACACGATGATGAAGTAGAAGCCCGAGCCGATGCCGCCCGGGGTGACCTCGCCCAGCTGCATCAGGAACAGCGACACCAGCCCGCCGAGCGGCATGAAGCTCTCGGCCGCCCCCGCCACCGCACCGGTCGAGGTGCCGGTGGCGCCGACGTTCAGCAGCGCGGTGAGCGCGGTGCCGAAGCGCACCTCCTTGCCCTCAAGGTTGCCCTGCGCCTGGTCGACGCCCAGCGCGTGCAGGATCGGGTTGCCGGCGGCCTCGGCGGCGTAGGAGCAGAACACGCCGATCGCCAGGATGCCGACCATGGCCGCCAGCAGCGCCCGGCCCTGCGCCGGCTCCTTGGTGATGCGGCCGAACGCGACCGGCAGCGCGAACGGGATCAGCAGCAGCATGAAGGTTTCGAGCGCGCAGGTCAGCGCGGTCGGGTTCTCGAACGGATGCGCGCTGTTGGCGTTGAAGAAGCCGCCGCCGTTGGTGCCGAGCTCCTTGATCGCCTCCTGAAACGCCACCGGCCCGATCGCGATGGTCTGCCGCACGCCCTCGGGCGTCGTCACCTCGGCGAAGGCATGCAGCGTGTCCGGCACGCCGCTCGCCATCAGCAGCACGGCGAACAGGCAGCCCAGCGGCAGCAGGATGTAGAGCGTCGCCCGCGTGAGGTCGGCCCAGAAGTTGCCGAGCTCGCGCAACCCGCCGGCGGCCAGCGCCCGCATGACCGCGACCGCGACCGCGATGCCGGTCGCGGCGGACAGGAAGTTGTGCACGGTGAGGCCCAGCATCTGGGCGCCGTTCGAGATCCCGCTCTCGGGGGTGTAGGCCTGCCAGTTCGTGTTGGTGACGAACGAGGCCGCAGTGTTGAAGGCGAGCGAGGGCGGCATGCCGGCGACGTGCTGCGGGTTGAACGGCAGGTAGAACTGCAGCCGCAGGATCGCGTAGAGCAGAGCGAAGTGCAGCGCGTTCATCAGCAGCAACGCGGCGGTGTAGCTGCGCCACGACATGCCACGCCCCGCGTCGACGCCGGAGAGCGCGTAGAGGCCGCGCTCGACCGGGGCCAGCACCGGCGACAGGACCGTCCGGCCGCCTTCCATGACGGTGGCGAGATAGGCCCCGACCGGCACCGCGCAGGCGACGGTGAGGGCCAGGACAAGGAGGATTTCGAGAATGCCAGGCGCGGTCACGGCCGGACTCCGCTCAGAAATCTTCGGGGCGGATCAGCGCCCAGCCGAGATAGACCAGCAGGCCGAGCGCCACCACGCCGGCGAGGACCAGATCGAACGTCATCCCCCTAGATCCTGCCGCAGAGCGAGGCGTAGGCGTCCATCAGCAGGATGATCGTGGTGCCGCCGACGAGCAGCAGAAGGTCCAACATGAAGAAGGTCTCGGGTCAGTATCGGCCCATGCTAGATCCGGATCGCATAAGGACGATATCAGCCATCTGGTAAATAATATAAAGACTGCATAAGGATTTGCGTGTGCCCTCCTCGCAGCCGGATCGCGTGATCCTCCTGCACGGGCTGGCCGCCGGCCGGCGCTCGATGCGGCGTCTCGAACACGCCCTGGCGGCGGCCGGCTCCGGCACGCTAAACCTCGCCTATCTGTCGTGCCGGCTGTCGCTGCGCGACCTCATTTGGCAGGTGCACGAGTGCGGCGAATGGACCCGCAGCGAGGGCGACGCGCTGCATCTGGTCACCTATTCGATGGGCGGCCTGCTCGCGCGCGCCGCGATCGCGCAATGTCGTCCCGCCCGCCTCGGCCGCGTCGTCATGCTGGCGCCGCCGAACGGCGGCAGCGAGGTCGCCGACCTGCTCGTTGGCCGAGCCCCGTATCGCCGCCTGTTGGCCCGGCCGGCGCCGGGCTCACGACGGGCCGGTCGGACCAGCTGGTGCGACTGCTGGGACAGGTCGACTACCCGCTCGGCGTCATCGCCGGCGACCGGTTCCTGGACCCGCTCGGCCGGCTGCTGATCCCGGGACCGAACGACGGGCGCGTCTCGGTCGAGCGGACCCGGGTCGCCGGCATGGCCGACCACCTCACGCTCCACGCCACGCATCACGGCATGATCCGTGACCGCCGCGCGATCAGCGAGACGATCCGTTTCCTCCGCCACGGCCGCTTCGACCGGACAGCCATGGTTTTCGAGAGCATGAGGGCCGTTCGAGAACGGGATGTGCCGGGTGAGAGTGCCGCATCAGCGGCAAGGCCGGCGTGACCGCCCGGAACCGAAGCGGAGCGGCCTTCTAGCCGTGAGCCCAGGACCCGAGCGCAGATGGGCGCTTCGACTCGCCGGCACAACGCATCCTCGAACGGGCTTGTCAAAAGCCGAGGATGATGTCGCCCGCCAGGGTGAAGCTGCCGGTGCTGGTCAGGTCGTTGTACGGGCGGCCGCTGCCGAGCGACTTGTCCCAGCGGATCTCGGGCCGGAACGCCAGCAGCGTCACGTGCGGGACCGTGGGCTTGTAGGTTACGCCCACGGTCCACTCGCTGTAGACCTGCCGGCCGGCGGTGAACGCGGTGTTCGGCAACCCGTCCATAGCACGGATATTGTCGAGGTTGCCGGGATCGGCCGCGACGAAAGTGCCGGAATCGTCGCGATAGATCTCGCCGCGGAAATTCGCGGTCAGCGACGGCGTCAGCGCGTAGCTGGCATAGAGGGCGCCGCCATAGGCGTTGGCGCCGATCAGGTCGTCGCGCAGCCAGTTCAGCTCGAGGACGAAGCCGAGCTTGCGGTTGAGCTTGTAGGTCGAGAGGATGTCGCTCTCGTAGCGCATCGTGCGGTTGGCGCGCGCGCCGATCGCATGCGCGGCATCCTCAGGCCCCAGGTGCGAGGTCGCGAGGATGGTGAGCCTGCCCTGCGCCAGGTTGTTGAGGCCGAACCCGACCAGCCCGGCCAGCACGACGTTCTCGTCGCCGCCGCCGAACGTCGTGCTGTCGCCGGTGTCGACCTCGCCGTAGAGGTCGAGCGTCGGGCTGACATGGGCGACCGCCTGCACGCCGCTGTTGAGATAGGGCCCGAAGCTGAAGATGTAGTTGTGCGAGTAGAACGGATTGGCGCTGGGATCGATGGCCTCGTAGCCCTGCGCGATCAGGAACTGGCCGAGCTTGAAGTCGATGCCGCCCGGGGTCAGCCAGGGCGTGTGCAGCAGCAGGTCGGCCTGCAGCAGCGTGAACTGCTCGCGGTCGCCGGTCGCATAGTCGAACTCGCCGAGGAAGTGCGTGTAGCGCGCGTCCGTACCGTAGGCGCCCTGCAGGACGAAGCCGACATCGTAGCCGGCGACGGTGCCGGCGATCGGTCGCTGCACGGTGAGCTGGACCTGGTTCAGCAGCACGGTGTTGGCCTTGTCCTCGAACAGCTGGCCGTAGTTCAGCCCGTCCGCGGGGCGGTCGAAGTTGCCGTTGGCCCCCACGTCGATCTGGGCGCCGTAGGTGACGGTGCTGAACCAGTCCCGGGAGGCGGCCGCCGCCGGCGGCGGAACGCTGGACGTGGCGGCCTGGACCTCCGGCACCGCCTTCTGCAAGCTCGGTACCGCCGGCTGGGACGCGGGTACCGCGATCTGGGCCCGCACCGGCGTGGCCGCCGTGACCAGCGCGACGGCGGTCACTGCCAGCCCGACGGGACGGGATCTCGACACGCATCGCCACGTCATGGATCGGCATCCGCCCGGTGGCTGCGGCAGCGCTGCGATGCGGGCGGCGGGACTGGGCGGCGTGGTCGCGTGGTCGTCATGCCGTCTCCTGCAGCTTGAAGCATGACGTTGTCCAGAGCGGCGCCAGATGCGATCAATGCATGAGGGAGCCATAGGCGGCGCGCTGTCCGCCATGGCAGACCTGGCGCGCGATCAGTCGCTGGACCGAAGAACGGCGCTCGGATGCCGCCGCGGCCACACGTCGATGGAAGGCTGCCGTGTGAAGGCAGCCTTGAACCGAGGGGCAGGATTGCCGGCCGGGCGAGCGCGTCGCGGTCGCGTTTACAGGTGATAGGTCAGGTCGATCCCGATCGTCAGCGGCTGGTTGGTGACGATCCGGTTGAAGGCGGCGTCGGGAAGGGCCTCCTGATACAGATTCTCCAGCTGCGCGTGCTTGTTGAACACGTTGTTGGCGAACAGGGTGGCCGTCCAGCCATGCCGTGAGGCGATGCCGACGCGGATGTTGGTCAGGTCGTAGGCCTGCACCGGCGTGTAGGCGCCGTTCGTCGAGAAGCCGTAGGGGAAGGCCAACGAATAGCGCTGACCCGTATACGAGTTCTCGACCTGCGCGGTGAACAGGTAGTTGCCGCGGAGCTTCTTCGAATACCTGAGTACGACGTCGCCCACCAGATGCGGCACCTCCGGGATGATATCGGTCGGCTGTATCAGCCAATGAGGTCCGCCGTTCAGGTAGTAGCTCGTGTACCCGAACGTGGCATCGAGGTTGAACCCGTAGCCGAGCCTGGCCAACGCCTCGAGCTCGGTGCCGTAGATCTTCGCGCCGATCCCGTTGATGTTCTGCACGAAGTCGCCGGGATAAGCCTCCAGCTGGATGTTGCTCCAATCCTCGTAATAGACGCTGGCGTTGAAGGTGAGGCGGTGGTTGAGGAAGCTGGCCTTCTCCCCGAGCTCATAGCTCCATACCGAGTCGGAGTTGTAGCTGGTCGGCCACTTGCCGTTTGTATAGTTGTAGGGCGAGAAGACGGCGCTCCAGTACGGGCCGACCGTCGGGTAGATCGCATTGCCGCCGCCCGGACGGTATCCCCTCGCGACCGTCCCATAGACCATCAGGTCGGGGGTGACCTGGTAGGACAGGTTGAATTTCGGCGTGGCGCTGTTCTCCGACTGCTTGATGAGGCCGGTGTTCGAGGGCGTCGCCGCCCCCAGCCCCGATCCCCAGCCACTGATGGAGGACGAGAAGCTGTACTCGTAATCCGTCCAGCGCACGCCGACATCGGCCTTCAGGCGGCTGGTGATCGCGTAGGTGACGTTGCCATACGCGGCATACTGATCCTCCGTCGTCGGCGAGACCGCGTCGAACCAGTTGGGAGTCGTGGCCCGCTCGAACGTGCCGAGATCCAGGTAGGCGTCGGCGGTCGGCGTCGTGCCGGTGAAGAGCCAGACCGAGTTGAAGTGGCTGTAGTAGGCGCCTGCGACCCAACCGAGCCGTCCCTGGGTGTTGGACGACACCTTGACCTCCTCGCTGAACTGCCGCGACGGATCGTCCTCGTGCGCGAACGCCTCGCCGGATCCGGTCGGCCCGTAGTAGCCCGGGTTGGGAAGGCCGTTGTTGGCGTTGTAGGTCTCGCCCGTCTGGGGGTTGTTGAAGTTCTCGCTGGCGTCCTCGGTCTGCCCCGACGTCCTGAACCATTGCGCCGTGTCCGACGTCAGGTCGAACCCGTGGAAATGGTAGCGCGCGTTCAGGCTGTAGACGGAGATCCGGTCGGTCAGGGGCTCGGAGATGTCGAACGGCTGGTAGTGCGCCTGGGTGCCCGGATCGCTGTCGAAAGCGCTGATCCCGTCCTGCTTGCTCGACTCGTAGAAGAACGACGGCGTGACCTCGAGGTTCTCCGTCGGAGCCCAGAGCAGGCTGACGCGGGCGGCGTAGACCTGGTACGAGTTGGAGCCGGGGAAGCTCGCCGCGACCGGGGCGGCCCCGACATCGCCTCGGACGGCGCCGTTCTCGGTCGGAAGCGGGAACGGGTTGCCGACGATCCGCTTGATCCATCCGCTGGTGGAGTTCTCGGTGCCAACGACCCGGAGCGCCAGCTTGTCCTGGATCAAGGGCAGGTTGGCCATGAGGTTGTCGTCGTGGTTGAAACCGCCGCCATCCGTACCCGACAGGATGCTCTCGGCGGAGGCGTCGAGGGTGTTGAGGCTGGGCTGGTTGGTGACAAGCTTGACGTTGCCGCCCATCGACGGAGCACCGCCGGTCGTGCCCTGCGGTCCGCGCAGGATCTCGATGTGGTCGAGGTCGTACAGCGACGGGTCGATCACGACGTGCCCGTTCTGCGCGCCGGCCGGGCCGGTCAGGGCCGTGTTGTCGAGGTAGAAGCCGACGGTCGGCGAGTGGCCGCCGCTCGACGTCATGCCGCGCTCCTCGATCTCGTTCTGGCTCGGTCCCTCGCTCTTCAGCGAAACGCCGGGCGTCGCCTGCGCCAGCGTGGACAGGGACGTGATCCCGCGTTCCTGCAGATTGCGGCCGCTGACCTCCAGAACGCTGGCCGGAGTGTCCTGCGCCTTCGATCTCAGGCCCGCCGCCTGCACCACCACGACCTCAGGCTTCTTGCCCTGAGCCTGCGAGGGTGCCGCCCTTTGTGCGCGCGCGGTCTCCACGGTAGATCCGGCAAACAGGATGGTGGTCACCAACAGCGATCCACACCGTGTAATCTGTAGCATTGAACATCCACAATCTACGCGGTATCAAATAATACCACGAGTCCAAGATCAGAGAGAGCACTATAAGGGCGACGCCTGCGGTCCCATTAGTCTCAAACTTAGGTAACATAGCTGCGAGAACGGCTAAGTCAACAAAATTGCTCTTTATATCGACTTGCGGGAAATCATCTCGAAAGACATGCACTTGAGGAGTGGTGACGAATGGTTCCTTTATTCGGCCTTTACTGAATGGTCACGATCCGCCGCCGGGCGCCGCTCCTGCACCGCAGGCGACGCGGGCGCCCCGCCTGCTGTATGACCCGGCGGACCGCAGCGCCAGGACGGCGCCGCCCTGGACCGGACCCCGCCCCATGACCAGCCTGCCGCGCCCGCACCTCGTCACCCACGGCGGCAAGTTCCATTGCGACGAGGTGTTCGCCTACGTCGTGCTGCGGCTGGCGCTCGGCCTCGAGCGGCCGGGGCACGACCATACGTTGCTGCGCACCCGCGATGCCGACGTGATCGGCGCGGGCGACATCGTCTTCGACGTCGGCGGCGTGTTCGATGCGGCCACCGGACGTTTCGACCACCACCAGCGCGGTGCCCCGGCGCGCCGCGACGGGACGCCGTTCTCGTCTGCCGGCCTGGTCTGGCAGGTCCACGGCGCGGCTGCGGTCGCGGCGCTGCTGCGCGATCCGAGTGCGGCGCGGCTGCGCGATGCGGGTGCGGCGCATGGGGCGCGGATCGCGACCGAGCTCGATGACGGGCTGGTGCGCCGGATCGACGAGATCGACAACGGGGTGGCGGCCGGGCAGGACACGCTCGGGCTCGCCGCCCTAGTCGGCGAGTTCAACCCGGCCTGGGACGACCCGGCCGGCAGCGGGCCCAACGCCGGCGACGACGCGTTCGCGCAAGCGGCGGCGCTGGTGCAGGGGGTGCTGGCTCGCCGGGTCGAGTCGCTGCGGGCGCGGCTGGACGCCGAGGCGGCGGTGCTGGCGGCGCACCGGACGGCGGCGGACCCGCGCATCCTGGTGCTGGAGCGCGGCATGCCGTGGAAGCGGGTGGTGTTCGCCGAGCGGCTGCCGGTGCTGTTCGCGGTCTCGCCCGCCTCGAACGGCCACTGGATGGTCGACACGGTGCCGCCGGAGCCGGGCTCGTTCGCGCAGAAGCGGCCGCTGCCGGAGGCCTGGGCCGGGCTGCAGGGCGCCGCCCTGGCCGAAGCCAGCGGAGTGGCGGACGCGGTGTTCGTACACCTGCGCCGGTTCGTCGGCGCCGCGCGCTCCCGCGAAGGGGCTATCGCGATGGCCAGGGCGGCGCTTTGACCGGCCGCACGCTACGGGCGGGAGCCGTCGTCCTGCCCCGATGAATTTCTGGTTCTCCCGGACGCCCTCAACATTCTGAGGGTCCCGACGCTTCCGGTCCCGCACGCGCCACGCACGCGACGGCACAACCTTCCGCACGGCCCGTATGGCCATCCGACAGTCCGGATGACGGATCATCGCTTGGTTGCCTCGATCGCCTCCATGAACCTAGCCCGGCTGGGCTCACCCATCCGCGCCATCCCGCACGCATTTCTCATTGCGATCAGGAGCTGCTCGTCCGCCAGGCCGGGCGCACGAACCGCGACGACAAGTGCCATCAACTCCTGCAACGACAGGTCGGCCGGATCGAGGCTAGAACCCTGCGGCGGCCGGCGGAACGTTCTCCAATCTTCCGGAGCCAACCCGGGCGGCCAGAGGAAGCTGCCGACTGCTTCCACCGTGCGCGCGCAGCCGACGGGCAGCAAGGCAAGCACACGGTCGCGGATTTCGCGACCAGACCGGCCGAACCCGTGCAGCCGCGCGACGCGCTGGATCAGCCGATCGTCGCGGATCGGGCCATCCTCGGCGACGATTCGGGAGACGAGATCGCTGAGCCGCGGCCGATAGGCGTCGAGGTAGAAGCCGGCGGGGTCGATGCCGTCCGGGATGATGGCTGCGGTAGTTGCCTGGCCGGACTCATCAGGCGTCTCTTGCTCCTGCGCCTGCGCGGAGGCTATCGCGGCCGCGGCGATCTCCGTATAGCGCTCGGCACGTTCGGCTCGCTGCTTCCTCGTCTGGATCAGGGCCATCTGGAGCGCCTGGTGTAGCCGCTCGGCCTCGCGAGCCGCGTTCGTCCACCAATCGGTCGACCAGATGCGCAGGATACGCCAGCCCAGACCTTCCAGCACCACCTGCCGCAGCCGATCACGGTCCCGGGCGGTGGCGCCACTGTGGTAGATGGCGCCGTCGCACTCGACGCCGGCCAGGAAGCTGCCCGGCGCGTCGGGATCGACGATGCCGAGATCGACCCGGAAGCCGGATACGCCGATCTGCGGCTGGATCTCCCAGCCCTTGTCTCGAAGTCGCTGCGCCACGGCGGCCTCGAACGGGCTCTCGAAATCGCCGAGCGAGGTGGAGGCCATGCCGGCGAAGGCGCGTGCTCCCTGCTCCGCGAACACCAGGAACTGCTTCAGGTGCTTCACGCCGATGGCGCTGGTCCGGGCAAGATCGATCTGCTCCGGCCGCAGGCTGCCGAACACGACGAGCTGCTCGCGCGCGCGGGTGATCGCGACGTTCAGCCGCCGCTCCCCGCCCGACAGGTTCAGCGGTCCAAAATTCAGTCCGACCTTGCCGACTTGGTCCGGTCCATAAATCAGCGAGAACAGCATGACGTCGCGCTCCTCGCCCTGCACGCCCTCGAGGTTCTTCACCAGCACCGGCTCTCCGGCCGTATCGCTGAAGAAAGGCTCAAGGCTCGGATCGTCGCGGCGCGCCTTGTCGAGCAGATCGTTGATCAGGCTCTGCTGCTCGGCATTGAAGGTGACGATGCCCAGGGACGGTGCCGGCGAGCGGCGCAGGACCGAGACCGCCTCCGCGACCACCGCCCTCGCCTCGACCGGGTTGGTGCGGTCCGCGGCGCGGCCATAGGTGGCGTCCGCCACGAATCGGAAGGAGACCGCGGTGTCGGTGGTGACGGGCGAAGGGAACGTGACGAGCCGGCCGCCGTAATAGACGTGGTTCGAGAAGGCGATCAGGCTCTCGTGCCGGCTGCGATAATGCCAGCGCAGCTCGATCGATGGGATGCCGGCGCCGCTGCACTCGTCCAGGATGGAATCAAGGTCCTGGGTTTCGACTTCCACGTTGCCTCCGCCGTCGCTCGATCCGCGTTCGAAGAAGCTGGTCGGCGGCAGCTGCTTGGGATCGCCGACGATGATGACTTGCCGCCCGCGGCCCACGACGCCGACCGCGTCCCAGGTCGGGATCTGGGACGCCTCGTCGAAGATCACGAGGTCGAACTGAGCCGTATTGGCCGGTAGGTACTGCGCCACGGAAAGCGGGCTCATCATCAGGCAGGGGGTGAGCTGGCGCAGCGCCTTGGGCATCTTCTGGGCCAGCTGACGCACCGGAAGATGCCTCCGCCGCTTGGCAAGCTCGCGGGTCAGCACCGCGAACTCGGGATCGTGCTGGCGCTGGGCCGCACCCGGGATTGCGGTCGCTAGGCGGGCCCTGGCGAGGCGACTGGCCAGATCCAGCATTCGGGTATCGAGTGCCCGGAACCGCTCGATGCGCGTCTCGTGCTGGGCGGCGACGAAGCTGCGCAGCCGCGGCGCGACGTCCACGGCGCAGCCGATCCACCACCTCGCGTAGTTAGCCTCGAAGACGCGCACCAGGTCGGTGGACGCTATGACACCGTCCTCCACTGCCCGCACCAGCGGTCCCAGCCCGAGCTGGGTCGCCGTTCCGGTCACGCCGCACCAGGAGCACCAGTCGCGGATCATCGGTGCGGCTTGCGACCAGCCGGACAGATGGCGGGCGAGCGTGGGAACCCAATCCGCCCGGGCCGGGTCGACGAGGCCCGCGGCGTCGCGACCGCAGTGGACGGCCAACGCCTCGAGGTCCGCCCTGGCCGCCGCCTGCGCCTCTAGGAACCGCTGCAAGCCGAGCCCGATCGCGCCGGTCGGCGCCAGCAGGTCCGGCGTCTCGGTCAGCAACCGGCGGAGGCGCAGTCTCAGGGCGATCAAGGCTGTGGGGTCGGGCGCGCAGGCCGCGGAAGCCGCCCGTAGCGCTCGTGCCCATGCACCAACCTCGCGCAGCCGCCCGAAATCCGTGGCCAGGCCGCGCCAGCGGTGGCCGATAGCGGCGAGCGGCGCGGCCGCCAACGCGCCATCGATCTGCTGCAGCTCGACCAGCCGGTCGAGATCGGCACCGAGTTCCTCGGCAACCTCGCCGTCCGCCTGGGCGGCAAGACGCTTGCGCACCGCACGCAGTCCCAAGGCCCGCGGCAGCGCCCACTTGCCCGAGGCCTCCCGCCACTCGGTCCGGATCTCGCCGAGCGGCAGCGTCATGACACCGGGTCGCCATCTGCCGGCGAGCTCCGACCAGAGCGCATGATGCCGAACGATCCGCGCCTCCTCGGCTCCGAGTGCCGTCCGGGTCTGCTTCGCTTGGTCGGAAACCGCCCATCCGGCCTCGGCCGCTTCCGACTTCAGCAGCAGAGCGGCGAGCGTTGCCAGGTGCAGGAGCGAGGCGCTGTCCGTCGCCCGGTCGCCGATCCCAAGCGCATCGGTGAGTGCGACACTCTCACGTGCCAGCGCTTCCAGGCGTGCCGCAGCGGCGGCAGATGCAGTCAACAACCGGGTCTGCCAGACCGGCGACCAGCTCGGCTGCTCAATTCCGACCAAAGCGGGCACGCGGGCGACGTCGCCGATGCGGTCCACGGTCGCTGCCAGTTCCTCCGTCGCCTCGACCAGACGTTGCCACGCGGCCGCATCGTGGTGGTCGAGGTTCGGCCACTGCAGCGGCACCTCCGGGATCGCGGCCCCTTCAGCTCGCAGCACCAGCCCGATGGCTCGGAACGGCGTCCACCCATTCCGGGCCTTGCGGTGCAGCTCGCGGACGTAGTCGTTCAGCTCGTCGCGCAGCGCGGCGATGTCGCGCCTGGCCGCCATCCAGCTTTCCTGGCTGGAGGCTTCATGAGCCTGCTGGGCGCGGTCGAGCTGTTCCAGCACCTCCATCTTGCTGGCCTTGCTGGAGAACAGGTCCAGGCAGAAATCTGCCAGCCCGACCTGGCGCAGGCGCCGTTGCACCACCTCCAGCGCCGTCCGCTTCTCGGCCACGAACAGCACCGTCCGTCCCTGAGCCAGGGTATTGGCGATGATGTTGGTGATGGTCTGGCTCTTTCCGGTTCCCGGCGGTCCGATCAGCACAAAGCTCTCGCCGCCCGCCGCTCGCGCGACGGCCTGCAGCTGCGAGGAGTCCGCTTCCATCGGGCAGACGAGATCCGCAGCCGCGAGCGCATCGTCCAGGTGACGCGCGCCAGCCCCGAAGTGCCAGGCCGAAACGGTCGCCGGCTGGTCGACCGGGCCGTCCATCAGCCGACGCGCCACGGCGTTCTCGTACAGGAACGGCGCGCGCTCCTCGAGGTCCTTCCACATCAGGAACTTGGTGAAGGACAGGTTGGTGAGGGCGACGCTGTCCTGCACCTCCCAACCCGGGATATCGCGTAGCTTAGCCCGGAAGATGTCGATGATCTTCGGCACGTCGAGGCCGGACTCGTCCTCCGGGAGATGGTCGCCTTCGAAGGCCGGGAAGCGGATATCGAACTCCTGCTTCAGCATCTCGAGCAGGGTGGCGTTCAGGCGGCTCTCGTCGCTGTGCGGCCTGAGCAGGAAGCCGGAGCGGGCACTCGGCCGCTCCAGCACGACCGGCACCAGGATCAGGGGCGCCTGGTACGGCTTGTCGCGGTTCTCGGGCCTCCACCACAGGCTGCCGATGGTCAGGAACAGCGTATTCGAGCCACCCTCCTGCTCGTCGGCGCGACTCTTGCGGTAAATCTCGGTGAGGGCGCTCTGGATGGCATCGTCACCACGGCCGATCATGAGCTCGCGCTTGGCCAGCGCCTGCCGGGCATAGGTCAGACCCGCATCCTCGTTCAGCCGACTGCGGTGCAGCGTGGCGCTGCGCGGGTCCGCTCCGCTCATGACGTCGGGCCAGGCTCGGAAGCGCAGTGGCGTTCCACGGCCGCCACCACGCATGGCGGCGAGCATGTTCTCCAGCTCGGCCGGGTCCGGGCAGTCAATGACAACGAGCTGCTTGTCCGACTTGGGCAGGTTGAGCAGGCGGTTACGTCCGGAAAGGTCCAGTAGCCGGTTACGCCAGCGCTGCAGCCGGCTGGCCGGCGTCAGCGCGGTCGGCTCCTCCTCCGCGACTGGCTCCTCACGTAGGATCGGAGCCGGTTGGAGCGGTGGGCGCGCCGCGTCCTGCTCGGCTTCCATCGTCTCATTGAAGCCGTCGCCTGCCGATCGACTGGGCAGCGGCAGGATCCGCCGCTGCCGCGCCCGATGCACGTCGATCACCGCCTCGAACTGCCCGTCCGACTCCTGCTTCAGGTGTTCCTCGCCCCGATCGCAGGCGATCTGGAAGGTGGGCTTTCGCCTCTGGGTGACGAGCGTCGTCTCGAAGACCTTGAGGTCGTCCAACTTGAGCCGGGTCCGGATCCCCGGCGCATCGTCGACGGTCGAGACCCCGAAATCTCCCTTCGACAGCCACAGGCCGGCGAAGGCATGATCCTTCTGCAGGACGATCAGGGGGCGGAGGCCGATTTGCTCGAGGCATGAGGCGAACAGCAGCGTAGTGTCGAGGCAGGTCGCCAGACGCTCGCCGACGATCTGCTGCGCCGATCGGATGCGTTGGCCATCGCTGACGAAGGATGCGGGCGGGTTGATGTAGCGGATGTCGAGTCCGCAGATGGCGGACCATATCGCCTGCGCCTGCTCCCAGACCCGCCGCTTGCTGCCCTGGTAGCCCTCCAGGCGATCGTCGAGACCGGCGATGCGGAGGAGATCGGAAGCCTGCCGGAGGATGGGAGCGATCGCCGGCTCGTTGGGCTGGACGAAGGCGGCCAGGATGTCCGGGATCATCCGTGCCCCACCCCATTCGTTCGGGGCAAGCACCCTCACTTCCTGTTGGAACGTGGCGACGACGTCGTCACCAGCCCGAGCGGTGAGGGTGACGATGCACAGGGATGCCTCGGTGAACGCCTGCAAGGCGATCCCGTCCAGTTGAACGTCCAGGTCGGTGAAGAGACGAACCTGCCCGACCTCCGCCTGCTGCAGCCGCCAGCTCCGCGGCCGGAACAACGGCGGCTGGCTTTCAAGGTCGATCGTGACCCGACGGAATGCGGTATCGCTTACCTGGGTGAACGAGAGCTCGGTCAGCATCGGCACGCTGTTCTGCCAGAGCACCGCGTTCACGACCGGCTGGAACCGCGCCTCGATCTTCCCAGGTAGTGCAACCGGATCGTCAGGAATCGCGTGCTGGTCTGGGTTAGCTGCTTCAGACATTTAGATTCTGCTCACGAATACCTCTTTTATGACGATTGCAGTCATTTCGATGCGTGGCAACGTGGCAGGACTGGTTGAGGCGCACTGCCGATCAAGGCTGGTCATGCCTCAAACTTGTGCTTGGCCGTCCTGTCGCTCTCCATCCGCGGCAGCCGACAGGTGCTGCGGGCGGTCCGGCAGCGAGAGCGTCAGGTGCAGAATGGGGGGCTGGAAAGTGTAGAGGCGGTCGACACCTCTGCCACCGACCTATGTCGCTTCCACTTGGCGACGGTCTTCTGGTTGATGCCTTTGGCTCACCCACGGTCCTCAAGGTTGCTTGCATGCGTCGGTAGACTGATCCGGTAGCAGCGGCGCACCCAGAAGAACCCGATCTAGCTTTCAGTCCCGGTTCTCCAGAACCCGCCGGGTCAGCAGCACCGACGAGAAGGTCTGCGGCATCAGGATCGGGCTGGTGCGGCGGAGCGCCCACCAGCCCAGCGCCAGCAGCAGCGCGATCAGCGGGATCGACGCGACCGTGTAGGTGCCCTCGGGGTAGTCGAAGCCCATCAGCACCACCACGGCGGCGAGGAAGCCCAGCGTCAGCCAGGAGGTGACGGGCGCACCCGGCATCCTGAAGCCGTGATCCCTGAGCTCGCCGCGGTTGACCCGGCGGCGGAAGACGATCTGGCTGGCGACGATGAAGCCCCAGGTGCTGACGATGCCGAGCGCCGACACGTTGAGCACGATCTCGAAGACCTTGGACGGCACCACGTAGTTGAGCAGCACGCCGACCAGGTAGATCGCGACCGTGGTCAGGATGCCGGCGGCCGGCACCGAATACCGGTTCATGCCGCCCAGGTAGCGCGGCGCCGAGCCGCCCAACGCCAGCGCCCGCAGGATCCGGCCGGTGGCGTAGAGCCCGGAGTTCAGGCTCGACAGGGCGGCGGTCAGCACCACGATGTTCATCACCGTGCCGATGCCGGGCACGCCCAGCGTCTGGAAGAAGGTGACGAACGGGCTGGTGCCGGCATGGTAGGCGGTCCAGGGCAGCAGCAGCACCAGCAGCACCACCGAGCCGACGTAGAACAGGGCGATGCGCCAGATCACGGAGTTCACGGCGCGCGGCAGGATCTCGCGCGGGTTCTCGCACTCGCCGGCGGCGGTGCCGATCAGCTCGATGGCGGAGTAGGCGAACACCACGCCCTGCACCAGCACCAGCGCCGGCAGGATGCCGTGCGGGAACACCCCGCCGTTCTGGCTGATCAGGTGAAAGCCGGTGGCGTGGCCGCCGACGGGCATCCGCACGCCGAGGATGACGGCGCCGGCGATCAGGAACAGCGACAGCGCCACCACCTTGATCAGCGAGAACCAGAACTCCATCTCGCCGAAATATTTGACCCCGATCATGTTCATCGAGGTGACGACGACCAGCGCTCCCAGCGCGAACGCCCATTGCGGGACGTCGGCGAAGGTCCCCCAATAGTGCATGTAGAGGGCGACCGCGGTGATGTCGACGATGCCGGTCATCGCCCAGTTCAGGAACGACATCCAGCCGGCGACGAACGAGGCGCGCTCGCCCAGGAACTCCTGCGCGTAGGACACGAAGCTGCCGCAGGTCGGCCGGTGCATGACCAGCTCGCCCAGCGCGCGCAGGATCAGGAACGAGAACCCGCCGCAGACCAGGTAGACCACGGCCAGCGACGGCCCGGCCTGCTGCAGCCGCGAGCCGGCGCCCAGGAACAGCCCGGTGCCGATCGCGCCGCCGATCGCGATCATCTGGATCTGACGGTTGCCGAGGCCCTTGTGGTAGCCGTCGTTGGAGTCGGCATCCGGCTCCGCGCCCATGTCGCCGGAGCGTTCTTCGGGACCGAGGGCCGCGAGCGGGTTGCCCATGGGAACGCCTTTCCTGTGCGGGTGGCCGGAACGGGGTGACCGGTGCAGAGGCGGGCATTGTCGATGATGAACGCCGGCTCGCCAAGGCCGCCCGAGGGGGGTGCGGCCGGGTGCGGTCGCCGGAAGACGTCCGGCGGCGACGATCGTGCGGGCGCCTGGCGTGGCCGTGCCCCCGGCGCGGCCCGCGCCTGTCGACGTTGACAGTGGCCGGCGCGTCGGCCTGAGATCGGTCCCAGCCCGAATCAAGAGGCATGGGAATGGAACCGTTGCACACGCTGCGCCCGGGGCTCGACGCGCCGGTCACGGAGGCCGAGATCGCCGCCTCCGCCGACCTCGCCCACCCCTGGGACATCGCCTACGAGTGCAAGGCGGTGGCGCTGCTGGCGCTGGGCTTCGGCCTGGTCGGGCTCGACCGGTTCATGATCCTGCCGATGTTCCCGGCGATCATGCGGGACCTGCATCTCGGCTACCAGGACCTGGGCGAGATCACAGGCGCGCTGGCGATCACCTGGGGCGTCGCCTCGCTGTTCGCCGGCCGGCTGTCCGACCGGTTCGGGCAGCGCCGGCTGGTGCTGACGGGGATCGTCGCGTTCTCGGCCCTGGTGGGCCTGAGCGGGCTCGCGACCGGGCTCGCGACCCTGGTGCTGGTGCGGGCGCTGATGGGGGTCGCCGACGGGATCTACGCCGGGCCCAGCATCGTGGCCACCCTGGAAGCCTCGAAGCCCTCCCGGCACGGCAGGAACCTCGGCCTCCAGCAGATGATGCTGCCGCTGTTCGGCCTGGCGCTGGCGCCGATCCTGGTCACGCAGCTGCTGCAGGCGATGAACTGGCGCTGGATCTTCGTGCTGGTGACGCCGTTCGGCCTGCTGATCGCGGCCGGGATGGCGCACGTGCTGCGGCCGCCGGCCCGGCCGGCGCCGATGCGGCCGGATCCGGGCGGGAGGGCGCCGGCGCGCTGGGGCGACATCGTGCGGACCCGCAACATCCGGCACAACATGATCGGCATGCTCTGCTGGCTGATCTGCCTGGTGGTGACCAGCGCGCTGCTGCCGAGCTACCTCACCGACTACCTGCACCTCTCGCTGCGGCAGATGGGGTTCGTGCTGTCGGCGATCGGCTTCGGGGGTGCGGCCGGCGACGTGCTGATGCCGATGCTGTCGGACCGGATCGGCCGCAAGCCGGTGATGCTGATCTGCACCGCCGGTGCTGCCGCCTCGCTGCTGCTGCTGATGCGGCAGGGCCCGGAGCCGGTGCCGCTGTTCGTGCTGCTGCTGCTGACCAACTTCTTCAACTTCGCCCTGATCGTGCTGACGGTGGGGCCGATCAGCACGGAGTCGGTGCCGCCGGAGCTGATGGCGTCGGCGTCGGGGCTGGTGATCTGCACCGGCGAGATCTTCGGCGGCGGCATCGCGCCGATCCTCGCCGGCGGCGTCGCCGAACGGTTCGGCATCCAGTACATCCTGCCGCTGGCGGTGGGCGGGCTGGTGGTCGGGTTCCTCAACAGCTGCATGCTGACGGAGACGGCGCCTCGAGTGCGGCGGTAAGGCCAGGGGCTTTGCCCCTGGACCCCACTGGGGCCGCGGGCCCCAGGCCCCAATTCGTTAAGGTTCTACGTCCATATACGGACCGTCTCCTCACGAATGGGGTTTGGGGCCCGCGGCCCCAACGGGTCCAGGGCAGCGCCCTGGCCTTCCTCGAATGCGACAGCCCTGCCCTGCCCCTGGACCCTGTTCGTTCAGGAGTAATAGGCGGGCTGGTCGATGTCGGCGATGAGGTCCGGCTGCGTCGGCGCCCAGCCGAGGGCCGCCCTGGTCCGCTCGCTGGAGGCGGGGCCGTTGCCGGCCACCCACATCGCGAGAGGGCCGAAATGCGCCTCGGCCGCTTCGGGCGTGAGCGACCTTGCCGGCACGCCGAGCTGGCGGCCGATCGCCTCGGCGATCAGCCGGAACGGGACGCCCTCCTCGGCGATGGCGTGGTAGGCCTCGTCGGCGGCGGCGCGTTCCAGGGCCAGGCGGAAGACGCGGGCGGCGTCCAGACGGTGCACGGATGGCCAGAGGTTCCGCCCGTCGCCGACATAGGCGGAGACGCCCATGTTGCGGGCCATGGCGGCCAGCATGGGGACGAAGCCGTGGCGCTCGCCGACGCCGTGGGTCGAGCGCGGCAGCCGGACCACGCAGGCCCGCACCCCGCGCTCGGCCAGGGCGAACGCGGTCTGCTCCGAGGCGCGCGGAAAGGCGGGGATGACGGGCGGCCGGGGCGAGCGTTCGGTGAAGGTCTCGCCGGGCGGCAACAGGCCGACGCCGCCGGTCACGACGATCGGCCGGTCCGAGCCGGCGAACACCGCGCCGAAGGCCTCGATCGCCTCGCGGTCCTCCTCGGCGAGGTCGGCGATCCGGGAGAAGTCGAGGCCGAACGCGGTGTGGATGACGCCGTCGGCCTGGCCGGCGCCGGCCCGGAGCACGTCCAGGTCGCGCAACGTGCCCAGCAGCGGGGTGCCGCCGGCGGCGGCGAACGCCTCGGCCTTCTCCGGCGTGCGCACCAGGCCGACGACGGCGTGGCCGGCCTCGAGCAGGTCGCGGGTGATGGCCGATCCGACCCAGCCGTTCGCGCCCGTCAGGAACACACGCATGCGGTCTCCTTGGTCCAATCGGGCGGCGATGTGCTACCACCGTCCTGTCAGGGACTGACATAGGTGGGGCGTCAGTCACTGACAAGGGGGATGGCGATCCGGTGGCGAGGGCTGAGGACGACGTGCGGGTGCGCCTGCAACGGGCGGCGCTGGAGCTGTTCGGGGAGCGCGGCTACGACCAGGCCACGGCGGCCGGGATCGCGGCGCGGGCGGGGGTCACGGAGCGGACCTTCTTCCGGCACTTTCCCGACAAGCGGGAGGTGCTGTTCGACGGCGAGGCGGTGCTGCGGGCGGCGCTCGCCGCCTCGATCGCCGCCGCACCCGAGGGGCTCGGGCCGCTCGACACGCTGTTCCGGGCGTTCCGGTCGGTGCGGGCGGCGCTGGAAGACAACCGGGCGTTCTCGAAGCCGCGCCATGCGGTGATTTCCAGCACGCCGGCGCTGCGGGAGCGGGAGCTGGCGAAGATGGCCGCGCTGGCGGATGCGCTGGCCGACGCGCTGCGGGCGCGGGGGGTCGCCGAGCTGGAGGCCGTGCTGGCGGCCCGGGTCGGGATGGCGGCGTTCGTGCACGCCGCGATCTGCTGGCTGGACGATCCGGAGCCGGGGCTGGGGGAGCGGATCGATCTCGCAGAGCGGGCGCTGCGGGGGCTGCTTGCGGAGAACGGGGACTGATCCGGCGGGTGGGGCGCCGGGTTTCGGCGCGCAGGCTGCGCGAGCTTGGTCTCAGGCCGTGAGCTGTGTCGCTTGAGGGCGCGGCACGTCCATCCGGACGTCTAGCCGGTCATGACCGGCTGCCGGGCGCTGCCGTCGGGTCGACCGGTGCCTGGCCGGACCGGACAGGGCGGGCGCGACGGCCGGCTCGGGGGTGCGGCCGGGGAGACGGGCAGGTCGATGGCCGGGGTGTCCGGTGGCGGGGGTCGGCATGGGGGCGGGCTGCCTTGGTGCTGGGGGCGGAGATTACGCTGTCCCAAGGCGGGGGTGCATCGGAATCGCGCGTCGGGGCGGCTTGGGCGGGGGGCGGGAGGTGGCTCGGCGTGGTGTCATAAGATGGTGTCACGAACTCGCGCTGGGGGGTTCCGGGGCGGGAGTCGGGGTCGGAGGGCGGTTGCGGGGGGGTATTTCGGCGGCGTTCGCGCGAGGGGGTTGACGGAGGGTGGGGTCGGGTTCGGCGGTCAGGCGAGACGGACGAGTGGCGTGCCCGGCTGCCGCTGCCGCACGTCATTGCCCCAGGAGATCGATCCGCGTCTGGCGCAGGATCCTGGTGCCTTCCGCCAGGCTCTCGATGCCTTGGCGGGAGCGGTGCAGGCACTCCTGGGTCGTGTCCCCGTCGCGGCCGTGGCTGCGGAGGGTTCCATCCTCCAACTGTCGGATGGTGCGCTCCAGGAGCCGGGTCTGCTCGTCGTTGCGGGCGATCTGCGTCTCGATGCAGTCCCATAGGCGCGGATCGAGGCCGGTCAGCAGGGCCAGCCCGTCGTTGATGCGGGTCTGCCAGCCTGGGCCGGATGCGCGCAGGCGCTCCAGGATACGCGGGTCGAGCCGGACGTTGATCTGCTCCTTGCGGACGTCGAGCGGCGGGCGGCCCCGTCCGCGGCGGACGAACTTGTCGCCGTCGAAAACCTCGGCCTGGTCCAGCATTTTAACGGTCAGTTCCGGTGCGTCGTCCGGATCGATCCTGTCAGGAGAACCAGGCTTTTTCTTCGCGAGCATGTGCATACCTCATGGAGATGATGCGACGGCTGCCGTTGCGGGGAGTCCAGACGATCACCACGCATCGACCCGTCAGGTGTCCGGCAGTGATGAACCGATCTTCCTCGTATTCGAATCGTCCGTCTCGGATGGTGATGGTGCGGCCTTCGAACACCGATCCAGCATCAGCGAAGTCGAGTCCCCGGTCTCGCAGGGTCACAGCGCGCTTTGCCGGGTCAAAGCTGATGTCCACTGAATTACTGTATCCCCAGATAATCTGGGAGGCAAGGATCAAATTGGGCCACGATAGGACCTGGACCAAAAGGGTCAGGCGCAGGTGCCACTGTTCGTGCTGCTGCTGCAGTTCTACGCCTTTGCGCTTATTACGCTAAAGGTAAGCTCGCTCAGCACCGATGCGGTGCCGCCCGCGCTGATGGCGTCCGCGTTCGGGCTGGTGATCTGCACCGGCGAGATCTTCAGCGTCGCCGAGCAGTCCGGCGTTCTCCCGCTTACGGTGGGCGGGCGACCGGGCAGGCGATATCGGCAGAAGACCGCAACTGCGTCCTTCTCGTCGAGGATCCGACGGAGGAGACCTACAGCTTCCAGGACGTGGACCGCCTCGTTGCGGACTTCCTGGCCGACGTGACCGCCATGAGAGGGCCGAAGACGCGATGACGCAGGATGTCGAGATCATCGTCGGCGGCAGCATGGAGAGGGACGGCGCGGCCTTCATCGCGGCCTGGACGGCATCCGAGCGCGGCGAGGACGTGAAGCAGTCCCGCGTGCTCGCCTTCGAGAGTTGGAAGGGCCTGTCGGCCGTCCTGACCGGCGAGCGGTATCGCCTGCTTCGCCATCTCCATGGTTATCCGGAACCGTCCGTCAGCGCTCTGGCGCGGTCGCTGGGGCGCCAGTTCAGGCGGGTGCATGGCGATGTGGTCGCCCTGGAGGTCGCGGGCCTGGTGGACCGTTCAGGGGGCGGCGTGAAAGCCACAGCCGACCGCATCCGGGCGGAGATCGTCCTCTAGGCGGGATTGATGGTCGGGGTTCAGAGCGGTGTGTGATCGCTGGTTTATAGGGTCCCATCGCGCGCTCACCATCCCCCACGATGTCATCGCCTACAAGCACCGCAACCGCATCAGCGATGCTTCAACAGGCTCAAGCATTGCTCCCGCTTCGCCACGCGCCGCGACAGGCGCACCATCCACGACATCAGCCACTCCTACCTCGCAGCCACCATCATCGATCCGCCCTGATCCGCCGCCACTGCATCGTAGCACGCCAGCAGATCCATCCGCGTCCATCCTGACCAGATACATGCGTCATGCACCCCAAGCGTCAATGATCTGCGCTAGTGGGAAGACGTTAGGCTCCGTGCGCCACTCATGATAGGGAGCAGCCGTCTGGCTATAAGGACCGGGATCAGGGCGATCAAATTGAACCCTGGTCGGTATATGGAAAGCGCTCCCAAATACAATCGCCTCGCCTGAAGACAAGATCGTTACTTGGTCGAGGAGGCGCCGTGCCTGCATGGGAATGATACGGCGAAAATGATCAATATCATCCGGATTCTGTAAGCGATGACTAATGAAATTAGCGCACTGACTAATTATAGTCTGACTGATCTCACTCGGCCGTTGACTCGCAATGATGAGTGACAGACCGAACTTGCGGCCCTCCTTCGCGATCCGTTCATAAGCTAGTCGTGCAAGACGATGGCCGCGGTCCTCGTCAGCGCGGGCCGGACGAGCATAATTATGCGCCTCCTCAAGTACAAGTACCCAAGGATGTTTATAACGGGAGGCAGCCGGCAGTCGTTCGCGCGCTTCTAATAGAACTCGCCCGATTACGGCGCAGGCATAAGGCAGGACCTCATTGCTCAGCATGGAGAGGTCGATCACCGATACTTTTGGTCCCCGGTCGGCTCCAAGCCCAAGGCGGGTGAACCAAGACGAAAGCTTGTCGATCTTAGTACCCGCTTCTTCATAATTGAGGAAGGCACGCCAGCGTTTATCGTCTAACCGCGTTTTTAGCCGCAACTTGAGGGTGGTAAGATGAGCTTCAACTCGGAAGGTGTCCTCCTTAGAAACCGCACGACTGATTAATGACGGATCGGTCAACATTGCCCGCGTGATTGGCAATGGAGAGTCGGCTGTGCGCGTGTCGGCCTCGGTGGTTCCGCTTTTATCAACGATTTTGGAACGGATCGCACCCTTCAATCTATCCGCTTCGGTTGCAATTACCGCCTGATTGTTTATGACCTCAGTATTGTAGTTGTCTACAACGCGATGCGCGACAAACAGCGCCGTGAAAGCGGCGGTATCGATACCAGTACTATCCAAGTGACCGATCACCGCATCACAATAGGAGCCCGCAGCCTTTTTCTTGATCTTTGCCAATTCTATAAGGAGTTGATCGAGCGCGCTCATCGCATTTTGAAGCGTCCCTACATTAGAAGTGACAGCTTTATCACCGCCCTTGGCGATTGCCCACCAGTCTTTGAGTACCGGCTCCTGAGTCTGCTCCGACGCGCTGAGCCACGCGCAAATCTCCTCGGCATTCAAGAACCAAAGTGGGAGGCTGAACTCCTGCCCGTTGAGATAGATACGGTCAGGGAATCGCTGGACTGCATCGGCGGTTGGAAAAGCCTTTGCATACTCTCCGTTGATATCTAAAATAAAAACGTGAGGCTCTTCGCGTGCACCATCAAGGGCCTTCATCGCCTTCTGGATCAGACTTGAGACTGAGAAGGACTTACCGGACCCAGTGTTACCCACGATAGCCAATGGCCGCGAGAAGAGATCATTGTAGGATGCTCGCACGACGCTGTGAGCTTGGCCGGTCGGGAAACCGATCTTGAGATCACAATCAAAATCTTTCTTATTATAGTCTTCGGGCTTGTTCCGTCGTGGCGGTATCTCGAAGACGGCGCGCAGGATGTCTGGCGAGCCAATCTCGGCCGGCGTATCGAGCGTCGGCAGCACTGAGATCCCCGGACCAAAAGCGGGCTCGTCGTCGGCATGCTCAATGGTGCCTAGCAATTGCACGCTGGCGATGCGACGAGGCTTCATAAGCTCAAGGCTAAGATCGCCGCCGCTGCCCGGATCGAAAGTCTCGCGAGCTTCTAGGTCGGTAATAATGCCGATAACGGTCTCGCCAGCGCCTAGAGCAAAAGTGAGATAAGCATTGATTCCAATCGCAACCTGTACGCCATCAGGCGTAGCACGAAGTGCTGAACGGGTTTCGGGAAGCAACTCGACTTTTACGCGAAAACCTTGGACCGAAACGATATGGCCAACGAGCCGGGGATTATTCACCTTCAGCCTCCACATCGGTGGCCGGCGTCGCGGAGGATGCAATCTGTTTCTCGAACCGGCGCAAGCGTAGGAAATCGTCGAGCCACTGAACGTCGGGCATGACGGTTCGCGCAAAGTCGTCGAAAGTTGCGCGGGTGAATGGCTGCGTAGCGAAGATGTCCGGCGTCGGACAGAGCGCAAAGGCGCGCTTGCCGAGATCCTTATAGCGGCGGATGCGCTCGATCACCGGGCTGTCTAGACTAGGCTCGACCACTAGCATCACTAGCGATGGGTTCATCAACGCGCTCTCGATAATGCGTGAGACATGGTCATCCCCGAAGCCATAGCCCAAGATCAAAAGAAAGGTTTGGGGAATGCTGAGCCGCACCTGAAGCGAGCGGAACAGATGCGCGTAGGGCATAATGAGCGTCTGAGCAAATTTGTTGGCGGTGGGCAAGATGCCGACTGACGCCGTGTTACCGGCTAGAGGCACGAGGACGGCTGCCTTCTCAGTCGGGGTCATACCAGCATAGGCTTGAAACGGCGCCAAATCCGGATGGCGTGCCCGCATCTCATTACCTTGCTCATACCAGTGAATAGAGCCATGCAGCTTGTAAAGGTGCAGGAACTTGTCGAAGCGCCGAACCCGACCTTCAGCAACTTCCCCGGGATAATGGATATCAAGCCCATAGATCGACGGGTCGAACCGCGCTGAGGCGCGGCCGGTGAAGCCGTCGAAATACTGGATGCCGAGGATCTCCAGAGCCTGTTCGAACAAAGTATCGTAATTAAGAGTGAAAAGGTGCGTACGCCCGAGACTACTATCTCGCGCAACAAGTTTTGACAGGAAGGCAAGCTGCGGCGCGATCTTGTCGGCTGCAGTAGCAAAAATTGTATCTGGCAATGATAATGCGCATTCTGAGAAGATAGCCATGCGTAGGCGGTCGACGAACCAGCGCAGATCGGCCCGGCTTGGCGTCGGCGTGGTGGACCAAGCAACTGCGGTGAACGGCCCACCCGAAGTGTCGGCAACGATTAACGCGTTAGCGATGAAGGACAGCCATGCCTCGAAACCAATTAGATCGCCGAACACGTCAGCCATCTCAATATTGTTTTCTCGAGACTCCAGTATGGGTATGATCGAGGCGGGAAGATCGGGTAGCCTCTTGATCACCTCGAAAACTGCACCCTCCAGATCAGCCATAGTTTTACCGCCGGCTGAGACTGAGGTGCCGGAGCCCGTCAGGACGACAAGGTTTTCCATGCGCAGCCAGTTGGAGATAAGCGCCTGTAGTCGGACGCGCCCCTGCTTCTGGTCCAAGCCGGCGAGCAGATCTCCGATACCGCCGCCATCGACGAGCCCGATAAGCTGGTAGTCGATCTGTTGTGGCGGCATAGCCGTCATAAATCCTTCCTAATGGTTGAGTACTCATCCACAACAAAACAAATCAAGTAAGGTTGTTCTCAACATTATGCAGGTTGTCACCATTTCGCTATAATATTATTACTTTTAGCAAGCGTCCGGTCTTAACTAATTATCTGGTTAGACTTATGGCAGTTTCTAACAACCGGGGCCTGGGGCCGCCGGCCCCAGCGGGGTCCAGGGGCGGGGCCCCTGGCCTTCCCTTCCCTACTGGCAGGCGAGGCACTCCTCGTAGTTGGTGGGCTCGGCGTGGCGGACCGGGGGGAGGGCGACGTCGCGCTCCAGGATGTCGGACTTGTTCAGCATGTCGCTGACGGTGTCGGCGCGCTGGATCGACAGGGAACGGCAGTAGTAGAGACTCTTCAGGCCCCTCTTCCAGGCCAGCAGGTGGATCTGGTGCAGGTCGCGCTTGTGGATGTCGGCGGGCAGGAACAGGTTGACCGACTGGCTCTGGCAGATGAAGGGGGTGCGGTCGGCGGCGTGCTCGATCACCCAGCGCTGGTCGAGCTCGAAGGCGGTCTTGAACACGTCCTTCTCCTGCTGGGTCAGGAAGTCGAGGTGCTGCACGCTGCCCTTGGTCAGCGTGATGGAGGACCAGACCTCGTCGGTGTCGCGGCCCTTCTCCGCCAGGAGCTTCTGCAGGTGGCGGTTGCGGACGGTGAAGCTGCCCGACAGCGTCTTCTGCAGGAACACGTTGGCGGCGATCGGCTCGATGCCGGGGCTGGTGGCGCCGGTGATGATCGAGATCGAGGCGGTGGGGGCGACGGCCAGCTTGTGGCTGAAGCGCTCCATCACGCCGAAGTCGGCGGCGTCCGGGCAGGCGCCCTTCTCCTCGGCCAGCATGCGCGAGGCCGCGTCGGCTTGGGCGCGGATGTGGCGGAACATGCGCATGTTCCAGACCTTGGCGACCACGCTCTCGAACGGCACGTTGTTGGCCTGCAGGAACGAGTGGTAGCCCATCACGCCCAGCCCGACCGAGCGCTCGCGGCTGGCCGCGTACTTGGCGCGCGCCATGTCGTCGGGCGCGCGGTCGATGAAGTCCTGCAGCACGTTGTCGAGGAAGCGCATGACGTCCTCGATGAACAGCGGGTGGTCCTTCCAGTCGAACCAGGTCTCGAGGTTGAGCGAGGACAGGCAGCAGACCGCGGTGCGCTGCTTGCCGTGCTGGTCGATGCCGGTGGGCAGCATGATCTCGGCGCACAGGTTGGAGGTCTTGACCTCGAGGCCGGCCAGCTTGTGGTGGTCGGGGCGGGCGTCGTTCACGTGGTCGGAGTAGATGACGTACGGCTCGCCCTGCTCCATGCGCGCGGTCAGGATGCGGATCCAGAGGCCGCGGGCGGACACGGTGCGGATGTGGGCGCGGTCCTTGGGGCTGATCAGCGCCCACTCCTCGTCGGCTTCCACGGCGCGCATGAAGGCATCCGAGATCAGGATGCCGTGGTGCAGGTTGAGCGCCTTGCGGTTGGGGTCGCCGCCGGTGGGGCGGCGCATCTCGATGAACTCCTCGATCTCGGGATGCCAGACCGGGAGGTAGACCGCGGCCGAGCCGCGACGCAGCGAGCCCTGGCTGATGGCGAGCGTCAGGCTGTCCATCACCCGAATGAACGGGATCACGCCGGAGGTCTTGCCGTTGCGGCCGACGTTCTCGCCGATCGAGCGCAGGTTGCCCCAGTAGGAGCCGATGCCGCCGCCCTTGGAGGCCAGCCAGACGTTCTCGTTCCACAGGCCGACGATGCCCTCCAGGCTGTCGGAGGCCTCGTTCAGGAAGCAGGAGATCGGCAGGCCGCGCTCGGTGCCGCCGTTGGACAGCACCGGGGTGGCGGGCATGAACCAGTGCCGCGACATGTAGTCGTAGAGGCGCTGGGCGTGGCCGGCGTCGTCGCCGTAGTAGCCGGCGACGCGGGCGAACAGGTCCTGGCAGCCCTCGCCCGGCAGCAGGTAGCGGTTGTCGAGGGTGGCGCGGCCGAAGTCGGTCAGCAGGTCGTCGCGCGCGCGGTCGACGCGGACGGGGTGGCGGCCGGGCAGCTGCACCACGTCGTCCAGGCCGAAGCCTTCGGCGAAGGCGGCGCCGGGGGCGCCTTTGGGAGCGGCGCCGATCAGCATGCCCTGGCCGTTCGGCTCGTCCGCGCGGAGGTCGCCCTCGTGCGTCGTGGACAGGCTGTCTGCGGCATCGTGAAGGGTCATGCAGCGGTCTCCTCGGATGGTCGCGCCGGGATCGATCGGCGGTCGGAGTCGGCGGTGGCCTGCCGGCGTCGGCACGACACTACCCCACATATGGAGCCGGATCGCCAGTTCGACCCCACATTTATGGTTTCACGGCCCGGTGAGGCTGGCCTGCCACAGGATGGGAGAGCTTTAGGTTCAGGCGTCTAGGCGGCGTCGTCCACAGGGGCCGCGGCGGCCGGCGGACGGCCCGCCGCCGCCGCGACTCGGGGATCGCGAGCTGGCGATCGAGGGGGCTAGACTGTCCCGACCGCGCCGTTCATGGCCGGCATCCTCCGAGGGAGACGGCGATGGCCGACGGACTGGTCCTCTACACCAACCCGATGTCGCGCGGGCGCACCGTGCGCTGGATGCTGGAGGAGGTCGGGCAGCCCTATCGCGTGGAGCCGCTGGAGTTCGGCGCCGCGATGAAGTCGCCGGCGTTCCTGGCGATCAACCCGATGGGCAAGGTCCCGGCGCTCACGCACGACGGCGCGGTGGCGACCGAGACGGCGGCGATCTGCGCCTACCTGGCGGACGCGTTCCCGCAGGCGGGGCTGGCGCCGGCGCCGGGCAGCCGGGACCGCGCCGCCTACTATCGCTGGCTGTTCTTCGCCGCCGGGCCGATCGAGGCGGCGATCGTCGACAAGGCGCTCGGCGTGGCGGTGCCGGCGAACCGGCGGCAGATGAGCGGCTACGGCTCGATGGACCAGGCGCTGGACGCGCTGGAGGGGGCGGTCGGGGCCTGCGAGCACCTGGCCGGCGACCGCTTCACCGCGGCCGACCTCTACGTCGCGGCGCAGATGAACTTCGGGTTCATGTTCAAGATGATCACGGACCGGCCGGCGCTCGCCGCCTACGCGCGGCGGATGGGGGAGCGGCCGGCGGCCCGGCGCGCCGCCGCCGCCGACGACGCGCTGCTCGCCGCGGCGCCGCCGGGGTAGGCGGACCGCGCGGCGATCGCATCAGGGGAAGGCCAGGGGCTTTGCCCCTGGACCCCGCTGGGGCCGTCACGCGAAGCGTGCTGGCGCACGACGGCCCCAGGCCCCGATTCGTTGAGGGGATACCTTCACCCACGGACCATCTTCTTACGGATCGGGGTTTGGGGCCGTC
>CAXTVM010000003.1:133941-161404 GCA_964247725.1 uncultured Acetobacteraceae bacterium | reverse complement strand
GGACTGTCCGCACGACATATCGCCGCCATCGCCCTCAGCGCACTGGGAGTGGTGGTGGGGGAGGAGAGGCCATCGCTCCACCACCTCCAGGGCTTGCCTTTCCCTCGTGCAGCTCCGACATCCTAGCGCCATGCACGTCCTCAAGCTCCTTCCGCTGCTGTGCATGGGATGCCTCGGCATAGCGGCGATGCCGGCGGTGGGCTTGGCCCAGACTGGTCTCCAGGCTGGTGCCGAGACCGGTTCCGGCAACCAGGCCGTCCCCATCCCCGCCAGCGCGTCGGGTGCCCCAGCACCCATATCGCTGCTGTGCGACCGGCTGACCCGGATCGAGCGGATGTCGGGCGGCTTCGCGCAGCGGGCGCAGGTCCTGGCGCCGGCGATCGACACCGTGTTCAACCTGCAGGTGGTGCTGCAGAACTCGCTCGGGCAGCGCTACCGCACCCTGCCCGACACGCAGAAGCAGCAGCTCCTCGACCAGTTCCGGCAGTTCACCATCGCCCGCTACGTGTCGAACTTCGCCCCCGGCGGCACCGACCGGTTCCAGGTGAACCCGGCCGCGACCGCCTCGCCGCTGGCGGGCGAGCAGATCGTGCATACGCGGATCGTCGCCGGCGACGGCGGCACCGATGTGAACTACGTCATGCGCCAGGGTCCGGCTGGCTGGCAGGTCGTCGACGTGTTACTCAACGGCAACATAAGCCAGGTGGCCGTGCAGCGTGCCGATTTCGGTTCCAGCCTGATCTCGGGGGATGCTACGCCGCTCATCGACAGCCTCAGGAAGAAGACCCGGGCCTTCTCGCAGAGCTGATCGTCCGAACCCGGCTCAGCCGACCAGGGTCCCCAGCAACCTCATGATTTCTCTCCACACGCCGCTCGCTGTCACGGGTGCCATCGCCGACCTGCTGGCGGGGCTGGGCTGCGTGCAGGCGATCGTGGGGGCCAGCCTGGTACGCCGCTTCGGCCGCCGCGGGGCGCCGCTGCCGGCCGGCCAAGCGCTGCCGCCGGTGACGGTGCTCAAGCCGCTGCACGGCGACGAACCCCTGCTGGAAGCGGCGCTGGCCAGCTTCTGCGCCCAGGACTACCCGCGGATGCAGATCGTGTTCGGCGTGCAGAGCCGCACGGATCCGGCGATCGCCGTGGTGTCGCGGCTGCGGCACCGGTATCCCGACCTCGAGATCGACCTGGTGGTGGATCCGACCGCGCACGGCGCCAACCGCAAGGTCGCCAACCTCATCAACATGCTGCCGCTGGCTCGCCACGAGCTGCTGGTGCTGTCGGACTCCGACATCCACGCGGAACCCGCCTACCTGCGGCGCGTGGTCGAGGCGTTGTATCGGCCGGGGATCGGCCTCGTCACCACCCTCTACGGAGGGCGGGCCGCGAGCGGCATGCTGTCGCGCCGGCTCGGCGCCGGCCAGGTGAACCACAACTTCATGCCGGGCGTGCTGATGTCGCGGCTGCTCGGCCGGCAGGACTGCCTCGGCGCCACCATGGCGATCCGCCGCCGCACCCTGGAGGCGATCGGCGGCCTGGCGTCGCTGTCGTCGCACATCGCCGACGATTCCGCGCTGGGCCGGCTGGTGCGCTCGGCCGGCCATTCGATCGCGATCGCCGACACGCTCACCGTCACCACCATCGGCGAGACCAGCCTGCGCGACCTGTTCTCGCACGAGCTGCGCTGGGGCCGCACGGTATGCAGCGTCGAGCCGGTCGGCTACACCGCGTCGGCGATCCAGCTGCCGCTGTTCTGGGCCACGCTGCCGGTGCTGATGGCGCCGCTGTCGGCTACCGGCTGGGCGGTGCTGGCGCTGGTCTGGCTGGTGCGGGCCGGGACGGCGTCGGCGATCGACCGGGTGCTGGGCGACGGCCCGACGCTGCCGGTCGCCTGGCTGCCGCTGCGCGACTGGCTGTCGGCCGCCGTGATGCTGGGCAGCCTGATCGGCCGCCGCGTCGCCTGGCGCGGGCAGACCATGCAGCTGCCCGCGCGCGTGCTGCAGCCGCTGCATTCCGGCGCCGACGCCGGAGATTGAGGCCAAGCGGCCACGGCCGATGCCCGGACCCGCGCGACGGACAGGCTGACAGGCGCCGCGGGCAAGCGTATTCACCCAGGCGTCGGCCGGTCCCGAGGATAGAGTTCACCCATGATGAAGACCCTGTTCCTGCAGCCGCCCTCGTTCGACGGCTTCGACGGCGGCGCCGGCTCCCGCTACCAGGCAAAGCGCGAGATCAAGTCGTTCTGGTATCCGACCTGGCTGGCGCAGCCGGCGGCGCTGATCCCGGACAGCCGGCTGATCGACGCGCCGCCGGCGCGGATCGGCATGGAGCCGGTGCTGGCCGACGTCCGCGACCGCGACCTGGTGGTGCTGCACACCTCGACGCCCTCGTTCGCCTCCGACGTGAAGGTCGCGGCGATGCTGAAGGAGGCGAAGCCGTCTCTCGTGATCGGCATGGTCGGGGCCAAGGTCGCGGTGCAGCCGGAGGAGAGCCTGCTCAAGGGTGCGCCGATCGACTTCGTCGCCCGCAACGAGTTCGACTTCACCATCAGGGAGGTCGCCGAGGGCCGCGACCTCGCGGACGTCGACGGCATCTCCTGGCGCGACGCCAGCGGCGCCGTGGTCCACAACCGGGACCGCCAGCTGATCCACGACATGGACACGCTGCCGTTCGTCACCGACGTGTACGCCCGCGACCTGCGCATCGAGGACTACTTCATCGGCTACCTGATGCACCCCTACGTCTCGATCTACTCGGGCCGGGGCTGCAAGTCGCGCTGCACCTTCTGCCTGTGGCCGCAGACCGTGGGCGGCCACGTCTACCGCACCCGCAGCCCGGCGCACGTCGCGGCCGAGATCGCGCACGCCCAGAAGCTGTTCCCGCAGGTGCGCGAGTTCTTCTTCGACGACGACACCTTCACCGACGACCTGCCGCGCGCCGAGGCGATCGCGCGCGAGCTGGGCCGGCTCGGCGTCACCTGGTCCTGCAACGCCAAGGCCAACGTGCCGCGCGACACGCTGCGGGTGCTCCGGGACAACGGGCTGCGCCTGCTGCTGGTCGGCTACGAGAGCGGCAACCAGCAGATCCTGCACAACATCAAGAAGGGCATGCGGATCGAGGTCGCCCGGCAGTTCACCAAGGACTGCCACGAGCTCGGCATCAAGATCCACGGCACCTTCATCCTGGGCCTGCCGGGCGAGAGCCGGGAGACGATCCAGGAGACGATCGCGTTCGCCAAGGAGATCAACCCGCACACCATGCAGGTCTCGCTGGCGGCCCCCTATCCCGGCACCTTCCTGCACCGCCAGGCGACCGAGAACGGCTGGCTCGACGAGGCCAACGCCGAGCTGATCGACGAGAACGGGGTGCAGATCGCGCCGCTGCACTACCCCCACCTCTCGCACACCGAGATCTTCGACAGCGTCGAGCTGTTCTACCGGAAGTTCTACTTCCGGGCGCCGAAGATCGCCTCGATCGTGGGCGAGATGGTGCGCAGCCCGCAGATGATGCGCCGCCGGCTGCGCGAGGGCGTCGAGTTCTTCCAGTTCCTGCGCGACCGGCACGCCGCCTGAACTGCCGCGTTGAAGCGGCTGCTGCTCTCGGCGGACGATTTCGGGCTGTCTCCCGCCGTCAACGAGGGCGTCGAGCGGGCCCATCGCAACGGGCTGCTGTCCACCGCCAGCCTGATGGTGGCGGGGCCGGCGGCGGACGATGCGGTGAGGCGGGCGCGGCGGCTGCCGGCGTTGCGGGTCGGGCTGCACGTGGTGGCGGTCGAGGGCCCGGCGGTGCTGCCGCCGGCGGAGATCCCGCTGCTGGCGGGCACGGACGGCTGGTTCGGGTCCGGCCAGCTGTCGCTGGCCTGCCGCTACGCCTTCCGGCCGGCGGCGCGCAGACAGCTGGCAGCCGAGATCGGGGCGCAGTTCGACGCCTTCGCCGCCACCGGCCTGCGCCTCGACCACGCCAACGCGCACAAGCACATGCACCTGCACCCGACGGTGGGCGCCCTGCTGATCGAGGCCGGCCGCCGGCACGGGCTGCCGGCGCTGCGGGTGCCGACGGAGCCGCCGCTGGGCTGGGCGGAGCCGGGTGGAGCGGACCCGGCCGGGGCGCGGGCGCTGCGGCGCTGGACGCGGCGGCTGCGCGGGCAGGCGCGCGCGGCCGGGCTCGCCACCAACGACCACTGCTTCGGCATCGCCTGGAGCGGCGGCATGACCGTGGAGCGGGTGCGGTCGCTGGTGCCCCGCCTCCCGGACGGGCTGTCGGAGGTCTACCTCCATCCCGCCGCCGGGCGCGACGCGCTGCTGGACCGGCTGATGCCGGCCTACCGGCACCAGGCCGAGCTCGACGCGCTGTGCGACCCGGCGCTGCCGGGCCTGCTGCGCCGGGCGGGGGTGCGGCTCTCGACCTGGGGCGATGCCGCACGCTGATGCGCCGCGCCGAGCCGCCGCCGCTGTCCGCCGGCGACACGCTGGCCCAGGCCGTGCGCCTCGTGCTCTGGGAGGGGCTCGACCATCTCGACGCGCACCTCGCCGCCGCGCGGGCCGGCGACGCCGAGGCGATCCACCAGGCGCGCGTCGCCCTGCGGCGGCTGCGGTCGGGCTTGAAGCTGTTCCGGCGCCGGCTCGACCCCGCGTCGCGGGACGGCTTCAACAACGCGCTGCGCCGGCTCGGCCGCGTCCTCGGCGACGCCCGCGACTGGGACGTGTTCGTGGAGGAGACGGTGCCGCTGGTGCGGGACACGGTGCCGGAGCAGGCCGGACTGCTCGACGCGCTGCTGCCGGCGGCGGCCGGTCCGCGGGCGCTGGCGCACGCGGCGCTGCGCCGGACGCTGGATGCGCCGCGCACCCCACTCCTGCTCGAGGACCTGCGGACCTGGGCCGATGCGGGCCATGCGCTGACGGGCGCTGCCGCGGAGCCGATCGGCCGGGTGGCGCCGCGGCTGCTCGACCGGCTGGCCCGGACCGCGCGGCGGCGGGGCCAGGGCCTTGCCGGCCAAGGCGACGACGAGCGCCACGCGCTGCGCAAGGCGTTGAAGGCGCTGCGCTACGGCATGCAGATGCTGGAGGCGCTGCACGAGGCGGAGGCGGCACGGCCCTACCGCAAGGCGCTGGGCGGCCTGCAGGACGATCTCGGCACGCTGAACGACGCCATCGCGGCCGCCGAGCTGGCCGGGCGGCTGCCGGACCTACCGGGCAGCGCCGTCATCTCGGTCTGGTCGGCGATGCGCCGCGACGCCGCCCTGGCCGTGCTGCCCACCACTTGGGCCGCCTTCAGGTCGATCAAGCACTATTGGTAGGAAGGTCAGGGGCTCTGCCCATGGACCCCGCTGGGGCCACGGGCCCCAGGCCCCGATTCGTTAAGGATTCCTTGTTAGGAATCGGGGTTTGGGGCCGTCGTGCGCAGCACGCCAAGGCGTGACGGCCCCAACGGGTCCAGGGCAGTGCCCTGGCCTCATACTTACGCGAGGCTCTGCCGCACCCACTCCTTGAGCTGGCTCTTGGGCATCGCGCCGACCTTGGTGGCGGCCGGCTTGCCGTCCTTGAACAGGATCATGGTCGGCACGCCGCGCACCGCGTAGGTATTGGGGGTGAGCGGGTTCTCGTCGATGTCGACCTTGGCCACCACGAGCTGGTCGCGGAACTCGGCGCCGACCTCCTCGAGCGCCGGCGCGATCATCTTGCAGGGGACGCACCAGGTCGCCCAGAAATCCACCAGCACGGCGCCCTTGGCCTGCAGCACGTCGGCCTCGAAGGTCTGGTCGGTGACGGCAATGGTGTTCTCGCTCATGGGGCTCTCCTGTCGGGCCGGGCTGTCGGAGTAAGGCTGGCGCCGCCTCGCCCACCGGACATGGGCCGGTCGCCGAACCCGATCAAGCGGCGCCGGCGCCCGGCCCGATGCCGCCGGCCGTCCCCCGGTATGTGCCGGGGGCATGCGCCAGCAGCAGCGCCTCTGGCATCTGCATCACGACCGCCTCCTGGGTCCAGACCAGCACGCAGCGCAGCGCCCGGCCGGGGTAGAGCGCCGACAGCAGCGCGCCGTAGGCCGCCATCTGCCGCAGGTACGGCACCGGCACCTGCTCCGGCGAGGCGGGGGTGCGGCGGTTGGTCTTGAAGTCGCACAGGCAGACCCGCTCCGGGGTCACCAGCAGGCGGTCGAGCTGGCCGGTGACCACGATGCCGCCGACCAGCCCGGAGATCGGCTGCTCGGCGAGCGAGCCCGGCCCGAACAGCTCGGTCAGCTCCGGGTGCGCCATCACCGCCGCCACCGCCGCCTCGACCGCGGCCGCCTCGTCGGCGCCAAGCCCGTCCGGCCCGGCGGCGAGGAACCGCAGCGCCGCGTCGCGGCGACGCTCCGGCGCCACCTCCGGCAGGTGCTGCAGCAGCGCGTGCGCCAGCCGGCCGCGCCGGAAGGCGAGGCCGCGCGCATCGCCGCCGGCGGCGCCGAGCGGCGAGCGCAGCGCCGGGACCGGGCCCAGCCCGACATCGTCCGGCCGGCTCGGCGCCAGCGGCCGCGGCACCGCCGGCTCGGCTGGGGGCGGCTGCGGCCGCCAGCCCGGCGCGCTGCCCATCCAGCCCGGCAGCGCCGCCTCGGGCGGCATCGGGACCGCCGCCGCGAGCCGGGCCGGGGCCGACTGCCGCAGCACCAGGCGCTCGCCCGGCCAGCCGAGCCCGAACGGCATCGGCTCGGCCGCGGCCGCCTCGAAGCCCTGCCGGCACAGCCCGTACCAGCAGCCGGGCGGCAGGGCCGCGCCGCCGCGGCGCCCCGGCTCCCAGCCGCACACCAGCAGACGATCAGCGGCGCGGGTCAGCGCCACGTAGAGCAGCCGGTTGCTCTCGGCCTCCGCGCCGGCGCGGAGGCGGTCGCGCAGCCGGCGGGTCGGCGCGGAGGCGAGCTCGGCGCGCGGCACCCAGAACGGCAGCATCGCATCCGCCTCGCCCTCCGCGGTGCCGACGCCATCGCCGACCCCGGTCCACAGCAGGGTCTCGTCGGCGGGAGGGGTCGCCGTGGTGTCCGGCAGCACCACCAGCCGCGCCTGCAGGCCCTTGGCGCCGTGCGCGGTCATCACCCGGACCGCGTCGGCGGCGGCGTCGGGCTCGCGGCGGACGGTCTCCTCCGACCGCCGCAGCCAGTGCAGGAAGCCCTGCAGCGACGGCGGATGGGTTTCGGCATGGCGCAGCGCCGCCGACAGCAGCTCGTCCACCGGCTCGGCCGCCTCCGGCCCGAGCCGCGCCAGCAGCCGGGCGCGGCCGCCGAGCCGGCCCAGCGCCTCGGCCAGCAGCGCGTGCGGGGAGACGTGGTCGACCCGGCCGAACAGGGTCGACAGGAAGCGCCATGCGCGGCCCCAGTCGGCCCGCTCGGCCGCGCGCCCGCGCAGCCGGTCCCAGAGCGAGGCCGGGCCGCGATCCGCCGCCAGCGCCATCAGGCTGTCGTCCGACAGGCCGCCGATCGGGCTGGTCAGCACGCAGCCGAGGGTGAGGTCGTCCTGCGGCAGCAGCAGCACGTCGCCCAGCGCCAGCAGGTCCTGGACCGCGACCTGGTCGACCAGGCCGGTGCGCACCAGGGTCGCCACCGGCACGCCCTGGCCCTTCAGCGCCCGGATCAGCGCCCGCACGAACGCGCTGCGGCGCGGCACCAGCACCAGCACATCGCCGGGCCCGAGCGGCGGTCCGCCATCCTCGTGGCAGCGTCCGATCTCGCCCGCGATCCAGCGCGCCAGCGCGTCGGCCAGCCGCTGCGGCGCCGAGGCCTGGCCGCGGTTGCGCGCCGGCGCCGACCACGGATCGTCCTGGCGGCCGCTCGGCGCCTCCTCGTCGGCCTCGGCCACCGCCGGCACCAGCGGCCAAAGCTCGACGCAGCCGGGCTCCGCCGGCCGGGCCGACAGGTGCCGGACCGGGACCTCGCGGCCGGGTTCGACGACGCCGCGCGCCGCCTCCGGGCTCGCGAACACCGCGTCCACCAGCGCCAGCACCGGCGCCACCGAGCGGAACGACACGTTCAGCTCCGGCTCGCGCCAGACCTGGCCGCCGTTCTCCACCCGCTCGCGGAAGATCTCCTTCCAGTCGTGGAACGCCTGCGGGTCGGCGCCCTGGAACGAGTAGATCGACTGCTTGTAGTCGCCGACCGCGAACACCGTGCGCGGCAGCAGGCGCGGCCGGCCGTCGACCTCGACGCCGCGGCCGGCGAAGAACTCCTCGGTCAGAGCGCCGGCGATGCGCCACTGCAGGCCCGACGTGTCCTGCACCTCGTCGAGCAGCAGGTGGTCGATGCCGCCGTCGAGCTTGTAGAGCACCCAGGCCGAGCCAGGATCGCGCAGCAGCATCAGGGTGCGGGCGATCAGGTCGTCGTAGTCGACCAGCCCCTGCGCCCGCTTGGCGCCCGCGTAGCGCGCCAGCACCGGGCCGGCCAGGCGCAGCAGTGCCACCGTCAGCGCCACCATGCGGACCGCCCGGCAGCGGTCGTCGACCGCTGCCACCCGCTCCGCCTCGGCCACCAGCGCATCGGCGATCTCCGGGTGGGCGTCGGCGACCTTGCCGCGGACGAAGCCGCCGGCCGCGCGCGGCCGGCCTTCGGCGGTCAGGAACAGCGCCCGCCAGGCCTCCCAGGCCTGCCGCCGCTCCGGGTGCGCCTGCGCCAGCCAGGCGGCGATGCCGGCGGCCCTGGCCTGCAGCCCCGGCGGCCCGACCCGCATCGCCAGCTCCAGCAGCCGCCGCATCCCGGCCTCGTCCGGCAGCCGGGTGGCGGCGCGCAGGCAGCCCTCCTCGTCCGCATCCGCGTCGGCGATGCCGGCGATCCGGCGCAGCAGCGCCGCGGCGGCGGCCGGGTCCCGCTCCAGCAGCAGCATCGCCTGCGCCAGCAGCGGCGCCTTGTCCTGCAGGCGGCGCACCAGCGCCACCGCCTCGGCGGCGCCGACCTGGCCCGCGACCAGCGCCAGCGCCGGGTTGTCGCCTGCGCGGGCGGCCAGTTCGTCCTCCCAGGCGCGGCCCAGCGCCACCCGGCTGTCGGTCTCCTCGACCAGGCGGAAGTGCGGGCTGACCGCGGCCTCCACCGGGAACCGCCGCAGCAGCGATTGGCAGAAGGCGTGGATGGTGCCGATGCGCATGCCGCCCGGCAGGTCCAGCACGCGCGCGAACAGGGCGCGGGCCGGCTGCCGCAGCGCCACCCCGCCGACGCAGCCGAGCTCGGCCAGCCGCGCGTCGAGGGCGGCGTCGTCCAGCGTCACCCAACGCCCGAGCTCGCGCTGCAGCCGGATCGACATCTCGGCGGCGGCCGCCTTGGTGAAGGTCAGGCACTGGATCCGGGCCGGATCGGTGCCGGCGACCAGCCGGCGCTCACCGCCATCCAGGAGGGCCCGGGGCAGCATCAGCCGCAGCAGCCGGTCGATCAGCAGCTTGGTCTTGCCGCTGCCGGCCGAGGCCGACACGAACGCCGACACGTCCGGGTCGGAGGCCAGGCCCTGCTGGACGTTGGCGAGGCGGGTCGCGTCGCTCACGCCTCGCCGCCCTCCTCGCGGGCCGCACTCCATTCGGCGACCCGCGCCAGCTGCGCGTAGTCGGCGTAGGCCGGCTCCCGCCCGGGGCGCGGATGCGAGAGGTAGGGCTGCTCGGGATCGTCGTAGGCGGCGACCAGGGCGCCCAGCGCGTCCCAGCAGCGCGCCACCAGCGCCTGCAGCTCGGCGTCCTGCACCGGCCGGCTCTCGCGGCCGGGCTCGGCGCCGCCGGACAGCCGCCAGTAGACGATCTCGGCCGCGTCCGCCTGCAGCTCCGGGCCGAACGCGCCGCGCCGCGCCATCGCCGCCTCCAGCACCAGCTGCGACGACCAGCCCTCCTGCACCGAGCGGCCGGTCGGCAGCGTGCCGGTCTTGTAGTCGAACAGCGCCAGCCGCCCGTCGGCGCGCCGCTCGATGCGGTCGGCGCGGCCGCTCAGCACGAACGGGCCGCCCGGGGCGCCGTCGAGGGTAGCCCGCCCCAGCGTCTCGAGGCGCAGCTCCAGCGGCGGCCCGGCGGCGCGGCGCACCGCCTCCTCGCCCGCCACCCATTCGGCGATCCGCGCCAGCCGGGGCCGCCACCAGGCCGCCAGCGCCGGGCGCAGGCCCATCCGGCCCAGCGCCGCCTCGAACGCCCGCGCCAGCTGCGCGCCGGCATCGGCCGGCCAGTCCGCCGGATGGGCGGCGAGGAAGGCGGCCAGCCCCTCATGCACGACCGTGCCGTAATCGGCGGCGTCGGCGCCCTGCTCGAGCTCGGCCAGCGGCGCCAGGCGCAGCACGTGGCGGGCGTGCACCGCATACGGGTCGCGCATCCAGGTCTCGATCTCGGTGACGCTGAGCCGGCGCGGCCGCAGCGCCACCGGCGGGCGCGGCGCCGGCGGCCGCACCGGCACCGCCGGCCCGTCCGGCTGGTCGAGCCGCCGCAGCCAGGACGCGGCCGGATGCGCCGGCAGCCGGCCGCCGCGCCCGGCCAGGAAGGCGTCGAGCCGCACCAGCCAGCGCGCCGGCACCGCGGGCGCGCCGTCGCGCCGGCCGGGGCAGGACAGCACGATCTCGGGTGCCGCGCAGCACGCCTGCAGGAAGTCGTGCGCCGCCTGCCCGACCGCCTCCTCCGGCGACGGCAGGCCGGCGCGGGCGCGCATCGGGCGGCTCATCCAGGGGCCGGGGTCCACCGCCGGCGGCCACACCCCCTCGGCCAGCCCGCCCAGCACCGCCAGCTCGACCGTCTGCAGGCGCGCCTCCAGCAGGCCCCAGATGAACAGCCGCGGATGCTCGGCCGCGCCCTCCGGCTGCCCGCGCAGCGCCCGCCGGCTGCGCACCGCGAGCCCCGCCATCGACGCCTCCAGCAGCCCGCCCAGCACCGCGGGCGGCTGCTCCGGCAGGCCGGCGCAGCTTTCCGCCAGCTCGGCCAGGTGCAGCGCCAGGGCGTTGCCGTCCTCCCCCGACCACAGCACCGCGGCGCCCAGCTCCAGGTCGGTGGCGGCCAGCGCCTCGGCCGCCTGCAGCAGCGCCCGCAGCAGCTCGGCGGCCGGCGCCGCCGGCATCCCGGATACGGCGAGCAGCGGCGCCAGGCAGCCGAGCACGCGCTCCAGGAACGCCAGCACCTCCGGATCGGGGTCCCGTCCGCGGCCGGCCCCGCCGGCCACCGCGCGGCGCAGCGCCTCGGCCCCGGGGGCGGGCGCCGGCCCGCGCAGGCCGTGCAGCTCGAGCCGGCGGGCGCGCCGCCGGCAGTCGGCCGGCGCCAGCCCGGCGGCGGCGAGCGGGTGCTTCAGCAGCGACAGCAGCGCCACCGGGGCCAGCCGCTCCCGCGCCGCGGTCGCCAGCAGGCGCAGGAACATCGCCGGCGGCGTCTGCGGCAGCGGCTCGCCGGCGCTGTCGTCGACCAGCACGCCCCAGCGCGACAGCTCGACCGCGACCCGGCGGCCGAGCCCGCGGTCCGGCGTCATCAGCGCCGCCCGCGTTCCGGGCCGCTCCAGCGCCTGGCGCAGCACCAGCGCGATCGCCGCCGCCTCCTCCTGCTGGTCGGCCCCGGACAGCCGGCTGATGCCGTCCATGTCGGCCGGCTCGCGGCGCTCCAGCCAGTCGCCCAGCGCCTGCTCCGGCAGCAGCGCCCGCGTCAGCGCGCGGACCCGCGCCGGCGGCGTGACGGGGGTCACGCCGGTCGCGAACGGCCGCACGTCGCCGCGGCGGGCTCCCATCAGCGCCAGCAGCCGCGACAGCCCGGCCTGCGCGTGGCCGTGCGGCAGCAGCTCCCAGTCGGCGTCCGACAGCAGGCCGTCCAGCCCGGGATCGCAGCCGGGCAGCAACACCAGCCCCCGGTCCAGGCCGGCGACCGTGCGCAGCAGCGCCGCCACCGCCGGCACCGCGCCGGTGAACCCGGCGGCCCAGACCGGGCCGCGCGGCGGCGCCTCCGCCCACGCCCCGGCTTGCGCGCGCAGCAGCGCCATCTGCCGCGCGACGGGGTTGCAGAGCCCGTTCTCGGCCAGCCAGGCCGGCCAGGCCTCGGTGACGATGCGCAGGAACTCGAGTGTCACCTGCCAGTGCTCGGCGAACTCGGCCGCCGCCTGCGGCAGCGCCGCCGCCAGGTCGCACTCGGCGCGCTCGGCCTCGTCCATCAGCTCGGCCAGCGCCGCCGCCAGCGGCCAGGCCTGGTCCAGCGTCGGCGCGGTGCCGAACCGGGTGCCGGCGGCCAGCACCATCCGGCTCAGGAGCGCCAGCCGGCGCATCGGCAGCACCGCCGGCGGCGCCTCCAGCCAGGCGCCCAGCGCCAGCGGCGCCTCGTCCAGCGCGCCGATCGCGGCGATCCGCGGCATCAGCAGCACCCGACCGCCGGAGGCGCGCAGGAACGCCTCGGCCAGCGCCCGGGCAGCGCGCCGGGTCGGCAGCAGGATCAGGCCGCCCGCCGCCGCGACCGGGTCGTCGCCGGCGAACCGCGACAGCCAGCCGTCCGCCAGCACGTCCAGGAACGGCAGGTGCAGCGGGATGGAGGAGAGGTTCATGTCGTCGGGGGATCGAACAGCGGGTCGCGCAGGGCGCGCTCGGTCTCGGCGATGTCGGACGGGCGCGACAGGTGGAACCACGGCCCGTCGTGCACGATCGCCCGCAGCCGGCCGCCGGCGATCGCCTCGTCCCACAGCAGGTTCATGCTGAACGCGCCGCCCGCAATGCCGTCGAACAGGCGCGGCGACACCACCTGCAGCCCTGCGTACATGTAGGGTACGATCTCGTTCTCGCGCTGGCGCCGCGGGCGGCCGGTCTCGTCCAGAGCGAAGTCGCCGAGCCCCACCTCGCCCACCACGCTGGCGGTGCGGGCGAGCAGCAGCAGCACGTCCTCGGCCGCCGGGTCGAAGCCCTCGGCCAGCCGCCGCAGCGCCGGCTTCGGCCCATCAAGCCAGAAGCCGTCGCCGTTCACCACCAGGAACGGCGCATCCCCGGGCAGCAGGTTGGACCGCAGAGCCGCCAGCACGGCGCCGCCGGTCTCCAGCAGCTGGTCCTCGCGCTGCAGCAGGATCTCCGGGTGTCCCGGCGCCCACACCGCGCGCGCGCGCAGCCGGTCGGCCACCTGCTCGGCGTGCCAGTGCGCGTTCACCACCACGGTCTCGACGCCGGCCTCGCTCATGCGGTCGAGCGCGTGGTCGAGCAGCGACCGGCCCGCCACCGTGAGCAGCGGCTTCGGCCGGTGGTCGGTCAGCGGCTGCATCCGGGTGCCGCGCCCAGCGGCCAGCACCATGCCGCTGCGGAGGGCCACGCTCAAGGCGGGCCGCCGATCGCCGGCCGGCCAGGCCAGCCGGAGAGCATCGCCCGGCGCGGGGCCTCTCCGGTCTCGCCGGCCGCCATCGGTCGCAGCGTCACTCGCAGCGCGTCCGCCGGCGCCAGCGGGCCCAGCCGGTCCGGCCACTCCACCAGCACGACGCCGTCCCGCGCCTCCTCCCAGCCGAGCTCGGCCAGCGCCGCCGGCCCCTGCAGCCGCCACAGGTCGAAATGCGCGATCGGCAGCGCCCTGCCGTCGGCGGTGCGGCCGTCATAGAGCTGCACCAGCGTGTAGCTCGGGCTCGGCACCTCCATGGACGGCTCGCTGCAGGCCGCCCGCAGCAGCGCCCGCGCCAGCGCCGTCTTGCCGGCGCCGAGCGGGCCGTCGAGCAGCACCGCGTCGCCGGGACGCAACGCGGCCGCGATCCGGTGGCCGAGCGCCTCGGTCGCGGCCAGGTCGGGGAGGTCGCAACTAGACTTCATCCAACCATCCTGCCCGAGCCCAAGGAAGGAAGGCCAGGGGCCCTGGACCCCGCTAGGGCCGGCGGCCCCAGGACCCGATTCTTTGAGTCAAGGTTTCCAAAGGCGAGCCTTTGGCGGGGTCCAGGGGCAGAGCCCCTGGTATAAACGTGCATCCGGCAACAGGTCTGGACGCGATGGATACCCTTACCCACCCGCACGAGACGGACGTCGCCATCGTGGGCGCCGGCCCGGCCGGGCTGTTCGCGGCGTTCGAGTGCGGCATGCTGCGGCTCGGCTGCGTGCTGATCGACGCGCTGGACGGGACCGGCGGGCAGTGCACGGCGCTCTACCCCGAGAAGCCGATCTACGACATCCCGGCGCATCCGGCGATCGAGGCGGGTGCGCTGGTGGCAGCACTTGAACGCCAGCTCGCAGGCTTCCGGGTGCCGCGCCTGCTGGGTCAGCGGGTGGAGGCGCTGTCCGGCACGCGGGGCGCGTTCCGGCTGCGCACCGACCGCGGCGCGTGCGTCCGGGCCAAGGCGGTGGTCATCGCCGCCGGCGCCGGCGCGTTCGGGCCGAACCGGCCGCCGCTCGCCGACCTCGAAGGGTTCGAGGCGACCGGCGGCGTGCAGTATCACGTGCGCGCGCGCGAGGCGTTCCGCGACCGCTCGGTGGCGATCGCCGGCGGCGGCGACAGCGCGGTCGACTGGGCGCTGTCGCTGCGCGGCGTCGCCGCCCGGATCTGGCTGGTGCATCGGCGCGACCGCTTCCGCGCGGCACCCGAGAGCCTGGCGCGGCTGCGCGAGGCGGTGGCGTGCGGCGACATCGAGACCGTGGTGCCGTATCAGCTGCACGCCCTGCACGGCGAGGGCGGCGTGCTGTCCGGGGTCTCGGTGGCGACGCTGGACGGCGAGGTCCGGGTGCTGGAGGCGGACCGGCTGCTGCCGTTCTTCGGGCTGTCGACCGATCTCGGCCCGATCGCCGGATGGGGGCTGCAGACCAGCCTGCACGGGGTGGTGCCGGTGACGCCTTCGACGCTGCAGACCAGCCTGCCCGGCGTGTTCGCGATCGGCGACGTCGCCAGCTATCCGGGCAAGCTGAAGCTGATCCTGCAGGGGTTCAGCGAGGCGGCGATGGCCGCGCACGCGATCCACGGCATCGTGCATCCGGAGCAGGCGCTGCATCACGAGCACTCCACCACGCGGGGCGTGCCGGCGGCATGACCCCGGAGCCGGCATCGGCGGGCGGCTGGCTGACCATCGACCTCGACGCCATCGTCGCCAACTGGCGCACGCTGGAGGCGCTGGTCGCCCCGGCGGAGTGCGCGGCGGTGGTGAAGGCGGACGCCTACGGCCTCGGCGTCGACCGCGTGGCCCCGGCGCTGGCCGCCGCCGGCTGCCGCACCTTCTTCGTCGCCCATCTCGGCGAGGGGGTAGGCTTGCGCCCGCTGCTGCCGCGCGGCTGCACGATCCTGGTGCTGAACGGCATCCCGCCCGGGACCGCCGCGCATTTTGCCGCCGACCGGCTGCTGCCGGTGCTGAACAGCCTGGAGCAGGTCGCCGAATGGCGCGCCGAGGCCGGACGGCAGGGACGCGCGCTGGCGGCGGCGCTGCAGGTCGACACCGGCATGTCACGGTTCGGCCTGGCGCCGGAGGAGGTCGGGCCGGCGATCGCCGCCGCCGGCGACGCGGTGGCCCTCCGCCTGCTGATGAGCCATCTCGCCTGCGCCGACGAGCCGGAGCACCCGGCGAACGAGCTGCAGCTCGGCCGGTTCCGGCACGTCGCGGCGGCCCTGCCCGGGATCAGTCTCAGCTTGGCGGCGTCGTCCACCATCTTTCTGGGGGGCCGCTACCATCTCGACATGGTCAGGCCGGGGGCGGCGCTGTACGGCGTGCCGCCGAACGCGGCGCGGCCGAACCCGATGCGGCCGGTGGTGCGGCTGCAGGCGCGGGTGGCGCAGCTCCGCGACGTGCCGGCCGGGGCCTTCGTCGGCTACGGCGCCGCCTTCACCGCCCGCCGGCCGAGCCGGATCGCCACGCTGGGGGTCGGCTACGCGGACGGGTTCCTGCGCGCCGGCGGCAATCGCGGCGGCGCCAGCCTGGCCGAGGGCGGCCCCAGGCTGCCGATCGTCGGCCGGATCTCGATGGACAGCCTGGCGGTGGATGCCACCGACCTGCCCGACGGGGCGTTGCGCGAGGGGACGGCACTCGATCTGATCGGCCCGCATTGTCCGCTGGAGGATGCCGCCCGCGACGCCGGCACCATCGGCTACGAGCTGCTGACGGCACTTGGCCGCCGCTACCACCGGCGCTACCTGCCGGAACGAGGAGAGCCTGGATGATCGACCTCTACACCTGGAAGACGCCGAACGGCCGCAAGGTCTCGATCATGCTGGAGGAGCTGGGCCTGCCGTACGAGGTGCATCCTGTCGACATCTCCAAGCGGGCGCAGTTCGAGCCCGGCTTCCTGGCGATCTCGCCCAACAACAAGATCCCGGCCATCGTCGACCGCGACGGGCCGGTGAGCGTGTTTGAGAGCGGCGCCATCCTCACCTACCTGGCCGAGAAGACCGGCCGGCTGCTGCCGGCGTCCGGGGCCGCCCGGTTCGAGGTGCTGGAGTGGCTGCACTGGCAGGTCGGCGGGCTCGGCCCGATGCTGGGCCAGCTCGGCCACTTCGCGGTGATGTCGAAGGAGAAGGTGCCGCCGGCGATCGACCGCTTCACCACCGAGGCCGGGCGGCTGCTGGGCGTGGCCGAGCGGCGGCTGGCCGGCTCGGCGTTCCTGGGCGGGTCCGAGTACTCGATCGCCGACGTCGCCGCCTACCCCTGGCTGCTGGCGGCCGGCACGATGCTGCGGGACGCGCTCGGCGACCTGCTGTCGGACACCCCCGCGCTGCACGAGTGGATGGCCCGGATCGGTGAGCGTCCCGCGGTGCAGGCCGGCATGAAGGTCCCGGAATGAGATCTGGAACGACATCCGCTCGGGGGCGGCCCGTCCCGTGAGGGTCCTGGTCCTCGGCGGCGGCGTGATCGGGGTCAGCTCCGCCTGGTACCTGGCCCGGCTGGGCCATGCGGTCACGCTGGTCGACCGCCAGCCCGGCGTCGCGATGGAGACCAGCTTCGCCAACGCCGGCCAGGTGTCGCCCGGCTACTCGACGCCCTGGGCGGCGCCGGGCCTTCCCGCCAAGGCGATCGGCTGGATGCTGCGGCGGCACAGCCCGCTGGTGATCCGGCCCCGGCTCGACATGGCGATGTTCCGCTGGATGGGCCAGCTGCTCGCCAACTGCACCGAGGACGCCTACGACCGCAACAAGAGCCGGATGCTGCGCCTGGCCGAGTACAGCCGCGACTGCCTGGACGACCTGCGCCACGAGACCGGGCTCGCCTACGACGGCAACCAGGCCGGGCTGATCCAGCTGTTCCGCACCCAGGCGCAGGTCGACCACGCCGCCGAGGACATGCGCATCCTGGCCAGCAGCGGCGTCGCGCACGAGCTGCTCGACCGCGCCGGGTTGGTGCGGCACGAGCCGGGCCTGGCGCACTCCGCGCACCTGCTGCGGGGCGGGCTGCGCCTGCCGGGCGACCAGTCCGGCGACGCGCACCTGTTCACCCGGCGGCTGGCGGAGCGGGCGGCCGAGGCCGGCGTCGCGTTCCGCATGGGCGTCGGCATCGAGCGGCTGCTGCCCGGTCCGGACCGGATCGAGGGCGTGCTGACCGACGCCGGCACCCTGGTCGCCGACGCCTACCTGTGCGCCACCGGCGTGGCGACGGCGCGGCTGCTGCGGCCGCTGGGCTTCCGCCTGCCGGTCTATCCGGTCAAGGGCTACTCGCTCACCGTGCCGCTCACCGATCCCGCCCGGGCGCCGGTCTCCACCGTCAACGACGAGACCTACAAGGTGGCGATGACCCGGCTCGGCGACCGCATCCGCGTCGGCGGCACCGCCGAGCTCGCCGGCCACGACCTGCGGCTGCGGCCGGCGCGCCGCGAGACCCTGGCGCTGTCGTTCGGCGAGCTGTTCGGCGGCGGCGACCTCGAGCGCGCGACCTACTGGACCGGGCTGCGCCCGAACACGCCGGACGGCACCCCCATCGTCGGCGCGGCCGGGCGCTACCGCAACCTGTGGCTCAACACCGGGCACGGCACGCTCGGCTGGACCATGGCCTGCGGCTCCGGCCGGCTGGTCGCCGACCTGATCTCCGGCGTGCGGCCGAACATCGAGCACGCCGACCTCGCGCTATCGCGCTATGCCGCCTGAGCGGCGCCGCATGCATCCTGGTGGAAGAGGAGGACGGTCATGAAGGTCAACATCACGTTCGAATGCACGCCCGAGGAGATGCGCAGCGCCTGCGGGCTGCCGGATGTGCAGCCGCTGCAGGACGCCGTCATGGCCGAGCTGCAGAACAAGGTGAAGAGCGGCTTCACCGCGATGGACCCGGCGGAGATGTTCCGCGGCCTGCTGAACCAGTACGTGGGCGGCGTCGAGCAGCTCCAGGGCTTCCTGAGCCGCATCGAGCAGGCCGTCGCCCACCGCCGGAAGGAGTGATCGCCGCCGCCGGCCCCTTGCACGACGCCGGTTTCACGCCACCTGCCATCCAGTTGGATGGTGTGGAGAGGGTCAGAGATGGGAGAGAGCATCGCGTCACGCGACCTGCGCGTCCGGCCTGGCGACACCGAGAAGCTGACGGTCAACCTCGGCTTCGTCGACCTGGGCCATGTCGACCTGCTGGTCGGCGACGGCTTCTATTCGAACCGCAGCGACTTCATCCGCACCGCGGTCCGCAACCAGCTGGATCGCCACGCCGAGTTCGTGGCCAAGTCGGTGGCGCGCCGCAGCCTCGACCTCGGCTACCGGCACTTCGGCCGTGCCGACCTCGAGCACGCGCGGGCGAACGGCACGCCGCTCGACATCAACGTGCTGGGCCTCGCCAGCATCGCCGCCGACGTCACGCCGGACCTGGCGCGCGCGGCGATCGCATCGGTCACCGTGCTGGGCGTGCTGCAGGCCAGCCCGGAGGTCAGACGGGCCCTGGCGGACCGGACGCGCTCCGGCGCCGGCCGGACGGACGCGTCGAGATGGTGAGCGACGACGGCGGCCATGGCCCGTATGGCCCGAAACCGGGCGGGGCATTCACCAAATCGACAGAAAGGCGCGGCACATTGCCCATCAATCTCTTCGACCTGGGCGGAGGGCTGGCCGGCACCGGTCCACTGGCCCGGGCCACGTCGGCCATGCAGCGAATGATCAGGGGACGGATGGAAGCCTGGAACGACGGGTTGGACGTCAGCGGCGAACCCAAGCCATGGAACGAGGCCCCGGCGCCGGACCTGGACCCGAAGGCGTCGGCGTTCGGCCGCGGCGTGCTGGGCATCCTGACGCCCGACGACATGCGCAGGTCCGGACCGATGGCGCGGCAGGCGGAAGTGCCACCCGTCACCTTGCCGGACGGGCCTCGCTTCCTGTCGGGCACCTTCGCCAACGAGGCCGGGAGCCGGCCCTACAGGCTCTTCGTACCGAGCGGCTACCGACCCGGCGAGCCGATCCCGCTGGTCGTCATGCTGCATGGCTGCACGCAGTCGCCCGAGGACTTCGCGGCGGGTACGCGCATGAACGAGCTGGCGGAGAAGCAGACCGTCCTGGTCGTCTATCCCGGCCAGACGCGCTCGGCGAACATCCAGAAATGCTGGAACTGGTTCCAGGAGAAGCAGCAGCAGCGCGACACCGGCGAGCCGTCCATCATCGCCGGCATCACCCTCGACGTCGCCGCCCACTACTCCGTCGACCCTCAGCGGATCTACGTCGCCGGCATCTCTGCCGGCGGGGCCGCCGCCGCGATCATGGGCGACGCCTACCCGGACATCTTCGCTGCGATCGGCGTGCATTCCGGCCTCGCCTGCGGCGCCGCATACAACCTGTCGTCGGCGATGACGGCCATGCGCGGGGGCCTGCTGCCCGCGTTCAAGAGCGAGCGCGCGGCGGCCGATCTGGAACGCCGGATCGTGCCGGCCATCGTCTTCCACGGCGATCGCGATACCACCGTGCACCCGCGCAACGCCGAGCAGGTCGTGATGCAGTCGAGCGGCTCGTCCAAGCTCTCGATGCACACCGAGGACGTGCACGCGGAGCATGGACATCACTACAGCCGGACGGTCGGCGTCGACGCCGCCGGCGAGACGGTCGTCGAGAAATGGATGATCCATGGCGGCGGCCATGCCTGGTCGGGCGGCAGCCCGAGCGGCTCCTACACCGACGCGCTCGGCCCGGATGCGACGCGGGAGATGCTGCGGTTCTTCCTCGCCCATCCCCAGCCGCTGGCCGCCAGATCCAATTGAGGCCAGGGACACGGCTATCGCATCAGGAGGAAGGCCAGGGGCTTTGCCCCTGGACCCCACTGGGGCCGCGGGCCCCAGACTTCGATTCGTCAGAGTTGTACCTTCATGCAGGGACTATCCTCGTACGAACCGGGGTTCGGGGCAGCGCCCTGGCCTTCCTAATACATGTGCTGGCCGCCATTGATCGACAGCGTGGTCCCGGTGACGAACTCGGCGTCGTCCGCGGTCAGGAAGCTGACGCCGCGGGCGATGTCGCTGGCATAGCCGAGCCGTCCCACCGGGATGCGGGCCACGATCTTGGCCAGCACCTCGGAGGGCACGGCGCGGACCATGTCGGTGTCGATGTAGCCGGGCGCGATCGCGTTCACGGTGATGCCGAACTTGGCACCTTCCAGCGCCAGCGCCCGGGTCAGGCCGTGGATGCCGGACTTCGCCGCCGAGTAGTTCACCTGACCGTACTGACCGGCCTGGCCGTTCACCGAGCCGATGTTGACGATGCGGCCGAAGCCCGCATGCCGCATGTTCTCGAAGGTCAGCTTGCAGAGGTTGAAGCAGGAGCCGAGGTTGGTATCCATCACGGCGTCCCACATGTCGCGGGTCATCTTGGCGACGGTGGCGTCGCGGGTGATGCCCGCGTTGTTGACGAGGATGCCAACCGGCCCGAACCGCTCCTCGATCTCGCCGACCGCTGCGGCGCAGGCGTCGTAGTCGGCGGCGTCGAACCTCAGGATGTGGATGCCGGTCGCCTCACCGAAGGCCGCGGCGGCCTCCTCGTTCCCCACATAGCTGGCCACGACCGTCCGGTCCGCCGCCTGCAACGCCACGCTGATTGCCTGGCCGATACCGCGAGTGCCGCCAGTGACCAGAGCCACTCGTCCCATTGCCCGTTCCTCCCTCAGCCATCGCCGGCGTGTTCGCCACGCTCGCCGTTTCCGGAAGTTCAAATCCGGAATGCGTGGGCCAGGTTGCTGGTATCCCGCGATTTCATTCCGGAATGGTCACGACCATCGGCCGCCAGCCGTCGAAGCCGGCGGACTATGCCGCCGGCCAAGCCTTCAGGAGGCTTCCTGCATCGCCTTGCCCTGGGCCGCCGTGCGGAGCTGCTCGACGTTCTCGCGCACGCGCTGCTCGATGGTCTGGTAGGCCTCCTGGTTGGTGCGGCCGACGATCTCGGCCAGCTCGCGCGCATTGTTGAGGCCGGTCTCGAACGCCTTCTTGACGAACTCCTGCTGCATCTTCGAAGCCGCCGCCACGTCGCCCACGCGCATCTCGCCGGTGGCCGACACCGCCTGCTGCACCGCGCTGCGGACGATCTCGGTCTGCTTCTTGGCCAGGTCGGACGCGCCGACCGCCATGATCTGCGCCGCCTCCTTCATGGCGTCGAAGTTCTTGCGCTGGCCCTCGACCATCGCCTTCATGTCGAGCCCGGGGACCGTGAACGCCTCGAACATCTTGACGAACTGATCCATCTTGACGCCGCCGTTGAAGTCTTCGTCAGCCATTGTCTGCTCCCACGTTTCTCAGTCGCGCCGGTGCCACGGCCCGGCCGGCCGCCGGTCCCGACATTAATTCTCTAGAACAAAGAGTCCGGGCGCGTCGTCCATCGCCGGATGCGCCGCGCTCCCGAGTCCGGGCGGCGCCACCCGCTCGCCGGACCGCGCCGCCAGCCAGCCGAACCAGTCCGTCCACCAGCTGCCGTCCCGCCGCGGCGCCGCATCGCGCCATTCCGCCGCCGTTCCGGTGGCGGCGTCGACGTCGCTCGCCCAATAGAACCCCTTGCCGCCGGGCGGATTGATGATGCCGGCGATGTGTCCACTGGATGCGAGCACATATCTGACCGATCCACCCACCAGCCTTGCCACGCGCCAGGCGCTATCCCACGGCACGATATGATCTTTCTCGGCTCCAACCGCATACACGTCAAGGTCGATGCGGCCGAGATCCAGCGCCCGGCCCTCGAGCTGGATCCGGCCCGGGTGGATCAGGTTGTTCTCGCGATAGGTGTTCCGCAGGTACCATTCGTGCGCGGCCCGGGCCATGCGGGTGCCGTCGCTGTTCCAGTACAGCAGGTCGAACGCCGGCGGCGCCTGGCCCAGCAGGTAGTTGTTGACCACGTTCGACCAGATCAGGTCGTTCGACCGCAGCAGGTTGAACATGTTGTACATCTCGCGGCTGTCGAGGTAGCCGCGCTCCATCATCTGCCGCTCGATCAGGTCGATGGAGGCGTCGTCGGTGAACACCCTGGTGTCGCCGACATGCTCGAAATCCTGCAGCGACACCATGAAGGTGGCGCTGCCGAACCGCCGCTCGCCGTCGGCCGCGAGCCAAGCCAGCGTGATCGCGAGCAGGGTGCCGCCGATGCAGTAGCCCATGACGTTGGGGCGCTCGCACCCGGTGATGTCGCGGATCACCTCCTGCGCGGCCAGCGGGCCCAGCCGCATGTAGTCGGCGATCCCGGTCTCCTGCATCGAGGTGTCCGGGTTCTTCCACGACACCAGGAACACCGTGTGGCCGGCCGCCACCAGGTGCCCGACCATGCTGGTGTCCGGGCGCATGTCCAGGATGTAGAACCGGTTGATCCAGGGCGGCAGCACCAGCAGCGGCACCGCGTGCACGGTGGGCGTGGCCGGCGCGTACTGGATCAGCTCGATCAGCGCGTTGCGGTGGACGACCCGGCCCGGGGTCAGCGCCAGGTTGCGCCCGGGCGCGAACGCGGTGGCGTCCGCCATGCTGAGCTTGCCCGCGCGCAGGTCGCGCTGCAGGTTTCGCATGCCCTCGGCCAGGCTGGCGCCGCCGGTCCGCACCGCCCGCTTCAGCGCCACCGGGTTGCCGAACAGCATCACCGACGGGCTGGTCGCGTTCACGAACTGGCGCAGGTGGAAGCCGATGCGGTGCCGCTCGGCCTCGTCCAGGCCGGAGAGCACCGACGGGTCCAGCAGCGCCTCGGAGGCCAGCAGATAGAGGTCCTTCAACATCCGGAAGGCCGGGTCGCGCCATTCCGGCGCCTCGAAGCGCTTGTCGCGCCCGCCGGCCGGCGCTCCCTCGGCAGCGGCGACGCCCCACCAGCGCTGCAGGCCGTCGCGCCAGATGTCGGCCGCCAGCTGCATCGTGCCGGCGTTGAACCGCATCATGCCGGCCAGCGCCGTGCTGGGGTCGGACAGCGAGCGCAACCACACCGTGCGCAGCGCTCCAGCGACCGCGGCCCAGTCGATCGGCACCAGGCCGGCGAACGGGTTGGCGTTCCACATGCGGTCGATCGAGGCCAGCATCGGGTTCTGCAGCAGCGCGCGGGCGATCGCGACCTGGCCGCCGCCGGCCCGGTCCTCGGCCAGCGCGGCCGCCTGTTGCCCCGCTTGCAGCCACGTCTGCGCCCAGTCGCCCGGCCGTGCCGCGAACAGGCCGGTCCAGGCCTCCGCCGCCGCATCCGGCAGTGTCGCGGCGGCGCCGTCTCGGTCCTGTTCCGGCATGACGTCCCTCCTGGCCGCCCATCGCCCCCGGCGCGCAGCATCGCCGCGGGGCCATACCGCCCTTCTGATCCCGGAACCGGCCCGGCGCAACAACCCTGTTGCAGCGGCATCGGCTCCGGGACAGGGTGCCGGCGGCGGCCGTCACCACGGCGGCCGGCGGGGAGCATCGACCGATGGCAGCCGGGAGGTCGGAGCGACGATCCTCGAACCGGAGCCGGCCGCGTCGGGGCCGCGCGGCAGCCAGGGCAGCAGCCAGACAGGTGCGACGGGGCAGGACGGATGAGCAGCAGTTCTGGACCGGCCGATCCGTCCGCCCTGATCCGAGACTGGATCACGATCTGGAAGAGCGAGGCCGCCGCGCTGGGCGTCGATCGCGAGCTGCAGGACGGCATGGAGCGGCTGGCAGGCGCCTGGATCAGGACCGCCGTGCAGCCCGGGGTGGTCGCCGATGCGCCCGCCGCTGAGCCCTTGGCTGAGCCTGGCGCCGCGCGCGCCGATCCGCCGGGACGCTCCGGCGCCGATGCTGCGCCGCGGGCCGCGGCCGCTGCTGATGCACCTGGCGCTGAACCTTCCCGCGCCCTGGTCGCCGAGCTCGCCCTCCTGCGCGGCGAGCTCGCCGGGCTCCGGCACCGGATCGAGCGGCTCGAGGCCCGGCGCCGACGCCCCCGCCCACCCGCTGGCGCGGCTTGACCCGGCGCTGGTCGCCGGCATCGCCGCCTATCGCCGCCACCCCTACCAGCGCGACCTGCCCGAGCCGCCGCTGCTGTGGCAGGACGGCGCCGCCCGCCTCTACGACTATGGCCGGCCGGACCCGGAGGAGGAGGACACCCTCTCGGTGCTGTTCGTGCCCAGCCTGATCAACCGCGGCAGCATCCTCGACCTCACCCGGGGGCGCTCGATGCTGCGCTGGCTGGCCGCCCGGCGGGTGCGGCCGCTGCTGCTGGAATGGGGCTGGCCGGAGGGCGAGGAGTGCGGCTTCGGCCTGGCCGACTACATCGCGCGGCGCCTGGAGCCGGCGATGGCGGCGGCGGCGGCCTCGGACCGGCGCGGCCGGATCGTGCTGGCCGGCTACTGCATGGGCGGCCTGCTGGCGCTGGCCGCGGCGCAGCGTCAGCCCGGGCTGGTGGCCGGGCTGTGCCTGATCGCGACGCCGTGGGACTTCCAGGCCGGCGGCGGCGAGCCGGCGGTGGCGGCGCGGCTGCGGCGGCTGGACTCGCTGATGGCGCCCAGCGGCAGCTTGCCGGTGGACGCGATCCAGCTCGCCTTCGCGAGCCTCGACCCGGCGGCGATCGCCGCCAAGTTCCGGCGCTTCGGTCGGCTGGCCCAGGACGGCGAGGCCACCCGCCTGTTCGTCGCGATCGAGGACTGGCTCAGCGACGGCGTGCCGCTGGCCGCCCCGGTGGCGCGGGAATGCCTCGGCGGCTGGTACGGCGAGAACCAGCCGGCGCTGGGACGCTGGCGGGTGGCCGGGACCGTCGTCGACCCGGCGACGCTGCGGCTGCCGACGCTGCTGGCCGTCCCGCGCCACGACCGCATCGTGCCGCCCGACAGCGCGCTGGCGCTGCGGACGGCGATGCGGCACGCCCGGCTGCTGGAGCTGCCCGGCGGTCATGTCGGGATCGTCGCCGGGCCGCGCGCGCCCGAGCTGCTGTGGCGGCCGCTGCTGCGCTGGCTGCGGGGGGTCGAGCGGGGGGTGAGGAAGGAAGGCCAAGGGCTTCGCCCCTGGACCCCACTGGGGCCTCGGGCCCCAGACCCCGATTCGTAAGAGAAACGTCCTTAATGAATGGGGCCTGGGGCCCGCGGCCCCAGTGGGGTCCAGGGGCAAGGCCCCCTGGCCTTCCTCGCTACCGCCTGGGCTCAGTCAGCGCCTGATAGGTCAAAGTGCGGGTCCGGATGCGGAACTCGCTGCTGATCGGGTCCATCAGGCGCTGGGTCATGCCGACGAACACCACGTCGCGGGCGGGGTCGATCCAGAACCAGGTGCCGCCGGCGCCGCCCCAGCTCAGCGTGCCGGGCCCCACCAGCGAGCCGTTCCGCCGCGGGTCGTGCTCGATCATCAGGCCGAGGCCGAAGCCCAGCGTGTCGCCGAAGGCGACCAGCTGGTCGGGGCGGGGATGGTCGCGCACCGCCTGCGGCACGACGTCGGTCGCCATCAGCTCGACCGCCGCCGGCGACAGGATGCGTATGCCGCCCAGCGCGCCGCGGTCCAGCACCATCTGGCAGAACCGGGCGTAGTCGCGCGCGGTCGACAGCAGGCCGCCGCCGCCGGACTCGAAGGTGGGCGGCACGGCGGCGTCGCGGATCGGCATGTCGAACAGGGCGGTCGCCTCGACCAGCCGCCCCTGCTCGTCGCCGACATAGGGCCGCACCAGCCGCCCGAGCTTCTCCGGCGGCAGCGAGAAGCCGGTGTCGGCCATGCCGAGCGGCTCGAAGACGCGGGTGCGCAGGAACTCGCCCAGCGTGGTGCCGGCCAGCCGCTCGACCACCAGGCCCTGCAGGTCGACGGCGCAGGAGTACGACCAGCCGGTGCCGGGCTGGAACATCAGCGGGATGGCGGCGGCGCGCTCGGCCATCTGCTGCAGCGTGCGGGACAGCATCACCCGGTGCTCGCGGAACAGGCGGTCGACCGGATGGGCGGCGAAGATGCCGTAGCCGAGGCCGGCGGTGTGGCTCATCAGGTGCCGCATCGTCATCGGCCGGGCGACGTCCTCGGTGACCAGCTCGCCGTCCGGTCCGACCTCGCGCAGCACCCGCAGGCGCCGGAACTCGGGGATGATCCGCGCCACCGGGTCGTCGAGCTGCCAGCGACCCTCCTCGAACAGGATCATGAGTGCTGCGGCGACCAGCGGCTTGGTCATGGAGTAGATGCGGAAGATCGCCTCCGGATCGAGGGCCGCGTCGCCGTCCAGGCTGGGCCGCCCGTGGGTGCGGTGGGCGACCACGCGGCCGTGCCGGGCCAGCAGGTAGCCGGCGCCGGCGACGCGGCCGCTCTCGACCAGGCCGGCCATGTAGCCGTCGAGCCGTTGCAGCCGGCCGGAATCGAACCCGACCTCCCCGGGCGTCGCGGCATCGGCCAGGACCGCGGTGGCGGGCGGGGTCATGGCCGGACGCTCGCACGGCCGCTCGGCTGGGCGCTCATTGGGCGGTCCAGCCGCCGTCGATCGACAGCGGCACGCCGGTGATGGTGGCGGCCGCGTCCGAGCACAGGTACGCCGCCATGGCGCCGATCTGCGCCGGCGTGGTGAAGGCGGCCATCGGCTGCTTCTCGCGCAGCAGCGCCACCTCCTCCTCGCGGACGGTGCGGCCGCTGCGGCGGGCGCGCTCGTCGAGCTGCGCCTGCACCAGCGGGGTCAACACCCAGCCGGGACAGATCGCGTTCACGGTGACGCCGGCGTCGGCGAGCTCGATCGCGGCGACCTTGGTCAGGCCGAGCAGCCCGTGCTTGGCGGCGACGTAGGCCGCCTTGCTGGCGCTGGCGACCAGCCCGTGCGCCGAAGCGATGTTGATGATCCGGCCCCATCCGGCCTCCCGCATGGCGGGGGAGAGCGCCTTGATCGTGTGGAAGGCGGCCGACAGGTTGATGGCGATCACCGCATCCCAGCGGTCGTCGGGGAACTCGGCGATGGGGGCGGTGTGCTGGATGCCGGCGTTGTTGACCAGGATGTCGACGCGGCCGAACGCGGCCGCCGCCTGGTCGGCCATGCGCCGGATCGCGGCCGGATCGGCCACGTCTGTGTCGGACAGCGTGACACGCACGCCCAGCGCCTCGACCTGGCGCCGTGCTGCCGCGATCGCGTCGGGGCTGCCCAGGCCGTGCAGGACGATGTCGGCTCCCTCCGCCGCCAGTGCCTGCGCGATGCCGAGCCCGATCCCGCTGGTCGACCCGGTCACCAGCGCCACCCGACCGCTCAACGATGCCATCGTTCACTCCCGCACGCCGCTCGCTGGCTGGCTGGCTGGCTGGCTGGCTGGCTGG